>JAFQAN010000005.1 GCA_017416915.1 Alistipes sp. | reverse complement strand
CTTTATAGACGAGTATTTTATACTCAAATACAAGTAGAAAATGCGGGCAAACACCCGCATTTATGTACTAATTTTGACCAATAATCAAAAACCGCTCCGATTTTATGTACTATTTTGACCAATAAGCCACTTTTGGGTTTGGCGGGCAGGGGGTGGGCTTGCACACCTGACTGACCGACAAAACAAAAGTAGCGTAACTCTCGTTACGCTACCTGCTCAATTGGTCGGGATGACAAGATTCGAACTTGCGACAACACGCCCCCCAGACGTGTACTCTAACCGGGCTGAGCTACATCCCGAACTGGTTTTGCGAGTGCAAAGATAATAATAATTTTTCAAAGTGTGCAAATTAAATGTAAAAAAAATGTATCTTTGTACTATGATTTTTATATTTCGTCTCCTTATAGCTACGCTAACTATCTTTATTTGTGTGGGTTGCAAGACAAATAGCCCCGCATCTATTGATAATTTTTCGGAGGTGGCATACTCCCCACAGTACGCCACAGGATTCGAAGTATGCCAAGACGACAGCCAAAATACCCTACTTCGTGTTACCCGCCCATGGCAGGGCAACAATATCGAGGAGCAGCACTTAGCCATCTTCGCCAGTGCTGAGGCGGCGGCGCACTACGAGGGTCAGCACATCGTGGGAGCTGCCGAGCGCATAGTATGTATGAGTACAAGCCATATAGCGATGCTCGACGCCTTGGGTCTCAGCGACCGCATTGTAGGCGTATCGGGCAAGCAGTATGTGATGAACGAGGCTGTCGCCAACAACCCTAACGTCGCCGACGTAGGCTACGACAGCAACCTAAACTATGAGCTACTCGTTACCCTGCGCCCCGACATCGTGCTGATGTATGGCGTATCGGCAGAGAACAGCGCCGTAACGGCAAAGCTGCGCAGCCTGAACATCCCATACATCTACCTCGGCGACTACACCGAGTTATCGCCATTGGGTAAGGCGGAGTGGATAGTTGCCATCGCCGAGATTACGGGGTATCGCGAGGCAGGCATCGCCTACATCGAGGGCGTTGCTGAGCGCTACAACGCTGTGCGCAACGGCATAACAAGGGGCGAGACGCCCAAGCGCATAATGCTCAACACACCCTACGAGGATGTGTGGTATATGCCCTCGGACGACAGCTACTTAGTGCAGCTCATAGAGGATGCAGGTGGCACATATATATATAAAGGTATGAATCCCTCGGGTGGCTCGCGCGGCATCAGCCTCGAAGAGGCATACCGCTTGGTCTCGGAGGCAGATATATGGCTCAACGTGGGTCAGTGTCGTACGCTGAGCGACCTCAGCAACAGCGCACCCCACTTTATGGCAACAGATGTTGTCAAGCGCGGCGACGTATATAACAACAACCGCCGTCAGAGTGCCGCAGGAGGCAGCGACTTTTGGGAGTCGGCAATTGTACGCCCCGACGTCGTATTGTCAGACATTGCCAAGATTGTTGCTGGCGACGACACCGATTTATACTATCATTGCAGACTGAACTAACCGATAATGACGCGTTTAGGACGATATACACTCTTCGTAACACTGCTCATAGCGCTTCTCGCCCTCGCTATTGGCGACCTGCTACTTGGTACCACCGACATACCGTTCTCAGACGTGTGGGCAACGCTAACGGGAGGCACCACGTCGAGCGAGACAAACCGTATTATCATCAGCGAGCTACGACTGCCCAAGATTATCGTGGCTATGCTTGCAGGTATGGCGCTTGCCGCCAGCGGCTTGCAGATGCAGACACTCTTCCGCAACCCTTTGGCAGGTCCCTACGTCTTGGGCATCAACTCGGGAGCAAGTCTCGGCGTGGCAATATTCACTATGGCGGCGCCGATGTTGGGAGCTACCTCGGGTACACTAATGGCAAATATGGGCATTACGGGTATGGCGTGGATAGGCTCAGCACTAATACTACTTCTGGTGATGTTTCTCTCGCGCAAGATACGCAATATCAACGTGATACTTATTATAGGTATGATGCTCGGCTCGGCAATATCTGCCATCGTTGGCATCCTGCAATATATCGGCACAGAGGAGTCGTTAAAGGCGTTTGTTGTATGGACTATGGGATCGGTATCGACTGTAACCACCGAGCAGCTAACCATACTCCTACCCACGGTGCTTGTCGGGCTATTACTCGCCATAGTAGTTATCAAGCCGCTAAATATGCTGCTCCTCGGCGAGAGTTACGCCCGCACTATGGGTCTGCGTGTGGCACGCTCACGAGCCATCATCTTTCTCTCGACAACGCTCCTTGCTGGCACGGTAACCGCCTTTTGCGGCCCTATCGGCTTTATTGGGCTTGCCATGCCGCACCTTGCACGTATGACCTTCCGCACGTCGGACCACCGTGTACTGATGCCCGCATCAATGCTATGGGGCGCGCTTGCAATGGTGTTATGTTGCCTTGTCTGCGACCTCTTAGCATACGGAGGCATAGCCACCTTCCCGATAAATGCCGTTAGCTCGCTGCTGGGCATCCCCGTAATCATCGTAGTAATATTCCGTAACCGCAACCGCAAATGATAAAGCTCTCGGACATAACCCTCGCCTTCGGTCATCGCGAGTTGATAGCACACGCCTCAACGGAGTTTACGCGCGGTAACCTCATCGCGCTTTTAGGTCGTAACGGCACAGGTAAAAGCACGTTGCTGCGTGCTATCGCGGCATTGGGCAGCGTACAGGGTGGCACGATAGAGATTGATGGACGCCCTATCGGCACCCTATCGCCCACCGAGTTAGCGCGCAACATAGCCTTCGTAAACACCGAGCGCATAGAGGTCGAGGCGATGACCGCATACGAGCTTGTTGCCATAGGTCGCTCGCCCTATACCGACTGGATGGGTCGCCTCACGGACGATGACCACGCCATAGTCGAGGAGTCGATGCGTATGGCGAGTGTAGAGAGCCTTGCCAACCGCAAGGTAGATACCCTCTCGGATGGCGAGTGTCAGAGGGTGATGATAGCGCGCGCCTTAGCACAGCAGACGCCCATAATCCTCCTCGACGAGCCTACGGCATTCCTCGACCTGCCCAACCGCTACGAGCTATGCACACTGCTCGCAACGCTTGCACACACAAGCAACCGCTGCATCATATTCTCGACACACGAACTCGACATCGCCCTAACGCTTGCCGACAGCATAGCGTTAGTCGATACACCACATCTTACGCATCTGCCGACAGAGGATATGATAGCGTCGGGAAATATCGAGCGTCTATTCCTCGGCAACAATGTGCATTTCGACACTAAGAGCCGTTCTATACGCTTCAAGCGTGAGTAAGAGGGGGCTTTTTGCGCCAAGCGGCACATTTTTTTCAAAAACATTTTGTCAAATAGAAATTTTTGCGTACCTTCGCACCGCTAAACTGCTCCTCATAATGAGGGCTGTTAGTGGATTGGCCCATTCGTCTATCGGTTAGGACGCAAGATTTTCATTCTTGAAAGAGCAGTTCGACTCTGCTATGGGCTGCACTTGGCGCGTTACACCTCTGGTGTGGTGCGTGCGGTTTAAGAGTTATTTAGGAGCGGGCAATAGCCTATCCGACAGCGACTACGGTCGTCAAAATTGTTGCCGCCCAGCACGGCAAAGTTCGCCAACGACAATGAGCGAAAAGCTGGGAGAAAATTGAAAACAGAAAAAGTAAAAGATAAAAAGTAAAAACTATGGCAAACCACAAGTCATCAAAGAAGAGAATTCGTCAGACAGCTACCAAGCGCGCACACAACCGTCTTTACCACAAGACAGCTCGTAACGCCGTTAAGGCATTGCGCAATACCGCAGAGCGTGCTGCTGCCGAGGCATTGCTTCCCAAGGTAAGCTCTATGTTGGATAAGTTGGCTAAGCACAACATCATCCACAAGAACAAGGCTGCTAACTTGAAGAGCTCGTTGGCACTTCACGTGAACGCCCTCTAATCGGGAGGTAAGCAGAGTAAAAACGTCGTAGCAATGCTACGGCGTTTTTTTGTTTTTCAAATTATATTTCGTATATTTGTGGTAATCAAAGACATTAGTTAGTCGTGTAGCGATGTCCCGACGCTCTCTGATGTCATATTACCCCAGGGACACACTCCGTATGCTATGAGAAGATTTACACAACTTATCGTCTCTGCGCTAACCCTATCTCTTGCCCTCACACTGACGTCGCAGAGCGCCGAGGCACAACTATTCGACAAGATAGCCAGAGGTCTTGGCAAGGTGAACGACGCCTTGGAGAAGGTGGAGGAGGGTGCCAAGAAGGTAACCAGCGGAGATGTTACAGGTCTCTTCCAATCGAAGAAGAGGCGTCAGGCAAATGCCGATGATGACTCGGCGCAGACCACCTCGGAGAGCTACAATAGCTCGGACGACAACGCCGAGGATGTCGAGGAAGAGATGGTAGCGACAAAAGACTCTAAGCCGACCTACGACGACAGCGATATGGAGGAGGTAGAGCCTAAGTACCATACGCCCTACATCTCCTATCGCACCAAGTATATGCAGACAGGCTACATCTACAATAGCAACTTCTCGAATGTATCTGACGGGGTATTTACCATAATGCTCAATGGCAAATGTGCCTTTTGGCGCGTCACGGGCGAAAAGCTCTTCGACTTCGAGTGGACATATTGTAGCGAGCAGCGCTCATACGGCACGAAGCTCCCCGTATTCAAGGAGGGTGTGGCAGTGGCACGCCGCACCGTTGCCAACGAGAATGGTCAGACACCTATATATCTGCTCTACTTGGATGGCAGCGTCAAGGAGTTAGACCCCTCGTGGAGCGTTGTATCGGAGTTTGAGGATGGCTTAGCAGTGGCAACACAGGGTACAGGCTATCCCAAGAAGTACTACTATATCAACATCAAGGGTGAGAAGCAGTTTACACACCTACCCCTCTATGGCGACGATGCGTGGTCGATACGCCCCATCCGTGATGGTCTGCGCGCCTACCCCGCCGCCAACTACAAATGGGGCTTTATTGATGTCAATGGCGTTGTAAAGATTACGCCACAGTATAGCGCCGTGAGCGATTTCAGCGAGGGCTATGCGTGGGCTGTGGTAAAGAGCGACCCCGACTCGCCATTCTCTAACGGCGAGTTGGCGCTGATAAACACCCGCGGCGAGGTGGTCTTCCAGCCAGGCTTAACGTGGTCGGGCAGCGACTTCAAAGGTCGCTACCAGAGCATCGTCTCGGATGTTGTGAATGGCAGATTCTACGTATTGCAGGACGACTACTACAACTACTATAACACCGCTGGCGAGAAGATTGGCGTAGCAGATTATGGCTCGCCCTACTACAATGGCTTGGCATACATTATGCCCACGGGACAGAGCTGGGCTGGTGGCGACATCTGCATCGTAGATACCAATTTCGAGGTTGTCAAGGACCTCGGCGACGACTTTATGTTTACCAGCGATTTGCGCTCTCAGCCCCGTTTCTATGCGCTCGACGTGGCAACGATAAAGAACAAGTCGATAGAGAACTACATCATCAATCCGATGGGGGAGATACTCCTTGCGCCCTACGACAACGAGGGAGACTATATTGGTAGTTTTAGGAGCTTTAACAAGTTTGGCACGTGCTGCGTGGACAGAATAGAACTCAATGGCGACCGCTATTGGGGCATCATGGACACCACAGGCGAGCTAATATGGCTCTTTGGCGAGGGGGCGACCGCAAATTACAATGGCGGCTGGGTTAGAGAGCCAGACCCCGAACCCGAACCTGAACCCGAGCCAGAGCCTGAGCCTGAGCCTGAACCAGAGCCAGAGCCAGAGCCTGAACCCGAATACCCCGTCATAGATATAAAGAGGCCTCCTATTGGTCCTACCATAAAGGAGAAGATGAAGTATAACATATCGGTAACGTGCAACCCTACGGATGGAGGTAGCGCATCGATAACGCCTGCACGTGCATTTGAGTACGGCGACAAGGCGACGCTAAAAGTAGCACCCAATGAAGATTGGGCAGTGAGCCACATCACGACCAAGCATAGTAATTGGGGAGGCGATGTGGTTGCAAACGAGAGCTTTACCGTGATGCAAGACCTCGATATTACGGTACACTTCATCAAGAAGGATGATGAGCAAGCACCACCCGCAACAAACTGCTTTATGGGCAGCAAGCAGTATCCGCTCAGCGACGAAGTGGATGTTACGGTGGATATATACGCCGAGCTAAGCAGCTCGTCAGACATCGTATCGCCCTATGGCGATGCGACGTATGGCTACATCGTTACGATGTTTGACCCCACGCAACGCTACATCACCGAGGAGCTATCGACATACATCTTCTCGGCGCCTCTCAAAGTACACTCTTACCAGTACGACGAGCAGAACGACCGTCGCTGGTTGGTTGTCGATGGCGGCAGCTTCACCTTTGGCAACTTGAAGCTTTTGCCCAATGGTGGCAACGCCTTTGATGCGATGATTATAAGTATGATGTTTGCCTTCGACGGATTTAGCTCGCCGAGTATCACGCCACGCCACTACCGTATCGAGATGCTCGACTATGATGAGGCTACGGGCGAGTTTACGTGTGGTAAGTTGCAGACCTTCTCGCCCAAGTACGGCTGGCTATGGGGTGGCGACGAGAGACTACGAGAGACCACGAAGGGGGTATTCGTTACGATGTACGACCAGGGATTGCCCGACACGCTGTTTGAGGGTGCTCGTATGAAGACAGCTCCTAAACGCAACGATGTATGGTGGTATCCACCGTTGGTATGGTATAATGGAGAGCAGTCAGCACTCGACAACGCCGTTGAGCTGATGGGCAAGAGCTACCGAGGCTTCACCTCGGAGTACGACAAGCTCTTCCCACCTGAGAGGTAGTCATTGGTAAAGGGAGAGGTTGAATAAAAGATAAGCAAAGAGCAGCGCTCTTAGCATCACGACCAAAAGATGTAGTTTTAGGTCTGCAATGCCTAAAACTACATCTTTTTATCTCCCAACAACAAAGTGGGGATGACTAAAAAGAATTTAGTCATCCCCGCTCTCTTTTGTGAGTGTAAGTACTACTCCTCCTGACGGTAAGTATGCTCAACGTAGATAGCGTGCTGCATAGCCTCACGCTTTGCAATTGAGGGCTTAGTGAAGTACTGACGACGACGAAGCTCCTTCAAAACGCCAGTACGCTCATACTTACGCTTAAACTTTTTGAGGGCGCGCTCGATGTTCTCTCCCTCCTTAACAGGCATAATAATCATAACTCTATTCTTTTTTAATATTAATACTCTTTGTTTTGCTCCCGACCTTTCGTCAGGCATTTTTTGTGAATTTTTATACTCACATTGCGGGTTGCGCCTAAACTGCCTCCCCTTAGTTTGTGGGTCGTGCCTAAACTGCCTCCCCCTTAGTTTGCGGGTCTTACCCACTCTGCGTAGCCCTCAGCTGCCGCCTACTGCTACTATTGTCTCTTTTAATCTACTCGGGATGTGTACCGAACGAGAGATATGGGGCTATATGCTTTGCCTCATCCTCCGAAAATATGCCATCTTCAATAAGTTCCTCGACGGTACTCCAACCTCCTTTCAATTGTCTTTTGTTTACTATACGCCTCAGCGCGCGGCTCGTGATATATGGATGAGCCTCCAACGCTTTTGGGCTTGCAAAGTTAATATTAATTTTTTTAATTCTCGCACTATCGCAGTAAATTTGTTGCGAAAATTTTTCAAAATTGCGTTCTGTAACCACGTCAAGCTCCGAAAGTTGCTCTATGGAGTAGTATCCGCCGAGCAAATCGCGGTAGCGAAGTATCTCCACCACGCTCTTCTCGCCTATGCCCACCACACTGCGCAGGGTCGCCGAGTCAGCGCTGTTAAGCTCCACCAGCGTCGGAGTGTTAGCCTCCACGTCAAAGATGATGTATGGTTTGAGCAGCGACGCCACGCTATCGCCCACAGCGTAGCACTCTGCGAACTCCTCGATACTGCGGTAGCCACCAATCATATCACGGTAGCGCACCACGAGGGCCGCCTGACGAGGTGTAAAGCCTATGGTCGATAGGTAGTCAGCAGTGGCTGTATCTATCTTGAACGGGAGATACGCTATGGGTGTCGCCGTACGCTGCGGATGCGAAGAGGCGGCATAGCTATCGTAGCTGCGGGGCTTGATGCGAAACTCCTCAGCAATAGTGATATATGGCTCCAAGACAAAATACAAAGAGTCGCTCATGCCGTAGCATAGTGCCAGGTCCTCCTTGATGCGGAACACCTTGCCTGTTGTGCGCCAACGGATAAGGTTTACGGCGATGTTGCGCGGCACCCCAGCACTAAGCAGCGTGCGGTAGTCGGCAGTGTTGGGGTCAAATGCTAAGAGTTTGGTTGGTTGTATGGTGTCGTAACGCTCTATTAGGTCGCTATTTTTCTCGACGTTACCCTGCGCCTTACGCTCCCGCGATAGGGAGATAAGTGCCACGGCAATAAGCACCATAGGCACAAGAGCTGTGATGCCACGCAGCATCTCTTTTGACTGCTCCTTCATAACATCGCTCTATTGTAGCCCTCTACCACTGTGCCTCATCCGAGAGCCATAGCTTGCGGTAGCGTCGCGAGGGCGACTCTATCTTTTCGCCTATGTTGTACTCCTCCCAGCGGTCATCGACATAGTGTATAACATCGGGGATGGAGGTTACGACATTCGGAAAACGCGCAGGGTTATTACCATATCCTGGGCGCTTGCTACGTGCATCAACATACACCACGCCACCCTTAATCGTTATATCGCGTTTCGGGTCGGTATTTGCTGCCGCCAACCACAACAGGTCGTCGGGGCGCATATACCCCGCCGCACCACGATCAAAGAGTGCAACATACTTAACATCGGTAAAGCCATTTTTAAGCACATACCCCTCCACATCTATAACCTCGCGCCACTCCCTCTCGGCGAATAGCACAAGCAGTCCAAGCCTCTCAACAAACTGCGTATCGAAGAGTTCTACACCACCCATAGGGTGCGCCGTGCGGGGTGCTGTGATGCGCTCAGGAATATCGTGGTCGCCAACCGACGTGAGGTCTATGGCAAGTTTCGAGCCATAGCCCGTAGTGGGCGTAGCATGGTCCAGTACGTCGAGAATGCCCTCCGACCATATCAAGTCGCGCTCGGGGTTAAGACCTCTAAGTAGGCGTGCCACGGCATCAAACGAGCGTATATCGACATCGTCGCGCGTGATTATAAGGTACTTGTTAAACATCATCTGCCCTGCGCCCCACAACCCCTGCGCCACCTTGTTGGGCTGCCCCAAATAGCGCTTGACGATAGATACGAGGGCGAGATTGTGCGCCGTACCCGCAACAGGCATATAGAGGTCGTGTACCTCGGGCTGCACAGCAAGGCGTATCGGGGCGAGGAAGATGCGCTCGGTAGCCTTAGCGATGTAGGCATCCTCCATAGGAGGCACACCTACGATAGTGGCGGGATATACAGCATCGCGGCGTGATGTTATCGCCTCAACGTGAAAACGCGGATATAGGTCAGTAAGCGAGTAGAAGCCCGTGTGGTCGCCAAAGGGACCTTCAACAGCAAGTTCCTCCGAAGTATCTACGTAGCCCTCCAAGATAAAGTCGCAGTCGGCAGGCACCCATATATCGTTCGTGAGGCACTTTACCAACTTTACAGGCTTTTGGCGCAGCATACCCGCCAGCAGCATCTCGTCCATATTGTCGGGCATAGGCGCCGTTGCCGAGTAGGCATATACGGGGTCGCCGCCGAGAGCCACGCTCACAGGCATACGACGTCCGAGGCGCTTGTAGGCGTCAAAGTGTCGCGCTCCCGTCTTATGTCGGTGCCAATGCATACCCGTCGTATGGCTATCGAAGAGCTGCATTCGGTACATACCCATATTGGGTATTCCCGTCTCGGGATCCACGGTGCATACCATAGGGAGCGTGATAAACGGGCCGCCATCGCAGTCCCACGAGGTGAGTATCGGCAGTCGTCCGAGGTCTGCCTCCTCGCCACGCCATACCACCTGCTGACATTCGCCACGCGACGACAGCTTACGCGGAAACCACTTAGAGACATCCTTCAACAGCGGCAACATACGTAGCTTGTCGAGGAGATTGTTCTTGGGCGACATGACGCTCTTTACCAACGAGTCGATACGCTCGGTAAGTTCATCGAGGTTTTCTACGCCGAGAGCCATCGCCATACGTCTATCCGACCCCATCATATTCATCAACACGGGGTACGCCGTGCCAGTGTTCTCGAAGAGTAGCGCCTTGCCACCACCCTCACTCTTAGAGATGCGGTCGGCAATCTCCGCCATCTCGAAGCGTGTATCGACACGTGCCGATATACGGCATAGCTCACCAGCAGCATCCAAACGAGCGATATACTCTCTAAGTGTCATTCCAACAACGTGTTATAACTTAATGTCGTAGAGCTGTATAACACCCTCCAAGCGACCATCCGAGGATGTTACGAGCAGCGAGTTAATCTTATTTTCGGTCATACGCTTCTCCGCAGCGATAAGCTTCTGGTCGGCAGTTATGGTCTTGGGGTTGCGCGTAGCGATGTCCATAGCACGGATATTGAAGAAGTCGGCACGGTACTTCTCCATCGCACGGCGCACATCGCCATCCGTTACAATACCCTCGATACGGTCGTTCTCAACGATAACGATAAGACCTAAGCCACCCTTGCTGATGCGGTGTATCATATCTGTTGCCGAGCAATCGGCAGCCACCACGGGAAGCTCCTCCTTGCGCATAACGTGTCCCACGGTCATCAGCAGACGTCGTCCGAGGCTGCCGCCTGGATGCAGACGCGCAAAGTCCATAGCCGTAAACTTGCGGGCGTGCATAAGCGTCGTTGCAAGAGCATCACCCATAGCGAGCTGTGCGGTAGTCGAAGAGGTGGGCGCAAGCTTCAAGATACACGCCTCCTCGCGCACCATAATATCGAGGTGGACATCGGCATTACGTGCCAACGACGACTGCGCCTTGCCCGTTATGGCGATGAGCTTGTTGCCGTTCTCGTGTACGAAGGGTACGATTTTGAGTATCTCGTCGGTCTCGCCCGAGAACGATAGTGCCAATACCACATCCTCCTTCGATATCATACCCAAGTCGCCGTGAAATGCCTCGGCGGGATGTAGGAAGAAGCTCGGAGTACCCGTACTTGCCAACGTAGCGGCAATCTTGCAGGCTATATGTCCCGACTTACCCATACCCGTAACGATAAGCTTGCCACGGCAGTTAAGGATAATATCTACGGCACGCAGAAACTCCTCGCCGAGCGACTGCTCCATCACAGCGAGTGCCTCCGCCTCGGTATGTATCGTCTTGCGACCTATGGTCAGCAACTCCTCTTGAAAGGTTGTCATTGTTTCGCAGTATTTATATGAGTGATTTTATAACTTGTTCCAAATCTCTAAGGTACAACATATTAGGACCGTCGCTCAGGGCGTCATCTGGCGAGGGGTGTACCTCGAAGAAGTAGCCATTTGCACCAAAGGCCTTGGCCGCCAACGCCATTGCGGGTACAAACTCACGGTTACCACCCGTCTTACCGCCCGCCGCTCCTGGACGCTGCACCGAGTGTGTGCAGTCCATAACCACCGTGTCGGCGATACGGCGCATATCTGCGATATTGCGGAAATCTACAACGAGGTTGTTGTAGCCATACATATTGCCGCGCTCGGTAAGCCACACCTCCTTAGCGCCGCTATCGAGAGCCTTGCGATAGGGATATACCATATCCTCACCCGATAGGAACTGCGCCTTCTTGACATTCACCGTCTTCTGTGTACGCGCCGCCGCTACCAGCAGGTCGGTCTGGCGACAGAGGAATGCGGGTATCTGCAACACATCGACAACCTCACCCACAGGCTCTGCCTGCCACGCCTCGTGGATGTCGGTGAGCAGGCGCAAACCATACTTCGAGCGCACATCCGAGAGCATCTGTAAGCCCTTGTCGAGTCCTACGCCGCGGTATGAGCCGAGCGATGTACGGTTCGCCTTGTCGAACGATGCCTTGAAGATAATATCGACACCGAGTCGCTGGTTGATGCCTACAAGGCAACGTGCCACCTCGTCGAGCAACTCTGCCGACTCGATAACACAGGGTCCTGCAATAAACTTTGGTTGGTTCATAGAGTATTAAGCCTCCTTGCTTGGTTATTGTTTAAGTTTTAAGGTCTGTTATGAGTGTTTTAGCCACGCGCCGCCAAGAACTCCTCGGCACGACGTAGGTCCTCGGGGGTGTCGATGCCGATAGTCTCGATTGTGGTAATGCCTACACCTATGCGGTAGCCATTCTCCAACCAGCGCAGCTGTTCGAGCTTTTCGGAGAGTTCCAACGACGACTGCGGGAGTGCCGTAACCTCACCGAGGGTCTTGGCACGGAAGGCATACATACCTATATGCTTGTAGTAGGTGTGGCGAGAGAGCCACTCCTCGCGCGGCACCTCACGCATATAGGGTATCACCGAGCGCGAGAAATATATAGCCTTCATATCACGGCTTACTACGACCTTTGGCGAGTTGGGATTCTCCAACGCCTCGATGCCATCCTCCACCGTGAAGGGCTTTACCAATGTTGCAATATCTGTTGCGGGGTCCTCGAAGCAGGCTACAAGAGAGCGTATCTGCTCGGGCTGTATAAATGGCTCGTCGCCCTGCACGTTGATAACAATATCGTAGCTGCCGCCCACCTTCATCAGCGCCTCGTAACAGCGATCCGTGCCGCTACGATGCTCCGTCGAGGTCATCACGGCGCGTCCGCCAAACGACTCCACAGCGCTCATGATACGCTCGTCGTCGGTGGCCACCACAACATCGTCGATAGCCTGCTGCACCTGACGATATACTCGCTCGATGATGAGCTTACCACCCAGCTTAGCGAGCGGCTTTGCGGGAAAGCGCGTCGAGGCATAGCGCGCAGGAATTATTGCAAGTGATTTCATCATTAAATCGTTTTGTGGTTACTCTTATCTATCGCTTTGGGCTATCGAGCTATTTCAGCGCCAGGGCAAGCACCTCATTGTTTGTCGTTACGTAGTGGAACGTAAGACCCTCGACATACTCTGCCTTAATCTCCTCTATATCCTTGCGGTTCTCCTCCGAGAGTATCAGCGTGGTGATGCCAGCGCGCTTCGCTGCCAATATCTTCTCCTTGATGCCACCCACAGCCGTAACTCTACCGCGCAGCGTCGTCTCGCCCGTCATCGCCACACGCTCCTTCACCTCACGTCGCGTGTATGTCGAGGCGATAGAGGTTACCATCGTGATACCTGCCGACGGACCATCCTTGGGGATAGCACCCTCGGGGACGTGGATGTTGAGGTCGTGCTCCTCGAAGAGCCTCTTGTCGATACCCAACTCCTCGTGATGAGCCATCACCCACTCGTACGCGATTGTCGCCGACTCCTTCATCACATCGCCGAGATTTCCTGTGAGGTTGAGCTTTCCCTTGCCGGGTGTGAGTATCGACTCGATGTAGAGGATGTCGCCACCCACCTCGGTCCACGCTAAGCCCGTAACCACACCTCGCATACCCTCGACGTCGTAACGGTCGTTCTTAAACTTCGGCTTGCCCAATATCTTCTCCAAGTCGGCAACGCCAACCTCCGCCACATACTCCTCCTCAAAGGCGATACTCTTTGCTCGGTTACGTGCAATCTTCGCAATACTCTTATCCAAGCCACGCACTCCCGATTCGCGGGTGTAGTCCTCGATGATTCGCACTACCGCCTCGTCGCTCAACGATAGCTTATCCTCGGCAATGCCGTGTGCCTCGCGCTGCTTGGCTACGAGGTGGTGCTGAGCGATATGCACCTTATCTTCGAGGATATAGCCTGGGATGTTTATCATCTCCATACGATCGCGCAGCGCCGCCGAGATATTACCGACGTTGTTCGCCGTGGCGATGAAGAGTACCTTCGACAGGTCGTACTCCGTATCCAAGTAGTTGTCGTGGAAGGTTGTATTCTGCTCAGGGTCGAGTACCTCCAACAGCGCACTCGATGGGTCGCCGTGGTTAGACTTCGACACCTTATCTATCTCGTCAAGGATAATCACGGGGTTCGAAGCGCCACATCGCTTTATTGTCTCGATGATACGTCCTGGCATAGCGCCAATGTAGGTGCGGCGATGTCCACGTATCTCCGACTCGTCGTGCAGACCGCCAAGCGATATACGCCCAAACTTACGTCCCATAGCCTCTGCCACCGACTTACCAAGCGACGTTTTACCCACTCCGGGAGGTCCATACAGACAGAGGATGGGCGATTTGAGGTCGCCTTTGAGCTTTATCACAGCAAGATGTTCGAGCAGTCGCTCCTTGACCTCCTCCAAGCCGAAGTGGTCCTTGTCGAGCTGCTCGCGTACGGCATTGAGGTCCAAGCGGTCCTCGGTAAGCTCCTCCCACGGCAGGTCGAGCATCAGTTGCAGATAGTTCATCTGCACCGAGTACTCCGCCACCGAGGGGTTGAGACGCTCCAAGCGCGCAAGCTCCTTGTCGAACTGCTCGGCAGTGGTTTTTGACCACTTCTTCTTTTTCGCCGCCTCGCGCATACGCTCGATGTCGGCGTCCATACTATCGCCAAGCTCGTCCTGTATGACGTGCATCTGCTGTTGCAGGTAGTAGTCGCGCTGCTGCTTGTCTATCTCCTGCTTCACCTTGCTCTGTATGTCGTTCTTCAACTCGGCAAGCTGCTGCTCACGCACCAATATCTCCAAGAGACGACGCGAGCGCGCCATAAGCCCTGGGGCTTCGAGCAGCTGCTGACGATCATCATCCGAGAGGTCCATATTCGAGCAGATGAAGTTCACTATCGCACGGCTCGAATCGAGGTTTTTGATAGCAAACGCCGCCTCCTTGGGCATCGACGGAGATATGTTGATGATGCTCAGCGCCACCTCACGAATAGAGTCCACCAATGCCATAAACTCCACGTTCTTGGGGTCGGGGGCGGTATCCTGAATAGGCGTTACCGTCGCCTTGAAGTAGGGCTGAGTGGTGATATACTCCTTCACCTCAATCTTCTCCAAGCCCGCAAGTATCACGGTGAGGTTGCCATTGGGCATCTCCAAAATCTTCAATATACGCGCCGACGTACCCACCTTGTGCATATCGTCGGGTTGGGGGTCTTCTACCTCGCTATCGACCTGTAACACAGCACCCAGCAAGCTGTCGCCCGCCTCCACGGCACGCACCAAGGCGATAGACTTGGCACGACCCACGGTAATAGGCGTTACCGAGCCAGGGAATATCACCGAGCTACGCAACGTAAGGATAGGCAACACCTCGGGTATCTGCACCTGCTCGATAGTGTCGTCGCCTCCCGAAATGATGGGTATAACCTGATGCTTGCCGTCAAAGAGTTCTGGCACCAAACCCATCTCATCCAATTCTTTATCTTTTTTGCTCATAATATCTCGTTTTTAGCACCACAAAGATACGTATTATTTCATAGAAATAACCGCTTTGTAATAAAATGTTGATAACTTCTTTTTATTGTGTTGCGGGCAAACAATATTTTTACGCCAAGGTATGTAGCCAAAAACGCGCCACTCTCGCTATGCAGCAGGACGACGGGACTGCGAGACCTCGGGACTACGAGACTACGAGACCACGGGACAACAAAAAAAAACACAGGCGTTCTCAGGCATTCTCAGGCATTCCCAGTCGTGCGTGGCTGCGCGTGGCATCTTGGCGTCAGAAGGGCGCCGAGTGCTACACTCGGCAAAAATGCCGTCGATGGGTAGCACTAAGGCGTACGTCCCATTGACGGCATTTTTTGTTAGGGGACGCAATCGACCCCTTATCACGCCAAGTATTATATGTGGGTGTCGGATGTTAAATACTTGACATCCTCTATGAAACTCTTGATATTCTGCTCCTCGTGCTTAGGACATATCATCAACACATCATCAGTATCGACAACAATATAGTCCTTTAAGCCACTCACAACCGCCACCTTGCCTTTTGGCACAGAGATTAACGAGTTGCGTGTGTTGTAGGTCTTTACAAGCTTATCGCTCACAGCATTGGCATACCTATCTTTGCGCGACTGCTGATATACCGAACCCCACGTGCCTACATCGCTCCAACCGAAGTCGCCGCTATGCACATATACATTTTCCGCCTTCTCCATAACGCCATAGTCGATAGATATGGGGCGACAAACTGCAAAAACGTGTTCGACAGCCTCCCTCTCCTCGGGGGTAGCCAACTTATCCTCAATCGAGGCAAAGAGCGCGTTGTGTTCGGGCAGATGTTGCTCGAAGGCCGCGATGATGTCGCGCACCTTCCAGATGAATATTCCCGAGTTCCACAAAAATTCGCCACACTCCAAAAATGTCTGCGCCAATTCGAGGTTGGGTTTCTCGGTAAAACACTTAACTTTGCTGATTGATTGTTTCGACGAACGCTGTATATATCCGTAGCCTGTTTCGGGGCGGCTGGGCGTGATGCCGATAGTCATCAGAGCGTTACGCTCAGCTATAAAGTCAAGACACGCCGAGGTAATCTTTATAAACTCTTCTTCGTTGAGTATCAAGTGGTCCGACGGAGATACTATCATCTCGGCATCGGGATTTTTCTTGCGCAACGTATAGGCAGCATAGGCGATACAGGGCGCAGTGTTACGACCTATCGGCTCGCATAGCACCTGACTCTCGTCAAGCTCGGGGATATGCTCCAATACCAACTCCTTGTAGCGGCGATTCGTCACCACTAAGAAGTTCTCGTTTGGAATAATTTTAGCAAATCTTTCGTACGTCTGACGGATAAACGAGCGTCCCGTGCCGAGAATATCGAGAAACTGTTTGGGACACGACTGACGGCTCTTGGGCCAGAAGCGCGACCCTATGCCACCCGCCATAATGACGCAATATCTATTGTTACTCATACACTTTTTAACAGCTTAAATTTTACAAATTTACACAAAGATAAATTTTTTTTGTATCTTTGCAAAATATTTCGGCTTTTTTATAAGCAATTTAACGCCCAAAAATGTCGAAGATAAGGAGTTTTTGAGTTATGAAAATTAGACTTTTTACGCTGCCCAATATGCTCACGCTTGCCAACTTGTGTGCTGGCGCGGCAGCGGTAATATTTGCATTGCAGTACCACGCCTACGAGACCGCCTTTTGGCTGATTATAGCGGCTGCTGTATGCGACTTTTTCGACGGCTTTGCGGCACGTCTGCTGGGTCAGACCTCACCATTAGGTGTGCAGCTCGACTCGTTGGCAGATGACATATCATTTGGCTTGGCACCTGCGGCTGTGATGTACGACCTATACATCCACTCGACGTCGTACTACAACCTCTCGGCAGATGTTATGGAGCCTCTGCGTTTTGTCGTGCTTATCATTGCTGCATTCTCGGCATTACGTCTTGCGAAGTTCAATATCGACACCACGCAGACCACCGAGTTTGAGGGTCTCCCCACCCCTGCTAACGCACTTATGCTTATGTCGTTAGCGACACTTGTCGAGCAGGGCGAGGTGGCAATATCGCAAGAGCATATACTGCTTATTGCAGTGGCGGCATCGCTGCTGCTTATCAGCCCAATACGTATGTTTGCGCTAAAATTCAAGGGCTTCGGCTTGCGTGGCAATATGCTACGTTACGGCTTTTTGGCGGTGGCTCTGCTGATAATTATTTTTGTGCCAACATACTCTGTACTCGCAATTATCGTTCTCTATATTGTACTCTCAACGCTACGCTGGCTCTGCTGCCGTAGCGATTACAAGGCTTAAACTTAAAGTTTCGGATGCAGAAGACGTGGTGTATATCGGCTCTATGCTTTGTGGTGGCAATGTTGCTGCCCGAGGTGTCGTATGCGCAGATAGACGCCGCGGCGTTGGCACGAGCGCAACGTGAGCAGCAGTACAACAACCAAGGATACGGCAACGATATGTATGGTAACGGTATGTATGGCAACGACATGTACGGTACTGGTATGGAGGGCGAAGAGGGCATGGAGGGCGAAGCTGCCGACTCCACCAAGCGCAAGAAGCGTGAGCGCAAGCCTCTCGAATCGTACTACTTTGAGGATACGGTGCGCGCTCTTCCGAACTGGAAGTGGAACATCGACCGCGACTACAACCGCGTGAAGATAAATCCGTTGGATACCACACTCGCCGACTGGCGCATCGACTACGTCTTCTACCGCAAGGGTGTTGGCGATATGGCACTCGGCGGCTTGGGACAATCCACCCAGGCGGTAAACTGGTTTGACCGCAGCCAAGACCGCGATTTCAGCTTCACACGAGGCTACGATGCTTATGCCGCGCGCTTGGATAACGTATCGTTCTATAACGGCAAGAAGCCGCTAACGAATATGCTCTACATCGAGTCGGGACAGAAGCGTTATCGTGAGGAGCATTTCGAGCTTACACACTCGCAGAATATCGACCCCTCGACATCGGCGAACGTGAGCTACAAGGCACGAAGCACTATGGGTCGCTACGATTGGCAGCGCACCAAAAACCACGCCCTATCGGTGGCGTTGGCACATACGGGCAAGCGCTACTCGGTACACGCGGCATATATGCACAACAACATTACCACCCGCGAGAATGGTGGTGTTGTAGGCGAGTGGGCTATTGCCGATACCACATTCGAGATGCCATCGGGTGTGCCTATGCGCCTTGCATCGTCCGAGGCACAAAACCACTATCGCAACAACGCCTTCTTCATCAAGCAGGCATACGCCATACCGCTGCAACGTGTTACCGAGTATGACTTCTCGTTGGCAGACCTCTCGGCAATATATGTGGGACATCAGTTCGAGTATAACACGTGGTCGAAGGTATATACCGACAAGCGCGCAACATATACCAACGAGCGTGGCGACTACGATGAAAATGGTGGCTACATACCCACCACGCACGAGTATTATAGCGATTGGTATATCAACCCATCGACTACGCGCGACTCTATCTCGGAGCGACTCATATCGAACCGACTCTTCATACAGGCACAACCCTGGGACCGTAATGGTGTTGTCGGCACCATCGACGGCGGCTTAGGCTTAGACCTGCATACATACTCTTACCTGCGTTTGCAGGACTACGCTACGGGTAAGATGTCCAAAGACAGACGCACATCGTGGTATGTATATGGCGCGGTGGGCGGCAAGATTAAACGATATGTCGATTGGGGTGCTGATGCCAAGTACTACCCGTCGGGCTATCGTGGCGGAGACCTCTCGGTGAATGCAAACATCACCCTCAGAGCCTTCATCCGCGAACACCCCCTGATTCTCACCGGACGTTTCCGTCAGGATCTCCGTTCGCCAAGCTATTGGCAGCAGAATCTATTCTCAAACCACTATGCGTGGTTTAACTCTTTTGATAAAGAGTCTGAGACTCGTTTTGAGGTAAACTTCTCGGTTCCCGACTTCGCCTTAGAGGTTGGAGCGTGGCAGGGTGTCATAGGCGATATGGTCTATTATGATACCAATAGCCACGTTGCCCAAAATTCGGGCGCAGTGAGCCTCACGAGTTTGTACGCTCGCAAGGACTTCCGCTTCGCAGGAGTCCATCTCGATCACAGGGCATTGGTGCAAATCACGTCCAATGAGAGTGTGCTTCCCGTACCACTGTTTAGCGCCTACCTCTCGTACTACTACGAGTTTTGGGTTGTGCGCGACGTGTTACGTGTGCAGATAGGCTTGGATGGTCGCTTCAACACGGCCTACTATGCTCCGAGCTATAACCCTGCACTCGCGGTATTCTACAACCAGCGCGATGTCAAGGTGGGCAACTACCCCTATATCGACGCCTTTGTATCTGCCAAGTGGAAGCGCATGCGCATTTTGCTGAAAGTACAGCACTTGAACCAGGGCTTGTTTGGCAATGGTGAGTACTTCCAAGTTGCTCACTACCCGCTCAACCCACGTATGTTCAAGTTTGGTATCTCGTGGTCGTTCTACGACTAACGGCGCGTTTTGCACAGGATAAGCAGCCCACAAACTACTAAACAATGGTAAAAAGATTGATGTTTGTGGTTCTCTCTGCCGCTACGCTTGCGGCCTATGAATCACTACTTGGAGCTACTACAACCCCCGAGGAGAACGTATCAACTACTACGACGGAGGTTGTCGAGCCTGAACAGACAGACACACCCCAAGCCGAGACGGTAGAGCAGGTGTGTGTAATCTCTCGCTTCGACCCTATTATGCGTAAGGTCGGCGCCGAGGAGGGATGCGATTGGCGACTGATGAGCGCCATCGCATATAGCGAATCTCGCTTTATTGAGAATCTGGTGTCGAGCCAGGGTGCTGCGGGCATTATGCAGATACGCCCCGTGGTTGCGCGCCATTTCAACGTCCCCGTCGAGGACATCGACGACACGGAGACCAACATCCGTCTCGCGGGAATGTTGCTCTCGGAACTGGATACGATGTTGCGTATGCCAGCAAGTACACCTAACGAGGATCGCCTGAGCATCATCCTTGCCAGCTACAATGCAGGCATAGGACACGTGTTGGATGCCCGCCGCTTGGCACGTGCCGAGGGGGCAAACCCCAACTCGTGGGATGACGTGAGCCGCTACTTGCAGCTTAAAGCCGACCCCGCCTACTACGAGCATGATGCCGTGCAGTGTGGCAAGTTTACGGGCAGCGGTCAGACGCTCGGCTATGTAAATGAGGTTATGCGTAAGTATAATCAGTATTGTAACCTCGCCTCGTAAGATTATTATTCGGAAGTATAGCGCGTATCAGTATCCGACGGGGTGCTGATATGCGCTATTTTATTTGTAGTGAGGGGGGGGTGGAAGGCGCGCGATTGACTAAGAATGACTGGGAAAGACTGAGAATGACTGGGTGGCGCGCCAACAAGACGACAAAACGACGAGACCACGAGACCGCGAGACTACGGGACCACGAGACCACGAGACTGCGAGAACACGGGACTACGAGACTACGAGACAACGGGACAACAGAAAAACACAGGCGTTCCCAGGCGTTCTCAGGCGTTCCCAGGCATTCTCAGTCGTGCGTGGCTGTGCGTTGCTGCGCGTGGCATCTTGGCGTGAGAGTGGTGCAGATGTGGTGCCAAGTCGAAGTTTGGCTGGATGGGGGTGTACTTGCGCGTACATCCCCATTCAGACGAACGAGCTTGGTGCCGCAGATGCGCCGCTATCACGCCAAGCTATCACACCAAGCAGGTTATTTCATAGGTATAATATTCTTAATCCCTAAGTCTTGGACTTTTTGCAGCAGCTCGTCGTTGTTGTCCGACACCAAAAGAAGTTTATCGCCAGGTTTTAGCTGTGTATGCCCCTTAGGCACAAAGTAGTTCTCGCCACGGCATACCATCACTACCAACGTATTGCCTGGAAGGCGAATATCTTTGAGCGTGTCGCCATTGTGGAGCATCGACGCCGTTACGCCCACCTCCAAAAACTCGCTTCGTATATGGTCGGGAACGGTGAGCTTAAAGGTCTGCTCTGGCTCCTCGTACGATAGTCCGAGCCAGCTTGCCATACCACTTACCGTCGTACCCTGTATTATGAGCGAGATTATGGTAACCACAAATATCACGTTGAAGATATACTCGGCATTGGCCAAGCCCGCCGATATGGGATATAGGGCGAAGATGATAGGCACAGCGCCACGCAGACCCACCCATGATATATATAGGCGCGCCTTACCCGTAAACCTACGGAAAGGCAGCATACAGACGAACGTTGTGAGCGGACGAGCGATAAATATCATAAAGATACCCACGGCGACACCTACAAAGAGTACGTCGGGCTGCAACAAATCGTCTATATCGACTAACAGACCGAGGGCGAGGAAGAGGACAATCTGCAACAGCCACGTAAAACTATCGAAGAAGGTACTCAACATATTGCGATACATGATACGGTAGTTGCCCACCACCAAGCCCGCGATATATACCGCCAAGTAGCCGTTGCCATATATCATCGTCGTAAACGAATATACGAAGAAGGCGAAGGCGAGCAACAGCACAGAGTATAACGAGGGGTTGCTACGTATGTTGATATGGTTGATAGTCCATACCGCCACGCGTCCCAGACCATAGCCCATAAGCGCACCCACCGACATCTGTATAGCGAAGGTACGCAGAGCGCTCATCCAGTCCAGATCGGCACCATCAGAGACGATGCCCACGAGCATCACCGTAAGGATATATGCCATAGGGTCGTTACTACCGCTCTCCAACTCCAACAGCGGGCGTAGGTTCTGTGTGAGTCCCTGCTTCTTACTTCTAAGTATGGAGAATACCGATGCCGAGTCGGTAGATGACACCGTCGCGGCAAGCAGCAACGCAAAGGGGAATGTTATCTCGATGCCTATATATGGCGACAGCAGATATACAAACCCTCCGACAAAGAGTGCCGTAACCACGACGCCAAGCGTCGCCATAACCACGCCTGGGCCGAGTATGGGGCGCACCTCCGAGAACTTAGTATCCATACCTCCCGAGAAGAGGATGATGCACATAGCCACCATACCTATAAACTGTGCAAAGTCATAGGAGTTAAACGACACGAAGTCGTTGTAGCCAAAAAGCATACCTACACCCAAGAAGAGTAGCAGCGCGGGAGCTCCAAGACGGTATGCCGCCTTACCTGCAAGCACCGCCACAAAGAGTAGAAGCGCTCCAACAAATAGAAAGTTCTCGTTTAGCATATCTTTTTTCGTTATCGTTATCGTTTATAGCCACGCCCCATACTGGCATTGGCGCTCTATCGCTTAATAAAGGGTCCTGCAAGCAGGCGATGCTCATATTCGGCATACTCGTAAATAGCATACGCCGTCAGAGTGTTGCCTGGTGTGCGGTACTCCACAAGGACTATGGCCGAGACGTTTGTCGTGGGCAGCAGGTCGATAGCGGCGCTATCACCTCTCTCCACTGCACGGCTTAGCGATGCCAGTAGCGCGCGTTCGTAATAACGCTCACGATACCTCATATAGCGCTTCGCACCGACATTGTACGGCACACGCTCGCTACCACACAATCTGAGCAACATAGCCACAGCACCATATATGACCAATACGCCACCTGCAACGAGCAGTGTCATACTCAATGCCCCCGCCTTATCCTCGACAAGGGCGGCATTAACAGCCAATAGTGCAACTCCAAGAACGATAGCCATCAACGGCTTATAAATTGTCTGGCGACGTGCAACCACATCACCTTCGGGCAAGGCATAAAGTGCCTCGCAAAGCATCTGTTTCATAGGTATAAAATATTGTTTTTAGTTGTTGAATTTATCCTAAACGAGGGGAGACGACAAAGCGTTATACTTAAAATGCCCCACCTCTAAGGCTCAGTAGAGGCTGCAAGCAACCTCCTATTAAACAACTAAATACGTAATCTCATCAGACGATTGAGATAGTGCAATCGAGAGAGAGATACGAACAATATTTTATGGTTATACATTCCGTAACGTGATGATGCCGTGGTCGAGTCGATGGCGTGTGTAGCAGCAATCACACGCACCAGCGTCTCGGCTGAGCGCGTAGTACGAGCCACGGTGCGCGCCACGGGGAGTACACTCACGGCGGCGTTGGTAATGCTCGGAGCTAAGGGTGTAAGGGTGTGCATCTGCTCCACAACACCGCTCCACGCTCTATGCTCATCACCCATAGGCACAACTTTGCATACCCTCGTTGCATCTACCGTCTCTGCCGACGTGGCATACGCCGACGCCGTCGAGAGCAGAAGCGCGAAGAGGAGCAAAACAAGGCGATATGTATGTCGTACTAAAATCATTGTGCCAGAAAGGTATAGGTTATAGTGCCACGATGCGATGTCGGAGCCGTATTGTCGATGTTAAAGAGTGTATTTGCGTGCTTAGCAGCGTCAAGTGCCAGTTTATTAAGCTCGGGGTTTGTCGAAGAGGCGATACGTGCATCGGTAACCGTGCCGTTGCGGTTTATCCACACATCTACAATGACTTTACCACCCCCCTTAGCTCGATAGGCTGGCTTGTAGAGTTCGCAACGACTATCACGTTTGGGCGAGGTGAAGCTATACTCCACGGTTACAGCGCCCGAGAATTTACCCTTCTCGCCACTCCCCTTTCCGCCACCCGAGCCACCGCCCGAGCCGCCATTGCCAATGCCTGCGACCTCCCTAAGACCACTCTCGTAGTCGCCTCGGTTTGTCGCCATATCTGAGGCCACCTGATTCATCATCTGCTGCATATCGGCATCGTACGATAGCTCGCCACCCGACGCCTCGCTCTCGGCGGCGTCGTTCGACTGCACGTTACGTACCTGCTGCACAGCAGCAAGGCGGCGGTCTATCTCACGTTGTAGCTCGTCGCGTTGCTGACGCAACTTCTCTATCTCCTCCTCGGTGGGAGGTAGCTCATCGACAATCTCGATGATATACTCAACAGGGGGTATCTCAACACTTACACGTGTGGTAAATAGCACAACAACACCTACGATATAGGCCGCCAGCACCACTATCAACCCCACACGGTGGTTGTAGAGCCACTCGGCAAAGCCCTCGTTGCGCGTATTTTCGAGGTTTACTCGCGCGCGCGGACGAGGTTTGCGAGGTTGTTGCCGACCTCTATTTGGCTCTATATTTTGATTTTGTTGTTGCATTACCCTCTTATAATTGAGCAAAAATAGTAATTTTTTTTAAGATTTTTTGTATCTTTGCAACGATAACTAAAAATTTTTATCACAATGGCAACAAAACAACGTACATTAGCCGCATCTATCTCGTTTGAGGGCAAGGGACTGCACACTGGCTTGCAGGTCAAGATGACGGTTAATCCCGCCGAGGAGAACCACGGCATCAGCTTCCGTCGTATCGACTTGGAGGATAGCCCCGAAGTTCCCGCATTGTGCGAATATGTTACCGATACATCGCGTGGCACAACAATCGAGAAGGGTGCAGCAAAGGTCAGCACCATCGAACATATAATGTCGGCACTATGGACTCTTGGCGTAGATAACGCCTTGGTTGATATTAACGCCCCCGAGACCCCTATTATGGATGGCTCGGCGAAAGAGTATGCCCAGCGCATAAGCGAGGTAGGCACCGTAGAGCAGAACGCCGAGCGCAAATATTACGAGGTTACCGAGAAGCAGGTATATACACTGCCCGAGAAGGGTGTGGCGATTGTCATCTACCCCGACGACGAGTTCTCGGTTTCAGTACACGTCGATTACAACTCTAAGGTTGTGGGCAACCAGTACGCCGTATATAACGTCATCGAGGACTACGCCGAGAAGATTGCGCCGTGCCGCACATTCGTCTTCCTACACGAGTTGGAGCCTCTGATGAAGATGAACCTGATTAAGGGTGGCGACCTGGACAACGCTATTGTCGTAGTAGAAAACCCCGTATCGGACGAGCAGTTAGCACACCTCAAAGATATTTTCGGCAAGGATGACATCCGCATCACGGGCGGCTATCTTAACAACCAACAGCTACGTGCCAACAATGAGCTTGCACGACACAAGCTTCTCGACCTGCTTGGCGACTTCGCCCTCTTGGGTCTGCGCATCAAGGGCCGCGTATGGGCAACACGTCCTGGACACTTCGCCAACACGGAGTTTATGAAGGACCTGTCGCGCACGATACGTCGTGGCGGCGATCGCCCCTCATTCAAGTATAGCTCTAAGTGTGAGCCAATACTCAACATCAACCAGATTAAGGCACGTCTGCCACACCGACCTCCCTTCTTGTTGGTAGATAAGGTGTTCCACATCGAGGATAACGCCATCGGCGGCATCAAGAACGTAACGATGAACGAGCCATTCTTCGTGGGCCACTTCCCCGACGAGCCTGTAATGCCAGGTGTGCTTATCATCGAGGCGCTGGCGCAGTGCTGCGGCATCTTGGTCCTCAACAAGGTCGAGGACCCCGAGAGCTACTCTACCTACTTCCTTAAAGCCGACAACGTGCGCTGGAAGCGTAAGGTTGTGCCTGGCGACACATTGCAGTTGGAGTGCCATATAGCCGATATGCGCCGTGGCATCTGCACGGCAGAGTGCAAGGCATTCGTAGCAGGACAATTGGCGTGTGAGGCGGTACTCACGGCACAGATTGCAAAAAACCGCTAAACGATAAACCTAAAAACATTTACTATGATAAGCAATTTGGCATACGTACACCCCGACGCAAAAATCGGTAAGAACGTAACGGTAGAACCCTTTGCATATATCGAGGGCGACGTGGTTATCGGCGACGACTGCTGGATAGGACCTCACGCCAGCATCTACAATGGCGCACGTCTGGGCAAGGGCAACAAGGTACACCCTGGCGCGTGCATCGCCTGCCTACCTCAGGACCTCAAATTTGCGGGCGAGCAGACCACAGCCGTCATCGGCGACTATAACGACATCCGCGAGTGCGTAACCATTGCACGTGGCACGGCATCGCGTGGCACGACGGTTGTTGGCGACCACAACCTGCTTATGGCATACGTACACGTGGCACACGACGACGTTGTGGGCAGCCACTGCGTCATCGCCAACCGCGTATCTCTTGCTGGCGAGGTGGAGGTCGGCGACTGGGTTGTTATCGGCGGTCATACGGCAGCACACCAGTGGATACATATTGGCGACCACTGTATGATTCAGGGCGGTGCGCTACTCACGCAGGATGTGCCACCGTTTATCATCGCCACAAATGGCGAGACACACTACGCTGGCATCAACAAGGTGGGTCTGTCGCGCCGTGGTTTCAGCCAGGAGCAGATTGAGTCTATACACAACACCTGCCGCATCTTATTCCAAAGCGATATGAACTATATGTCGGCTTGCGATAAGGCAGAGGCAGAGGTAGCCGAGAGTGCCGAGCGCAACAAGCTCATCGAGTTTGTACGAGGCTCGAAGCGCGGTGTTATCAAACCCTACCAGTCGAAACGATAGTTGTAGCGATAATCGTAGTGATAGGATAATAGAGGTATCGGCTGCCAGTGGCGGTCGATACCTTTATTATATAGTATAGCAAAGGACGACGAGACTACGGGACCGACTGGGAGGCGCGCGATTGACTGGGAATGACTGGGAACGCCTGAGAAAGACTGGGAATGACTGGGTGGCGCGCCAACAAGACCACGGGACTACAAGACGACGAGACTACGAGACCGCGGGCAACGAGACCACGAGACTACGGGACTACGAGACTACGAGACTACGAGACCCTAAAAAACACAGGCGTTCTCAGGCGTTCTCAGTCATTCTCAGTCGTGCGTGGCAGCTTGGCGTCAGAGTGGTGTAGATGTGTTCTATCGCAAAAGAGAGTGCCGTGGGATAGTACTAAAACGTACAGCCCACGGCACTCTACTTTTTGGGATAGGACGCAGATACGCCGCTATCACGTCAAGCTATCACACCAAGAATTTTACTTTGCGTACGACACCGCCCTTGTCTCTCGAATTACGGTAATCTTAACCTGACCCGGATAGGTCATCTCGTCCTGAATCTTCTTGGCTATATCGTGCGACAGTGCCTCCGACTCCTGATCCGAGAGCTTATCAGCACCAACAATCACGCGCAACTCACGACCCGCCTGAATAGCATAAGTCTTGACAACACCTGGGTACGAGAGGGCGATACCCTCCATCTCCTTCAAACGCTTGATGTATGACTCTACAACCTCACGACGTGCGCCAGGACGTGCGCCCGAGATAGCGTCGCACACCTGAATAATGGGTGCTATAAGCGATGTCATCTCCGCCTCGTCGTGGTGAGCGCCAATGGCATTGCATACGTCGGGCTTCTCCTTATACTTCTCGGCGAGCTTCATACCGATAATTGCGTGTGGCAATTCGGGTTCGTCATCGGGTACCTTGCCAATATCGTGCAACAGACCTGCGCGACGTGCCGTCTTGGGGTTAAGACCCAGCTCGGCAGCCATAATACCCGCCAAGTTAGCGGTCTCGCGGGCGTGCTGCAATAGGTTTTGACCATACGACGAGCGATACTTCATCTTACCGATAAGGCGTATAAGCTCGGGGTGCAAGCCGTGAATACCGAGGTCGATGGTGGTACGCTTACCTACCTCAACAATCTCCTCCTCGATTTGCTTCTTCACCTTTGCCACAACCTCCTCGATACGTGCGGGGTGGATACGACCGTCGGTTACAAGCTGATGCAGTGCCAAACGAGCTATCTCGCGACGTACGGGGTCGAAGCCCGAGAGGATGATAGCCTCAGGGGTGTCATCGACGATAATCTCGATGCCCGTGGCGGCCTCCAACGCGCGGATATTGCGTCCCTCACGACCGATGATGCGACCCTTAACCTCGTCAGACTCGATGTTGAACACCGTAACCGCATTCTCAATGGCGGTCTCGGTGGCTACGCGCTGTATCGACGCTACGACGATACGCTTAGCCTCCTTCGTTG
The DNA here is from genome assembly GCA_017416915.1 of Alistipes sp. GTDB lineage: Bacteria > Bacteroidota > Bacteroidia > Bacteroidales > Rikenellaceae > Alistipes. Next base: position 161,197 of record JAFQAN010000005.1, on the reverse strand, counting down.
CCGAGAGCTTAGCCTCCTCGATGGTCTCAGCGATATAGGTGGCGGCATCAGCCTTAGCCTCCTGCTTCATATTCTCGATAAGGATGTTCTTGGCATCCTCAGAACTCATACCCGAGATCTGCTCCAAGCGCACGTTCTGCTCCTTGATAACCCCAGCAAGCTCCTCCTTGCGCACCTCAACGCTTTGCAGCTGTGCGTCAAGCTGCTCCTTGCGGCGGTCGCACTCAGCGCTCTTCTTCTCCAACTCGCGCTCCTTCTGTTGAAGGTTTGCCTCGGTCTGCTTGGCGCGCTGCTCACTCTGCTGCAACTTCTGGTTACGCTCGTTCACGTGGCGGTCATGCTCACTTTTTAGCTGGATGAACTTCTCCTTTGCTTGAAGGATCTTCTCCTTCTTTATCATCTCGCCATCAGCCTCCGCCTTTGCGACGATAGCCTTGGAGCGCGCCTTGACGCCGAGGTAGGCGGCAACACCACCCACAATAGCCCCGACAACAACTCCGGCAATGATCAATGCTATATCCATAGTGATAATTTTTAAGTGTTTATATATTAATTAATGTGTTTCAAAAAAAAACCGCATTGACTCCTTAATTGTTTGACGAATCCGCAGATAAGTCATAGGTGGGGTTCCGTGGCACGCAATCTTCCACTGGTGCCGAATAACGACACACCCATAGGGTTGAGGCCTGATTTTGATACATTCACGAGAGTTGTCCCAATGTTATATAAATTGTACAGTTCGCAAATCTTTAAGGAATCTATGCGGGATAGCTTTTTATATAAAGAACGACGACACCCCTTCAAGGCGGGCATCCAACCCTAATCTACTTGATATATTGACGAATACGCTCCTCAATAGCGTATAACTCCTCCATATCGTTGTCGCCAAGCGACGATGTCTGTTGCTGCGTTATTAGCAACATCGAGTAACGCAACGACGCCATTGCCAGACGGTCCATAGCGTCAAAGGTGGTTACACGCGTAAACTCGGCTATCATATCGTTAAGACGCTTAGCAGCCTCACGGTAGAGCTCCTCCTTCTCGGCCTCGATACTCATCGGATAGGTACGACCCGCTATCGATAGTGTTATCTTAATCTTACCCTCAGCCATGGCTTAGTCGTTGTTATTCTGCTCTTGCGTCATCTTGGCTATGCACCAATCAACCTCCCGCAATAAACTGTTGATACGCGCACGGGCCCTTGCCACGTCGCCCGACGAAGAACACATACCCACCGACAGCTCCATACTGCGCAGGCGTGCCTCCTGGGAGCGCATACGCTCCTCCATACGTCGTTTGTCCGCAAGGAGCTTATCACGCTCAGCGACCAGCTCACGGCACTCTCCCATAAGGCGAGTGTGGTCGGCAATAAGCCGCTCTACCTGCTTGTGCAGTCGCTTTACAATCTCCTTATCCGACATAGGGCAACGCTAAAAATATAATTCTTCGCCCAAAGATAGTAATTTTTTGGCTAATATCAAAATATTTTGTCCAAAATCGCACTCTACAAGAGCGTTGCGTACAAATCGTAATCCTCGGCATCGGTTATGCGCACCTCATAGAAGCGACCACGTAACAGACGCTTTGAGCCACTGTCAATGACAATCTCCTGATCGACCTCGGGCGAGTCGTACTCCGAGCGACCTATGTAGAAGTCGCCCTCCTTACGGTCGATGACCACACGCATAGTCTGCCCCACACGGCGAGCGTTATTCTCCAACGAGATACGCTCTTGCAGGCGCATTATACGATCAACACGCGACTGCTTGACATCCTCCGACACATCGTCCCTAAGACGCGTTGCCGAGTAGGTCCCCTCCTCCTCGGAGTAGGCAAAGACGCCGAGACGGTCGAAACGACAGTCGCGAACAAACTGCTGCAACTCCTCGAAATCGGCTTCGGTCTCACCAGGGTAGCCCACAAGCAGTGTTGTGCGTAGCGCAATATCGGGAATTGCCGCACGCAGCTTCTCCACAAGACGATAGGCATCCGCCTTCGTATGGCGACGCTTCATCGCAGCGAGCTGATTATCCGAGATATGCTGGAACGGGATGTCGAGGTAGCGACATATCTTCTTCTCGCGCGCCATAACCTCGATAACGTCGTCAGGGAACTCCGTAGGATAGGCGTAATGGAGACGTATCCACTCTATCTTCTCGATGCGACAGAGACGCTCCAACAGCTCGGCAAGACGTCGCTTGCCATAGAGGTCCAAGCCATAATATGTAGTGTCCTGCGCAATGACCATCAACTCGCGCACACCCTTCTCGGCGAGTTTCTCCGCCTCCGCAACCACATCTTCGATAGGCACCGAACGATGACGACCACGGATGAGCGGTATGGCGCAGTAGCCACACATCCAATTACACCCCTCTGCGATTTTGAGGTAGGCATAGTGCGACGGCGTAGAAAGCTCGCGCTCGGTCTGCGCCTCTTTGCGATACTTCGCCCCGAGTCTTTCGACAATATCCGCCCAGTCGTTCACTCCGAAGAAGTCATCGACCTCAGGTAGCTCACCACGCAGCTCATCGGCATAACGTTGCGACAGACAGCCTATTACGAATAGCTCCTCTATCTTACCACGCTCCTTCAATGCCGCAGCGCGCAGGATTGTATCGACAGACTCCTGCTTGGCATCGCCAATAAAGCCACACGTATTGATGACCACCACATTGGCATCGGTGCGGTCGCTGTCGAAGACTATCTTGTAGCCCATCGCCGCAAGCTGCGCTGCAAGATGCTCCGAATCGACGGTATTCTTCGAGCAGCCGAGCGTTATAATGTTTATCTTTTTCACGTCAAAAAGGTTTATTTCATTTCGCCAAAGAGAGCGCGTACAAACTCGTGTCTATCAAACATTTTGAGCTGGTCGATACCCTCTCCAATACCGATATAACGGACTGGAATGTTGAACTTATCGCTGATGCCGATTACAACACCGCCCTTTGCCGTGCCATCGAGCTTGGTGATTGTCAGCGAGGTAACCTGCGTCGCCTCGGTAAACTGCTTCGCCTGCTCAAAGGCATTCTGTCCCGTAGAGCCATCCAAGACGAGCATCACCTCGTGCGGAGCGTCGGGTATCACCTTCGACATAACATTGCGTATCTTCGTTAGTTCCTTCATAAGACCCACCTTGTTGTGCAGACGTCCCGCCGTGTCGATAAGCACCACGTCGGCACCGTTTGCCACTGCCGAGCGCAGCGTGTCGTATGCCACCGAGGCGGGGTCAGAGCCCATATCCTGACGTATCATCGTCGCTCCTGCGCGCTCTGCCCATACTGCAAGCTGGTCTATTGCCGCAGCACGAAACGTGTCGGCAGCTCCGATATAGACCTTGCGTCCAGCACGTGTCAGCTGCGCCGCCAGCTTGCCGATAGTTGTGGTCTTACCCGCTCCATTGACACCCACAACCATAAGCACGTAGGGCATACCCTCCTTAACCTCGATGCCGAAGTCTCGTGTCGAGCGGTGCGACTCCTCCATAAGCGAGGCTATCTCGTCGCGAAGAATGGAGTGTAGCTCGTCGGTATTTAGGTACTTGTCGCGCGCCACGCGCTGCTCGATGCGCTCGATAATCTTCACGGTGGTATCGACACCTACATCCGAGGTGATAAGCACCTCCTCCAAGTCGTCCAACACGTCGGCATCGACGGTCGAGCGACCCGCGATAGCACGTTTGAGCTTACCGAAGAAGCCCTCCTTGGTCTTCTCCAAGCCCGCTTCAAGCTCCTTGCGCTCCTCGTCGAGCGACTGCTCCACGTCGGGCGTAGGCTCGGCGGTCGCTGTTGTCGCCACCTCTACATCATCCCTCTTCTTTTTGAATAAGTCGAAAAATCCCATTTTTATTCTCTGTTTTAGTTATTTTCGTTTGTTATTCGTTGTAAAGCAGATATTTGCGTCGTTGCTGCTTAAAACGCTCTACATCCTCAGCCCAACGTGCCTTAATCTCGGCGGCGGAGTAACCCTCGTTAATCATCGTACGCACCCAATCTACGCCTATGAGTTTCTCGAACATCGGCGTAAAGAACTTATCGTCCATCGCCAAGTCGCGGTAGGCATCTATGACATACTCCAAGTTTAAGCCCTCGCGCCATATCTGCTCGTCGGGCAGCGCCCTTAAATCGACGCCATAGCAGAGCTTGCCACTATGTGGCGGTGTCTTAGAGCCAGCGTTGGGCTGTGGCGTATAGCTAAACTCACGACCGCTCATCGCAGGGTGTCCATAGACCTCGAAGGGGCTATCCGTACCACGCCCCATACTTACCACCGTACCCTCAAACAGACAGGTCGATGGATAGAGGTATATAGAGTGCTGCGTGGGCAGGTTGGGCGACGGCGCTATGGGCAAAACATAGTGGGTGTTATGGTCGTAGTTTTTGCACTTTATGACTTTGAGGTCTGCCCTCTTTGCCCAGCCCTCGCCTACTGCCATCTGCGCTATCTCACCCATCGTCATACCGTGTACCACGGGTATTGGTAGCCACCCTACTCCCGATTTATACCTCATATCGAGTATCGGTCCATCGACATAGTGTCCGTTGGGGTTGGGACGGTCTAATACTATCACCTCGCAACCAAAGTCGGCACAGGCATCCACCATACGTAGCATCGAGATATAGTAGGTGTAGAAGCGCAGACCCACATCCTGCATATCGACGACCAACACATCGAACGAGCGCATAACATCGTCCGCAGGACGCTTCGTATTACCGTTGTAGAGCGAGAGTATCGCTACCCCCGTACGCTCATCTACCGAGTTGGCAACAGCCGCTCCCGCCTCAGCACGACCGCGGAAGCCATGCTCGGGCGAGAAGATGCCCACGAGGTTGATGCCCTCACGATGAAACATATCCACGATATGCTCCTCAGCACTGAACATCGCCGTATGGTTTGCCAATACCGCTACCCTGCGGTCGCGTAGCAGAGGCATATACGCCGCCGTGTCGGCAGCACCCACCTCCACCGCACCACGCTCCGCCGTCTTCGCCACGGGGCTATCGTCGCGCTCAGCACGTGCCGTCCCCGACGTTCCACACGATATGACAACGAGCAGTGTAGCGAATATCGTAAACATCTTACGCATAGCCAACTAATATTGCATTAGGTACTCTTTAATAAATCCGTCCAAGTCGCCATCCATCACCGCATCGACGTTGGATGTCTGGTATCCTGTGCGGTGGTCCTTCACACGGCGGTCGTCAAAGACGTAGCTGCGTATCTGCGACCCCCACTCGATACGCTTCTTCGTCGCTTCGAGTGCCTGCTGTGTCGCCATACGCTTGTCCAACTCGCGTTGATAGAGCTTCGAGCGCAGTATGCGCATCGCATTTTCGCGGTTCATCAGCTGCGAGCGCGTCTCCATATTCTCGATAAGGAACTCCACTGGCTCTCCCGTGTCGGGGTCTTTGCCGTGGTAGCGCAGACGCACGGCGGTCTCCACCTTATTCACATTCTGACCTCCTGCACCACTCGAACGGAAGGTATCCCACTCGTAGTCGGCAGGCGATATGTTTATCTCGATGGTGTCGTCCACCGCCGGTGAGATAAATACCGACGCAAAGGTTGTCTGTCGCTTGTTGTTGGCGTTGAACGGCGATAGTCGCACCATACGGTGTACGCCGCTCTCGCTGCGCAGGTAGCCGTAGGCGTACTCGCCCTCGAACTCCAACGTGCAGCTCTTGACACCCACCTCTTCTCCCGCCTGGTAGTTTACCACCTTGACCGTGTAGCCGTGTGCCTCGCCCCAACGCATATACATACGCATCAGCATCTGCGCCCAGTCCAGCGCCTCGGTGCCTCCCGCTCCAGCGTTTATATCCATAATGGCACCTAAGCGGTCCTCCTTACCCGAGAGCATCTGTCTAAGTTCGAGCTTCTCGACAAGCGCCATTGTTGCGGCATACTGCTGCTCAGCCTCCTCCTCGCTCAACACGCCCTCGGCCACAAAGTCTGGCAGAAGTAGTAGGTCATCTACGGCACGTCGCACCGCCTCATAGTCGTCGATGATAAGCTTGATGTCGGCGACCTTTTTGAGCTGCTTGCGCGCCGCCTCTGGGTCGTCCCAGAAGTTTGGTTCACGAGTGCGCTCCTGCTCGTTTTGAAGGTCTATGTAGCGCTGCTCGATGTCGATAGAGGCGGCGAGCTTTTCGACACGCTGCCGTGCATCGTTTATCTGTTCCAGAGTTATCATTTAGTAATCAGTTCGTATCGTCGTTTTTTGTCTTTTGTCGCACGGTTAAACAGTGGTTGCTAACAATCTATCTCTGTCATTCTCAGGCGTTCTCAGTCATTCTCAGTCGTGCGAGGCTACTTGGCGTCAGAAGGGCGTTAGATGTAGTGCTATCCCGAAAGCTGGCTGGATGGGGGTGTACTTGCGCGTACATCCCCATTCGGACAAACGAGCTTGGTGCCGCAGATGACCCCTTATCACGCCAAAGAGCCAATTTGTTGTCAGAAGGGCGTCAGATACAACGCTCGGCGAATTTCGAGTCGATGGGCTGTACTTAGACGTACTGCCCATTGACGAGATAATTCGTTAGCGGCAGTAGATGACCCCTTATCACAACAAATTATAGTAGTTCCCAGTCATAACCATCCTTACGGTCCTTAACGCGGATGCCGATGGCTGTGAGGTTATCACGTATCTTGTCGGATGTAGCCCAATCTTTTGCCGCCTTAGCCTCCATACGCATCGTAAGAAGCATCTCGACAAGGGGAGAGACTATATCCTTACCGCCACCCTCGGCAGCCTTCTCGTTGCGAAGACCGAGGATGTTGAAGACATAGAGGTCGATGGTCGCTTTGAGCGTTGCAAGGTCCTCGGCGGTGAAGGTCTGCTGACCCTCTGCCGCCTGATTGATGATACGCACCCAGTCGAAGAGGGCAGATATTACCATCGGCGAGTTGAGGTCGTCCGCCATAGCCTCGCTACAACGTCTCTCCAACTCCGTTACGTCGGCTGTCGAGTGGTCTGCGGGCTTAATCTTCGCAAGTGCCTCGATACCCTTCATCAGACGGTCGAGACCCTTCTCGGCAGCCTGTAACGCCTCGTTCGAGAAGTCGAGTGTCGAGCGGTAGTGCGCCTGCAACACGAAGAAGCGGATGGTCATAGGCGTATATGCCTGTGCAAGTATCGGGTGGTTACCCGTGAAGAGCTGCTCCAAGGTAATGAAGTTACCAAGCGACTTACCCATCTTTTGACCATTGATGGTTATCATATTGTTGTGTACCCAGTAGCGCGCCGAGTCCTTACCTAAAGCTGCGGTAGATTGCGCTATCTCGCACTCGTGGTGCGGGAACATAAGGTCCATACCGCCACCGTGGATGTCGAACTGCTCGCCGAGATACTTGGTACTCATCGCCGAACACTCCATATGCCAACCAGGGAAGCCATCGCTCCACGGCGAGGGCCAACGCATAATATGCTCTGCCGACGCCCTCTTCCATAGGGCGAAGTCGTAAGAGTGGTGCTTGTCGCTCTGACCGTCAAGCTCGCGGGTGTTGGTAACGATGTCATCGAGGTTACGTCCCGACAGACGACCGTAGTGGTAGTCGCGGTTATACTTCTCGACATCGAAGTATATCGAGCCATTAGACTCATAGGCATATCCCGCGTCGAGGATGCGCTTAACCATCTCTATCTGCTCGATGATATGTCCCGAAGCGTGAGGCTCTATCGAGGGCGACAACACGCCCAACTCACGCATTGCGGCGTGGTAACGCTCGGTGTAGTAGTGGGCTATCTCCATAGGCTCCAACTGCTCCAAGCGCGCCTTCTTGGCAATCTTATCCTCACCCTCATCGGCATCGTGTTCGAGGTGTCCTACATCCGTAATGTTACGCACATAGCGCACCTTGTAGCCCAACGACTGCAAGTAGCGAAACAGCAGGTCGAAGGTTACTGCTGGGCGGGCGTGACCGAGGTGCGGGTCGCCATAGACCGTAGGTCCGCAGACGTACATACCCACATGCTCCTCGTTGATGGGCTCAAACGTCTCCTTGCGACGTGTGAGCGTGTTATACAAAGTGATTGTCTTCATAGTGTTATATTTCGTTAATCTTCATTCGCTTATTTGGTTATTGGTAGAGCGAGTACACCACATCGGCGACCTCTTGACGTGCGCAGTACTCCTCGATTTGGTACATCACACTCTGCTCGACGGGCATCGTCTCATAGACGTCCACCAAGAGGCTTATGTGCGACACCAACCCCTCCATACGCGGGTCGGTAGAGTCGGTGGGCGTAACACGCGACAAGGCGTCGATATAGCGGCTCATCATATCGTCAAACGAGAGCTGATTCTCGATAAGCGGCGAGGTGCGGTCCATATTGGCAACCCAATGGTAGCTACCCGCAGCGCTCTCCGAAATATCAAGCACGTCGATAATATCCTGCACGGTGTTGAACAGGTCGTCGCTGATGGTCAGCGTGAACGCCTCACGTGTGGCATATTGCAGGTAGTACTCGACCCACTCGCCACGTTCGCGGATATACTCCGCCGCAAGCTTATCGCCCTTGCGGTAGGTGGCGTCGGCAGCGTCGAACTCCTCGTCGCTGAGCGACAGTAGGCGCATCGGCTCGATGATGTCGATGCCACGATGGTTTGCCGTTGCCACAAGCTCCTCGGCGCGTGATGACAGGTCGTAGAAGTAGGCAAAGTTATCGCCCGTATGCTCCACCTCGGTTGTAGTGCCGAGCAGCTCGTCGAGTAGCGATATGGCCTCCTCCAAGTAGAGTGTTGCCGAGGCGAGGTGTGTCGTGGCGATGCCGTAGTAGCCACGCAGATAGCCCAACGTAGCCGTATGCGTATATCCCACATTCGAGGGAGGCAGCACCGTCAAGCCTCTATCGAGCAGCGCCTCAGCCTTTTGCAGGTCGTCGGCACCGTTACGGCGTATGAAGCCCAACGCCACACGGGCAAAGTTATCGCGGGCGCGCGACGCCGAGAGGTTGTAGCGGTAGAAGTAATCTACATTTACGCTCGGGTCAGCGAGGTTGCCATAGCGCAAGGGCTTATGCACCGAGTCCTCCATCTGCTCGCCCATAAAGAGTGGGTAGAGGTCGTCGATACGCATATAACCCACATCTGAGCCACGCGAATATGTCGTCTTAACTGGCACAAAGGCGTAGCAGTAGCCGTCGAAACGTGCATAGTCGATAATGCCATAGTCCTGCATCAGGTGCGACTGCGTGAAGGCTATCGGACGTTGCCACTTGAAGTTGGCAAACAGGTCGAGCATAAGCAGATGGTCCTTCGACAACACACTCTTGTCTATTTTGATATAGACCTTGTCGGCGAGGATGTCGCGCTCCGACTCATCGACGATGCCTGCGGCAATGGCAGCATCCTTATCCACGTCGATATAGTACTTCGCAGCGCCGAGGATGTAGTCCACATCCATACCGTCGATATAGCTATTCATCTTGGGGCGCAACTTACCCACCATTCGGTAGTCCTCAGCCTTATCCTCTGCGGCGATGCTCTGACCCTCGGCAAGCAGACACATACGGCCATCGTTGATAACGAGAGTCATCGGCTCGTCGGAGATGAACAGACGTATAGCATCGCTCAGGTTAAGCTCAGCGGCGGTTATCGCGTCGTTGAGGTTATAGTACTCGTCGATAAGGGCGTAGTCCTCCATAAAGTTGGCATTCTGCACTATGGCGTCGTAGAGGTTATAAGCCCCCTCCAACTCGGCATAGAGCCTCATAAACTGCGCGTCTGGCTCTGCGCCACTATCGAGATACTCCTGCAAGATTGGCTCTACACGGTCGATAGTCGAGGCACACTCCGACAGCAGCGAGTTACACTCGGCATAGTTCAACGATAGTCGCTGCGTTGCGCCATTGCCATCTTTGTAGCTTATCGAATAGCGTGAGCTATTCTCGATGTAGCGTTTTGCACGGCTCAGCGTACGCGCCTCCTGCGTGTCGAGGACATCGACAACGTTGGCGACAAGCGCCCAGTCGTTCACAAAGCTATACTTCGTAGCGGGGATGGTAAAGGGTACCGCCTCGGCATCGTTTGCCGCAATCTTCATCTCATCGACATACCACTCGCCACCCAAGTACGACGAGTTCATAACACGCACATCGGGACGTATGCCCTCGACCTCCTGACAATACCACAGCGGGAAGGTGTCGTTATCGCCAAAGTTGATGATGATGGCATTCTCGGGTGCTGTCTGCAAGTAGTTCCAGCCAATGTCGCGCGCCATATAGCGTCCCGAGCGGTCGTGGTCATCCCAGTTCTCGGCGGCAAGCACCACAGGGACACTCGACGCAAGAAACAGCGCCACAGACGAGGCGATGGTGGCACGACGTGGTGTGATACGGCCCAAGAGCGATAGCGCCGAGTGCAACAGGTCGCCAATGGCAAGCACACCCAAGCCCAGCCAGATGCAGAAGGCGTAGAAGGCACCTGCATAGACGTAATCACGCTCACGAGGCTCGTTGGGTGCGGTATTAAAATATACAACCAGTGCAATACCCATCATCACAAAGAGCAGCATCACCACTATCCAGTTGCGCCAGTCGCGGTTGAGCTGATAGATAAGACCCATCAGACCGAGCAGCAGCGGCAGGAAGAAGTAGGTGTTGCGGGCAGGATTATTAGCCATCGTACTCGGCAACTTATCCTGCGGACCAGTGAAGTACTCGTCGATAAAGCCGATGCCCGACAACCATCCGCCGTGCAAGTAGAGACCATTTTCATCCTTCTCCAACTGCACATCATCCTGACGTCCCACAAAGTTCCACATAAAGTAGCGCCAGAACATATCACCCATCTGGTAGCCAAAGAAGTAGCCTACATCCTCACCGAAAGTAGGCTCAGCACCCTCAACATAGGGGGCATACCCCTCACGGCGCGAGTAGTTCCACATACGCGGGAAGAGGTGCATAGCCTCCGACGGATATTGGTAGTTATCGAAGATGACGCGCTCCTCATACTGCTTGGTCGCGGGGTTAAACCACGTCATAGTCTTATTTTCGACCGTCTCGGTAGGCGTGTAGCCATCCTCGTCCGCAACGAAATCGACATACGCCTCATCCGCCTGAGTGTAGTTGTAATCTACCGTCGGAAGTGGCTGCGACGAGTAGTATGGACCCCACAACAGCGGGCGGTTGCCGTACTGGTCGCGGTTAAGCATACTGAGCAGCATATGCGGATTTGAGGGGTTATTCGAGTTCATAGGCGGGTTGGCGTTGGCGCGTATGGTTACCGAGGCATACGACGCAAAGCCTATGAGTATCACCGTTACGGCGAGTACCACGACATTCAGCAGGCGCAACTTACGACGGTGCGAGAACATAATAAGAAGACTCAACGCCACCGACACAATGGCGATAAAGAGCAGCATACCCGAGTTGGTAGGCATACCCAATGTATTTACCGCAAAGGTATCAAATGCAGCACCCACAGCCACCGTGTAGGGGATGATAAGACCGTTGATGACGCCCAAGATAAGGAGCGAGACCACCAGCGCGAGGCATATACGCCAAAAATACTCCCCGACAGAGCGCATCTCGTAACGGCGGAAGAAGTATATCATCACCAACGCGGGGATAGTGAGCAGGTTAAGGATATGGACACCTATCGACAGACCCATAAGGTAGGCGATAAGTATTATCCAGCGCATCGCCGTAGGACGGTCGGCGTTCTCCTCCCACTTCAACATAAGCCACACCACCAACGCCGTGAACATCGACGAGAGGGCATACACCTCGCCCTCGACAGCCGAAAACCAGAAGGTGTCGGTATAGGCATACGATAGCGCACCAACAGCACCTGCACCAAGCACCAGCACCGATTGTGCTACGCTCATTTCCTTGCCCTCACGGGTAAAGATACGTCGAGAGAGGTGCGTGATAGTCCAGAAGAGGAAGAGGATACAGAAACCGCTGGCGATAGAGTTCATCGCGTTAATCATCATCGGCACATACTCGGGCGAGGGTGCTAACAGCGACGCCAAGCGCGCCAACATCATAAAGAGCGGCGCCCCTGGGGGGTGTCCCACTTCGAGCTTATACGAGGTAGCTATAAACTCACTGCAATCCCACAAACTTGTCGTAGGCTCCATCGTCAAAAGATAGGAGGTTGTAGCCACGACAAAGACTGCCCAGCCAGCGATATTATTCCAAAGTTTGAATTGTTTGTTCATCGTGCATTAAAATTATCCTGCAAATATAATAATATTTGGGAGTATAAACGACAGAAAGTCGAGGAATTTTATGCAGCACGACGATTTTTATGCCAAAAGTTGCAATTTCGCTACTTGTTGATATTCGATTTGAGCCTTTCAAGACCACTTCGGGTAAGGGGTGTCGCGCCCGCCAACGCCTCAAACTCCTCCTCGCTCATCGCCTGCCACGCAGCCCTATCGAGCGACAACGGGTCGAAGACAGCATCGAAGCGGGGGTTGCGATGTAGCGGCGCACGGCGGTTGTAGGGGCAGACAGATTGGCACATATCGCAGCCAAAAATCCACCCGTGCAACGGCAGAGCATCCTCCTCGTCGGCACGTTCGATTGTAAGACGCGATATGCAGCGTCGCGCATCTATGGCTCGATAGTCCAAAATTGCACTATTTGGACACGCCGCAACACAGGCTCGACAACTACCACAGCCGCCATCCTGCATCGGCTCATCATAGGCGTCGCTCTGCTCGCTAATGAAGAGTTCGCCCAGTAACACCATAGAGCCGAAATCGGGCGTAACAAGCAGAGAATTACGACCTATCCATCCTAATCCCGCCTTGACAGCGAGGCTCTTCTCCGCCACTGGCGCAGAGTCGGTAAAGGCTCGATAGCGCAACGTCGGAGCAGCCTGACAAAGGCGCTCGGCAAGCTCCGAGAGCATCTGCTTAATTTGGCGATGATAGTCTTTTGCTACGGCATACGACGCGACCTTAGGCACATCGCTATCGCCATAGCCTCGCGACAGGGGCGACAGGTACGAAACAGCACAAACAACAACACTTCGTACGCCCTCAACCAAGAGGCGTTGGTCGAAGCGTTTATCGACATTCCGTTCGAGGTATGCGAGGGTCGATTGGTTACCCTCTAACAACCACTCCTCAAAGCGGTTACGCAGCTCGGGCATAGCCTCGGCACGTACCACTCCGACAAGGTCAAAACCCACCTCTTTGGCGACATTCGTTATAAGATTTCGGCTAATCATTGAAAATATTTTGTGCCAAAATTAACAAATTTTAATAAATAATTGGTAACTTGCACCCGATTTGTATGGATTTTATTAACCACAAACTCTTTTTGTCATGAAGTTTAACACCCTTTATGAGATTGTCAAAAACAGTATCGACAAGTTCTCGTCACGCATCGCCTTTTCGATGATTGGTGGCGAGGACGTTTCGTACAAGGAGGTTGGTGAAAGAGTCGAGAAGGTGAAGGATTTGCTCCTCAACGCGGGCGTAGGTGCTGGCGACAAGGTGGCGATTCTAAGTAGCAGTATGCCCAACTGGGGCGTGTCGTACTTTGCCGTTACCACGGCGGGTATGATTGCTGTGCCTATCCTCCCCGACTTCACGGGCGAGGAACTCGACCTTATCATCCAGCACTCCGAGGCAAAGGCGATACTTGTTTCGGACAAGCTCTACACCAAGCTTTCGAAGGCTACAATCGAACGACTAAACATCGTAATACGTACCAAAGGTCTAAACGTCATATCGCAGCGCGTTACGGAGCGTGCCGAAGCGGCGATACCGCAACCCGACGACCTTGCGGCAATCATCTACACCTCAGGCACAACATCGAAGCCCAAGGGTGTGATGCTTACCCACTACAATATTGCGATGCAGATGACCGTCATCCCTCCGCTGTTTGATTACAACGAGGAGGATGTGCTACTCTCTATCTTGCCGCTGTCGCACACCTACGAGTGTACGCTCGGTATGATTTACCCCTTCTCGCGCGGCGCACACATCTTCTATATGGACCGTCCACCTACCGCCTCGGCACTTATGCCCGCCCTGGCACAGGTACGTCCTACGGTTATCGCCTCTGTGCCGCTCATTATGGAGAAGATATATCGCGGCAAGGTGCGCCCCACCTTCGAGAAGAATGTCGTGCTACGCAAGCTCTACGGCTGGCGCTGGTCGCAGAAGCTGTTGCATAAGGTGGCAGGCAAGCAGCTCAAAAAGCTTTTTGGTGGTCGTATTCGCCTCTTCGCTATCGGCGGTGCGAAGTTCGACTCGGAGGCAGAGCAGTTCCTCTACGATGCTAAGTTCAACTACGGCATCGGCTACGGTCTCACCGAGACCGCTCCGTTGGTGGCAGGTGCTGTGGGCAAGATGGTACGCATCGGCTCGACAGGTCCTGCGCTACAAGGCGTCGAGATACGCCTCGACGACATCAACCCCGCGACACATCAGGGCGAGATTGTCGTTAAGACCCCCTGCTGTATGGTCGGATACTACAAAAACGAGGAGGCTACCAAGGCGGTATTTACCGACGATGGATGGTTCCGCACAGGCGACCTCGGCTCGATGGATAGCGACGGCTGGATATACATCAAGGGCCGCTTGAAGAATATGATTGTAGGACCCAGCGGCGAGAACATCTACCCCGAGGACATTGAGGAGGTACTCAACAGCAACCGCTTTGTTGCCGAGTCGGTAGTTACCGAGGAGGATGGCAAGCTCATCGCGTTGGTACACTTCGACACCTCGGCGTTGGAGGAGTACTACGACGAGTTCAAGCATAAGATGGCTGTGAGCAAGGAGCAGCTTAGCCTCAAAATGGAGGAGGTTAAGCGCGACGTGATGGAGTATGTCAATTCGAAGGTAAACCGTTTCTCGAAGATTACCAAGGTCGTGGATAACGAGGGAGAGTTCGAGAAGACGCCGACGAAGAAGATTCGCCGCTTCATCTACGACCGCAGCAATAAGCAGCAGACTGAGCAGTCAGAGCAGGCAGAGCAAAAATAGTCTGCCAAAAATTTAGAGGAGGGGGTATGTTGGAGTATTAATTGGAGCGTGGAGCAGGAGCAGGAGTATTAATATAATAAATATGTAACCCTCGATGATGAGCAGTGCTGACCTATGGGCGGCACTGCTTTTTTTTTGCATTACACGAGACGACGGGACGACGGGACTGCGGGACGACGGGACTGCGAGACGACGGGACTGCGAGACGACGGGACCACGAGACAACGAGACAACGAGACAACGAGACCACGGGACCACGGGACCCCTAAAACACAGGCGTTCTCAGGCGTTCTCAGGCGTTCTCAGCTGTGCGTGGCTGTGCGTGGCTGTGCGTGGCATCTTGGCGTCAGAGTGGTGCAGATACAACGCTCGGCGAATTTCGAGTCGATGGGCTGTACTAAGGCGTACTGCCCATTGGCGAGATAATTCGTTAGCGGAAGTAGATGCGCCACTATCACGCCAAGAAAAATTTGGAAAATAAAATTTTTTGTGCTACCTTTGCATCAGCATTGGTTTTCGGAGGAGTGCTTCCTCATCGAAATTAAAAGGGAATCGGGTGCAAATCCCGAACAGTTCCCGCTGCTGTAAGTTCCTCGAACAGTTTGCGATATCACTCATTTAGCCACTGGGGAGATACCCTGGGAAGGCTTCGCAAACAGGAATAAGTCAGAAGACCTGCCAAGCGTTTATAACGAGATTATGCCTGCGGCGAATGGGCAGTCTGCGACTTGATTGTTTAATCGGGTAGATATTATGAGGCAAAGAGCGACTATATGGGCATCGTATAGGTGTATCTGTCGGCATCGTGCAGCAGCTGATGTCGAAGGCTCTGTGTGGCATAGTCTCGTTATGGGTAAATGTTGCGGCGAACGACACATTTTTAACCTAATACACAAGACTATGAAAAAGTATTTACTTGGCGTTGCAGGTGCAATGGTTGCACTTGCGACACTCGGAGGTTGCTCGTATGACGACGACCCCGTATGGCAGCGTTTCGATGAGCTTGAAGAGCAAATCGAGCAGAACAGCTCAGACATCGAGACTCTCACGGCACTACTCGATGCACTTAACAATGGTAAAAGCATCGTCGCTATCGAAGAGGACGACGACTCCATTACGCTTATCTTCGACGACGGCTCAACGGCAACCATCAACCACGGCAGGGATGGCGCTGACGGCAAGGATGGTGCTGACGGCAAAGATGGCGCTGACGGCAAAGACGGCGCTGACGGCAAAGACGGCAAGGACGGCGTAAATGGGGCTGACGGCGATTCGCTATTTGCATCAATCGAGGAGAGCGACACCGAGGTTATAATAACGCTTACCGACGGTCGCACAATCAGGCTACAAAAGGCAACAGATAGCCAAGAGGAGGAGTTGGACTACACGCTGCGTGTACTCACATTCGAGGACGACACCACGTGTTTCACACCCTACTCGTTGGACTATGCGGGTGTAGAGATTACGACGTGGTCGGACCTTATCGACGATATGCAGTATGGCGGCGCATTGCTCTACAACAACTACGGCGAGGATATATATTATTGGTACGACGAGGGCAACACCGAGCTTTTTCACCAATTCACAACGCCCTATTGGGGCGGCGGACACGCCATATCAAACTACGTCATAGAGGATTACGAGACCATTCCCGACGGCTACAACGGATGGTACGAGTTGCAGTTGGCAAACCCCATTGGCGGACACAACCTCTCGTCAAACTTTGCCATTCACAACGGATATAGCGACTTCTTCAACTCCCAGATTTACGACTCATCGCTCCAAACGCTCGAATTTGCCGATGGCGTGGAGCGTGTAATTGACCATATGTGGGTTACGAACACCTGCTACCTGCTCAACTCGCTGACGTATGGCGACGGCTTCAACGCCCCTGCAACGGCAGATACTTTCGTTAAGGTTATCGCCTACGGCTACAACAGCGCCGAGGAGGAGACTGGCTCGGTGGAGTTTATGTTGTGTGAGAATGGAGAGTGCATCACCGAGTGGCAGAAGTGGGACCTATCGCCGCTTGGCAAGGTAGCGAAGGTCGCCTTTAACTTCGCTGCATCGGAGGACCAGTCGGGAAGCTACGGTTTGAACTGCCCCGCCTACTTCGCCTACGACGATATTGCGGTACGCTTCGAGAAATAAGTGTTTTAGATAGAGATAATGATAAGAGTTTTAGAGTTTTTGATTTTAAGTGTGGTGTTGATTGCCTCGTCGTGTAACCGCGACGAGGTGATTACCACCGATTTTCCTCCCGAGATAGAGCTTGCAGCCGATGGAGGCATCTACCAAGTGAAGGTGGGTCACGAACTGCTTATATCGCTCAATGTCGAGAATAGCGAAGGTGCGCAGTACCTATGGCGAACATCACGCGGCGAGGAGTGGACCACGCCGAGTGCCGAGCTACGCTACACCTCCAACGAGATAGGCACGGTGTATATCACGCTGACGGTAACATCGCCTAACGGCAGCGACAGCGAGGAGCTACGTGTCGATATTCTCGACTTGGAGCGCCCCGTAATAAAGATTATCAACAACCCCGCGACCATCGCCGTAGGCACATCGCTACGCATCGAGGCGCAGGTTAGTCAGTGTTCGATACCTACCACCGTGGAGTGGCTTGTAGATGAGCAGAAGGTGCAAGATGGCGGCACCAGCTACCACTTCGAGGGTGTGGAGCTTGGCGAATATACAATTACGGCGCGAGCAAAGAACGACGATGGCGAGGCAGAGAGCAGCTTCATCGTTACGGTTATCAGCGCGGAGGATATGCCTCTATGCTGGGAGTTCGAGAGCCTTGAAATACATACCGTCGTAGGACGCAAGCTACGCATACGTCCCACCGAGTATAGCAAAGATGTATCATACTGCTGGACATCGGACAACGGCACAGGCAGCAGCCCTGAGTTCATATACACGCCCACCTACGAGGGCGCACACATCGTACGTGGCACAATATCGACCATACGTGGCGGGGAGTCGCTCTCCATAACCCACGAATTTATCGTTCGTGCCTACAACGAAGATGCCTACCTACGCCCCGCAACAGCCACATCCATAGCCGAGTGCAGCGCTGTGGTTGGCTACACTCCCGCGCCTGGGCAGTTTATCAACGACACCAAGACCTCGGGCTTCGATGGCTCGGAGCTTACCACCGAGGCCGCCATAGCATACGCCGAACGTCGCCTCACGGAGGGTAAGTTCGTCTCGCTTGGAGCCTTCGGCGGCGAGATTATCGTCGCCTTCGACCACAGCATCGTCGAGGGCGAGGGGTACGACTTTGCCATCGTGGGTAACTCGTTCGACTCATCATCCGAGCCAGGCGTAGTATGGGTGATGCAGGACGAGAACGGCAACGGCGAGGCTGACGACACGTGGTACGAGCTTGTCGGCTCGGAGAGCGGCTTAGCAAGCACTATCGCCGACTACGAGGTAACCTACTTCCGCCCTGCGGGAGATGCTATGTCGGTGCTATGGCGCGACAACCTCGGCAACACGGGCGAGATAGACTACCTCAAAGAGTTCCACCCGCAGGATAGCTACTACCCCGCGTGGATTGCAGAGGATAGCTACACGCTGCGTGGCACACGCCTCGAAGCGCGCAACTACGATAAGTCGGGCAATGGCGCGATGTGGATACAACCACCCTACAACTGGGGATATGCCGACAACTACTCCTCAATAGACCTTCTCGACGCCAACGCCACGGGCGAGGGCGAGGGTAAGCCCAACGGCTTCGACATCGCAAACGCCATAGACTGCGAGGGGAAGCCCATCAAACTTAGCCATATCGACTTTGTAAGGGTGCAGTGCGCCGTACAGGCTAAGAGCGGCTGGGTGGGAGAGTTATCGACCGAAGTATTTGGTATCTACGACTGCCGACTATAAATCAAGAAAGAGCTAATGAGGCGACTACACACATACATCGCTATCTGCGTCGTGCTACTCATAACGGGTTGTATGAAGTGGGAGTATGGCACGGAGGAGCAGTTCGAGGCTTCGGGCGAGGGGTTGTTCATCTGCAACGAGGGCAACTTCCAATACGGCAACGCCACGCTATCCTACTACAACCCCACGACACACCACGTCGAGAACGAGATATTCTACCGCGCCAACGCGATGAAACTCGGCGATGTAGCGCAGTCGATGACCATACACCGAGGCAGCGGCTGGGTGGTGGTAAACAACTCGCACGTAGTCTTCGAGATAGACCTCGACACCTTCCGCGAGAAGGGGCGCATAACGGGCTTTACGTCGCCACGTTATATGCTCTTCATATCGGACGAGAAGGCGTACGTATCGCAGATATGGGATAACCGCATATTCATCATAAACCCCAAGAGCTACCAGATTACGGGCAGCATAACCTGCCCCAATATGACGATGGAGCAGGGCTCGACAGAGCAGATGGTGCTGCTTGGCGACTACGTATATGTGAACTGTTGGTCGTACCAAAACCGTATCCTCAAAATCGACACCCGTACAGACGAGGTAGTTGGCGAGGTGGAGGTAGGCATACAGCCCACATCGCTCGTGGCGGACTACAAGGGGCGACTATGGAGCATAACGGACGGCGGCTATTCGGGCTCGCCCTACGGCTACGAGGCGGCGAAGCTCTACTGCATAGACCCTGCGACGATGACCATCCTCGGCGAGTGGCGCTTCCGAATGGGGGAGTCGCCCTCCGAGATACAGCTCAACGGCAGGGGCGACACGCTCTATTGGCTCAACGACGACGTATGGGCTATGAGCGTTGATAGCCAAACACTACCCGTACGTCCGAAGATTGAGAGCCGTGGAACGATATACTACGGTCTTACGATAGACCCACGCACCGAGGATATATACATTGCCGACGCGATAGACTATCAGCAGCAGGGCAAGATATATCGCTATTCGGCTGCGGGAGAGCTTATTGACGAATTTTACGTTGGCATCATCCCGGGTGCCTTCTGCTGGAAATAGAGATGCGACGCCTGACCGCCATACTGCTACTTGGCATAGTGTTATACTGCCCACAACTTAGTGCGCAGGAGGGGCAACGTGCTTACAGCTACCGCGACGGCGAACACTTCGTAGATATTGAGGGCGTATCGGTGGTGGGACAGCGTCCCATAAAGGAGATTGGCGTGCAACAGACCACGTTCGACTCGTTGGCACTCAAAGAGAGTATCGCCCTCTCGATGGCAGACGTGCTGAGTTTCAACTCGTCGATATTTGTCAAGAGTTACGGTCGTGCAACACTCTCGACGGTGGCATTTCGCGGCACATCGCCCTCGCATACGCAGGTAACGTGGAACGGTATGCGCATCAACAACCCGATGCTCGGTATGACCGACTTCTCGATGATACCATCCTACTTTATTGACGGGGCATCGCTGCTGCACGGCACCTCGTCCGTGACGGAGACGGGCGGAGGCTTGGGTGGCGCCGTGAAGTTAGAGAGCCGCTCGGCATCAAACAGCGGCTTCGAGCTACAATACGTTCAAGGCGTAGGCTCGTTTTGGACCTTCGACGAGTTTCTGCGCCTGGGCTATGGCAACGACCGCTGGCAAGTATCGACACGTGCCTCGCTTGCCACCTCGTCAAACAACTACAAATACACCAACTACGATAAGAAGATAAACGTCTATGATGAGCAGATGAACATCGTCTCGCAGTACTACCCCGAGGAGCGTAACCGCAGTGGAGCGTACCGCGATTTTCACCTGCTACAAGAGCTATACTACACGCTCAAAAACAATGACCGACTGGGTCTCAACGCGTGGTATATAAACTCCAATCGCGAGTTAGCGATGCTCACTACCGACTTCTCCGACGAGCGCGACTTCGACAACCGACAACGCGAGCAGACACTACGTGCGGTGCTGTCGTGGGACCATCTGCGCAACAACTACAAAATTGCGGCACGTGGCGGCTACATACATACCTGGATGGCGTACGACTATAAGAGAGACCCTGGCAACGGCATAATGACTACGATGACGCGCTCACGCAGCAAGATTAACACGCTCTATGCCAGTGCCGATGGCGAGTACTACATTGGCAACAAGTGGCTCTTCACAGCCTCACTCGCAGCACATCAACACTTCGTCGAGAGCCGCGACAAAAACATAATCCTCCAAGATGGCAACAAGGGCATTGTGGGCTATAAACAGGCACGTATCGAGCTTGCAGGTAGCGTCTCGGCAAAGTGGCGTCCAATAGAGCGTCTCGGCGTCTCATTAGTGCTACGCGAGGAGCTATTTGGCAAGGAGTGGACGCCGATTATCCCCGCCCTATTTGTCGATGGGGTGATATCGGAGCGCGGCAATATCGTTGCCAAGGCCTCCGTATCGCGCAACTTCCGCTTCCCGACGCTCAACGACCTATACTTTCTGCCAGGCGGCAACCCCGACCTACGCAAGGAGAGCGGCTGGACATACGACGCTGGACTCTCGTTTGCCGTAGGCAGAGAGGGTGTATATCGCTTGGAGGGCTCAGCGACGTGGTTCGACTCACACATAAGCGACTGGATACTGTGGCTACCCACAGCCAAAGGCTTCTTCTCGCCGCGCAATATTAAAGATGTTCACGCTTACGGCATCGAGCTTAAAGCAAACCTCAGCGTAGCACTCGCCCGCGACTGGCAGTTGGACCTCGACGGCAACTTCTCGTGGACACCGTCGATAAACGAGGGCGAGCCAATGTCGCCCGCCGACAAGTCGGTAGGCAAGCAGCTACCCTACGTTCCCGAGCTTTCGGCGACGGTAAATGGACGCCTCGGCTGGCGCACGTGGGCATTTAACTACAAGTGGTGCTACTACTCGGAGCGATATACTATGTCGTCGGGCGACCTATCGCTATCGGGCAAGCTACCCACCTACTTTATGAGCAACATATCGCTCGAAAAACGCTTTGCGCCCAAATGGGCAGACCTGTCGTTGCGCTTGGCCATAAACAACCTCTTCGACGAGGAGTATCTTTCGGTGCTGTCGCGCCCTATGCCAGGCATCAACTTCGAACTATTTTTGTCGATAACGCCGAAGTGGAATATCGGAAAATAAAAGACTTATTTTCAACGTCTTACACGAGCGCGCGAAAGATTATCGACGAGCGACGCTCTCAGCTTTATGAAAATTTGTTGAAAAAATGGCGACGCGAGGTTGCGCACGTCAAAAATTTTGCTTACTTTTGTGAGCAACATAATACAAATAAACCTGATTGCTATGTCTTTTATCGATGAAAGGGTACAAACAACAGGTCTCACATTTGATGATGTGTTGCTCGTACCTGCCTATTCTGAGGTTCTTCCTCGCGAGGTATCGACAGTAGGTCGATTCTCTCGAAACATCCAACTCAACATACCCATTGTGTCTGCTGCTATGGACACCGTTACTGAGGCAACGTTGGCTATCGCCTTAGCACGTGAGGGTGGTATCGGCGTTATCCACAAGAATATGTCGATAGCAGCCCAAGCGGCACACGTACGCCGCGTAAAACGCGCCGAGAGCGGTATGATTTATGACCCCGTAACGATTCTCAAAGACAACACCGTGGGCGATGCCCTGCAACTTATGCAGGAGAACAAGATTGGTGGTATTCCCGTAGTCGATGACAAGGGTATGCTCATAGGCATCGTAACCAACCGCGATTTGCGCTTCCAGAGTGATATGGAGCGTAAAATCGAGGAGGTGATGACCAAGGACAACATCGTTACCACCCACGAGACCGACCTCAAAAGCGCTGCCGAGGTACTCCTCGCCAACAAGATTGAGAAGCTCCCCGTGGTGGACGATAATGGCAAGTTGGTAGGTCTTATCACCTATCGCGACATCACCAAGCTCAAAGATAACCCCAACGCCTGCAAGGATGCCAAGGGTCGCCTTAGAGTGGCTGCGGGCATAGGCATCACGCCCGATGCTATGGATCGCGTTGCTGCACTGGTCGCCGAGGAGGTGGATGCCGTAGTATTGGACTCGGCACACGGCCATACCAAGGGTGTTGTGGGGCTGTTGCGCCAAATCAAGCAGACATACCCGTCGTTGGACGTTGTCGTAGGCAACATCGCAACCGCCGAGGCAGCAAAGTACCTCATCGAGAATGGCGCTGACGGCATCAAGGTAGGTATCGGTCCTGGCTCAATATGTACTACACGTATCATCGCTGGCGTAGGTGTTCCGCAGCTATCGGCGATATACGACGCCTCAACAGAGGCAAAGAAGGCGGGTGTACCTATCATCGCAGACGGTGGCTTGCGCTACTCGGGCGATATTGTCAAGGCGTTGGCAGCTGGTGGCAACTGCGTTATGGTAGGCTCGATGTTTGCAGGTGTCGAGGAGTCGCCTGGCGAGACCATCATCTACAACGGCCGTAAGTTTAAGGCATACCGCGGTATGGGCTCTATTGACGCTATGAAGGCAGGCTCGGCAGACCGCTACTTCCAGAAGGGGTCGGAGGGCAACATTATGAAGCTCGTACCCGAGGGCATTGTAGGTCGTGTACCATTCAAAGGTAAGCTCTCGGAGACGGTATATCAACTCGTAGGTGGCATCCGCGCTGGTATGGGCTACTGCGGCGCTAAGGACATCGAGACGTTGCAGACGGCACGTTTCATCCGTATCACGTCGAGTGGCGTTACAGAGAACCACCCCCACGACATTACCATCACGAGCGAGACGCCGAACTACTCACGTGGCGAGTAGGCGTCTTCCCAACAACAAGGCAAGATTATGACAGAGAAGATATTAATCATCGACTTCGGGTCGCAGTACACACAGCTTATCGCACGACGTATTCGCGAGATGCAGGTATATTGCGAGATACACCCGTTCAACAACGTCCCCGCCCTCGATGCCTCGGTACGAGGTGTTGTGATGTCGGGGTCACCGCGCTCGGTACGCGACGCTGAGGCGCCGCGCATCGTCCTCGACGCCATCAAGGGCAAGCTGCCTTTGCTCGGCGTATGCTACGGCGCACAATACCTCGCCCACTTCTTCGGCGGCAAGGTTGAGGCGTCGCCCAGCAGAGAGTATGGCCGCGCACGTATGCAGGTGGTCAAGGGCGACGACCCGCTGATGAAGGGTCTCAGCCCCGAGTCGCAGGTGTGGATGTCGCACGGCGACACTATAACGACAATACCCGACAACTACCATATTATCGCCTCTACGGAGGATGTCGCAGTAGCTGCATATCGCATCGCCGATGAGCAGACGTGGGGCATACAATTCCACCCCGAGGTATATCACTCGGAGGAGGGCAAGCAGATGCTCGAAAACTTCGTTGTTGGCATCTGCGGCTGCTCGCAGTCGTGGACGGCAGACAGCTTTGTGGAGAGTACCGTGGCAGAGCTTAAAGCCAAGCTCGGCGATGACCGTGTGGTACTCGGTCTATCGGGAGGTGTCGATTCGTCGGTTGCCGCCGTATTGCTGCACAAGGCCATTGGCGAGAACCTATACTGCATATTCGTAGATTCGGGCTTGCTGCGCAAGAACGAGTTTGAGGAGGTATTGGAGTCGTACCGCGGCATGGGTCTCAACGTCAAGGGTGTAGATGCGTCGGATAAGTTCCTCGGCGACTTGGCGGGTGTCAGCGACCCCGAGACCAAGCGTAAGATTATAGGTAGAGACTTTGTCGAGGTCTTCGAGGCGGAGGCAAAGAAGCTCGATGGCGTAAAGTGGCTCGGTCAGGGTACTATATATCCCGATGTAGTGGAGTCGGCACAGGTGAACGGCACCGCCGTAGTTATCAAGTCGCACCACAACGTGGGTGGTCTGCCCGAGAAGATGGGCTTGAAGGTTGTTGAGCCCCTGCGCCTACTCTTCAAGGACGAGGTGCGCCGCGTAGGACGCTCAATGGGTATGTCGGAGCGCCTTATCGGCCGTCATCCCTTCCCTGGTCCAGGTCTTGCAATACGCATCTTGGGCGACATCACACGCGAGAAGGTCGAGATATTGCAGAACGTCGATAAGATATATATCGACATCCTTCGCGAGACGGGCTGGTACGATAAGATTTGGCAGGCAGGAGCGATACTGCTCCCCGTGCAGTCGGTGGGCGTTATGGGCGATGAGCGCACATACGAGCGTTGCGTGGCACTGCGCGCCGTAACATCTACGGATGGTATGACTGCCGACTGGGTACATATACCCTACGAGATATTGGCGCGTCTGTCGAATGAGATTATAAATAAGGTGCGTGGCGTAAACCGAGTAGTCTATGACATCTCGTCGAAGCCACCCGCCACGATTGAGTGGGAGTAGCAATTTAGGGTGATAGGGGGCAATAACCGCCCCTAAGCTAAAAGCAGGAGACCTGAGGATAGTAGTCGAGTAGTCGCACAGCCTTAGGTCTCCTATTTTGTGCGCTGTCGGGCAGGAGTGTTACAGGGGTGCAGAAAACGACAGACTTGGAACGGCAGGGAATAGCTGATAGGCTCGCGATTGACTGGGAATGACTGAGAAAGACTGAGAAAGACTGGGAAGCGCGCCAACAAGACCACGGGACAACGGGACAACGAGACAACGAGACAACAAGACTACGGGACTACGGGACTACGAGACTGCTGAAAAACACAGGCGTTCTCAGGCGTTCTCAGGCGTTCTCAGTAGTGCGTGGCTGTGCGTGGCTGTGCGCTATCACCACGCCCCCAAGCGAGATAAATTTTTGTCAGAAGGGGTTAGATGTGGTGCTATCCCGAAAGATGACTGGATGGGGGTGTACTTGGGCGTACATCCCCATTCAGACGAACGAGCTTGGTGCCGCAGATGCGCCGCTATCACGACAAGGGCTTGGTGTCAGAAGGGCGCCGAGTGCTACACTCGGCAAAAATGCCGTCGATGGGTAGTACTAAGGCGTACGTCCCATTGACGGCATTTTTTGTTAGGGGACGCAATCGACCCCTTATCACACCAAGCAACGCCAAGCAAAAAAAAAATATGTTTCCAACATTTTGCCATTTACCAAATATATGCTATATTTGTAAACTGATAGCTGTTTAGCTACTTAAAAAGTTGTGAAACAAGGGGCTTTTTACAATATCAAACCCTTAATATACAGAATATTAACGAAATTTTTTAACTATTATTTGGATATGAGAAGATTCAGTTCGTTGATGTCGTTGCTCGCAGTAGTAGCAATGATGTTTGTTGCTTGCTCGGAGAAGAACCCGACCCCAGGCAATAGCGATTTGACCTTTAAGGTCTCTGTAAACAGCTCAGATAAGAGCTCAGTGAATTTCAGTGTAGAACCCTCTGACAAGAGCATTGACTACGTGGTATATGCTTGCGAGAATAGCAAGGCTCTTGCATACGACACCGATGCTGAGTTGGTGGCAGCGCTTGGCGAGGAGGTATCATTTGCCGACTACACGCATCGTGGCGACGTTACCGACGTCATCACAGGCTTGAAGATTAACACTGGTTATAGCCTCTTGGTCTTCACACAGCAGAACAACACCCTTGTATCAAAGTTGCATAAGAGTTCATTCCGTACCGCAGCAGTTATGTATATCGACTGCAATTTTAACTTCAAAACTACGGTAGAGAACACCAAAGTAACGTTGGTCATAGAGCCTTCTAACCGAGACGTTAATTGGTATCACTGTGTGATGCCTCAGATGGCCTATGTAGAACTCACGTCGTCGGACAAGAGTCCCGAGGAGATTATTGCTGAGAACTACGTCAATACCGTTGCGGCACTCACAGCTGCTGGAAAGAGCGCTGAGGAGGCACGCGAGGAGCTGATTATGAAAAACAATCGCAAGGTAACCCACGAAAATCTTGAAGCTCTAACCGAATATATCTGTCTTGCAGCAGCTGTTGAGTTCGATGGCGACGACCTGTATGTAAAGTCGGAGGTTAGCACCACATCGTTTACCACTGGCGAGGCGCCCGTCGAGGATGGTCAGTTCACAATGACTGCAAATAAGATTACCGCCTACGGCTTTACGTTTGATATTAAGGCTACATCTGATGAGCTTTACTACTATCCAACCATCGCATTTTCTGACGCTTACGACGAGGATTACGAGGCGAGTCTGATAAGCCAGATACACAGCCAGTTCGAGCAGCAGTACCAGCTTATGCTTATCAAGTATAAGGATAATCCTTCAATGGTAACCAATGAACTCGTATTGAAGGAGTCGCCTATATTCTTCTCGGGAGACAAGTCGATGGGCGTGGGCAATATACCTCCCCAGACCGAGGTGATGGGTGCTATCTTCGTTATGCGCGCAAGCACAGGTCTTGTAGCCAAGGTACACCGCTTCGATAATTTGGCTACAACGATTTTGCCTTGCGACATTAACCCCACAATAGAGGTTGTCGGCACCTTCTCGGGCGACGAGGAGGCAGGCGAGGTCTTTGGCAGCGCTGGTGCAACAGCAGGTCGCGCTATTATCGTAAGTAAGACGTCGAACTACGAAGGCGCATCGGAGGTTTACGCTGTATTAGGTACACAGGGCGGCTTAGATGCTAACAACTACCCCGACTGGCGCGCCGTATGGTTCTTCAGCGGTTACTGGGAGACGCTCAACCTCGAAGAGCCTTACTGCTTCCACGTATGCAACTGGGACGAGGAGGCATTCCTCTACGCTTATGCTAAGGATGCAAATGGCGTCGAGGGTGGCGTGGCACGTTGTGCCGTAACACCAAGCGTACTCGACACAGGCACTATTGAGGAGTTGAAGGAGTACTACAACAAGGCAAAGGGTCCTGAGGCAACTGCCGTTCCTATGTCGTTGGTTATTAAGTAACAAGCATATATAAATAGAATCATCCCGAGCAACACCGCTCGGGATGATTTTGTTTAGAGGTGGTTAGGATGGGGCGCTGAGAACGACTGAGAACGACTATGTTTTTCAGGAGACTCAGAGTATGCTGGGACTCAGAGGGTCTTGTGGTCTCATCGTCCCGAGGTGTCGTGCGCGCCTTGATTACACACTCTCCGATGCGAGAAAAAGAACAATCTGACCACTCCTCTAAATGCCCTAAATAGTAGCATTTCGTAGTGTTAAAAAGTTAACAACGAAATTTCTATGATTTTTCATTCGAATTATGTACCTTTGCAGCGGTTTTTGCAATTTTAAGGTGCTATATTTGCATTGGCACACTTTGCGCAAAACTCACGTTGCGACATAATCTCCCCTTTGGGGAGGCTATTTCACAAGGCGCAACAACAACGATTGGAAACAATAATCTAAAAGGAAAGAATATGGCAGAGAAGAGATTTATTACCTGTGATGGTAACTACGCCGCAGCTCATATCGCATATATGTTCTCGGAGGTGGCAGCCATCTATCCCATCACACCCTCATCGACAATGGCAGAGTTGGTTGATGAGTGGTCGGCACAGGGAAAAAAGAACATCTTTGGCGACACCGTTAAGGTTGTCGAGATGCAGTCTGAGGCAGGTGCTGCGGGCGCCGTACACGGCTCGTTGCAGAGTGGTGCGCTGACCTCGACATTTACAGCATCGCAGGGCTTATTGCTCATGGTACCCAATATGTATAAGATTGCTGGCGAGTTGCTCCCAGGCGTATTCCACGTGTCGGCACGTGCGCTTGCAGCTCAGGCACTCTCAATATTTGGCGACCACCAGGATGTTATGGCAGTACGCCAGACAGGTTTTGCTATGCTCGCAACATCGTCAGTACAGGAGGTTATGGACCTTGCTGGCGTAGCGCATATCGTAGCGTTGAAGGCTCGCATACCCTTCGTTCACTTCTTCGACGGCTTCCGCACCTCTCACGAGATACAGAAGATTGAGCTTATCGACGAGGCATCGCTCTCGGCGATGTTCGACCGCGAGGCATTGAAGCAGTTCCGCCAGCGCGCACTCAACCCCGAACACCCCGTAACACGCGGTACGGCACAGAACCCCGACATATATTTCCAGACACGCGAGGCATCAAACAAGTTCTACGACGCAGTACCCGATATGGTTGCCGAGTGTATGACAGAGATATCGAAGATTACAGGTCGCCAGTACAAGCCCTTTACATACTATGGTGCTAAGGATGCCGAGCAGATTATTATCGCTATGGGTTCTATCACCGAGACCATCAAGGAGTGCGTGGATTACCTCACGGCACAGGGTCGCAAGGTGGGTGTTATCACCGTACACCTCTATCGTCCCTTCTCGGCAAAATACCTCTTCGACGTACTGCCTAAGAGCGTGAAGCGCATCTGCGTTTTGGACCGCACTAAGGAGCCTGGCTCAAACGGTGAGCCTCTGTTGCTCGACGTAAAGGATGTATTCTACGACGTGGAGAGCCGCCCGCTGATTATCGGCGGCCGCTACGGTCTCTCGTCGAAGGACACCACACCTGCACAGATGTTGGCAGTATTCGACAACCTCGCTTCGGCTACGCCCAAAAACCACTTTACCGTGGGTATCAACGACGACGTAACGATGCTATCGCTGCCCGTAGGCGAGGAGATTTCGATGGCGAAGGAGGGTACTTTCGAGGCGCTATTCTTCGGACTTGGCTCGGACGGTACGGTAGGTGCTAATAAGAACTCTATCAAGATTATCGGTGGCTCGACAGACAAGTATTGTCAGGCATACTTCTCGTACGACTCGAAGAAGTCGGGAGGCTACACATCGTCGCACCTTCGTTTCGGCGACAAGCCCATCACATCGCCCTACTTGGTGACGACACCCGACTTCGTTGCGTGCCACGTACCATCATACGTAGAGAAGTACGACGTATTGAAGGGCTTAAAGCGAGGTGGCTCATTCCTGCTCAACTCGGTAAATGACGCCGCGACGACGTGTGCCACGCTGCCCAAACATATGAAGATATACTTAGCAAAGAACAATATCAACTTCTACATCATCAACGCAACGAAGATTGCCGAGGAGCTTGGTCTTGGCTCACGTACCAATACCATTATGCAGGCGGCATTCTTCAAGATTGCCGACATCATCCCCATTGAGAAGGCTGTCGAGGAGATGAAGAGGGCCATCTACAAGTCGTACGGCAAGAAGGGCGAGGACATCGTCAATATGAACTATGCCGCAGTAGATGCTGGCTGTGAGGCCGTCGTTAAGGTAGATGTTCCCGCCGAATGGGCTGCAATAGAGTGTGGCGAAGAGTGCCATAAGGTAGATATGTCGCTTCCGAAGTTTGTTCGCGAGGTCTGCGAGCCTATCGACGCTTTGAAGGGCGACCTTCTCCCCGTATCGGCATTCAACGGTAGAGAGGATGGCACTTGGGATAACGGTACTGCAGCATACGAGAAGCGCGGCATCGCAACAAATGTCCCCGAGTGGAAGATTGAGAACTGTATCCAGTGCAACCAGTGTGCTTATGTATGTCCCCACGCTGCTATACGTCCCTTCCTCGCTACCGACGAGCAGGCTGCTGCATCGGGCGTAGAGTGGAAGCAGGGCTTGGGCGAGACCAAGGCCTACAAGTTCCGTATTCAGGTGTCGCCGCTCGACTGTACGGGCTGTAACAACTGCGTGGACGTATGTCCCGCTAAGGAGAAGGCTCTGGTTATGCGTCCTCTCTCGGAGCAGATGCACGAGGCTCAGAACTGGGAGAAGATTACCAAGGAGGTTGGATACAACGAGTATGTCGATAAGACCAAGTCGGTTAAGAACTTACAGTTTGCACAGCCCCTATTTGAGTTCTCGGGCGCTTGTGCAGGTTGTGGCGAGACTCCCTATATCAAGGCTATCACTCAGCTCTTCGGCGACCGTATGATGGTGGCTAACGCCACGGGCTGCACCTCTATCTACTCGGGTTCGGCACCCTCGACACCCTACTGCACAAATGCCACAGGTCAGGGTCCCGCGTGGGCAAACTCACTCTTCGAGGACAACGCCGAGTTCGGCTTGGGTATGCGCATCGGTGTAGAGAAGATACGTCAGGGCTTGGAGGATGTGATGACCAAGGCTATCGCCGAGTGCAACTGCTGCTCGGAGGAGCTGAAAGCGACAATGCAGGAGTGGATAGACGCACGCCACCTTGCAGCACGCTCTAAGGAGGTTACCGAGCGTCTGCTGCCTATGGTAGAGGCTTGCGACTGCAACTACTGCCGTACAATCCTCGAATACAAGGATTGGCTTGTGAAGAAGTCGCAGTGGATTATCGGTGGCGATGGCTGGGGCTATGACATCGGCTTCGGCGGTGTAGATCACGTATTGGCATCGGGTGAGGATGTAAATATCCTTATCGTCGATACCGAGGTATATTCTAACACTGGCGGTCAGTCGTCGAAATCGACCCCCGTAGGTGCTGTTGCCAAATTCGCATCGGCAGGTAAGCGCATCCGCAAGAAGGATATTGGTGCTATCGCAATGACATACGGCTATGTATATGTAGCTCAGGTATCTATCGGCGCTTCACAGACCCAGCTTATGCAGGTATTGAAGGAGGCAGAGGCATATCCTGGTCCGTCGCTCATCATCGCCTACGCACCATGTATCAACCACGGCATCAAGGGTGGTATGACACGCACACAGACCGTAGGCAAGCAGGCTGTGGCTTGTGGCTACTGGCACTTGTGGCACTACAACCCCCAGCTCGAAGCTGAGGGCAAGAACCCCTTCGTGATGGACTCAAAGGAGCCAGACTGGTCGAAGTTCCGCGACTTCTTGATGAAGGAGGTACGCTACACCTCGTTGCAGAAGGCGTTCCCCGCAGAGGCGGAGCAGCTGTTCGAGGCAGCAGAGGAGAATGCGAAGTGGCGTTACAACTCTTATATAGCACGCACAAAGTAATTTCTTGTGATAAGCCGCAATCTGCGGCACATCCCTAAAAGTAAAGTACCACGGGCTGTACGTTTTATGTACTATCCCGTGGTACTTTCTTTGGTGATGCCACGCACGGCTGAGAACGGCTGAGAACGGCTGAGAACAACTGAGAACAACTGAGAACAACTGAGATGGGTTGTTCCCTGTCTCAGGTGGCACTTCATTCCCACCTATTTACGCTTCAACACATCCTCTGCCGAGAGGGTGGTAATCAGCACTACCCCATTGACACCGCGGAAGCCATACATATTCGAGCCTTTGAGTATCTCGACGCTCTTAACATCGTTAATGTTTATCGCCTCGGGGCGCACCTCAACACCATCGCACAGCACCAACACCGCCGACGAGCTATTTATCGAGGTGGGCATACGCAGGCACAACTCGCCATTGATAAGTTTCAGGCTCGGGTAGCACATCATAATAGCATCCAAAAGGTTATAGCACCCCGTAGCGCGTAGCCTATCGCCCGAAATGCCCGACGTAAAGTCCGTACTCTCGCGGCGCTTGACATAGCCAAAGCCCGTATTTGCAAGCTCCTCATCCTCCTCCGAGCGTATCTGCTCGACATCTGCAACCCACCTTACACGCATACTACGGCGCCCAGCCACGGCAATATCTACCGTATCGCGCTTATAGATAAAACGTAGCGTATCATCAGCCTCAATATCTGTAAATCCGAAGCGTCCTCGACCATCGGCAAACGTGCGCTTATCGCGCCCCAAGACCTCGACACGCACCTTCACACCCTTGCCATCGAGCGTGGTAACAATACCATTAAACGGCTCTGAATCTGTGGGTAGCTGCGCTAAGGCCGCATCGAGAGACATCGCGGCAAACAGCCCGAGACAAATCAATCTTTTTATAGAGGCAGTTTTCATATTTAAGTACTTATTTATTTACAAAGGTAGTGCAAATTTAGAAATTAGGCAATAGTTTGTCGCAAATATTATCATTTCCTAAATTTTTTTATTATCTTTGCACAACCTATTGAGGTTAATTAACATTAAATATATATATATTATGAAAGAGGCTATTGCAATTCTCACGGGTGGCGGTCCTGCCCCCGGTATGAACACCGTCGTTGGCAGTGTTGCCAAGACGTTTTTGGCAAAGGGTTATCGTGTGATTGGCTTGCACTATGGTTACTCGGGACTCTTCAACCCCAACCCCCGCTACGAGGACCTCGATATGTTCCGCGTGGACTACATCTTCAATCAGGGTGGTTCGTACCTTACTATGAGCCGCTTCAAGCCCACCGATGAGGACTTCGAGAAGAATTTCAACTTGGACTTCTTCAAGCAGAACAACGTCAAGTTGCTCGTTACGGTAGGTGGCGACGACACCGCTTCGACAGCTAACCGCATCGCTAAGTTCTTGGAGAAGAAGCAGTATCCTATTGCCAATATCCACGTTCCAAAGACTATCGACAACGACCTTCCTCTGCCCGCAGGTATGCCCACTTTCGGCTACCAGTCGGCAAAGAATGCAGGTGCCGTTATCGGTCGTGCGGTATATAACGATGCCCGCACCTCGGCAAACTGGTTTGTCGTAGCTGCTATGGGTCGCTCGGCAGGACACCTCGCTTTTGGCATTGCATCGGCTTGCCACTACCCTATGATTATCATCCCCGAGATGTTCAACAAGACCAAGATTACCATCGACAAGATTATCAGCCTCATCGTTTCGGCTATCGTGAAGCGTAAGATTTTGGGTATGGACTACGGTGCTGCAATGGTATCGGAGGGTGTATTCCACGCTCTGGATGAGGAGGAGATTTTGAAGTCGGGCATACACTTCTCATACGACGACCACGGACACCCCGAACTTGGCAAGGTATCGAAGGCCGAGATGTTTAATACGTTGTTGGAGAAGCGCTGCAAGGCTCTCGGCGTTAAGGTTAAGTCGCGTCCCGTAGAGATTGGTTACGAGGTACGTTGCCAGACCCCTTGCGCCTTCGACTTGGTATATTGCTCGCAGCTGGGTATGGGCGTATATAAGCTCTTCTCTGAGGGTAAGACTGGCTGTATGGTATATATCAGCCAGGAGGGTTACGTTTCGCCTCTCTACCTCAAAGATTTGCAGGACCCCGAGACTGGCAAGATTCCTCCCCGCTTGGTGGACATCAACGCCGACAAGATTCACCAGGTTATCGACAATCTGATGCACTACATCACCGAGGAGGACTACGAGGCAGCAAAGCAGTACCTGCCCAACCCCGAGGAGTACGACTTCAAGAAGATACTCAACTGGTAGTAAAAGAGGGTATGCCACGGCACACCAAAAAAAAAGCCACAGACCTGAACGGTCCGTGGCTTTTAATTTTTAACTGATTGTTTTTCAGTGTTTGGTTTTACGAAAATTGCGAAATCCCACATAGAAGACCACACGGAGGTCGTAATTAAGCTAAAAAACTGAATGTAAAGGCACATAAAGCTTTTGAAAGTAAAGCACTGAAATCAAGCATCTTTCGAAGATACGTTGTGAATAAACTAAGGTGGCGTATGCGCAAACTACGATGTTTGCTACATACGCCACTATTGTATTATTATTTACAGTTGTTAGAAGTCGTAGCCGAAAATAGCCGAGGCATAATCGCTCCAAAAGCTTGCCGCCTTATATGCACTAACAGAATTGCGTGGCACATAAATCTTGCGCCCCGAGGCATTATTATAAAACATCCACGAATATCCACTTGGCGGAGTTGTTGGCTTGCAATAAACATCCATTAGCGAGGTGCATTCATAGAATGCAGACTTTCCAATCTTCGTTACACTATCAGGAATAGTGATACTTGTCAGCTTGTTGCAATCATAGAATGCACTACCACCAATCGATTTAACACCATTGCCAATAGTAACACTTGTCAGCGAGGTGCAATCATAGAATGCATAAACTCCAATCGAAGTAACGCTGTCGGGAATGGTAACACTTGTCAGCGAGGTGCAATTACGGAATGCACTATAACCAATCGAAGTAACACCATCTGGGATTATCAAATCAGTTACCAACTCATTATTTAGGTATAGATTTTCTGCATAACGTAATGGATTTGAGTAAGAGTCGACAAATGAAATATTACACCAAGCAGCGATATCAGTTATATATACACTTGTCAGCGAGGTGCAATAATAGAATGCCATATCTCCAATCTCAGTAACGCTGTCGGGAATAGTGATACTTGTCAGCGAGGAGCATATACTGAATGCATAACTACCAATCCTAGTAACGCTGTCGCCGATAGTAACTTTGGTGAAATCTGTGTTGTAGAATGCACCATACTCTTCTGTTGATGCACTTGGAATATTACAATTTACTATCAATTCGCCGATGCAACCAAAGAATGCATTTTTTCCAATTGAAGTAACACCTTTGCCAATAGTAACACTTGTCAGCGAGGTGCAACGATAGAATGCACATTCTCCAATCGAAGTAACGCCATTGCCAATAGTAACACTTGTCAGCGAGGTGCAATAACTGAATGCATAAATTCCAATCGAAGTAACGCGGTCGGGAATGGTAATGCTTGTCAGCGAGTCGCAACCAGAGAATGCACTATAACCAATCGAAGTAACGCGGTCGGGAATGGTAACACTTGTCAGCGAGGTGCAACCAGAGAATGCACTATAACCAATCGAAGTAACGCGGTCGGGAATGGTAATGCTTGTCAGCGAAGAGCAACCAGAGAATGTACTATTTCCAATCGAAGTAACGCTGTCTGGAATGGTAACACTTGTCAGCGAGGTGCAACCACTGAATGCAGAACTTCCAATCTCAGCAACGCTATCGGGGATTGTTATACTTGTCAGCGAGGTGCAATTATAGAATGCATACTCTCCAATCGAAGTAACACCATTGCCAATGGTAACACTTGTCAGCGAGGTGCAACCAGAGAATGCAGAATCTCCAATCGAAGTAACGCTATCGGGAATAGTAACACTTGTCAATGAGGAGCAACCAGGGAATGCCCTATCTCCAATCGAAGTAACGCTGTCGCCGATAGTAACCCGAGTAAACCTTGAGCCGTAGAATGGACCATAATCAACCGTTGATGCACTTGGAATATTACAATTTACTATCAATTCGCCAGTGCAACCATAGAATGCATTTTTTCCAATTGAAGTAACACCTTTGCCAATAGTAATACTTGTCAGCGAGGTGCAATTACAGAATGCCTCACTACCTATCGATTTAACGCTATCGGGAATGGTGATAGAGGCGAGATTTCCAATATCTTTGAATGCACCATTGCCTATTTTAGTAATTTCGCCATCAAACGTAAGTACACCCTTGCCATCGCTATAAGTGTTTGAGATAAAGTATGCCCCGAATACTGTTGGCTCGGTTGAGGGCGGAATAATTCTCTTATTATCGGTGGTTGTGTACCAAATCTCGTTATTAGCCATCACGTTAGCTTTTGCTAGCTGAGTAAAATTGATGGTCTGCAACGACTTACCATCGCTATCAACCAACTCAACATCTGCACTACGCTCCTCAAAAGTATTATTGTCAGCAACAGTAAAGGTTAGCTTCTCCATACGGATAGCGCGAGTATCGGCAACACTCAACCACGACTGAGCCTCCTCGGGAATCTCAACGCTATATTCAATATCAGTTGTTACGGTAACAACCACCTCGCCGCCCTCGGCCTCGACAACGAAATTACCCTCGCTGTCGGTGATAAAGGTAGTCTCGTCTTCCTTGTTCTCATCGTCATCATCTTCGCCTGGCTGCTCGGTGTTGTTGCCACCATTGTCGGTGTTGTCATCATCTTCGCCTGGCTGCTCGGTGTTGTTGCCACCATTGTCGATGTTGTCATCAACGCCGCCCTCGGTACAGCCGACAGCGACCATACCACAAAGGGCAAGAAGTAGAAATAGTCGTTTCATAATTTTATGTTTTTTTGTGTTCGTTGTCTCGTTTTTAGGGAATTTAGAGAATTTAGAGATAACATTATCCTTAAATTCCTTAATCTCTCTAAAATCCCCTATTTGCAAGTCGCTGAATATCAGCAAAATACCCCCCCCATATAAAATGGGAGGGGTATTTGTGTACCCTTATATTGAACTTTCGTTCATCATCTATATAATTCGTTTGCTACTACAAATATAGAATTTATTTTCCAAACAAACAACACCCCATAATAAATTCAGCGGTGAAAATCAATTCACCGCTGAAAAAGGATAGTCCCTTCGGGTCCGTGGCTTTTTGTTGCCTATACCTCTAATTAATCGAAAGGATATGCAGCCACGAAGCAGTCTGCCGTGCGCAGCTCCTCCTGGTGTGCTTTGAGATTGGCGATGGTAACGTCGCCGACAACATAGTTGTACTCCTCCGATGAATACTGCTCTCTGACCTTCGAGAAGTGCAGTAGGTTGCGCTGCTCGGCGGTCTTATAGCGGAAATATACGCGGAAGGTGTGGTCGGTGGTATATATTGGCAGTACCGAGTCGTTGCGCTTCTTATACTCGTAACGGTAGTTATAGGCACAAGCTGTAATATCGCTAAGCACCGCCGAGCCAGTGGGATGACCACCCGCACCACGACCAAACATAAACTGCTTATCGTAGAACAAGCCCTTGATAACCACGCCGTTGAACTCATCCTCGACGCTGTAAATATACTTATTGCGCGAGATAAGCTGCGGAATTACACACATAATAAGTCTATCATCGAACTTCTCGACGTGCGCCACAAGCTTGATGCGGCGATCCTTCTCGCGTGCAAAGCGTATATCCGAGTCGTTCATTGTCGAGATGCCGTAGGTAAATATCTGGTCGGGGGCGACGTAGATACCAAAGGCGTGAACGGTAATGATAATGAGCTTGAAGAGCGAGTCCCAGCCGTCGATGTCGAGCGTCGGGTTGCTCTCGGCAAAGCCCAGATCCTGAGCGAGTTTCAGTGCATCCTTATACGACATATGCTCGTTAAAAATCTTCGAGAGGATGAAGTTCGACGAGCCATTCAGAATACCCTTAACCGAGCAGAGCAGGTCGTTGTCGTAGTACTCCTCCAAGTTGCGAATAACGGGGATGCTACCACACGCCGAGGCGTCGTAGAGTAGCGGCGTGTTATACTGCTCCTGCAAGTCGATAAGCTCGACGATATGGTATCCGAGCATCTTCTTGTTGCCCGAGACCACAGGAATACGGTTTTTCAGCGCGCGCTTAACGATGTCGTATGCCGCATCTGCATCGTCGATAACCTCGACGATAAGGTTAATATCCTTATCCTCGAAGATGTCGTTGGGGTCTGCCGTGAACTCTGCCTTCACGCCGCGCTCCTTAGCTATATCGCGCACACAGATACGCTTGATATGGACATTGTCCGAGTCGATGCGCTGCAACACATCGTAGAGTCCTCGACCCACATTTCCGAAGCCAAAAAGACCAATGTTCAATGTTTTCATATTGTTAAGTTTTAAGATTATTATCGGTTCATAAAGTTCTGAATAATACTATTTAGCTTATCGTGTTCGACAAGGAAGCCATCGTGTCCGAACTCGGATTCGATGAGGTGGTACTCCACGTCGGCAATATGCTCTCTAAGAGACTGATGA
This sequence comes from Alistipes sp., assembly GCA_017416915.1. Lineage (GTDB taxonomy): Bacteria > Bacteroidota > Bacteroidia > Bacteroidales > Rikenellaceae > Alistipes. The sequence goes on along the minus strand of JAFQAN010000005.1, from coordinate 122,946 downwards.
GCCTCGACAGGGAAGAGTATATCGGACGATATGGCAACAACCAACGCACGTGCCTTGATTTGCGACAATGCCGCCGCGATGGAGCCTCTGCCACGCGCTATGTTATGCGAATCGACAGCCTCGCTTAGGCGATAATACGACATCGCGTTAAAGCGGCGACGTAGCTTCTCGCCCTGATACTGCTGATAGCTATGCGCGCGGCGCTCAAACGACGCCTCCTCCCAGCGCTGCGTCTCCTGCTGCGTAGCATTGTAGGCAGCACCACCACGGTAGCTTATCAACGCGATGCTACGTGCAACAGCCATACCGTCGATGCCCGCATCATCACGACGTTCGCCCCACGTCTTATCGAGGCGTATCGCCATACGCTGCGACTCGTTGAAGGCTGCGGCCCACGGCTCGGTATATGTCGTTGTGGCGATAAGTGCAACGCGCTCCGCAAAGTCGGGCTCCATAATAGCCCACTCCATACACTGAAAACCGCCGATAGAGCTACCTATAAGCAACTTAACACGCTCTATGCCAAGATGCTTAGCCAAGAGTTGATGACACTTTACCATATCGCGCACCGTGAAGCGCGGGAAGTCGTAGTACCACTTCTCGCCCGTCGAGGGGTTGATGCTCAACGGCGATGTGCTACCATAATGTGAGCCGAGAAAGTTGGCGCATACCACAAAGTATCGCGAAGGGTCCAAGAAGCGACCCTGCTCAACGGTATGCGGCCACCAGTCGGCAACATCCGAGTTGGCGGTAAGGGCGTGGCACACCCAGATAACATTATCTCGCTCGGGCGATAGCTCGCCGAAGGTGTCGTAGGCTATCTCCACCTCCGCAAGCACAGCTCCCGATTCGAGTGTTAGGGGCGACCGATGCAGATAGCTCTTACTCATTATCGACGCTATTTAATGCCTGCTCAAAGTCGGCGATGACATCCTCAACATTCTCCAAGCCGAGCGACAGGCGCAATAGCGTAGGCGTTATGCCCGCAGCGACCTTTGCCTCTGCCGAGAGCTGCTTATGCGTAGTCGAGGCGGGGTGCGTAACGACCGTTATAGAGTCGCCAATCATCGTCATATTGCCCGCCAATTTAAGCGACTCAACAAACTTAACCGTACTCTCCAACGTCCCTTTAAGCTCGATAGTAAGCACCGCCGAAGCGCCAAACTTAAAGTACTTCTTAGCAAGGTCGTGGCTCGGATGGTCCTCGAAACCGACGAAGCTGACACGCTCCACCTTGGGGTGCTGACGACAGAACTCGGCAAGACGGTAGGTCGATTCCACTTCGTGCTTTACGCGCAGCGACAGGGTCTCCAAGCCGAGCATCATAAGGTAGGCATCAAAGGGCGAGGGCGAACAGCCAAAGTCGCGCATACCATCAACTCTACACTTCACGATAAACGCCTGATTACCAAATGCCTCACGCAAATTAAGACCGTGGTATCCCTCCGACGGGCCATCAATAGCGGGGAACTTACCGCAGCCCCAATCAAACGTACCTCCATCGACAATGACGCCACCCATAGCCGTACCATGACCATTTATCCACTTGGTCGCCGAGTCTGTAATAATATCGGCGCCCCACTGCAACGGGTTACATAGGTAGCCACCTGCGCCAAACGTATTATCCACAATAAGCGGAATAGAGTTGCGATGTGCCACCTCCGCCAAAGCCTCAATATCGGCAACACGGCAGGTAGGGTTACCCATCGACTCGACAAAGATGGCGCGAGTCTTATCATCGACCAATGCCGCAATATCCTCCGCCCTATCGCTCTTTGCCAAGCGACACTCGACGTTGAGATTTCGCAACGAGATAACAAACTGATTATGAGTACCACCATAGAGGTATGGCGATGTTACGATATTCTCGCCTGCACGTGCCAGAGCCGTAACGGTAAGCAGTATTGCCGACATACCCGAAGCGGTAGCCAGCGCGCCAACGCCGCCGTAGAGGGCTGCGATACGCTCCTCGTACGCCGCCGTGGTAGGATTATGCAGACGGGTATAGATATATCCTGGCTCGCTGAGCGTAAATAGATTGGCAGCATACTCACACGTAGGAAAGTGGTATGCCGCAGTGGGATGGATGGCGATACCGCGCGAATTAGTGCTATCGACGTGGTAGCCACCGTGAATTTGTAGGGTCTCGAAATGTAGTTTATTATCTGCCATAGCGATATTTTTTATTGTTTCAACTCAAAAAAAATACAACACCGCCCATCGCAACGGGCTTGCAACTAAATATTTAGGTTGGATATGTTCTGCACCATCAGGTGCAAGGCAGCACGTAACTGCCCGATGAAGAGTAAGGTGCCTAACGGCACATTCGCATATCCATAGCGCGACGCATCGACATCTTCACTGACATCGATTCAGCGATAGGGTTATGAGTATGCGTGTTCATTTTAGTAGTAGGTTATGCAAAAATAAGCATTTTTTTTCAAACCACCAAATAATTTATTCTTGCAGCGCCCACTTACCGCCCCTTTCGGCGGACTTGCAGCGCCCACCGACCGACATTTGCCACGCCCACCAACCGACCTCTCCTTCTGGCTTGCTACACCCACCGACCCACCCCACTACCACATTGGCCCACTCCGAAAAATAGCAGTTACGACGAAAATAACAACCGTTTCGGTGCGATTTAGCCAAGAACGCTTCATTCTTTCACTTTTTTTTGTATCTTTGTGCCGTACTATATAATATATGTATTGCGTTATAAGTGGCAAACAACGATTAATAGAATGAACTATCTGAAAATCATATTTTACGGCATACTCTCGTTCATCGAGCGTAACCCCATATTTTGCCTCTTCTTCCTGATAATTGCCATCGTAGCACCATTCCTTGTCAAGGTCTTTCTATACGTCATCCTCGGCTTCCTGCTACTCGCCCTAATAGGCATAGGCGTTGCCGTATGGCGTATGCGCAAGATGCAACGACAGATGGAGGAGCAGTTCCGCAATATGGGTTCACAGCAGAACTTCGGCGGGGCAAACCCCTTTGGCGGCGGCTTTGCAGGCTTCTCGAATATGGGAGGTATGACCCTCGAAGAGCTTGTACGCCAGATGCAGGCACAGGCAGATGCTCAACAGCGGGCAAAGCAGAGTGCGGGCTCTCAGCAGAGAGACAACAGCACGGCAGAGACAACCACATCGGGGCAGACACGCAAGCGCGTGAGCGACGACGTAGGCGATTACGTCGATTTCGAAGAGGTCAAGGAGTAATAGACATTAGGCTCAAAAACAGGATACTATGATATCACTATTTGAAAACATAGGGCGTTACTTTATGCTGCTCGGCAAGGTCTTCTCACGACCCGAGAAGATGCGTATATATTTGCGCCGCATATCCTTCGAGATTGAGGCACTCGGCTTCAACTCGATATCGCTGACGGCGATTATATCTGCCTTCATCGGCGCGGTAGTGGCATTGCAGATGGCAATAACGCTCGAATCGCCATTCATTCCCCAGTATATGATTGGCTTCGCAACACGCGAGGTGATGATTTTGGAGTTCTCATCGACCGTCGTAGCGCTGATTCTCGCAGGTAAGGTTGGCTCAAACATCGCATCCGAGATAGGCACAATGCGTATCACGGAGCAGATTGACGCACTCGAAATTATGGGCGTAAACTCCGCGTCATACCTCATACTACCTAAGATTATAGCAACCGTCATCTTCTTCCCGATACTTACACTTTTCAGTATCTTTGTAGGTATCGTCGGCGGATACGCCATAGCCTACCTCACTGGCATAATGCTCCCTGGCGACTACATCGAGGGTCTGTTCTACTGCTTCGAGCCATTCTCGATAACCTATGCTCTGGTTAAAGGTGCCGTCTTCGCATTCATCATAACATCTATATCGGCATACTGCGGCTACTACGCCAAGGGCAATTCGCTCGAAGTGGGTCGTTCATCGACACGCGCCGTGGTGGCAAGCTCGATTACAATTATGATTTTTGACCTTATCCTCACTCAAATTATGCGCGTATGATTAAGGCTGACCACATATCAAAATCGTTCGAGGGACGTGCTGTACTCAAAGATGTTTCGGTACAGTTCGACACGGGCAAGACAAACCTTATAATCGGACGCAGCGGCTCGGGAAAGACCGTGCTGCTGAAATCGCTCGTCGGTCTGCACGACGTCGATGAGGGCAAAATCTATTACGACGACATCTGCTATACCGACCTCGGCTTCAAGGAGCGCAAGGCGATACGCAAAGATATAGGTATGATATTTCAGGGAGGAGCGCTGCTCGACTCCTCGACAGTCAGAGAGAACGTAAGGCTACCCCTCGACCTCTTCACCAACCAGTCTGAGGGCGAGAAGCGCGACCGCGTGGACTTCTGCTTGGAGCGCGTACGCCTCACGGGCGCCGACCACCTATACCCCTCGGAGCTTAGTGGAGGTATGGTGAAGCGTGTGGCTATCGCCCGCGCCATAGTACTCAACCCCCGATACCTCTTCTGCGACGAGCCTAACTCGGGTCTCGACCCCCAGACATCGGTGGTCATAGACAACCTCATACACGACATTACCAAAGAGTTCAACATCACAACGATAATTAATACGCACGATATGAACTCTGTAATGGAGATTGGCGAGAAGATTGTGTATATCCACGAGGGTAACAAGTGGTGGGAAGGCACAAAGGATGACATCCTGCAAGCCGACAACAAGGAGCTTAACGACTTTGTATTCGCCTCGGCAATGGCAAAGCGAGCCAAGAGCGTAGGGCGATAGCAAGAGCCATCAAGCGAGGGCGTTTACCGCTCACGATGGCTCATACATCTCTCTTCAACCCACAATTTATCTCTTTGCGGAACACCGACGGAGTTCTTATTAAAATTTTTTATTAATAAAACTTGCGAATTATTCCAAAAGTGTATAATTTTGCAGTGTCTAATTCCCCAAAGTGGCAAACTATTGAGGAGAGCAGCTATCGAGACGAACGACGATTGAGGAGAGAGTTTATCGAGACGAAGAGCCGACAAGGCAAACAACTATTGACGACAACAAGTATTAATTCATATAAAACTAATTTAGACTATGTCACAGATTAAGATTGGTATTAACGGTTTCGGTCGTATCGGCCGTATGGTATTCCGCGCTGCTTGCAACCAGGCAGACAAGTATGAGATTGTAGGTATCAATGACCTTTGCCCCGTAGATTATTTGGCATATATGCTCAAATATGACACTATGCACGGCAAGTTCAACGGTACTGTTGATTACTGCGTTGAGAGCAGCACCCTTATCGTTAATGGCAAGAAGATTCGCGTAACAGCTGAGAAGGACCCCGCAAACTTGAAGTGGAACGAGGTTGAGGCAGAGTACGTTGTTGAATCAACAGGTCTATTCCTCACCGAAGAGAAGGCTCAGGCTCACCTTGCAGCAGGTGCTAAGTACGTAGTTATGTCGGCTCCCTCGAAGGACGCTACTCCTATGTTCGTATGCGGCGTAAACACCTCGGAGTACGCTGGTCAGAAGATTGTATCTAACGCATCTTGCACCACCAACTGCTTGGCTCCTATCGCTAAGGTGTTGAACGACAACTTCGGTTTGGTTAATGGTCTTATGACCACCGTTCACTCGGTAACCGCTACTCAGAAGACCGTTGATGGTCCCTCGTTGAAGGATTGGCGTGGTGGTCGCGCTGCTTGCGGCAACATCATCCCCTCATCGACAGGTGCTGCTAAGGCAGTAGGTAAGGTTATCCCCGCATTGAATGGCAAGCTTACAGGTATGTCGATGCGTGTTCCTACCCTCGACGTATCGGTAGTTGACCTTACCGTAAACCTCGCTAAGCCCGCTAAGTATGAGGAGATTTGCGCAGCTATGAAGAAGGCCTCTGAGAACGAGTTTAAGGGCATCCTCGGCTACACCGACGAGGCTGTCGTATCGTCAGACTTCCTTGGCGACGCTCGCACCTCTATCTTCGACGCAACGGCAGGTATCGCTCTTACCGACACCTTCGTAAAGGTTGTATCGTGGTATGACAACGAGTGGGGTTACTCGAACAAGGTTCTCGACCTTATCTCGGTTATGAAGGCTTACAACAAGTAATAAGTGCTTCGAACATAAGAAGATGGGCGTGTCCGATTTGGAACACGCCCACTTTTTTTATGTCGCACCACCCTACTTTTCATACTCCCAAATCTCCATATTCTTAATATCTGCCCCCTCGATGTCGAAGCGCACGGCAGTTCTCAGCTTGTGAACGCCATAAACGCCCGCCGCACCAGGGTTGATGTGCAACATATCGTAGATAGGGTCGTATATTACCTTTAATATATGTGAGTGTCCCGCCACGAAAATCTTGGGTTTAGCGCCGTGAATATGTTGCAATGCCTTGGGGTAGTAGTGGCGCGGGTAGCCGCCTATGTGTGTCATCAGCACGGTAACATCCTCCACCTTAAAGTAGTTGAACTCGTGATACATACGGCGCATCACGCCGCCGTCGATATTGCCATATACCGCCCTTAACGGACGAAATGCCGCTATGCGGTCGGCAACCTCCACCGAGCCGAAGTCGCCAGCGTGCCATATCTGGTCGCAGGGTGCGAGGAACTCCTCTAACGGCGCATCAAAGGTGCCGTGCGTATCTGAAATAACACCAATCTTCATACTCTTAGCCTCTGCATATAGGCTCGCCGATAAGCACCTTAGCGGCCTCTTCGCAGCATCGCAAAGATACAAAAAATTCTCTACCACGCAGAATTATGCCGCCAATATGGGCTATTTTCGTATAAAAATGCTACCTTTGTATTTGCAAAGAACTACTAACAATGACCAACCCAAGCAAGCGCATTGGTTATATTGATGCACTGAGAGGATTTACTATGATATTGGTGATTTTCAGCCATATCCCCATATCCAGCCAGAGCGATATAAACCAAGTATTCATACTCTTCCGTATGCCGCTATTCTTCTTTATCAGCGGCTTCATATCGTTTCGTCGTGAGCAGTCGTGGAGTGGCGCCGACACCCTATCGCGCCTACGCGGCAAGGTGCGCACGATGATACTCCCCGCGACGCTTGTCGGCCTTATTTACACGCTTGCCTACAACCAAGTCTATGACCCTGTACCCATCACCGACCTCTTCACACGCACTACGAAGATGGGATATTGGTTCACCTTTGCGCTCTTCAATATGCTTTTCATCTACTACACGGCGCGCTACCTCGCAGAGCGCAAGCGGGCGTCGTTGGAGAGCTTCGTAAAGTGGTTTTTCGTCCTCGGCATCGTATGCTTCGCGGCGCTCGGCGACCTCAGCATACTCGGCAACTTCGACACCGTGCTTACGCTGAGCCGCACGTTTAAGTATCTGCAATTCTTCGCCTTTGGCGCGCTGTGCAGCTGCCACCGCGACACCTTTGAGCGCGTGGTGAGCGATGGAGAGAAGATGGCAACTTTCGCCCTATGCTTCGTGGCCACTGCGTGGTGGATACTATCCTCGGAGCGCTACATCGAGGCGTACAACCTCAACGCCCACTATGTCGCCATCTTCAACTCGGTGCTGCGCTGCGCTACGGGCTACTTAGGCATCGTCATCGTCTATGGGGCGTTCCGCTATGCGGGCAACTTCTTCTCGAATAATCGCCTCGTTGGCAAGCCGTTACAGTTTGTGGGGCGCAACACGCTCGACGTCTATTTGCTGCACTACTTCGTGCTGCTACCGCCTATGCTCAACACCATTGCCGTAGAGCATATACCGCCCGTCGTCCTCGGCATCGTACTTTCGATAGCTATTACGGCGCTGTCGCTGCTAATATCGCGTATCATACGCATAAGCGATGTGATGGCATACTATTTGCTTGGCGCCCGTGATGTTAAGCTCAACGTGCAAAAGTCATAAACACAAAAACATACTCAAAAATATGAGAAAGGTAACCACTTTTTTATCGTTTATGGCAATGCTCCTTATGAGCATAGCCCCGCTGTCAGCACAGCAAAACCTATGGCATAGAGTCGATGTCGTCTCTCCCGAGGTCAATGCCGACGGTAGCGTTACGTTGCGCTACTTTGCACCTACGGCGCAGTGCGTCGAGGTTACGGGCGACTTCCTCCCCGAGCGCACCATCACCACCGCCGACGGCAGCTTCACCGCCCCAGGTGTCGCGCCCCTCACACGCTTGGATAACGGCGTGTGGGAGTACCGCTCGGAGCCTCTTCGCTCGGAGCTGTATAACTACTCGTTCCGTGTCGATGACCTCTCGGGTCTGCACGACCCCGCAAGCTCATATTTTATGCGCGATATTAACTCGCAGATGAACTACTTTATCATCCCTGGCGAGCGCGGTAATCTATATATGGCTCAGGATGTTGCACACGGCACCGTCGCCCGCGTATGGTGCGATGCTGGCGACCGCCCGCGCCGTATGAGCGTCTATACCCCTGCGGGCTATGAGTCGGGCAAGGGTCGCTACCCTGTGCTGTACCTGCTGCACGGTATGGGTGGCGACGAGGAGGCGTGGCTCGCCACAGGACGTATGGCGGAGATTATGGATAACCTTATCGCCGAGGGCAAGGCAGAGCCTATGATTGTGGTGATGACCAACGGCTGTACTAAGCACGTCGCAGCCCCTGGCTACTCGCACGAGGGTATGTGGGTCCCCTATGGCAGTGGCTCTATGGATGGCTCCTTCGAGACCCTCTTCCCCGATGTTGTCAAGTGGGTCGATAAGCACTATCGCACCATCGCCCGTAAGTCGTCGCGCGCTATCTGCGGCCTGTCAATGGGCGGCTTCCACTCGATGCAAATCTCTAAGGAGTACCCCGCGCTGTTCGACTATGTAGGTCTCTTCTCGGCGGCTATCTTCCGCGGCGACAATAACATAGCCCTCTATGATAACTTGGAGCAGAAGCTCGCCGCGCAGTTTGCCGCCGCACCTAAGCTCTACTGGATAGCTATCGGCGCAAGCGACTTCTTGTATGAGGATAACGTGCGTTTCCGCGCACTGCTCGACAGTAAGGGCTACCCCTACACCTATGTCGAGAGCGAGGGCGGCCACGTGTGGCGCAACTGGCGCTGCTACCTTGCGGAGTTCGTACCGCAACTCTTTAAGAGATAGGAGCAAGACGACAAGACAACGGGACTGAGAAAGACTGAGAAAGACTGAGAACGGCTGAGAAAGACTGGGAATGGCTGGGAAGCGCGCCAACAAGACGGCGAGACGACGGGACGACGAGACTACGGGACCGCTGAAAAACACAGGCGTTCTCAGGCGTTCTCAGGTGTTCTCAGCCGTGCGTGGCAGTGCGAGGTCGTGCGTGGCAGCTTGGCGTCAGAGTGGTGCAGCAGTGTCGCCGATAAAGAGATTGGGCTGGATGGATAGTACTTGACGTACATTCCATTCAGCCCAATGATTGAGGCGGCGCTGATGCGCCGCTATCACGCCAAGCTAAAAAAATTGCGCATAAAGTATTGCATTTCAGAAAAATATTTGTATTTTTGTAGTTGGTTAAGTACCATTTGGTTAATGAGTTCTAAGGTGTGATTGTCATTTTCACTAAGAAACGTAGAAGAAAAGCTGATGTTATACCCGCGATTTTAGCCAACAAAGCAAACGTAATTAATTGACAACCAAATAATTAACATTTAACTTTTATTCTATGATTAAAAACAACATTTTTGCGGAGGAGTACAAAGCTCCCGAGCTTGACATCGTCTTGGTGAATGCCGAGTTCGGTGTTGATGTGTCGTCAGAGTATGGCGATATTGAGAATGCTCCCTCTTGGGACTATGGTGAATTCTAAAAAACTATTGCAACTATGAAGAATTTGTTTACTAAAATGATGCTCGTTGCAGTAGCTGCAATGACATTTATCGGTTGCTCGCAGGAGCCTGCCGAGATTAACGCAACCGTGAAGAAGACTACCGTTGAGCTCACGGCAAACATTGACGAGGTTACCCGTTCTTACTTCGGCGAGGAGGTTACCGAGGGTGGTGTTACCTCATTCCCCTCACTCTGGGAGGGTAGCGAGTCTGTAAAGCTTGTTGCTTATGGCGAGGCTGATGCTGTTATCGCTGAGGCATACGGCACTGTTGAGGCTGAGGAGGGCTCAGCAACTGCTCGTATCAGCGCAACCTTTGAGGGTGAGCTTGCAGGCGTTGTTAAGCTTGGCGCATACGTTGGTGGTTGGAGCTATACGACCCCTGGCGTAGTAGAGGTCCCCGAGGAGCAGTTTATGAACAAGGAGGGTACCGTTGCATCTAACGCACACACTATGTCTGCTGAGGTTGCTTGGGACGGCACTCCCGCATCGCTCGAACTTAGCTTTGCACACCAGGTAGCTTATGGTAAGATGACCATCAATGAGTGTCCTGTTGCTGTTGAGGATATCGCTAAGGTTATCGTAGCTCTCGACGAGGCTATCTACACCGTACAGCTTGGCGATTTGATTACCTCTACCAATGTTTGGTTTGCTTGTGAGGCTACCGAGGACTTCGCCACTTTGAAGGTATCGGTTGTTGATAACAATGGCGTAACTTATAGCAAGAGCGTAGATATGTCGGCTTTGGCTGATAACCAGCGTTTGAAGTTCAAGACTGGCGAGGTATCTAAGTTCTCTATCAAGGGTCTTGTTCGCGAGGCTGCCGATAATGTTATCGAGTTTACCGAGATGGCAGGTCCTGTTTCTGAGGACTTCGGCTCGTGGGCAGGTGTTGGTATGAAATATACCTTCTCGAATGCTGCTGGCGACACTATGCAGATTACCTTCTCTGAGGCTGATGGCAATCCTTTGAAGGCTGGTACCTACACCAACTCTTCTCAGTGCGAGGATGGTTGCTTCTATGGCAACGGCACTTGGATTAAGCTTGCAGACGCTTCTGAGGCATATATCAGCTCAGGCGAGGTTGTTGTAGCTTTGGACGGTAGCACCTACACTGTTACCTACACTGGTACTATCGGCGGCGAGTCTTACGAGACTACATTCACTGGCGAGGTTGCTGTTTGGGAGTACGTCGAAGGTCATTGGTATAGCGACACCAACTATGGTCTTTGGGCTAAGACTGTAAGTGGCTATGAGTTCTTCTTCGATATGTACTGCGACAGCTCGGTTGGTCAAGTAATTCCCGAGGGTGCTTATACTTATGGTTGGGAGAGACCTTACTTCCAGTACTCTAAGGTTAATAACGTAAGCATTACTGATGGTACTGTTACAGTAGCTCACTTGGAGAGCGGTTATCAGATTGACATCAACGTTACGGATACGAATGGTGCAAACTACCAGTATTCTTACTCAGGTATTGTAGCACTTCACGACGCTAATAACGCGTTCAAGAATCCTCCTATCGCCTACAAGGATATTACTATCGAGACCGAGATGGCAACCGTTTTGGGTTCATACGAGGCTGGATACCCTGGCTATTATGGCGACTCATTCGACCTCGATATCACAACCGAGCAGGTTGATGGCGTTGCATACAACCTAACACTTGCACTTGCATTGCCTCTTGGCGAGAATTCTAATGCACTTATCCCCGCTCAGACCTATACTCTTGATGCAGCAGACTATACGCTCACATCAGAGTCAATGGGCGATGGAACGAAGTTTACCAACGCTACCCTTACCGTTGCTCACGAGGCCGCTGGCTACACCTTGACCTTCACTGGCGAGAATGTTATGAAGACCAAGTTCATCTTGACCTACTCTGGCAAGATTGAGAAGGCATATGAGGGCAACGACTTCCGTAACCCTGGCGACGCTGTTAAGCTTGCAACGCCTGAGAATGGTCAGTACACATTTAATGAGGATACAAAGCTTGTAACTATCACTTGGGATGAGGTTGCAAATGCCGAGAGCTATCTGATAAACTGCAATGAAGTAGAGGAGACCGTTAATACTAATAGCTACTCATTCACTGGTGAGTATGACACCTACTACAATATCTCTATCGTAGCTGTTCCCGCTACTGGTAGCACATTGTATAAGAATTCAGATTCGGGTTGGGTATCGTTTACTACGCCTAAGGACATCAACGCTGCGGCTGACTACAACGTTACTTTGACCAAGATTACCTCTATCAGCGGTAACACTATTCGCTTCGAGGGCGATGACTCGCAGGATAAGCTGAGACTTGAATTTAACCCTGACTTGGCATCTATCGAGGCTGGTAACTATGCAGTTGTATATAGCTTCTCATCATCAACAGCTATGGAGGTAAGCTATAACTCTCAGTTCAATATGGCTGAGCAGTATAATACATCGTACGACTACTATATCAACGCTGGCGACCTTGTAAATGTTGCTAAGAGTGGCGACGAGTACACCATCACTGTTGTAACATCTGCATGGATTAATGACTTGGGTACAACGAAGTCTGTTAAGCTGACTTACACTGGTAAGTTGGAGGTATCGGACGACGTTGATAGTGGTCTCGTATTTACCACAGCAGAGGCAACTGCAAGTCAAGTAGGCGACAACTGGGTAACAGTTACATTTAGCGATGGCGGCTCAAACACTTTGGCGATTAACTTTGGCGTAGCAGGAAATACCTATCTACAAACAGGAACTTGGAGCACCGACTTCTGGTATTCTAGTGGCTACGCTATGGATCCCTGGGTATTCAATGGAAATACGAAGACTCAGTGTACAGCCGAAGTTAGCGTTGCCGACGGCATGTATAACATTACCTTTATGAGCAATGATGCAACAATAAATGCGTCATTCAAGGGTACAATTACCAACTTTGATCTCCCGTAAGCAGTTGATTATAACCAACTCTCTATTCTGGGACTCTCGTTTGAGGGTCCCAGATTTTTTTTTGGGGGGGGGAGACTGAGAAGGACTGAGAAAGGCTGAGAAGGACTGAGAAGGACTGAGAATGGCTGAGAATGGCTGAGAGAGTTTTCCCAGGTGTTCCCAGGTATTCCCAGGTGTTCCCAGGTGTTCCCAGGTGTTCCCAGGTATTCCCAGGTATTCCCAGGTATTCCCAGGTGTTCCAAGTTTTTTTTTCATTTGAGATTAGCACATAACAGATATTTTTGTATATTTGTCTTAGATAGTATCTCTGAACTATGGGCGAACTTATACATAACAGAACAAACTACAAGGACTTAATATGTTATCAAAAGGCTGAATGTGTATATGATATTACATATTGGTTTTGCCACAACTATCTCAATGTAGGAGATAGGACTATCGACCAGATGGTACAAGCCGCGCGCTCAGGAAAGCAGAATATCGCAGAGGGATATGCAGCATCATCGACATCTGCCGAGAGTGGTATAAAACTACTGAATGTCGCACGTGCAAGCCTTGTAGAGCTTATTGCCGATTATGAAGATTTTCTTAGAACGCGACGACTACGCCAATGGGAATCTACATCAGAAGAGGTGGCGTATGTCAGAAAAATAGGCAAGCAGCATAGCGATAGCGCGTTTTTCTTGGAGATACTTGAGCAGCGCAACGAAGAGGTGGCTGCAAATATGGCAATTGTACTGATTCATCAAGCCGACTTTGTTTTGCATAAGCTGCTCCTCACTATCGAACAGAAGTTTTTGAACGAGGGTGGGTTCAAAGAGCAGATGTATGCTCAGCGCGTAAAATCCAGAGGTAAATAGCGAGGGCTGAGAAGGACTGAGAAGGACTGAGAATGGCTGAGAAAGGCTGAGAGAGTTTTCCCAGGCGTTCCCAGGCGTTCCCAGGTGTTCCCAGGTGTTCCCAGGTGTTCCCAGGTATTCCCAGGTATTCCCAGGTGTTCCCAGGCGTTCCCAGGTGTTCCCAGGTATTCCCAGGCGTTCCCAGGTGTTCGCCTACGCGCGCGCATAGGCGCGCGCGTGGTTATATATTAGGTAGTCTCGCAGATGTGCCGCTATCACGCCAAGGGCTTGGTGTCAGAGTGGTGCATATACAACGCTCGGCGAATTTCGAGTCGATGGGCTGTACTAAGGCGTACTGCCCATTGGCGAGATAATTCGTTAGCGGAAGTAGATGCGCCGCTATCACACCAAGCAAGCAAGTAAGCAAAAAAATCGCTCAAATCCCTTGCACTTTTCCACCATTTTGGCTACCTTTGTACGATTTATATACTTACGCGAAATGTAAGCGCTTACATTTTATTATGGGAATGCAATTCCCATAACCGCGCCGACATTCCCAACGCATTGATATACAAATAATTAAAATAAAAACAAAGGTAAAATTATGAACAAACGTAACTTATTCGCAGAGGAGTACACAGCTCCCGAGCTGGACATCGTCTTGGTAAATGCCGAGTTCGGTGTTGAAGTGTCGTCAGAGTATGGCGATATTGAGAAGGCTCCCTCGTGGGACTATGGCGAATTCTAAAACCATTGCAACTATGAAGAGACTATTTAATATTATGATGTTCGTTGCAGTAGCTGCAATGGGCATTACGGCTTGTCAAAACGAGCCTACGGAGATTAATGTTAGCGCCAAGAAGGTAACCATCGAGGTTATCGGCGAGTTGGATGCTACACGCTCGTCGTTTGGCGATTTTGTTGAGAATGGCGACGCCGACTACTACCCCTCAAAGTGGGATGGTGGCGAGCAGGTGGTATTCTCACTCAACGAGGCTGCCCTCGTAACTGCCGAGAACACTGGCACAGGCAGCAATGCGACGTTCAGCGTGGGACTTACCGACGACGAGACCACCGAGGGTACTATCTACGCATTCTCGCCCAAGGGCAACTATTCTACGGGCAAGGGTGGCTTCACAAACATCAACGCTTCTTATCAGGATATGTATGTGGTAGTTCCCACCGAGCAGAACCCCTCGACCACGTCGGTTGACCCCGAAGCACATCTTCTTGCAGGTAAGGCAACCTACGACAACGGTCTGCCCTCGTCTATCAAGATGACATTCAACCACGTTGCCGCATACGGTCGTATGGAGATTACCAACTTTGCAGAGGAGATAACCAAGGTTAAGATTACCGCTTCTGCGCCGTTGGCAGGTACAAGCTGCTTCTATTACTACGCAGGCGAGAAGATGGGTCAGCTTACAAATGCCGACCAGACCACAATCACCATCAACAACCCCGCTGCCGACAACAAGGTATTTTGGTTTGGTTGCGCCCCCGCAGACTTGTCGGAGGGTACATTGGAGGTTAAGGTTTACACCGCCGACGCAAGCTACACCAGGAGCATCGACCTCACAGGCAAGACGCTTTCGTTTGTGCAGGGTCAGGTAGCTAACTTCCGCGTAAATATGTCGGGCATCGCCAAGGACGTAGTGGATGAGACCTCTTATGCACTCGTAACATCACTGGCAGACATCGAGGATGGTCTGTATATCATCGCGGGTTATGATAGTGCAAACGATAAGTATTATGCACTTCCCAACGCCGCTAAGACGACTGCTGGTCGTATCGCAGGTACGCAGGTAACTGTTACCGACAACCTTGTTTCGGGTGTAGGCGCTGAGGACTATATGTGGACCTTTACCAAGAGCGGCGAGAAGTTTACTATTACCAATGGAGAGTATTACTTTGACCAAAGTGGAAGCAGCAATACAAGCTTAAAGGTTACCACAAATGAGGCAACTTGGTCAATTTCTACTTCAAGTATTGCTGGATGTTTCAAGTTAGTTCCCGATGCAGCAGTTACTCGTATGCTACTATTCCGCGCTGTCGAGGACGACTATGGTAACAATCTCGAATTTGGCGCATACGCATTCAGCAACGAGACAAATAGCGATTACAGTGGCATCTTCCTCTTCAAGTATGGCGGCACATATAAGGCCGCATTGGCTGCTCCTGTGGTAACAGCTACTGCTGATGGTAATAGCATCACCGTATCTTGGGGCGCTGTTGAGGGTGCTGCTAACTATACCGTATCGTGCGACGGCTTTGATGACAAGACCGTTACCGGCACTTCGGTAACTTACACCGAGTTGGAGTACAGCACTATGTATAATTTCTCGGTTGTTGCTAACCCCACCGATACCGAGAATAATACCGCATCTAACCCTGGCACAGCATCAGCGACCACCGAGGCAGATCCTAATGCGGAAGCTCCCACAAGCGGCTACAAGTTGATTACGTCGATGGCAGAGCTAACAACAGGCGAGTATGTTATCGTTGGTACAAATGGTACAAGCAACTATGCTATGCCTAATCAATCAACAAGCGGCAAGCCTACTGCAACACTAGTAACCATTGTTGATGATGTTATTTCTACTGCAAATGCTTCGGGCTTTGTTTGGACTATTACTGTAACAGGTACAAACTGCACCATCTATAATGGCTCGTCTTATTTGGGTTATTCAAGCAGCACCAACTTTGCGACAAGTAACAGTGCTTATAATTGGGCTGTTAGCGTAGTTGATAATCTATTTAAGATTGTTCCTAACTCGGGTACAACACGAGCTATTTTGTACCGTACGACGGGTGTATTTGCGCCGTACGCATTTAGCAATGTAGGCAATGAATACAAATACGTTAGCCTCTACAAGAAGATTGAGAACGCTGGTGGTGGCGACGAGCCTGATACTCCTGTTCAGTTGGCTGCTCCTACCAATCTTTCGGCAACTTCAACAACCAATACCGCAACCGTTACTTGGACGGCTGTTGATAATGCATCGAGCTACGACGTAACCGTAGGCACAACTACAAAGAATGTAACCACTACTACCGCTACATTTGATGGTCTTACTCCCGATATAACCTACAATGTAAGCGTTGTAGCTGTTGGCGATGGCACAAATTACACAAACTCTACGGAAGCAACAACTACCGTAAAAACTTTGGCAGAGAGCGGCGGTGGCGATACAACAACGGAGGAGTTGGCATTTGATACCTTCTACTCTTCGACAGCTACCCAAACCGCTGTAACAACAGCCAGCGGAGATACGTTTAACGTAACATTCACTCAGGGTGATGCGAGTACTAAACCTCAGTGGTACACATCTGATAGTGGTTCAGTACGTATTTACGCAAAGAGTACATTTACAATTGCCTCTACGAATGGTAAGAATATTAAGAGCATCGTTATCAACGCAAAGTTGAGCAGTACTGCAAATAAACTCACAGCAAATAGTGGCACATACACAAGTTCACACAATACAAGTTCTTACTTAGATTCGACTTGGACTGGTGATGCTCAATCTGTAACATTTACTGTTGGTGGAACCTCTGGACATATCCGCCTCGATAGCATTACTGTAACATATTGAGACTCGGGTAGTGGATCGGGAGGCTCGACGCCTCCCGCCACAGACCCTACAACGGGAACAGCATCAGAGACGTGGCTCGAGTTGCCCGCAGTGCGCACTGACGGTGCTTATCCCAATGCGCAGGAGCTAAAAGTAAGCAACAACTACACCGCATACTACGACACATCGACATATACCTCGATGTGGGTGGCTTATCCGCTGAATAGCAGCCATATGGGAAGCCTCGCGCGTCTCGACGACTGGTCGTACAACCCGCTAATAAGCACCTCGTATCAGGTAAACCTCTGCAACAGTAGCTACAACGACAACTACTCGCGAGGACACCTTATCCCGAACGCCTCGCGCAACGGCAACAGCACGTTACAGGCGCAGACATTCTACGTTACCAACTCGGTACCGCAGATACAGGACAACTTCAACGGCGGCATTTGGAGTTCGTTGGAGGGGGCTTTGCAGAGCATCGCAAAAAGCGAGGAGATATACATCGTTACGGGCGTAGCCTTTGCAAAGGAGGGCGAGACACGGTCGATAACCTACACCACGGCAAAGGATGACACGAAGAGTGTGCCTGTGCCAAACTACTTCTACAAGGTGGCGATGAAGGTTACGAAGAGTAGCAGCGGCACGGTAACAGCCGCCTCGACCATAGGCTTTTGGTTTGAGCATAGGACCTACTCGGATAGCTACACCAACTACGCCGTGTCGGTGGACCAAATCGAGGCGTGGACAGGGTTTGACTTCTTCGTAAATCTGCCCGACAGCATAGAGACATCGGCAGAGGCAAATAGCTCGTGGACAGCTTTTCAGAGCTTCTAAGCGATTCTAAGCGACACACAACACAGATGACCAAAGGCAAAGCTTTTGGTCATCTGTTTTTTTTGGGGGGGGCTGAAAATGACTGAGAACGACTGAGAACGACTGAGAACGACTGGGTTTTTCAAGGGGTCCCGTGGTCTCGTAGTCTCGTAGTCCCGTAGTCTCGCGGTCTCGTAGTCTCGTAATCTCGTATTTTTTGTCAAATTGCAAAATTTAATTAACTTTGTCGCGTTGAAAGATTAATAACGGAGAACTTTACACAATATGAAAAACCTACTACTCATAAACAACGCCGAGATTAGTGCCGCAGAGACGGCAGCGGATACCGCAGAGGTTGCGGAGGCTGCTGTGGTTGCAGACAGCGCCACGATGACACCAGAGCAGACATTGGAGCATATCACAAACCCCGAGACAATCAAAGAGAGCGTCGATAAACTGCTAAACTACGACCTCACCACCCTACTCAACGTCGTAGTAGAGGGCGCGGTAAGCGTAGCGTTGAAGATTGTAGCTGCGCTGGCGATATACTACGTCGGTCGTTGGATTATTCGCCGTATGATGCGCTTCTTGGACCGAGTATATGTACGCCGCGATGTCGATATGTCGCTTCGCTCGTTCCTATCGGGCATTGTCAAGGTGATACTATACATCGTCGTAGTACTTATCATCATACAGGTACTGGGCATCAACACCACCTCGATAGTGGCGATGCTTGCATCGGCAGGCTTGGCGGTAGGTATGGCTCTGAGCGGCACGTTGCAGAACTTTGCGGGCGGCGTGATGATACTATTCCTCAAACCATACCGCGTAGGCGACTACATCGACGCACAGGGCGAGGAGGGTACTGTATCGAAAATTGGTCTCTTCTCGACCGAGATACGCACCGTCGATAACCGCGTGATATACATCCCCAACAGCACAATATCGACATCGGTAATCGACAACTACTCGATGGGCGAGATGCGCCGCGTAGATTGGACCGTATCGGCAGAGTATGGCACCGACGCTACGAAGCTCCGCGAGGTGCTTATGACGTTGCTACGCGCCGACAGCCGCATAGTCGAGGAGCCTGCACCCGTAGTATATGTAACGGAGCTTACCGAAGGCTCGGTGAAGTTCTCGGCACGTGGTTGGGTGCGCAACGCCGACTACTGGGATGTCAAGTTCGATATGAACGAGCGCATATACAACGAGTTAGGCAAGCAGGGCATAAAGTTCGCAAACCCGCAGCTCGACGTTACAATCAAGAACAACTAATAAACATAAGATAGAGTATGGAATTGAAGGATATTTTGGCAATCTCGGGTCAGCCTGGTTTGTATAAGTATGTGGCGCAGTCGATGCGCGGTGTTATTGTTGAGTCGCTCACCGACGGCAAGCGTATGAACGCTTCGGCAACGTCGCGCGTGAGCGCCCTCACCGAGATTTCGATGTTCACCGAGGGCGAGGACATCGCCTTGGCAGAGGTATTTACCAACATCTGGAACTATACGGGCGGTCAGAAGGCGGTATCGCACAAGGAGTCGCCAGAGAAGATTAAGGAGGAGTTCGCAAAGGTGCTTCCCGAGTACGACCGCGAGAGGGTCCACGTATCGGATATGAAGAAGTGCTTTGCGTGGTACAACACCCTTGTCGAGGCAGGCTTCACGGAGTTCAAACTCCCCGAGGAGCAGAGCGAGGAGAGTGCCGAGTAGGTCTCGACTAACTATAATGGCTGTCCTTTCGGGCAGCCATTATTCGTTGATAGGGGTTACGTGCCTATGGGCAATGCGTAGCGCTACGCTATCGCGATACCACTCGACAACACCGCGACAGCGCAGCGTACCGCGGGGCAACATATCGGCGGCATACTCCGTCGCTGCGCCGACAACAACACGCAGCGTATCCCTACCATCGGTAAGGCGGCGAAGGCTCTGTGTGAACTCGCCATCGGCATCGCAATCACACCACCTAACGCCCTCATCTGCGCCCACAAACCACACACCGTCAATATCGACATACCGCATAATATCATCCTCTCCAACAGCGCCAATAGCGACCGACACCGCATAGTCCGACGTATCCCACATATCGACAATCTCGACATAGTTATACACCTCCGTCTCGGCGATACGATCGACAACATACTCCGAGGTTGGCGGCGCACCAAGCACCACCTTTCTACCCTCTCTGCCGACGCACAGCCCCGAGCAGCGCACCCTAACAAGGGCATCGACGGGCAGCAGTCGCTCGACATTGCGGCTATCTATTTTAAGCTCGATACAGCCCGACGCATCGGCGATGACTGCCACCTTCTGCACCTCGCCAAACTTGTCGGTAAGCACCACACGACCCTCGATATAGCAATCTTCGCGCACGACAACAGAGCGGTCGCTGCTGAGCGACCACAGGTAGGCAATCGAGACCTTAGGGCTACGAGGGTGGCTATCTGCGGTGCAGCAAACGAGGAGCAGAGAGCTAATAAACAGTGCAATTATCAGCATAGCTCATACGTAAATGATAACATCCAGCACCCGCATACGCCGCCCACGACAATATGCCCGTGATAGACAGCTCGCCGTGAGGCACACGCTCCTCAGCAAAGCGGGCATAAGGGCTGGTAACAACGGCAATGCTATCGCCACGCTCATCACAGAAGAGGGTCGTGCCACTCCACCGAGCATCGCTAAGCGTCATACCCGCAAGGGTATCGACACTCGACGCAGCGACAAGGTGTAGCGAGTCGATACGTAGCTTACGACCACACGCCGACATATCAATTTCGGCGATACGCATACGCTGTGCCTCGACCACGGCGACATCGTCGCTACGGCGCACAACACAGTCGATAAGCTGGCGCGAGGCGATAGGCTCCAACAGCCGCGTATCGTACTCTGCCGCCTTGCTTCCTACCTGCAACACGCCATCGTCGATAGCCACTGCACACCCCGCAAGGTGGAGCGAAAGTAGCGTACCCTCAGGGTATATGGCACAGAGGTCGTACATATCAACAAGCACCTCGACGCCACCCGTGGCATCTTGTACCACCATAGAGCGATAGAAGTTACCCTCCGCATCGGACGAGGTAACGCGACCGCTGAGGACCATATCATCGCGAACGATATGGGCAACGCCCGAAGAGGCGTAGCCACGAAGAGTCGCAACGGTGGTATTAGCCGCCGACGGAGTGGGCATATCAGAGGGCTTGTCGGATGCTGCACTGCACCCGACAAGCGTAATAGTTACAAGTAAAAGGAGTATGTAGCGAGGCGAGAGCATCACGACTTGGCCTTCTCGACCCACGAATCTTTGAGACCGAGGAAGTAGAGAATACCGTCCAAACCGACGGTAGATATAGCCTGACTCGCCGTAGCGCGCACCTTGGGCTTAGCGTGGAAAGCGATACCCAAGCCCGCAATGTTGAGCATAGGCAGATCGTTAGCGCCATCGCCCACAGCCACCGACTGCTGAATGTCTATATTCTCGAATTGGCACAGCAGACGCAGCAACTCCGCCTTGCGCTGACCATCGACAATTTCGCCCGTGTAACGTCCCGTGAGCTTGCCATCCTCAACCTCCAACTCGTTGGCATACACGTAGTCGAAGCCGAAGCGGCTGCGCAGATAGTTACCAAAATATGTAAAACCACCCGACAATATCGCCGTCTTATAACCTACGCGCTTTAAGATTGTCATCATACGATCGACACCCTCTGTAATCGGCAGATTATTAGCGATATCCTCCATAACCGAGACATCGAGACCTTTAAGCAATGCAACACGCTCCCGAAAGCTCTCGCGGAAGTCAATCTCGCCACGCATAGCGCGCTCGGTAATCTCGCGCACCTTATCGCCCACGCCTGCACGGTCGGCAAGTTCGTCGATAACCTCGGTGCGGATAAGCGTAGAGTCCATATCGAAGCAGATGAGACGGCGCGAACGGCGGAAGATACCATCCTTTTGGAACGAAATATCGACCTCGCCCGTGTTGGTGAGCTTCATCAGGGCGTCCTGTATTCGGCTCTTGTCGTCGATGGTACCACGCACCGAGAACTCGATGCAGGTCTTTGGCGCTCGCTCGTCCTCATCCAAAGGCATACGTCCCGTGAGGCGGTTTATATCGTCGATATTCAGACCCTCGTCCGAAATGGCGCGTGTAACACGAGCTATATGACCCGCCGTAACCTTACGACCCATAAGCGTAATGATATATCGGTTTTTGCCCTGACCCGACACCCAAGCGTTGTACTCCTCGTCGGTAATAGGTGTGAAGCGGATGTTGATGTCGAGTTCCGTGGCCTTAAACAGCAACTCCTTCATAATCTGTCCCGAGCGGTCGGGCGTCGTCATAAACAAGATGCCGAGGGTAAGCGAACGGTGTATGTTCGCCTGACCGATGTCAAGAATAAAGGCGTCGTGGCGAGAGAGTATGTCCGTAAGCACAGCCGTCATACCTGGCTTATCCTCGCCCGAGATGTTCATCTGGATAATCTCAATGTTGTCTCGTTTCATCCCTGCTCTTTTTTTTGGAGTTGTCATATATCTTATCTGTTCGAATGGTATCTACTCGCAATTGTCGGCAACCCACTGTGTAAGCTCCACAAAGTCGGCAACACCAAGCTGCTCGGCACGCATCGAGAAGAAGCGATGCTCCCTACCACCGAAGTTGCCAAAGGCCGCTTTGAGCGAGTTACGCAACATCTTTCGACGCTGCCCAAACGATGCCTTAACGACCTTGATGAATAGCTGCTCGTCGCAGTCGAGACACTCGGTATTGTTGCGCACCAAGCGTATAACGGCACTCTTGACCTTGGGTGGTGGGTTAAAGACCTTCTCGCCAACGGTAAAGAGGTACTCTATATCGTACCACGCCTGCAACAACACGCTGAGGATGCCATACTCCTTCGAGCCTGGCGGCTCCGCCAAGCGTACAGCGACCTCGCGCTGTATCATACCTACGCACTCGGGGACAATATCGCGGTTTTCGAGTACCTTAAAGAATATCTGCGACGAGATGTTATAGGGGAAATTACCTATAATTTTCACCCTATCGCCATACTTAGCACGTAGGTCCATCTTCAAGAAATCACCCTCCGTAAGGCGCTCCTTAAAGTCGGGATAGTGGGCGTGAAGGTACTCCACCGACTCAGTGTCAATCTCAGCGCCATAGGTGATAATATCGTCGCGCTGCAACAGAAACTGCGTCAGCACACCCATACCGCAGCCCACCTCCAACACCCTGTCGGGGCAGTCGCTCGTACCACCCGAGAGCGACGTAGCAATCTTACGCGCTATATTTAGGTCGGTCAGGAAGTGCTGCCCGAGAGCCTTTTTTGCCCTTACCTCACTCATAGTCATCCTCTGTTAATTCGCCACCTCCGAGATAAACTTGATGCGTACCAAGCGTATCTCCTCCTCGCTATACTCCGCTCCAAGCTCGTCGATAGCTGCATCCAACGAGTCGGTCTCGGCATCCTCCTTGAAATAGAGGTATATATCATCGACCTTATCCTCGTCCATAATGGTATTGAGGTAGTACTGTATGTCGAGGCGAGTACCCGAATTTACGATAGCCTCAATCTCGGTAAGCAGCTCATCCATATCGAGGTTACGCGCACGGGCAATATCCTCGAAATCCATCTTACGGTCGATGCTCTGGATGATAAATATCTTGTTGTTGGACTTGCTCGCAACACCCTTAACGACCATATCCTGCGGACGGATAATCTCCTTCTCATCAACATAGGTCTTGATGAGCTTAACGAACTCCTCGCCAAACTTCTGCGCCTTACCTGCACCTACACCCGATATGTTTTGCAACTCCTCGATGGTGATAGGATACTGTATCGACATATCCTCCAACGATGGGTCCTGGAAGATAACGTATGGCGGCAGGTCGTTCTGTCGTGCCACCTTCTTACGCAGGTCTTTGAGCATTGCGAACAGCTCTTCGTCGGCAGCGCCACCGCCCTTCATCGCTACGACATTCTCGCTCTCCTCCTCGTTGTCGTAGTCGTGGTCGAGCGTAACGGTAACGGGCGTTGGATGCTTGATGAAGGCACGACCCTTGTCGTTAATAGATATAAGACCGTAGTTTTCGATATTCTTGTCGATGAAGCCCATAATCAACGCCTGACGTATCACAGCATTCCAGAAGCGGGCGTCCTTATCCTCGCCTGCACCAAAGAACTCCGACTTGTTGTGTCCGTAGCTCTTGATGAGCGCCGTAACCTTGCCCATAAGCAGCGATACGAGGTGGTCAATCTTGAACTTATCGCCAATCTCGCTCAGCGCCTCCAACGCCAACTGCATCTGCTCGTGAGCCTTAACCTTAGGCTTGGGGTTACAGCAGTTGTCGCAGCTACCACAGTTATCCGACGGATACTCCTCGCCGAAATAGTGCAACAGCGACTTACGGCGACACATCGAACTCTCGGCATACGAGACGGTCTCTAACAGCAGCAGTTTGCCAATCTCCTGCTCGGCGACGGGCTTGCCCTGCATAAACTTTTCGAGCTTCTGGATATCCTTATAGCTATAAAATGTCAAGCAATGGCCCTCGCCACCATCACGTCCAGCACGTCCTGTCTCCTGATAGTAGCCCTCCAACGACTTGGGAATGTCGTAGTGGATGACATATCGCACATCGGGCTTGTCGATACCCATACCGAAGGCGATGGTCGCCACGATGACATCGACTCTCTCGTGCAGGAAGGCGTCTTGGTTGTCGGCACGTGTCTGTGCATCCATACCTGCGTGGTATGCCAACGCCTTGATGCCGTTGGCAACAAGCAACTCGGCAAGCTCCTCGACCTTCTTGCGGCTGAGGCAGTAGATAATACCACTCTTCGAGTCGTTCTGCTTGATGAAGCGGATGATGTCTCTATCGACATTGTGCTTAGGGCGCAACTCGTAGTAGAGGTTGGGACGGTTGAACGACGAACGGAACACCGTAGCGTCGGTCATACCGAGGTTTTTCTGAATATCCATCTGCACCTTGGGCGTCGCGGTTGCCGTAAGGGCGATTAGCGGCGCTGTGCCTATATCGTTGATGATAGGGCGAATACGGCGATACTCAGGGCGGAAATCGTGTCCCCACTCCGAGATACAGTGCGCCTCGTCGATGGCGTAGAACGATATTTTTATTTTGCGCAAAAAGGCGATGTTATCCTCCTTGGTCAATGACTCGGGGGCGAAGTAAAGCAGCTTGGTGCGACCCTCCAACACGTCCTGACGCACCTGCGCTATGGCAGCCTTGTTGAGCGACGAGTTTAGGAAGTGTGCAATGCCCGAATCGGTAGAGAAGGTGCGCATAGCATCCACCTGATTCTTCATCAGCGCAATAAGCGGCGAAATAACAATTGCCACGCCATCCATAATCAGCGCGGGGAGCTGATAGCACAACGATTTACCACCTCCTGTGGGCATAAGCACAAAGGTATCCTTGCCCGAAAGCACGTTGTTGATGACCGCTTCTTGGTTGCCTTTGAACGACGTAAAGCCGAAATATTCTTTGAGTTTATCGTGTAACAAAGCACTCTGTTGGCTATCCATAATTTTCGTAATTGAAAAAATTTACCCAAATATAATATATTTTTTTGAAAAATAGTAATAACTTTGTGAAAAATTAGCAAAAAAAAGATGCGACTTTTCACAAGCGAATTGGTAAAATCCTATAAATCACGCACTGTCGTAAACCACGTCTCTATCGACGTTAATCAGGGCGAGATTGTCGGTTTGCTGGGTCCTAACGGTGCTGGCAAGACCACGACATTCTATATGATTGTAGGTCTTATTAAGCCCAACGAGGGGCGTATTTTCCTCGAAGACGACAACGGCAAGATAACCGATATTACGGGCGAGCCTGTATATCGTCGTGCGCAGATGGGTGTCGGCTACTTGGCACAGGAGGCGTCGGTATTTCGCCACCTAACGGTCGAGGACAATATCCGCGCCGTTTTGGAGATGACAAAGTATTCGCGCCAATATCAGAGGGAGCGATGCGAACAGCTTATCGAGGAGTTCCGCTTGCAGAAGGTGCGCAAAAGCTATGGTAATCAGCTCTCGGGTGGCGAGCGTCGTCGTACCGAGATAGCACGTGCCGTGGCTATCAACCCTGCATTTATCCTACTTGACGAGCCCTTTGCGGGTGTCGATCCTATCGCCGTAGAGGATATTCAGAGCATCGTTGGCACACTCAAAGACCGCAACATCGGCGTTATCATCACCGACCACAACGTAGATGAGACATTGGCAATTACCGACCGTACATATCTCCTCTACGAGGGCAAGATTCTCAAAACGGGTACTGCCGAAGACCTTGCCAACGATGAGATGGTGCGTAAGGTGTATCTTGGTCGCAACTTCGAGCTACGCACCTCACCACAGATGATGCGTGAGCGTAAGGAGCGCGAGGAGGCAGAACGCGAGGAGGCATTGCGCGCAATGGGATACGTCCACGAGAAGGAGGATGACGACGAGGATGACGACTTTTAGAAAGATAGTATATGGAGAGTGATATTCCCCTTGACAATCGTATATACGGCACACTGACGCCGCCCTGTTCGAAGAGTTATGCTCAGCGCGCGCTTGCCGCAGCACTCTTAGCCTCGGGGCGCACCACGCTACGCGGCATCGAGCTGTGCAAAGACACACGCTCGGCAATAGCCGCTATCGAGGCATTAGGTGCCAAGGTCGAGATTATCGACGACAACACCCTCGCTATTGAGGGTGGTCTCAGCCCACAAACCAAACGACTCAACGTCGGCGAGAGCGGCCTCGCTGCCCGCCTGTTTACCCCTATCGCCGCGCTTAACGGCAGCTCGATAACCGTCGAGGGCGAGGGTACGCTGCGTCATCGTCCAATGTCGATGATGATTGAGCCACTGAAATCACTCGGCGTCGAGGTGCGCGACGGTGGCGGACGCCTACCTATCGAGGTGCGAGGACCGATGCGCGGTGGACGCGTAACGGTCGATGGCAGTATGTCGTCGCAGTTTATCACAGGTCTGCTCTTGGCACTACCTATGGCTCAGGAGGACACGACGGTCAGCGTTCGTGGTGCTGTATCTACACCCTATATTGATATGACCCTGGCGACGATTAAACGCTTCGGCGGCGAGGTTATGTATAACGAGGGCGACTACACGGAGTTCTTCATCGAGGGCAATCAGCGCTACACGGCTGTCGATTACACCATCGAGAGCGATTGGAGCGCTGCGGCTATCATCATGGTTGCCGCCGCCATCGCAGGCGAGGTTACCGTACGCAATATCTCCACGCTGTCGCTACAAGCCGACACGGCGATATGTCGTGCCTTGGAGCGCGCTGGCGCATCAATCATCATCGAGAGCGACTCTATAACCGTTGCTCAACGACCCCTTAGCGCCTTCTCGTTCGACGCCACACACTGCCCCGACCTCTTTCCCGCGCTTGTGGCACTTGCCGCAGCTGCCGAGGGTATGACCACCATCTACGGCATTGAGCGCCTTAGAGGCAAGGAGAGCGATCGCGGCGAGGTGCTTACCGAGGAGTATCGCAAGTTGGGCATCGACATCGAGCTTGACTACGACGAAAATGTGATGCGTATCGTGGGTGGCGAGCCTCGCTGGGCGGAGGTGGATAGCCACGATGACCACCGTATAGCTATGTCGCTTGCCGTTACATCGTTGCGTATGGAGCGTCCGCTCGAAATAGGCAATTCGGAGTGCGTCGCAAAGAGCTATCCCTCGTTCTTCGAGGATCTCGAAATGTTAAAAGCCGCGAAATAGATATGAGCAATTTGTTCGGAAGTAAGTTGCGCGTTACGATATTTGGCTCGTCGCACGGTGAAGGCGTTGGCGCTACTGTCGAGGGACTCCCCGCAGGCATCAGCCTTACAGCCGACCTTTTCAGCGACGACATCGAGCGCCGCCGCCCCACAAAGGTTGGCGAAACCCGCCGCGTCGAGAGCGACACCGTCACTCTCTTAGGCGTAGATGCCGAGACGCACTGCACTACGGGCGACAGGGTTACGCTACATTTTCAGAACAGCAACATCCGTTCGAGCGATTACAGCCAATTCGAAGAGCATCCTCGCCCCTCACACGCCGACCTTGTGCAGAAGCGCAAGTATGGCGAGAGTTACAACCTTGCGGGTGGAGGCATAGCCTCGGGACGTATGACCTTGCCATTAGTTGCTGTGGGCGTTATCGCCAAGCAGCTACTCTCCGACACGCGGTTCTCGACACGTGTGGTAAGCATTGGCGGCGAGAGCGACCCCGACCGCATCGAGACGCTTATCGAGGAGGCGCGCCTCACGGGCGACTCGCTCGGAGGCATTGTCGAGTGTCGCGCCACGGGTGTACCAGCACTCCTTGGCGAGCCATTCTTCGACTCAGCCGAGAGCATCATATCACACCTGCTATTTAGCATCCCCGCCGTCAAGGGTGTCGAGTTTGGCGATGGCTTCTCTGGCACGTTGAAACGTGGCTCAGAGCGCAATGACGCTATCATAGACGCCGAAGGGCATACCGCCACTAACAACGAGGGGGGCATCAATGGCGGCATCACCAACGGCAATGATCTCGTCGTACGCGTTGCCATCAAGCCCACGGCAAGCATCTCGCGTCCGCAAAATACCTATAATTTCAGCCACGCCGCTATCGAGCCGCTGACTATCACAGGTCGCCACGACGTCTGCATAGCACGCCGTGCCGCCGTGGTTGTCGAGGCGATGGTAGCCCTTGCCCTTGCCGAGCTGTCAATGCGTTAGTTATGGCATCACGTCGCGAAATATATGGTCTGCTGTATGACGCTGCACACGAGCTTTACAATGATGATTGCGAGGCACGTAGCATCGCCGAGCTTATCATCACGGAGTGTGGCGGCATCACGCGCAACGACCTTCTTGTAGAGCCATCCGCTCCGCTACATATCGACAACCTCGACGCCATTATCGCCGACCTTCGCGCGTGGCGTCCCGTACAGTATATCATCGGGCATACGACGTTTGACGATATGACCCTCAACGTCTCAGAAGGTGTGCTTGTGCCGCGTCCTGAGACCGAGGAGCTTGTGCGTTGGGTGGCAGCGGAGACACCCTGCAATGCCACCATTTTGGATGTAGGCACAGGTAGCGGCTGTATCGCCATCGCCCTTGCGCGCCGCATAGCGGGTAGTCGCGTGTGGGCTATCGACAAGTCGCCCGCAGCACTTATGCAGGCACGTTACAACGCCGAGCGCTATGCCCCCGAGGTAAAGTTTATCGAGGGCGACGCACTCTCTGACCTCTCGACAGTCGTTCCAACGAAGCTCGATGTTATAGTCTCTAACCCACCCTATATTCCCACGTCGGACAGGGTGGCGATGCGCCCCAACGTTACGCTACACGAGCCATCGGAGGCGCTCTTCGTACCCGACGACGACCCACTAATCTTCTATCGCTCTATCGCCCGCAACGGACGTAAGATGCTCACCAATGGGGGCAAACTCTATTTCGAGATATACGAAACCCTTGCCGATGATATGTCGGCGATGCTACGCGCAGAGGGCTATACTGATGTTACCCTACGCCACGACTTTCTTGATAAACCCCGTATGATATGCGCCACAATGAGTTCGACCGTGAGATGACCCCTGCGCCACGTGAGCGCAAAACGAAGACGGCAGACGAGGCGTTGCAGTCGCTTATGCGCTTAGCGGCTCGCGCCGAGCGCTCGTCGGGCTACGCCCTACGCCTTATGCGCACGTGGGGCGTAGCCGAGTGCGACCGCCAGAGGGTGCTTCAAACGCTTATCGAACAACGTTTTATCGACGATAGACGCTATGCCGACGCCTACGTGCGCGACAAGTCTCGCCTTGCAGGATGGGGCGCCCGAAAGATTGCCATCAACCTGCGACAAAAGGGTGTAGCGCAGAGCATTATAGACGATGCCCTACAACAAATCGACAACGAAGCACTTGCCGACCATCTTGCCGACCGTCTCAGCCGCAAGGCAAAGAGTATTAAGGCATCGAACGACTACGAGTTTCGCGCCAAGTTGATACGTTATGGTCTGTCGTTAGGCTATGATTATGAGACGATTGAAAATGTGCTTAACACGATTAAAGGCAACACCACAAATTGGTAAATAGGCAACACAAAACCGCCATTTTGTCGTTTGAAAAATAATGTGTACCTTTGCCGCGATTTTATTTGGTATTAATGTGGGCGTCAGCCCCTTAAAACTCTATGATATGAAACATGCATACGTCTTCCCTGGTCAAGGCTCACAGGCTGTTGGCATGGGTAAGGATATTTACGAGAACAACGCTGAGGCTAAGGCGATGTTCGAACAGGCGAACGAGATTCTCGGCTTCCGTATTACCGATATTATGTTTGCAGGCACTCCCGAGGAGTTGAAGCAGACAAAAGTTACACAACCTGCCGTGTTCCTCCACTCGGTAGTTTTGGCTAAGGCACTCGGCATCAAGCCCGACGCCGTTGCAGGACACTCGCTCGGCGAGTTCTCGGCACTGGTTGCAGCGGGAGCATTGTCGTTCGAGGATGGCTTGAAACTCGTATCAAAGCGCGCTATGGCGATGCAGAAGTGTTGCGAGCAGCAGCCTGGTGGTATGGCTGCCGTACTCGGCTTGGACGACAAGAGTGTTGAGGAGGTGTGTGCCTCGATTGATGGCGTTGTCGTTGGTGCGAACTACAACTGCCCTGGACAGCTCGTCATCTCGGGTTCGGAGGAGGCTGTCGATGCAGCCTGCGTTAAGCTCAAAGAGGCGGGCGCTCGCCGTGCTTTACGTCTGCCTGTTGGTGGCGCCTTCCACTCGCCCCTTATGGAGCCTGCACGTCAGGAGTTGGAGGCAGCTATCGCCGAGGCGAACTTTATGACGCCCGTATGCCCCGTATATCAGAATGTTGATGCTCAGCCATATACCGACGCAGAGTCTATCAAAAAGAACCTTATCGCACAGCTTACCGCCCCTGTGCGCTGGACTCAGATTGTCGAGAAGATGGTCGAGGACGGCGTAACCGAGTTTACCGAGATTGGTCCTGGCACAGTATTGCAGGGTCTTGTAACGAAGGTTAGCAAGGAGGTCAAGGCGGAGTCTGTCGCTACGTTGTAGGCGGCAATCGAGGCAAAACGGTCTCATACATACCTAAGAATATATATAATCGAGGATGTCGGTGGTTGCCGACATCCTTTTTTACTATATATTATATATGGTAACCATTTTTGCAGAGATTTATTAAAATTTTCCGTGATAATTATACTCAACTCATAAATTATTTGTATATTTGCATTAATTACAGATATTATTATTTGTAACGACATATTTTTTAGATGAAAGTGTATTAGCTTTTATCCCTTTCGGAAATCTGGTAAATTTCAAAAGCACAAGGGAAAGCAACACACTCGTCACTCCGTATTGTATAGTTTGGGGTGTCCATACCCCGTACTCAATACGAGTGTGGGGTATTGTTTATTTGTGCTTAGGCTTACCAGAGCCTCCGAAAGATAGACTAATCGACTCCACACTTTCTTATTTTAATAGCTTGCCACGGAGTCCGCAAGCGCGAAAACTTAAATAATTATGAAAAAGCTATTTGTTGTCGTAGCGTTGGCATGCGCTATTGCTATGCCGTCGTATGCTCAGGACTACAAGGAGTTGATGAAGGAGCGCAAAGCGATGTCTAAAATGGCAGAGTCAGAGCTTAATTCAAAGGTTGATAAGACCGTTAAGAAGGAGGCCAAGGCTCTTGCAAAGGAGGGTTGGAAGGCTGCACCAGGAGCACTCCCCATCGAGAAGCAGTTGGAGCGCTCTTATAAGATGCAGTACGAGATTGACGATTACGGCTTTCCTCGCTACATTAAGGGTGATGCACAGTCGCTTGGCGGTAACTACGATGCAGCCAAGATGTCAGCATTAAACCTCGCTAAGATTAATCTTGCCGGAAATATTCAAACAGAGGTTGCGGCACTTGTTGAGAATGCCGTTGGTAATAATCAACTTAGTCACGAAGAGGCTGTTTCGACGACTGAGACCGCTATGGGTGCAGTCAATTTGGTTGCTCAAAATCTCGGTCGCGTCATCACCGTTGTAGAGATGTATCGTGATGTAAATAAGAAAAATAAGGAGGTTCGTGTATTGATTTTCTATAACGCGGAGATGGCAAAGCAGGCTGCCGAGGCTGCTATGCGCGAGGACTTGAAGAAGAAGGGCAGCGACTTAGTGGAGAAGGTAAACGGATTGCTTGGTCTTAATAAGAGGTAATGAAACGCGCAGTATTACTCCTATTGTCGTTGGTCTGTGTAAGCGTCGTATCAGCGCAGCGCGTACAGACTATCAGTGGCGAATATACCTACTACGCCCCTGAGAATGTGTCGTTGGAGCAAGCAAAACGCACAGCTATCGAACGCGCTAAGATTGAGGCTATCGCTGCGGAGTTTGGCACAAACATATCGCAAACCAACACCTCGTCAGTTGTCAATAGCGATACCGAATCATCGTCGAAGTTCTCGTCAATCGGCCTAACCGAGGTTAAGGGAGATTGGTTGGCAGACACCAAAGAGCCTGTCATTGTTATTAACTACGACGATGGGATGTTGGTCGTTACCGCTAAGGTTGAGGGAAAAGTTCGTGAGCGTGTAAATGCTGAGTACGATTTGGAGATTTCAACGTTGTGCAATGGCGTTGAAAGCGAGGTTTTTCGCAATAACGACCGCTTTGCAGTGCGCTTTCGCACCTCGAAAAAGGGCTATATTGCAATATTTCTTATCGACGACAACGTGGAGCAAGCATACTGCCTACTACCCTATGAGACTGCGGATGGGACGTCTCGTGAAGTATCGAATAAGGAGGAGTATATCTTCCTTTCGACACAAGATTCGACGTATCCATACCGCGAAGAGACTATACTCACCACAGACCGTGAGATTGACCACAATAGATTAATAATCATCTTTTCAACAAACGAATTCTATATGCCTCTTACGGACCGTGGTGAGTTTCTTCCAGAACTCGACATAGAGAGCTTTGATAAGTGGCTCAACAAAAACCGTGTTAGAGACGAGTATATGTCTGTGATAACAAAAATTTTAGAGATAAAAGCTAATTAAAATGAAAAAGATTTTACTTCTGTTTATTCTCTGCTTTATGAGCGTTGCAGAACTCTCTGCTCAGAATGCAACTCTATATATTGCAAGAAAATCTATACTTGGAGCAATGATAAAGTTTCAAGTAAATGTTAATGATATGAATGTCGGAAAGCTGGGGTCTAATCAGTATTTTCACTGCGAGGTACCTGCTGGAAACGTCAAGGTAACGGTTTCATCAGAAAACGATGGAGAGCTGATATTTGAAACCCAGCCTGGCGGAGTATATTATGTTGAGGCACAGGTAGCTATGGGTGTTTGGAAAGCCCGTGTCAAATTAATCATGCTTAATGCTATTGAGGGTGCTGAAATAGTAAACAATTGTAAACTTTTAACAGCAAGCAATTGGGCGGCAAGTTCAACAAATGCACCTCAGCAGATTGTACCATCAACTCCGATACGAACAACTCCGATCGTCACGACTCAAAGCAATTACCTCGCCAAGGTTGAGGAGGTCACAGCGCATTACAACGCAACAAAACAGTCATTGATTGACGTAACTCACCGACAGCAGGAGTTGCTGCTTTCATCAGCCGATCGAGAAGAATTGGGCACTATTAACACTCTGTTGTCAAGTGCAAATAATTCATTATATGAGATAAAAACTGGTGCTGGCAATGAGAAGCAAAAGTTGGAAAAACTTAATAAGGTAGAGTACGTATTGGGTAAAATTGATGAGCGACTAAATATTAAGTTTGGCGTCTCTCCTCAGCAGTACGCCTCAAATAACACCCCCGCTCCAACATATAACCAACAGCCGACATACACTCAGCCTACGTACAACAACAATAATTATAACAATACGACGACAGCTCCTGCTATGCGTAACAGCGATGTAGATAAAAACATTCCTGTAACAAACAAGAAGGCTAACAACACCTTTGTCCTTGTTATCGCCAACGAGAACTACGAGTTTGTCGATGATGTTCAGTTTGCACTCAACGACGGTGAGACGTTCCGCGAGTACTGTATAAAGACTCTCGGTGTGCCTGAGCGCCAGGTATGGCTCTACAAAGATGCAACGGCTGGTATTATCGCGGGTGGTGTCGATAAGATGTTGCAAGCGATGAGCATCTTCGATAACTGCAATGTCATTGTCTATTACTGTGGACACGGTATCCCAGATGAGAGTACTGGCGATGCCTATATCATACCGACAGATGGCAAGGGTACCAACACGGCTACTTGCTACTCACTCAACAAACTTTATAAGACATTGGCGTCGGCAAATGCAAAGAG
Source organism: Alistipes sp. (assembly GCA_017416915.1). Lineage (GTDB taxonomy): Bacteria > Bacteroidota > Bacteroidia > Bacteroidales > Rikenellaceae > Alistipes. The sequence goes on along the minus strand of JAFQAN010000005.1, from coordinate 88,630 downwards.
TGTTACCTACTTTATGGATGCCTGTTTCACTGGTGCAAACCGCGATGGCTCGATGCTCGTTGCAGCACGTGGCGTCGCTCGTGAGGCTAAGAAAGAGGTTATTTCGGGCAACACAGTTGTATTCTCGGCAGCATCGGGCGACGAGACTGCGATGCCCTTTAAGGAGAAGCAGCACGGTCTGTTCACCTACTTCTTGTTGAAGAAGTTGCAGGAGACAAAGGGTAACGTAACCTATGGTGAACTTGCTGAGTACATCAAGGAGAATGTAAAGAAGGAGGCATTCTTAACCAACGAGAAGCCCCAAAATCCCGTAGTGGCTACAAGCGCTGCCTCTACTGCAACATGGAGATCATTAAAATTCTAACCTTTATAAAAATTAAATTACGATGAAAAAGCAATTATTCTTTTTGGCAGTAATGGTTTGCGCACTATTACTTCCTTCATGCTACTCTACACGCACCTACGTAGGCGAGTATCGAGAAACTGCAAAGGGCGCAGGCGCCTCTACCTACACGTATGCAAAAGGTAAGCAGTGCTATCTATTTTGGGGTTTGCTCCCCTTGGGGCGCACAACTGTAAATACCCCAGTAGATGGTAATTGTGAAATTAGAACAAAGCATAGTTTTGGAGATTTCTTGGTTTCACTTATCACTGGTGGTCTCTTCCAAATGCAGACAATAAAGGTAATTGCTCCTCGCAATAATACTCAGCAGCCTGCATATCAGCAACCCGTATATCAACAGCCAGTATATCAACAACCACAACCACAGCAACCACCTCAAAGTGCGTCTGATAAGGAGTTGGATGATTTACAGCAAATGTTGAACTAATTTTGGAAATGTTTTTATAGGATGTCGGTGCTTGCCGACATCCTTTTATTTTGCGAAATTGGGTGTTTTGGAGGCGGCGTTTCAACCCCCATTATGGGCGTTTCACCGAATAATAAAACCTACATACAACACTACCCCACTATCATAACATATTGATTGGCACGATGTTTGCCACACTTTCGCCCGGAATTTCAGGCAGAAAGGCAAGGATAACAAGATGAAGAAAATTTTGCAGTTTAGAAAATAATTACTATCTTGCAACTGAAAACAACAATTATTAACCGATAAAACGACATTGCCTATCGACGAAATTCTGCTCTTGAACTAACTAAAAATTAGAGAGTATGAACGTGAATGTGTTAAGCGACCGTGTGCTGCTTAATAACTACCTTTCGGGGGATAGGAGTGCCATATCAGAACTTATCGAACGCCACTCGCAGCGCGTACGCAGTTATATCGGTATGATGGTCAAGGACGACGACGTCGCCGACGACATCTTTCAGGAGACTTTTATCAAGGCAGTCAAAGTTATAGACGAGGGTCGCTACACCGATAGCGGCAAGTTTCTGTCGTGGGTGTTGCGCATAGCACACAACCGCGTACTCGACTACTTCCGCCGCGAGAAGAGCAGCCGTCAGCTCAACGAGTCGGAGGCGGGCTACGACGTGCTTGGCACACTGCGCTTTGCGGAGCCTAACGCCGAGGATAGACTCGTACACAGCGAGATTGAGAACTCGGTGCGTCAGCTTATCGACCTACTGCCCGAGGAGCAGCAGGAGGTGGTACGCCTGCGCTACTACTCGAAGCTCTCGTTTGCCGAGATTGCCGAGCAGACCGAGGTGAGCATCAACACTGCCCTTGGACGTATGCGCTACGCGCTGATAAATCTGCGCCGTATGATTCAAGAGAAAAATATTGTATTAAATTGATAGGTTTGTGCAATAATATCCCGAGGTAGCCGTTTACTAAGTAAACATCACTTCAAAATTGACTGCCTATGGGGGAAATTGACAAGAGAGTATTACAACTTTACAGTGAGGAGGAGCTTTTGTTAAACGATGTGGTAAAGGAGGACCACGAACTACTGTTCTTGGACACGTATCTTACCGACCTCTTCCTCTAATGTGAACGTAGGCTGAGTGTCGCACTCGGCAAAGAAAACTCCTCGGAGGTCCGAGGAGTTTTTTTTGTGCGATAGGATTCGCTTAGGAGTGTGGAGTTTTGCGGGACGTCGGGACTACGGGACTGCGGGACCACGAGACCACGGGACCACGGGACCACGGGACACCCTGAAAACCCAGGCGTTCTCAGCCATTCTCAGGTGTTCTCAGCAGTGCGTGGCTGCGCGAGGCAGCTTGGTGTCAGAGTGGTGCAGCACGCTCCCAAGCGAAATGAATTTGTTGTCAGAAGGGGTTAGATGTGGTGCCAAGTCGAAGTTGGGCTGGATGGGGGTGTACTTAGGCGTACATCCCCATTCAGACGAACAAGCTTGGTGCCGCAGATTGCGGCTTATCACAACAAATTATAGGTCAATTTCATCTATGAGCCACTCAGCTCCTCCAACCTTGTCGATGACAAAGAGGACATAACGTATGTCGCAGATGATATTGCGGCAAAGGGTCTCATCGAACTCAATGTCGCTCATCGTCGAGAGCCAAGTACGGTCGAAGTTGATACCGATAAGCTCGCCCCTGCCGTTGAGTACAGGCGAACCCGAGTTGCCGCCTGTGGTGTGGTTGGTGGCGATAAAGCATACTGGAACGGTATATTTGCCATTGAGCATCACGCCCCAACGACCGTAGTCCTTAGCGGCATATACGTCGCGCAGACTCTGCGGGATGTTGTAGTCGTAAATCTCGGGGTTATCCTTCTCCATAATACCCTCCAAGGTGGTCTGCGGCAGATGGTACTCGCCATCGGCATACTCATATCCCGCAACCTTGCCATAGGCAACACGTAGCGTGAGGTTTGCATCGGGGAAGAAGGCGCGCCTCTTATCCCACTCCATAAGAGCCTTCACGTAGGGACGATACCACTGCTCAATATCGGGGATATTGCTGAGGTTGCGATAGGTATATGGCTTAACACGCTTAGCAATAGGCTCTATGGCGGCAACAAACTCGCTCATAGGGTCGGCGTCAATGTCGGCAGCATTGAAACCCTCGATATTGCCCAACTTGGTATTGTCGTAGAGCCACTCTGCGTAGTTTGATGCGCCGCCGTGACGCTCGAAGAGCGCCTTCAACTCGTCCGAGATAAACGACGCCTTAGCCTCATACTCGCTGAGCATAGCAACGGCAAGAGCGCGATCGACGTCCATAACAAAGTCCTTGTAGAAGAGGTCGATGGCAGCGGCGCGCTGTGCATCACTAAGGCGTGGGCTACGTGCGATAGAGACAACCTGCTGCAACTCGATACCGCGCAGCGTCTCGTTGAATAGCTCGTAGTTGTAGTAGCCCTCGATATTGCGCTCGTAGGCAGCAGCGAGCGAGTCGAGGATATAGCTCTTAGAGGGGTTCTCGCGGCAGAAGCGCTCCTCATAGGCGAGCTTCTTAGAGAGTGTGCCGAGGCGGTTGATGCCCAACACCTCACCCTGCCACTTCTTCCACGCATTGGCAATACTTGCGTGTTTTGCAGCATACTGCAAGCGTATCTTCGGCGAGGTAGCCTGTGCTGAGCCAATGATGTCAAGACGCTTATCACGAAGGGCTATCTTCGTGGGGTCCGACACCTCGGCAACATAGCGCACAGCATCCGAAGTGATATACTCCTGCGTATTGCCTGGGAAGCCATAAATCATCGTGAAGTCGCCCTCCTTGACACCATCGGTAGATATTTCGAAATGACGTGCAGGGGTATAAGGGCGGTTATCGGGGCTATATGCCGCAGGCTCGTTGTTCTGGTTGGCGTAGATGCGGAATACCGAGAAGTCGCCCGTATGACGTGGCCAAATCCAGTTATCGTTGTCGGCGCCGAACTTACCGATAGCCGAGGGAGGCGTACCCACAAGGCGCACATCCGAGAACTCGCGGTAGATGAAGAGGTATGCCTGATTGCCATAGTACATCGACTCAACGGTAGCCTTGAAGCCTACGCCCTCAGCCTCTGCCTTGGCGATAATCTGCTCACGGGTCTCGCCCGCAGCTATGCGGTCGGTAACCTCCTCCATACGCACAAGGATATGCACTTTGAGGTTTGCGCAGGGCAACTCCTCGCTATGCGACATCGCCCAGAAGCCGTTGGTGAGGTAGTCGTGCTCGACACTCGACAACGCCTGAATAGCGTCGTAACCGCAGTGGTGGTTGGTGAGTAGCAGACCCTTCTCCGACACAATCTCTCCCGTACAGCCACCATCGAAGAGAACCACGGCATCCTTCAACGAAGCCTTGTTGATAGAATAGATATCCTCTGCCGAGAGTTTGAAACCCTTAGACTTCATATCCTTCACTCGCGAAGAGATAAGCGAGGGGAGCCACATTCCCTTGTCGGCAACTGCCGAGAAGGTGGTTGCCATAAGCAACACAATAATAAGTAGTGAACGTCTCATATTGTAGTAGTTTTAATTTGTTTATCCCAAACAACACTCGGGTAGCGCCTCAATGAAGCACTCCAATTCGCGGCACAGACGCTGCACAGGCAGGCCCATGACGTTGTAGAACGAGCCTTCGATACGCTCTATGCCGACATATCCTATCCACTCCTGTATGCCGTACGCCCCCGCCTTATCCAGAGGTCGGTAGGTGGCAACGTAGTGGGATATCTGCTCGTCGCTAAGGGGCGCAAAGCACACTTTACTTACCGACGAGAAGGTGCGCTCACGGTCCGCCATACGCAGCGTAACACCCGTAACGACGCTATGCTCCGCGCCAGACAGACGCGCCAACATTGCGCGCGCCTCCGTCTCATCGGCAGGCTTACCCAACACCTCGCCGTCGAGGATGACGGTGGTGTCGGCGGTGATGAGAATCTGATTTAAGGCAAGCGCCTCGGGGTAGGCGTAGCTCTTCAAGCGCGAGAGATAGGGCGCTACATCCTCCTTGGCAAGCGTCGCAGGATAACACTCCTCGCACTCGAACTTCGGCGCCAGGCGGTACTCTATGCCTGTGGCCCGCAGCAGCTCACGGCGGCGCGGCGATGCCGATGCCAACACTATGTCGTAGCTTTTCAGCTTATCGTGTAGTAACATTGCGACTAAACGGTTAATTAAAATCACACAAATATACTCAAAATTAGTGAATAGACAACACGCCCCTCAACATCGTAGGGTCGGAATGGATAAAAATTATAATATATTGCAGATTTTTTGTCTGGCAGATAGTGTGATTTTCAAAAATTTTATTATATTTGTACTACAAATTAAATCTTTTTTGAGGAGTATGACATCACTCGCTAAGTTTTTTAATATCGATGCCGACGAGAGTTTGAAGGGCATCACGCACAAAAATAATATTATCAAGCGCAACATCATCGCCTATATGGCACTAAACGGCGAGAGTACCCTATCGGAGCTTACACGTGAGCTGCATATAAGCGTCCCCACGATGACCAAGCTCGTTCAGGAGCTTGTCGATGACCGTATTGTCAATGACTTAGGTAAGGTTGAGACGCCTGGTGGTCGCCGTCCCAACGTCTTTGGCTTGGCAAATTCGGCGATATACTTTGCAGGCATCAACGTCGGTCGAGACCATATGACATACGTAGTTACCGACCTGCAAAACAACGTGATAAGTGAGCGCACGGACGACACCTTCGAGTTAGTGGACCGTCCACAGTGCTTGGAGCGTATATGCCAAAATATCGAGGCGTTCGTAGCAAATTGCGGCGTCGATAGAGAGAAGATACTCGGCGTCGGCGTCTCGATGGTGGGTCGCGTAAACCCCGAGACGGGGCGTTCGTATAAGTACTTCACGTCGAGCGAGGAGTCGCTGCGCGATATTATCTCGTCGCGCATAGGCATCCGCGTACTCTTGGACAACGACACCCGCGCACGTTGCTATGCCGAGTACACCACAGGCAAGTCGAAGAACGAGAGCAACGTCCTCTACCTGCATATGGGACGCGGCGTGGCGGTGGGTATCGTCATAAACGGCAAGCTATACTACGGCAAGAATGGCTTTGCGGGCGAGTTTGGACACATACCCTTCTTCGACAACGAGATTATATGTGCTTGCGGCAAGAAGGGCTGCTTGGAGACTGAGGTGTCGGGTATCGCCATCGAGAATAAGATTGTAAACCTCATTCGCAGTGGCGTAAACACACGCCTGCGCGAGATGTACGACCGCGGCGAAAGCATACATATCAACGACATCATAGCGGCAGCACGCAACGACGATAACCTCTCTATCGAGCTTATCGAGGAGGCTGGCGAGAAGGTGGGCAAGGCTGTGGCATTCCTTATCAACACCTTCAACCCCGAGACCGTCATCGTGGGCGGCAACCTCGCACAGGCGGGCGAATATCTTATGTTGCCACTAAAATCTTCGACCAACAAATACTCGCTCAACTTCGTGTATAAAGATACCAAATTCCGCGTATCGAAGATGTCGGATAGCGCCAATGCGTGGGGTGTGGCGATGCTTATACGCAACAAGATTATAGGTCTGGAATGTTAAGCTTAGATGCCAATATTTGCCGTCTGCGCGCCGTAGAGCCTACGGATGTGGAGGTGATGTACCTCTGGGAGAACGATGTGGAGGTGTGGCGTGTGAGTGGCACAACAGCGCCACTATCGCGCGAGCAATTGCTTAACTTTATCGAGCAACAGCGCTACGACATCTACGCCACGCGCCAGATGCGTCTTATCATCGAGGTAGAGGGCATAGCGGTAGGCGCTCTCGACCTCTTCGACTTCGACCCACAACACGCCCGCGTGGGCATTGGCATCCTCATTTATGCCCAAGAGCAACGTCGTAAAGGGTATGCCCGCGCCGCTATCGAGGCGGTGAAGAGCTATGCCCGCACGACACTCTGTCTGCATCAGCTGTGGGCAACTGTGGCAGAGGATAACCTACCGAGCATCGCGCTATTTGAGGGTTGCGGCTTCAAGTGTTGCGGCACACGCCGCGAGTGGCTACGCCAACCAAACGGGGAGTTCCTCGACGAGAGATTTTATCAGCTAATTCTATAAGAGGAGGGATAGAAGATAGACCAGAAATGGCTATGTGTTTGCGGGACGACGAGACTACGGGCCGACGGGACCATGAGACGACAAGACGGCGAGACTACGGGACCACGAGACGACAAGACCACGGGACTGCGGGACTGCGGGACTGCGAGACAACGGGACCAGGAGACACCTTGAAAAACCCAGGCATTCTCAGTCATTCTCAGGCGTTCTCAGTCGTTCCCAGTCGTGCGAGGCCGTGCGTGGCTACTTGGCGTCAGAGTGGTGCAGCAGTGTCGCCGATAAAGAGATTGGGCTGGATGGATAGTACTATGCGCACATTCCATTCAGCCCAATGATTGAGGCGGCGCTGATGCGCCGCTATCACGCCAAGTAAGCTATTAGATAGTAAAATGGCTCACCTGAGGCATCGTCCTCATCATCGCAACGCCACCCTCAACAGCGCCTACACCAAATACTGCAACCATATACTCTCCCTTTTCGAGTTGCAAGGTGTCTCCACTGACGCCACGACGACAGAATTTATCCAAATACTGCTGCGATGTGTTACCTCCCGACATATAGCTCTTAACTTGATTAAAGAACGTATTGTGCATACCCTTGATACTCAACATCGGAAGTTGCTCACCAGCAGGCACATAATACATCGACGTCGAGGGTATGACCTGAATTACGTAGTGAGAATTCCACGTAACTGGCTCTACATCAATACGGATACTCGACATACCAGTCGCAGTTGTCCTAATATTGAACTGGGCAGGAAGCAACTCCTGCATAGGGATAGCGATGAGTTCATAGTGCAACGGCGTTGTAATCTCATATTCATCGCCGTCGAGAGATATGCCATAAGCGTACGCCAAATATCGACTACCTGGCATCAGTCCCATATAGGTACTCGTAAACTCTCCCGAAACGACCTTATCAACGCGTGTAAGAAGCTCTTCAAGCGTTAGATTAGCACCCTGCGCTACGTTAAAAAAGTATTTAATCTCCTCGGCGATGAACTGCTCCTCGGTATCTACGCCCGACATCGTAAAGTAATCCACCGAGATAATATTGGGGATGTAGAGCATTGTCTGGTCGGAGGGTGTCCACGCAACCGTAAACTTATCGGGTGTAAGCTCCGTGGTAGCAATGGCAAATTGGTTAAGTACCATCTCGCCCTGCGTGATATAAATAGAGTGGCTATCTGCACCCTCGTAGGTTACTTTAAGGCGTGTGGTACGCTCTTCGCGCAGATTATTAGGAAGCACCCTAAAACATATCTGCGTGGCAGTAACCTCCACATTATCAACCCAGTCGCTCAACAGCTCTACCTCGGGCATAACTCCGTCGATACGATGCTTAACGCTATAATCAACGACATAGCCACCGCCCTCACCACCAACAGTCAGTTTAGTGGTGGTAATGTGAAGCTCGGGAGTTAAAGAATCGCCGCTACTGGGCGTTTCGGTTAGCTCACAACCATACAACATCGCGCTTAGAGAGAGTAGAAATGCAGCGCAACAATAGTTTATAAGTCTCATAGTCTATCTTATGGATAATAGTTACTTACTAGGGATGCTACTTGCCCGTTGTAAAGTGCGTAACGGTTGGCTCCGACACCAACTGAGGCATACCATCGCAGTCCGCCACGGCGTAGGCTACAACGATATACTTAGTATCTGGCGTAAGGTCTTGACTATACTTGCGCTTTCCCTGGAAGCAATACATACTAATTACCTCATCTACGGTGTAATATTTATCGAGGAGGTCGTACATATTCCACATCCAATTAGAGGCAATACGCTTCGTGAAGTCCTCGGGGACAGCCTCTCCCTCGGGGAAGTAGAGGTCGCTGGTCTCGGCATAAAACTCGAAGTTATAGAGACCCTTCCACGTACCAGGGTCTAAGCTCAGCGAGACATTCATACGGCTTACAGACACATCTACCTTAACCTCGACATCCTCTAACTCGGGCAGAGGGGTCTCGATAACGAGGTGCTGCAAGGGCGACACCTGCTTGTAACCATCCTCCGTAAACTCGATACCATAGACATATAGCACATACTTGTGTCCTGGCACGAGATACTCCTCGTTTACAGAGATATTGCCCTTATTGACGATACCTGCAAGTTTTAGGAACTGCTCAGGCGACAGGTTATTCTCCGCAGCAGCAGCTGTAAAGTACTCATAATCATCCTTAAACAGCTCCTCAGCGGTGGTTATCTCATTCTCCGCGAAGTACTGCGAATCCTCGAAAAGAGCCATATAATAGACATTAGCATCGTTGGGTGTTACACGATACCTACACGCCAACGTAGTAAGCTCCGACGCCTCCAACTTAAACGCCTGACTCTCGGGGGCTGTCTGCTCGATAAAGAGCGTAACCGTCTCTTTCATAGATGGGTAACGCACCGACACATTTGCCTCACGGCGCTGCATACTATTGTTGAAATCGACCGTAAAACGTAGCATTGAGCCATCGTAGGTAAAGTTATTAACCCACTTCTGGTCCGATACGGCGAGAATATCCACTCCCACGAGCGGGTTTTCGATGGTGTAGCCCACCTCGAACTGACCGCCATCATAAGGCACACAAACAGCTGTATTGCTCAAAACAACATGTGGTAATGTCTCCTCCACTGGCGGCTCCTGGGGCTTAGGCTCGCTATCTTCACACGAGTAAAGGAGTGTTGCACTGAGAGCCACAACGCCCAAAAAGGCTAACTTTCTAAAAATCTTTGTCATCTTCATATTTTGTTTAATTATTATCGCTTACTTCACATCGTAAAACACCAAGCTGCTCTCGTTCTTCGCCGCTAACGGCTTATACGCCGAGGTTGTGCGGTTGTTGAACTTAGCAAGGAACTCCTCGCGTGGACGCTTATCTGCCAAATTGAACGAGAACGGATCCGACATCCACAAATCGCTAACATTGCCACGTGAGTCCATCGCCACACCGCACATCACAAATTGAATATCGTTACGTCCCGAGAGCATCGTTACGCCCTTTGAGGGGTACTTCGCAAGCAAATCGGCAACTATACCATCATTGCCAAGCTCGGCAATCTTGCTAAGCTCGTAGTGGTGGAAGAACATATCAATAGTAGGCTCTTGGGTTATCATCTCTGCCCACATAATGTAGTAACCATAGTCGTCATACATAGCCACATCGGCAAAGGTCTCGGGATCAACCTCGGCTAACTCGGCAGCACTGTATGGACCTCCAATATCGACTCTTACCACGCTATTGAGGGCCTCGCCTGCCGCTTCTGTGGTGAAATCGTAGCGATATAGCTCTGTTGTTGTAACACCACCAAACATTCCTACAACCATCAGCGAATACTCTGTCTCGGGCGACAAGGTGTTCACATGCTCACGCAACGTGCCATAGGTCAGCTTCGAGTTAAGGTTAGCCAACAGCCAATCTGCAATGTCCTCATTACTACCCTCGGGGACGTGTGCCTTAGGCAACAGATATGCACAATATGGCTCATCGTCGGTCGATGGCGTAACAACGATGTCGGCAACGCGCACATAGCAGTTCTCGACAGCGATGTCGAACGTCATATTCGACTGAGGTACATCCCCTGTGGTAAAGTAGGTAATCTGGGGAACAGAGACAACCTCGGGAACACCATTAACAAGCTCAATGGCGTATGCCTGAGCCATATACTTGGTGTTTGCGAGCAACACTTCGCTCTTGGTATAGGTGCCTCTACTACACGCCATATCCATAATGGCTCCTCCCGAGTATCCAAAGTCGAGATATACATCCATAAATTGCTGCCAATCACTTATTACCGAGCCAATATAGGTATCGGTAACCTCCAACTCCTCGGGGTAATAGTAGTTACTGCCCTCGGGGAAGTACTCATAGTAATATGCACCTGTCCAATCGACGGGTTTTACGGTATGCTTAACCTCAGCTCCATTTATCTCGTAAGACATCTCAAAGTCGATATGAAGCATATCCTCCGACGTAGGAGTAACTATGATATGGTATATCGGTGTCGCTATCTCGTAGCTGGTGTTATCCTCAGAGGGCGTAATGCCATAGACATATATCACAAAGGGGTTGCCGATGCTCAATCCTGCCCAAGTAACGCTCTTCTGCCCTATGTGCGCAAAGTTGTTGGCAAGCATAAAGGGTACTAACACCGATTCGTACTTCTCGGCAAAGGCGTTAAAATAGTTAAAGTCATCCTCGAAGAGTGCCTCTGGCGTCTCTATACCCATTTCGTACATATAATCGACGCTCGAACCATAAGCCACATATATCATCTCGGCATCCTGTGGCACAATCTTCGTTGTGCAGGTACTAACGTCCTTTTCAACCAACTCAATGGTGAACATCTGCTCCTCGACAGCGGCTTGGCTGACGGTGAGCAACACTGGAACATCAACACCTGGATATTTAAGGTCAATCTTTGTTGAGCGACCTTCGAAGTGAGGATTAGCCTCTACCGTAAAGTAGATGTTGCTCTCATCGGCTCGCATATTTTTTATCCACGGTACATTCGCCTGAGGCACAGGCTTTATGCCATCAATGCCATTGTGTATGACGTAGCCCATAGAGTAGTCGCCGCCAAGAGCAGCCACCTCAATCTCTGTACTGGCGTACTCGATACGCGTAGTACCATCCTCGGGAGGCGTAACAGGGGCCTCCTCCTCGCAACCAACCATAGCAACGACAAGTGCTATGGGAAGTATAATCTTAACTAATGAAAGACGTCTCATAAACATCCGAATTATTATTTTGCTGATTATCTACTATATACAAGGCTCTCTGCGACGTGCGAGGTGGCAGGCTGTGCGCGCAGCTTCTCGACAAGGTCATCGACAGGCACATAGTCATCTGCGGTATATGCAAATCGCTCTGATAGCCACATCTCACTAAGGTTACCACACTCATCCATTGCCACTCCCGAGACAAGATACTCCTCACCAAACGAGCAAATCGACAGACCTACTGGCTCACAATAAAAGGCGATAAGGTCATCGAGGATAATACTTGGCTGCCTAACCGAATAATAGTCATACGTAACGCAATCCCAACACATATAGAACTTCTCGCGCGAGGGGGCATCGGTGATTGTCTGCATCGATATAATATAACACTCATCAGCATACGAGGCATATCTACCATACAGCTCGGGCATCGCCTCTGCCAAGTCGCCAGGGTTGTACGGACCTCCAATCTCGACCCTCTCGACATTTACCGTTCCAGCGGCGGCAGCCTCGGTGGTAAAATCGCAACGGAACAGCGGCGTAGTAACTACCGAGCCGTGCAGACCAAAGGCAAACATCGAGTACTCCTCCTCGGGTTTAAGCGTCGATATGTGCATCGTCTGCGGACCCTTAAAGAAGTAGGCATAAGATATATAATCATTGATAATCTCCTCGATTATATCCTGATTACTCGTCGAGGTAATGTACGATGTGGGCGTAAGCAGGAAGAGGTACTTATCGTCATCGACCGTAGGCACAACACACACGTCGATAACTCGCGAATGTAGATTATCAATCTCAAAACTTATCTGCATATCAGATGGCTCAACACCGCCCGTCGTAAAGTACAACAGCTCAGGGCGCGACACCACCTGCAATACGCCTTCGCGCTCCTCAATGGCAAAGACCAAAGCTGCGTAAGAGGTTGTTGCGGCAAGCTCCTTAGAGTTACGTCCACTGCCCTTGTAGCAGAACGTATCGAGAATGTCGTTATTGGACATACCCAGATACATACGATAGACGTCGCAGTTGTTCATCCACCACATAGACAACTTGTTACAGTAGGCGTCGTCCACCTCGGCGCCCTCATCGAGGTATAGCTGATGCTCGGGCGTCATCACCTCGATAGCGTAGTGGCCCTCCCAGCCGTTCGTATCGACATCGAACTCCACATCGGGACCTTCAATATCCAACGTAACATCGAACTCCACATCGTATAGCTCTGCCATTTGTGGCTCTATTACCTCGAAGACAATATCTGTAACAACCTCATAGTCTGACCCATCATCGTTAAACTCTACACCATAGACATATAGGACAGACTTGACACCAGGTCTAAGATTGCTCCACTCAACACGAGTAGTACCCGAGAAGAGAGCCTTATACTTGCGCAGATACTCCTTAACCGTAATTTCGTCAAACAACGCACCTCCGATAAATGCCTGATAGTCGTCCTCCAACAACTCTTCGGCAGTAGTTATGCCGTTATCGGAAAAATAGGACACCTCGGACAGATACATAATGTAGTCCATCGTATCGTCCACCGCATCAACTCGCGTAACACACGTTGTCGAAGATAGCGATTCGATGGTGATAGTAAATGGGCGGTTAGCACTATACTCCGCCTGATGTATATCAATCGTGGCACTCTCTCCGTTGTAACTCAGCGTTATCTGCGCATCACGCTCAGCACCCTCATTTGCCGCTACGGTAAAACCGACAAATGTGTGCGACACCACTAAATCGTCCACCCAATCGGCATTAGAGGTAAGCTCCAACTCGGCATCCTCGACACGATTTTCGATGAAGTAATCAACCTTACACTCGCCTCCTGCTGCCGATACCTCCACGACAGACTTATCCAGCGTTATTTCGCTCTTTGCTACTGGCGGTACGGGCGCGGGCTGCTCCTCGCCACAGGCGCTGACAGATAACAAAACAACCAGCGCTACAATGCTATACAGATACTTTGAAATTCTCATAACCACACTAATTTATGTTTGCGTATGCAAATATATAAAAAATCGGCAATTTTATTCTAAAAACGGCTAAAAATATAGTACGTTAATATACTATCCAATCACTTGATATCGAAGTCGAGCAACACCCTATCGCCAATCGTAAGCCGATAGTTATCTCCCGCCACGACATCTACCCTCTCTGCCGCACCCAAAAATATGAGGTCGCCGATGCGCAGTGTCATCGCCTCCGAGAGACGGCTAACGATGCGGTCGGGCGAGAACTGCATCTTATCGAGCGATATACGCGCACGCTCCTCGCCATTGACAAAGAGGCGCGCACCCTCCAATGCCGCATCACGCGACAGAGCATCGAGCGACAGCGCCGACGAGTGGTCGAAGCCCACCGCCTCATCCCACGGCAACCCCGCCGCGCGGAGTGCATCAAGCCTATCCTGTGCCGTGAACGTAACACCGCCCATAACAGCGTCGTAGCAACGCGGAGCAAAGCGCTCGCCAACACACTTCGCCAATCGCGACACGCGCAGCACGATATGTGGCTCGGCAACCACACGCCCAACGCCATCGGGGATATAGAAGGCGTCATTATTACGCAGTAGCGCCGTATCTGCCTTCAAATAGAACTGAGGCGTAGCGGCATCCTTAGCGTAATTGTTTATGATGTTTATAAGTTTCATCTATCTCTGTTTTAAGGTTTTAACCATATCTTTTGCAAAGCGCAACGAAGCACCCTCGCCACCCATTTTCTCGCGCAGCTCGTCAAAATCTGCCAACATCCGCTCTCGGCGGCTACCCCCTGTAAGGATAGAGGCAAGCTCCTCGCGAGCCTCACCGAGATCGAACTTTGAGCGCACAATCTCCTTTACTGCCTCGCGGTCGAGGTTGAGATTTACGAGCGATATGTAGGGTACTTTGAGTACATAGGGACGCAACTTCTCGTAGAGCCACACGGTATGGTATAACACCACCTCGGGAGTGCCTATAAGTGCCGTTTCGAGGGTCGCCGTACCCGATGTTACCACCGCCGCATCTGCCACCGACAGCAACTCGTAGGTCTTACCACAGACAAACTTTACGTCGCTACCTGCCAGATACCTGTCGTAATATTCGCGCTCTATCCAATCGACACCCGCAAGGACGAACGTGTGGCTCGGAAATTCGCGCGACAGCGCCACCATATCGGGCAGATTATCACGTATCTCGGAGCGGCGCGACCCCGCCAAGAGTGCCACAATAGGTCTATTATCGAGGTTGTTTGCCTCACAAAACTCCTCCTTCGTGTGCCACGAGGAGCGCTGCTGGGCAATAGAGTCGGTAAGGGGGTTACCGCAGAAGACAGGCTCAATGCCCCACTTCGGGAAGTAGCTCTGCTCGAAGGGGAAGATGCAGTAGAGCCTATCGACATACTTACGTATGCGTTTTGCTCGATACTCGCGCCACGCCCACACCTTGGGCGCTATATAGTAGAAGACCTTGATACCCGCCTTGTGCATCGCCTCGGCAATACGCATATTGAAACCTGGATAGTCGATAAGTATTAATACGTCAGGGGCATAGCTGATAATATCTCTTTTGCACTCAGCCATCTGACGGCGTATGGTCGAGTAGTTTTTCAGCACCTGACCGATACCAAAAAACGAGGTCTCGCGGTAGTGTTTAACGAGGTTTTCGCGTCCACCAGCCTCCGCCATAAGGTCGCCGCCCCAGAAGCGCAGCTGCGCCTCGCCATCCTCGGCGAGGATGCCTTTTATAAGGTTTGACCCGTGTAAATCGCCCGACGGCTCGCCAGCAATGATATAGTACTTCATACCTATATTATATAATAACCCTACAAAGATACATTTTTATTCTTAAACTGAGCAATATTGCGACCCTATAACGCCACTAATGTTCGCTTCGATACTTTGCGGGCGACACGCCCACCACGCGGCAGAAATATTTGCCAAAGAAGGATTGCGACGGGAAATTTAGGTCGTATGCTATCTCCTTAATGGTCCGCGAGGTGGAGGTAAGCTGCGTTGTGGCGTCGAGCGTTACGTACTTTTCTATCCACTCCACCGCGCTCTTGCCACTCGACTGCTTGACCACCGTCGAGAGGTACTTCGCCGTAAGACCCATTCGCTCAGCGTAGTATGCTAAGTCGCGATGCTCGCGGTAGTCGCTCTCGACAAGACGTATAAACTCGTTGGTGATGTTACTACTGCGCGTGTTGGTGTCTGCCGATGGTGTCTCGTGGATGAAGTAGCCCAAGCCGAGGAAGAAGGCGTGGGTCAGCAGACGCAGTATCTCCAAGCGGTGCGGGTTACTCTCGATGGGTATCAGGTTGGCACACATCGCAACATAACCCTCGAATGCCTCACGCGCACGCTCGCCCAACACAACGTGGGGATGCTCCGTAACCGTTTTGCGTAGGCTGAACGTATTGCCAAAGCTTATGCTCGACACAAACTCTTCGCTCATAATAACATAGGTTGCCTCGAAGTCATCGCTAACGTCGATAAGCTCGGTTATCTGACTTGGTAACACGACGAAGTAGCTGTGCTGTGCAATATCAAACGTACGAGCATTTATACGCCCCTTTCCGTGTCCGCGCTTGCAATATACCGCCACCACCAACGGGGAGCGATACGGGTGGTTGGGTAGCACATCGAACGACGGATTAACCAACACAGCAAAGTCGCCGTCGATACTGCAAATCTTACCACCGTGTCCCGCAGCAATGTAGCTGTCAAGGGTCTGAGAGAGAGTTGCACTCATTGGACTAATATTCTTATTAAATTGGAATAATACTCTTATTACTCCACAAATATACTACTTTTATTCCTATCCGCAATAAATAATAGGAATAAAAGTCCAATTATTCGGAAAATTACCCCTTTTCAGCCGCAGTGCTTTACTCTATCTTTGCACCGTGAAACAAAACAAATGTTTAATTAAAATATAGAGTTATGGAGAAAAAGAGCAAGAAGAGCAAAAAGGGTCTCAAAGAGGGTGTAGTTAGTGCCTACATCGGCATTGAGAACACGGTTGTACGCGGTTACAAGGCTATTGAGAATGGCGTTGTCGGTGGCTACAAGGCGGTAGAGGATGCGACGGTTGGCGCATATAAGTCGGTAGAGGATACTGCCAAATATATGGGTAGGAGCCTTGTTGAGGAGTACAATCGCCAGAAGAGCAAGTCAAATAGAGAGTAGCGAGCTGCGCTAAGGGACGGATGGGAGGCGCGCGATTTGCTGAGGATGGCAGGGAGGCGCGCGATTTGCTGAGAACGCCTAAGAATGACTGAGAATGACTGGGAATGACTGGGTGGCGCGCCAACGAAACAGCGAGACAACGGGACCGCGGGACCGCGGGACCGCGGGACCACTAAAAAACACAGGCGTTCCCAGGCGTTCCCAGGCGTTCCCAGGCGTTCCCAGGCGTTCCCAGGCGTTCCCAGGCGTTCCCAGGCGTTCCCAGGCGTTCCCAGGCGTTCCCAGTTGTGCGAGGCAGTGCGCTATCGGACGTGGCTGATTAGGGAATTTAGGGAAATTAAGGAGTTTAGGGATGTGCGGGCAATGCCCGCTACAAACCAAGTATCTGACGTCATACCGCTAAATCGAGCGGCGCGCTCCCTAACCTCTCTAAATTCTCTAATCTCACTAAACTCCCTACTAACTGCGCGCTATCGCCACGCTCCCAAGCGAGATTGCTTGGCGTCAGAGTGGTGTAGCAGTGTCGCCGATAAAGAGATTGGGCTGGATGGATAGTACTGTACGTACATTCCATTCAGCCCAATGATTGAGGCGGCGCTGATGCGCAGCTATCACGTCAAGCACCGTTATTTTAACAAATCAGGTCGCAACTCCTTCGTCCTACTCCACGCCTGCTCATCCTGCCACTTCTCAATCTCGGCAAAGTTGCCCGAGAGCAATACGTCGGGGACCTTCCAGCCATTAAACTCGGCAGGACGCGTATATACGGGCGGAGCAAGGAGGTTGTCCTGAAAACAGTCGGTCAGCGCCGACGCCTCGTCGCCAATAGCACCAGGGATGATACGCACAACAGAGTCGGCGATGACACACGCAGCAAGCTCGCCGCCTGTAAGCACATAGTCGCCAATAGATATTTCGCGCGTTACGAGGTGTTCGCGGATGCGGTAGTCGATACCCTTATAGTGTCCGCAGAGGATGATGATATTCTGCATCAGCGAGAGGCGGTTTGCCTCGTGCTGATTGTAGGTGATGCCATCGGGCGAGGTAAAGATAATCTCGTCGTAGTCGCGCTCCGATTTCAGCTTCTCGATGCAGCGATACACAGGCTCAATCTTCATAACCATACCCGCCTCGCCACCAAACGGATAGTCATCCACCGTGCGACGCTTATCGTCGGTGTAGTCGCGCAGGTTATGCACATATATCTCGGCGTGACCCGACTCCTGAGCGCGCTTCAAGATAGACTCATTCAAAGGCGACGCCAACAGCTCGGGAACAACAGTAATAATGTCGATACGCATACTCTTTGAGCTTATCCCTTATAGTTTATCTCGTTGTTAAGCACCTCCGTAATGAAGGGGTTATACATAGTCTCGTGGCCAAGCTCCGACTTATCGCCATGTCCTGGGTAGATTTCAACATCGTCGCCCAGAGGCACTATCTGCTCCAATATAGAGCGCATTATCCACGAGTAGTCGCCACCTGGCAGGTCGGTACGTCCGATACTCTCGCGGAAGAGCGTGTCGCCCGTGAAGAGTATCTTGCGCTCGGCATTATATAACGACACGTGGCCTGGCGTGTGGCCTGGCGTCTTCAAAACCTGCAACTCGGTATTGCCAAACTTGATGGTATCAACAGCGTCCAAGTCTATATCTATGGCAGGCACAGGCTGGCACTTAACGCCAAACATCATACCGCTCTGCACCGCGCTATCGACCAAAAACTGATCTCTCTTCGAGCAGGCAAACGGAACATCATAGGTGGCCTTGACGTACGCCACACCCATAGCGTGGTCGAAGTGTCCGTGCGTATTTACCGCCATCACGGGTTTTAGGTCGTGTTCGCGGATAAAGTCCGTGAGCATAGCATCCTCGCGTGCCGAGTAGTTACCCGCATCAATGATGATACACTCCTTGGTATCGTCCCACACAACGTAGGTATTCTCCTGTATAGGGTTGAAAATCAAACGTGCTACGTTCATAAATTTAGTTTTTTAGTTTGTTATAACAGCTTTGAGCGTAATATTCGACGGGGTCTCCGATGCCGTGGTTACTATCTGCAACACGCGGTAGAAGTTGCCCACGGGCGCCTTCGACGGATCGACCGTGACGTTGAGTACACCGCGCTCGCCAGGTAGTATCTTACCTCGCGCATACTCCACCGTAGTACACGAACACGAGGTACGCACCTCCAACACCACAAGCGGCTTATCGCTCACATTGGTAAAAGGCACTCTGAGCAGCTGCTTGTCATCCTCAACACTCAACTCGCCCAAGTCGTAGAGCTTCGCAGAGAACGCCACAGCACCCTCTGGCTCGGCAGCCGTAAGCCTATCGGTAGCAAGCAGCATACCAAGCAGCACCAACATACAACATATCCGTCTCATTGTCTGCTATTTAAGGTTAAACACATAGGTAATCGTTCCTCCCTGCGACATACGGTCGCTCGGGCGGAACTTTGCCTTGCGGGCAGCTTCGACAGCCTTACGTCGTAGCTCTGCGTCGTTGGTGGTAGTACCCTCCTGGCGCACCTCGGCAGAGATGACATTGCCGTCGCTGCCGATGACTACCGCCACAACGACCTTACCCGCCACCTGCGAGCTTCCCGTAGGTCGTGGCAGCGCCTCGCGCAGACCGCGTCCTCGCAGACCCTCATCGAGAAGGTCGCTACCTTGCAGATTATATCCCGCACCCTCGCCCTTGTGCGACTCGCGGTCGCCATCGGGGGCGAGACGGTTACCCTCGGGTAGTGTCTCTAAGCTATTTCCCGTCGTGGGCTTGAATAGGGCGTTGGGATTAACCGTCTGCGTCTTCTCTGCCTCACCCGAGGTCTGCTGGCTCTGCTCCGTGCGCGCCTCCTCGACGTGCGCAGGGCGATAGTCATTGCGCACATCCTCCGAGGGCTTAGGCGAGTGGTCCATATCTCGCTGCTCGACGACCTCCTCCAACTCTTCGAGGAGTATCTCCAACGGAGGCTCCGCGACGATTAAAGGGTGGATGTCGATACGGACGAAACATATTACCACAGCTATCAGCGCCATGACCACCGCAGAGACCACCGCGGCAAAGCGTTTCGAGGTATGATCTATGGGGTCGTAGTACTCCATTATCGCTTCTCTTTGGTGGCTAACACCATCTTATACTTCTGTTCGCGCGTAAGGTCGATAATCTCGACCAGAGCATCGACCGTAACCTTCTCGTCGCAACGCAACGATATATAGGGCTTCTCCTGCTCGGGGAGGGCGGCGTAAGCGTCATACTTGGTTTTCAGTGCGCCAGCAACCTCTCCCACGCTGAAATACTCCTCATCGCCATTGATGACATAGCGGTAGCCCGACTCGCTCGACGGCTCGCCAACAACCGATAGCGAGATGACCGAGGGGTCGCCCTCCTCGCTCGACGACGACGGCAACGTGAGCTTCACAGCGTTGTTGGGGTTTATCATAGTTGTTGCCAACACCATAAACACCAGCAAGAGGAAGATGAGGTCGGTCATCGACGATGATGAGAACGACGAATCTACTTTTGAACTGCGTTTAATAGCCATAACTCATCTATTTTTGTACGGGCTGGTTCAAAATATCCATAAATGCAATGGTAGTAGCCTCCATACGGAAGATAAGCTTCTCGATACGTGCCACGAGGTAGTTGTGAGCAAAGTATGCAGGGATACCCACAATAAGACCACCTACGGTGGTAACCATCGCAACGTACATACCCGACGAGAGCTGCTGTATCTCGATGCCGCCCGACGTACCAGCCGACATATCGATAAATACCTGCACCATACCTACTACCGTACCCATGAAACCAATCATCGGCGCACCACCAGAGATTGAGGCGAGCGTAGGAAGACCCGTTTCGAGCTTCGCAACCTCAACATTTGCCACATTCTCGATGGCTGTTTGAATGTCGCCCATAGGACGACCGATGCGCTCGATACCCTTCTCAATCATACGCGCCACTGGCGAGTCGGTACGGCGGCAGAGGTCGATAGCCGCAGCGATGTTACCCTCCGAGATATAGTCGCGGATGCGGTTCATAAAGTTTGAATCGATGGTCGTAGCCTTGCGTATTGCGATGAAACGCTCCACAAAGATAAAGATCATCACACCTGCGAGCAGCACCAACACCCACATCAGCCAGCCACCGCTAAGAAAGAGGTCTAAGAAGCCAATCGACATATCGCCAGCAGGGGTCGTAGCGTTTGCCTGCGCCAAGGCCTGCTGAGCCAAAGCTGCCGAATCAAGTTGTGCGGCACCCTCCGCACCCTCGCCCACCAACTCCGTAGCAGGCACATTAAGTAGTTTAATCATAGTTGTTTAAGTTTTAGTTATTTATTCTAATTTATTTCGTTTCCATATTAGTCGAGCATATCTGCATCCTCGATAGGCGTAATCTCTGGCTCGGCGTCGTTTTGAGGCGCATCATTCGACTCGGGGTTATGTCTTGCCGCCTTGCGCTCTTTGCGCTCGGCACGTATCTTCTGTCGCTCGGCAGCGCGCTCAGGGTTGATGACACGACGTTTGATGCTTGCCGCCAAGTCCTTGAACGTATTGAAACTCTCGCTGTAATAGAGTCCCACGCCTGTCTCCTGCATACCCTGATTCTCGCCGTAGCGGTCGATGGTCTGCGTGAAGCCTCGGAAGCGGAACGAGCCGTCGGGGTCGATAAGGTATGTAACGAACGCCTCGCCCACGAAGTTTGAGGCATTCTCAGTGGTCTGCGCCGACACATCCGAGAGGTAACCGCCCTCCAACTCCACCAACAGACGGTTGTCGAACAGACTCTTCGAGAAGCCCAAATCGACCTCGTCGCCCGTAAGCTCGGTACGCGGACGGTAGCGTAGCACGATGTTGTAGTCATCGCCCGAGAGCCAGTTGCTGAGCTGATTGGAGAGCAGCTCGAAGCCCGTGGTCGCAGAGAGCGATGCACCCATAGCCCCCGTATCCTCGGCGCTAAACGTGTTTGCCGCCAACAGCCAGAACATCTGCGTAGCGATAGCCTGCTGGTCATTCAGGGCGGACTGTATGACGGTCTGTATCTCGGGTGCTACGTTTGGCACCTGCACATCGAAGGTTACCGTAGGCGACATAAGCTCGTCGGTGAGTTTGATGTAGCAATCCACAGGCACGGCGCGCGCCATATCGTAGCCCTGCATAGAGGCGCCAAGCAGCGGTTTGAGCGACGCCTTAACATTATACACGGCGTTGATATCGAGAATTGCACCCATCGGGTCGCCCTCCCACGTAACCGTAGAGCCTGGCTCAACAGTAAACTTCTTATTCCAGATATTCTGCAACGTGAAGAGGTATGTTCCCTCGGTAATGGTATATTGACCGCGCATCTCCAAGATATTTGCCTTTGGCACAAAGTGCATAGCAAGCTGTCCGTGGCCACGTCCCTTGATAATATCGCCCACCGTGGGGTCGATGACGAGCTGTATCTCGGTGTTTGGCTGAACATCCAAGTTCATATCGAGGTCCATCACGCTACCCATAGTGTTCACGGGGCGATTTTTGCGCTCGTACGCCATCATACGGCGCGTGAGGAATGCTGTGGTATCGGGCCTCTCAACCTCGGGCTGCTTAAACTTCACGAAGTCGGCATACGTCGCATCCTCCTTACCCGAGAGCGGCATAAAGAATGTCGAGTTATCCTCGCTACGCGCCTCGATGTCTATCTTCAAGTCGCGCTTATCTCCCGCAAAACGCGCTGAACCCGACGCAAAGACGTGTCCATAGAAGAGGTCATTATCCTTCGCCTCGGTATCCAAAACGAGCATCTTATCGGCATCTACCGATATGTCGAACGTTACGTTGGATAGGTGTTCAAGGCTGAGGTCCATATTGTAGTGGCCCACATTTCCCTCTCCATCATAGACGGCGATACCGTTGGCGTAGATGTGGTTATTCTTAACCGACAGCTCGCCCTCGGGCGCTGTGTAGCGCACCTTGGTAAAGTCCACCGTAGCACCGATGTCGCGCACCTTAGCCCCACCATTGAGCGATGCTATACGACCCTTACCCTGGATGTTTACGTCAATATCCGCCAAACCGTCAATATCCGATATTATACCCTTCAAGAATGGCGATATGAGTTCGAGTTTGATACGCTTCATATTGGCACGTGCATAGTAGTGCGTACCCTGCGGGCGGTAGTAACCACGTATCACCGTGTCGCGCGACTCCCTATCGCTGATGAAGACACGGGCGCGGTTTTGCTCGAAGTCCCACTGCGAGGTGATAAGCTGCGGAGGTGCCGCAATGCCATTCACACGTATCGAGTCGAGGTCAATGCGCGCCTCAATCTCCTGACCACGCAACGCCGACTTCACGGTAGCATAGCCCGTCGAACGTGCTTCGAGGTTGTAGCCCCAGCGCTCGACAAGTGCCGAGAGCGGCGACAGGTCGAAGTTGTTGAGCGTAAGGCGTATCGAGTCGTTGCGTGAACGCGACGCCACGCCGTCGATGATGAGCTGCTGCTCGGGGCGCGCTATGCGCAGGTCGCGGATGCTGATACGCGATGAGTCGATGTCGATACCCTTAGACGAGAGCTTCCACTGCTGCGTAGAGGTGGTAAAGTGCGACGGCGTGATGTCGATATGTATCGAACGACGATTTGTCGCGGCATTTCGGCTAAACTTAGCACTCACACCAAGCATACCCGACTGCTTGTTCTGTCGATCGTTGAAGCCTGCGGTAAGGCTGATGCGATTTTGGTGCGCACCACCCGTAGCCGAGAAGTTGGGCATAACTAAGCGTGTGCCGAGATATATGCCCGACGAATTTATCCACATCGAGAGCGAGTCGCTGCGATTGTTCACATCGACCTCAGCATTTGCCATAATGACACCACGATACTCCAACGCCTCGCTCTTGGCGTTTAGCGAGAGGAGGTTGCTCGATGGGCTAAACATAAACCTTAGCGACGTATCGGGGGCTACCATCACACCACCGACAATGGCGGCAAGCAGGTCATTGATATCCTCCTTGGCGCTAAACTGTATTATCGAGTAGTAGTTCGCCACCGCACCCTTATCTGCCACCACGGCTTGCTCGCTCGACGTGTCGTAGAGCAGTGGGATGTATGTTTTAAGCGAGTTGTATATGTACTCGAACATCTGCTTATAGGGCAGACGGCTCTGATACTGCACCGCAAAATAGTCGGAGTCGATACCCACATATTTTAAGTTATCCTCGCCGTGGCTGTTGGTTACCTCCAACGTCAGGCGGTCGGTAGCAAGCTCAGCGTCGTTGTAGCGATACCTTATATCTGCAACACTCGCCTCAGCAGAGATTCTATCGAGCGAGTTGCCGTTGGCACGAAGACCCACCATCGCCGATAACTCCGAGATACTATCGCGGCGATTTATGCCCAAGGCGTGCAGGTCGGCACGGTCGAGCATCAACGAGAAGTCGTAGGCGTGCTGCTCCTCGGCGAGGTTTATAGCGCCATAGAGGTCGAAACGCAGGTTGGGGTCGTTGGCATTGACCACCGCCGAATAGTTATCATCCGCCACATCGCCACTAACTGCAATATTGGTGTAGGTGTAGTTACCAAAGTGCAGACTACTTACATCGGCATCTACCTTTGCCGCAAGGTTATCGCCAAGGGTTGCGTTGGCGACAATATGCGAACTCATAGCGCCAAGCGACCTATTGCCGAGCAGACCACCGAGGTTGAGGCTCTTAGTATCCACCGTGCCATCAACCTTATATGCGCCCTGCGGCTGCTTGCGCATCGTAACATTCGCCGTAAGGTTACCCTGCGAGGTAGAGGCGTTACCCACCACACGGAAGCTATCCAACTTTCCACCAAACGTCGCGCGAACATCCGTCCACGCCACACGCTCAACGATGCGTTGTACCCCCGCAGGGAGCTGTCGTTTCGTTACGTTTGCCACAATCTCGTTTGCGTCGCCCGCGGTAAGGTGTAGTTTTTTGACGCCCACGACATAGTTTGCCGTACGCCACTCGGGAAGACCCGTGATATGCACATCTGCCGCAGCATAGCTACTATTGCCGATATTGGCATTTATAAGTTCGCCCGTAAAGTCGCGCACCACACCATCGAACGTTAGCGACACATCGCCGACGGTAGTATGCCAATCGCGTAGCCCTGGGGCAAAGTAGCCAATATCGTCGGTCGAGAGCGTTGTGCGCTCCACACTACCCACCATACGCACATCGTCGATGTAGTGCTTATAACACTCCCAGCTACCACCCTCGATACTCATCTCGGGCAGATATACTTGCGACTGCTCGGTACGTGCCACCACATTATCGAAGCGTATGACACCCTTATCCACAAAGAAGTATCCTGTGAAGTCGTCGAGCTTAAAGCCGCTCTTCTCCTCTGCCGACAGCTCCACAATATCGCCCCACACCTTGCTCTTAACTACGGCAAAGTCTTTGAGGCAGGCGTTGATATTGCGAATATCCATATCCGAATAATCTACGCCGTACTCGGGGTCGCGATGCTGCTGGCGCTCATACGTAAAGCGCATATCGTAGGCGTGGATATGGTCGATATATAGCCTAAACTGACCCTTTCCGTTTGGGTTGGTCAGACGTTGCACGATAGGACGGATGTTTATCTCGCCATTTTTCATCTCGCGGATGTGCAGCTCGGCACCCGTTGCCTCGGCATCCGATATGCAGAGTCCCGTACGCTTGATATTAAAACTTGTGAAGAGAGCCTTAGCCTCGCGCACATAGAGCAACGTATCTTGTTCGTAATCCTCGACGTAGAAGTCCTGCACACGTACGCGCGAGAAGAGGTCCAAGTCGATACGACCTATCGAGACCTCTGTTTCGAGCTTTTCGCTGATGACCGCCGTAGCCCTATCCACGACATAGTTTTGGATGCTATCGACGCTGAGGAGCAAAGTTACGAAAATGGGCAAAAATATCAACAACAAGATGATTGTTGATAGCACCTTTGCCAATATTTTTATAACTTTGCGCATTGAAACGTTTACACTTTATATGCAATTAACTCACAAAAGTAATAATTTTTCTATATAAATAGAAAAAAAACGACAAAAAAGAGTTAGCTATGGACATAACAATACTTGGAATCGAGTCGTCGTGCGACGACACATCGGCAGCGGTAATACGAAATCGCGTACTTCTTTCAAACGTAATCGCCTCACAGGCAGTACATCAGAAGTATGGCGGCGTAATTCCTGAGCTTGCCTCGCGCGCCCACCAACAAAATATCATCCCCGTTGTCGATACCGCCCTTAAAGAGGCGGGCATCACCATCGACAAAGTCGATGCCATAGCCTTCACGCGCGGTCCAGGTCTGCTCGGCTCGTTGCTCGTAGGCGTTTCGTTTGCCAAGGGTCTATCCATAGCAAACAACATCCCCCTTGTAGAAGTCAATCATCTACAAGGACACATCCTATCGCACTTTGTCGATATGCCCGACAGGGAGATACCCCACCCCGACTTTCCGTTCCTCTGCCTACTTGTGAGCGGTGGACATACGCAGATTGTGCGTGTCGATTCGCCCTGCGATATGGAGATTATTGGCACCACCATCGACGATGCCGCAGGCGAAGCGTTCGACAAGTGCGCCAAGGTGATGGGGCTACCCTACCCAGGAGGTCCCATTATCGACCGCCTCGCAAAGGAGGGCGACAGCAAGGCATTTAAGTTCGCTAAGCCACACGTCGAGGGCGAGTTCGACTACTCGTTCTCGGGACTCAAAACATCGTTCCTTTACACCCTACGCGACGCCGTTAAGGAGGACCCCGACTTTGTCGAGAAGAACAAAGCCGACCTCTGTGCATCGCTACAATCGACAATTATCGAGATACTTCTCGACAAGCTGATTAAGGCGTCGAAGGCGACGGGCATCAAGGATATAGCCATTGCTGGCGGCGTATCGGCAAACTCGGGACTTAGAGAGGGCATATTGGAGGCGGGACGTCGTCGTGGCTGGCGCACCTTCCTGCCCGAATTGAAGTTTACGACCGACAATGCAGCTATGATTGCCACGGCGGGCTACTACCGCTATATGCGTGGCGAGATAAGTTCGCTCGACGTATCACCCGTAGCACGCCTGCAAGAGCTGCAAAAATGAGCTACGACAGCCCCTTAACCGACTACGGAAAACGCCTTAGAGAGCGTCTGGGCGGACGTGCGCAGAAGCTCTCGATAGACGCACATTTAGGGTGTCCCAACCGCGACGGAACACTCTCATACGGGGGCTGCACTTTTTGTCTTGGCGACGCTTTTTCGCCCGCCTACTGCCGCGCTGCTCGGAGCATCACCGAACAGATTGACTTCGGCATCGCCTTTCACACACGGCGCAGACGCACCGCCAGCAACTATATAGCATATTTTCAGGTAGGTACAAACACTTATGCGCCCATCGAACAGCTCGAAAGGCTATATAACGAGGCATTATCACACCCCGCTATATCGGGCATAATCATCGGCACACGCCCCGACTGCATTAGTTCCGAAAAACTCGACCTTTTGGAATATTTAGCGCATAAGAAATATGTTGCCGTGGAGTACGGCATAGAGTCGGTCTATGATAGCACCCTAAGGCGCATAAACCGCCACCACGACTTCGCCACAGCGCGCGAGGCGGTGAGCCAAACCAAAGAGCGCAACATAGACTGCGGCGCGCACTTCATACTCGGGCTGCCAGGCGAGAGCCGCGACGATATTGTCGAGGCAACGGCACAGATAAACGCCCTTGGCATAGACACCATAAAGTTTCATCAGTTGCAGATATATCGCTCGACGCCACTCGTAGAGCTATGGCACGACCACCCCGAGGAGTTCCTGTTTGGCAGCAACTTCGGCGTCGATAGCTACGTAGAGCTACTTATCGACATACTTCGCCGCCTTGATGCCAATATCGCAGTTGAGCGCATAGCGAGCAGCTCGCCGCGCCACCTCACGGAGTACTCGCCACTCGGCGGCATACGCCCCGACATCCTACGCCAACGCCTCGTTGAACGTATGAATAGCCTCAATGTAGGTCAGGGCGATATGCTTATTCGCTGATTTTTTGTTGCGAACATTACCGATAGACATAGTGTGATAAGCGGGCGAATAAAAGAGCTGATTTTAGCCACTCGAAATTCGAAAAACCGCAGCCTACTTGGGCGTGAACGACTATTTCGAGAATGAGTGTAACAACAAAATTGCCCCTTTATTCACCCACCTATCTACAACTTTTCGGTAGAGGCTACTTGCGATCTTTAATCAACTTTCCATCCCTATTTAAGCAGACCTTTTCGCCACTGCTAAGACCTATGCAACTACCACCGTTGATGCGCTCGATAGATGTGGCGTGGGCTGCGGGATAGTGCTTTTTGAGGTACTCCTGCACCCCCTGCGGGAGCAGCTTTGAGGGGATACTACCCTCGGCAAGGTGTATGGCAAGGCAGTCGCCCGAGTGGGCATCGAACGAGAGCTTGTCGCCATTGGCGAAGTTCACGTCGTAGGTGTTCACGGAGTGGTGTTTGGCGTGGTCGATACTCTGCACCTTATCGCCCGCGAAGTATCGGTGAACAAAGTCGCGCGACTTGGCTGGGAGCTTATCGAACGACACGGTGTGCTGCGACGCAGCCATTAACGCAAGCGTCGAGAGTAACGCTACGCCAAGAGTAAACAATCTTTTCATAACAAATAACAGTTTTTGGTTTTACACCGCAGCGACTATCAATAAATATTCCAAAGCCTAAAATCGGTTAAAACATATTGCAAAATCGGTGTTTTTTACTATCTTTGTGTGCTCTCTTTCTCTGAAAGAGCAACCGTAACCACGAAAACGAAGAATAAAAAACTATCAACACTATGAATATTAAAAAGTTCACACACCCTTTATGGGTAATTCTCGCCATCTTCGCACTCAGCAGTTGCGAACTCTTTGAGGGCGACCAAGGCAACAACGACAACAACGATGATGTTATCGACGAGCCTATTTTAGGATACGACAGCATCCAAATAGACCCCAGAGAACTCTTTGTGCCATCATCCGACGGCATCTATGACATCTCTGTATGGGCAAGCGAAGATTGGACGCTCGACACCTTAGACGAAGAGTACGATTGGTGCAAGCCCTCGACATACAACGGCACAGCAAACACAGATGAGTCGAGCTATGTCTCATTTGAGGTGTCAGCAAATACCGATAGCGACGAGCGCATCGCCACGTGGAGGTTTTCGACCAATAGCAGCGAGGTAATCTTCACGCTTATACAGGAGGGCTACAACCCCTCGCATATGCCCTGCACAATAAGCTACACTACCACCGACGACAACCCCATTTCGCTGCGCGATAACATTGAATCATATCTGCTCGATAGCAATGACGAGCCTCTTGCCGACGGCTCGGTATCGAGTGGCTACGAGGATGGGGTACACTGCTTATACATCGACTGCGAAGTGCGCACAATACGTTTAGGCGCGTTCTCCCATCAGTCCAACTTACAGAGTGTAACGCTACCCGACTGCGTAGAGCAAATCGACGGCAACCCCTTCGGCTCGTGTCCCGCACTCGAAAAGTTCGAGAGTAAGTTAGCGACCGAGAGCGGTCGTGAGCTTGTGGCAAACGGCGTTTTGGCAGCCGTAGCTCCCGCCAACCTTACGACCTACACCACACCCGCCACCACGAAGGTCATCGGTGAGCAAGCGCTGTACGACGTCGATAGCCTTAGTGAAATTACCTTTACCGACGATGTGGAGTATATCGGCGGCCACTCATTTACTGATTGCGACAATATTACTGAGGTGGTACTCCCCGACAAGGTATCGACCATTGACGAGTGGGCATTCGAGGGGTGCGACAACCTCGAAAAGGTGGTTATCGGCAGCCAAATCAGCCGCATCGAGAAGATGGCATTTGCCAACTGCCCAAAGCTAAGAACTATCGAGCTTAGCGCGACCACAGCTCCGACATTCACCAACTCGACATTCAACGAGATTATCTACAAAGATGTAACTGTCATCATCCCTGGCGAGGCGCGTGATTCATATATCGAGGCGGGCTGGGGAATGTTCAACCTGATATCGCACTCGTCGCCCGACGCGAAGAACAACATTATACACTACACTACATCCGACAAGCAGCCCGTCGATTTGTACGAGACCACAGGCTTTGGTAACGTTACGATGATTTCAAACACGTACGACAGCGAGGCCGACTTAGGCACGATACTCTTCGATGCCGACCTCGTGGAGATACCTCAAAAGATGTTCTATATGTGCTACACGCTCACCAGCGTAGAGCTGCCCGACTATATCAAGAGCATCCCCGACTCCGCCTTTGCCGAGTGCGAAGCTCTCGAAACGGTCATCCTACCCGAAGGGCTAACATATATAGGATACAGCGCTTTTGAGAATTGCTCCGCGCTGAAAAATATCGAACTCCCTGCGAGCCTGACATCTATTTCGCAGTCGGCATTTAGCGGCTGTAAGTCAATCGAGACGATTACTCTTCCCGAGGGACTCACCTACATAGGCGGTTTCGTGTTTAATGGATGCGAGAGCCTTACCTCGATAAATATACCCGAGTCGTTAGAGGGGCTTCACACCGCTCTGTTTGAAGGGTGTAAGTCGCTGCAAAGCATCACACTTCCGTCGTCGATAAGCTATCTGCCCGACAATCTGTTTGACGGCTGTGAGTCGCTCAAAGAGATTGATATTCCAAGTAGCGTAACATCGTTAGGCTCAGGCGTATTCCGCAACTGCAAGAGTTTAGAGCAGATGACCCTTAGTGATAATATTACGAGTATGAGAGGCTCGACATTTGAGGGTTGCAGCAACCTACGTAGTGTAAGACTTCCGTCGAGCTGCGAGGCTATATATGGCCACACCTTTGCAGGTTGTACGTCGCTTAGCGAGATTACCATACCCGCAAAGGTTACGAAGATTTACCAAAACGCCTTCGCCAACTGCTCTTCGCTCAGCAGCATAGAGATTCCATATCGCGTTACAGATATTGACTACCAGGCATTTAGTGGGTGTACCTCGCTAAGCAGCATCACGCTAAGTAGCCATTTGGAGTCGATTGGCAGTAGCTGTTTCAGTGGTTGCACAGCACTTAGCTCGATTGCCCTACCCGCAAGCCTGACAACCATCGGACGCGAGGCATTCCTCAACTGCTCAGCACTTAAACGAGTCGATATTAGCGATTTGGAGGCTTGGTTTGCGCTCAGTATCGAGTACCCCAACACGTCGAACCCCACCTACTACTCGCGTAACCTCTACCTTAACGGCGAGGAGCTTACCTCAATAACCATCCCCGAGAGTGTAACGACCATTGACGACAACGACTTCCTCTACTTGGATAACCTCAAAAGCCTCACCATACCCGACCACTACACCGGCGTCTTCGAGGACTGGTTTAGAGGACACGCCTCTATTGAGAGTGTTAAAATAGGCAATGGCGTTAGCGAGATTGCAGCTCGCGCCTTTAATGAATGTTCAAAGCTATCACAAGTTACCATAGGCAGTGGCGTAACGGAGATTGGCTTATACGCTTTTGCCAAGTGTTCGAGCCTAAAAAGCATAACCATACCTTCGAGCGTAACGGCGATTGGCTTCAACTGCTTTGAGGGCTGTACGTCGTTGCAGAGCGCAACACTCAGCGACAAAATTACGATTATCGAAAACGACACTTTCAATGGATGTAGCGCCCTGCGCGAAGTAAACATCCACGCCGCCATCACCGAGATAGAGTCAAACGCCTTCAAAGATTGCTCATCTTTAAGTGGCGCTTTTACGCTCACGAACGTTACAAAAATCGGAAGCAACGCCTTCGAGAACTGCTCATTGCTCAGCGGGGTAGAGTTCGGCACGAAGCTCGAAACCATCGGCGGAGCGGCATTCTACAACTGCTCTGCGTTGAAGACGGTAACGATACCCAACTCGGTTACAGAAGTTAGAGAATCGGCGTTTAGAGGGTGTTCGTCATTGACGCGCGTATCAATAGGCACGGGTGTTACAGCCTTAGGGTCTAACTCGTTTGTTGATTGCCCCGTATTGACCGACATCAAGTGTGCAGCAACGACACCACCTAAGGTAAATAAGATTTACACCTTTAACTATCTGTTCGACAGCAACGTTGAGGGTCGTACGATTAAGGTACCCAAGGCGTCGGTTGAAAGCTACCGCACGGCAAGCATTTGGAGCGAATACGCCTCAGAGATTGTCGGATTTTAGCCAACCAACATCCAAACGCCGAATAGTAGGAATATAGTCAAATAAAAAAATATCGTCGTTAAAGCGTAAAAAACGGAGTTAAAATTTGAATATTGTTCCAAAAAGAGTTATCTTTGTTCGGTTGAGCGAATAGTAATTGGGCGCAAACTATAATTGAGCGAAAACAGTAATTGGAAGAAAACAGTAATTGGAAGAAAACAATAATTAACAACATATCTTATGGCAATTAAGAATAACGTTATGATCGTGCGCCAGCGACTGCTTACCAAGCTAATCAGCCTCTGGAACGAAAACCAACTCGTTGAGAAGATAGACCGTGTGCCTATCGAATTTAGTCCGCGTAACGCACAGGTGCGTGGTCGTTGCTGCATCCACAAGGAGCGCGCCGTATGGAAGTACAAGTCGTTGCCGCTGTTGGGCTACGATATGCGCGACGAAACCGATGAGCTGACACCCCTGTCGGACTACGCTCGTAAGGCGTTGGAGCGCAACAAGGTTAAGGACAACATTATGTGTGTCATTGACGAGGCTTGCTCGTCGTGCGTACGTACCAACTACGACATCACAAACCTTTGCCGCGGTTGTGTGGCTCGCGCTTGTGAACACGCTTGCCCCAAGGGTGCTATCGAGTTCGACCCCGAGACATCGCAGGGTCGCATCAACCATAAGATATGCATCAGCTGCGGTAAGTGCTACGCCGCTTGTCCCTACCACGCTGTGGTATATATCCCCGTACCTTGCGAGGAGTCTTGCCCTGTGGGCGCTATCTCGAAGGACGAGTACGGTGTTGAGCATATTGACGAGACGAAGTGTATCTACTGCGGTAAGTGTATGAATAGCTGCCCGTTTGGTGCTATCTTCGAGATTTCGCAGGTATTCGACGTATTGCAGAGCATCCGTCGTGGCGAGGAGGTTGTAGCGATGATTGCTCCGTCGATTCTCTCGCAGTACAACGCACCCACCGACCAGGTATATGGTGCAATTAAGGCTATCGGCTTCAAGGATGTTATCGAGGTGGCACGTGGTGCTGAGATTACCACCGCCAACGAGACCCACGAGTTCGCTGAGAAGATGGCGGAGGGTCAGCCCTTTATGACTACGTCGTGCTGCCCATCGTATATGGAGATGGCAAGCAAGCACGCTCCCGAGTTGAAGAAGTATATCTCTTCGACATACTCGCCGATGATTTACACCGCCGAGATAGCTCGCGAGAAGCACCCCAACGCAAAGCTCGTGTTTGTGGGTCCGTGTATCGCAAAGCGCAAGGAGGTACGCCGCGAAGGTCTCGAAGGCAAGGTGGATTTCGTGCTTACCTACGAGGAGGTACACGCAATATTCGAGGGTATGGGTATCGAGATGAGCGAGAACCTACGCTACGACATCGGTCAGCCATCGTGCCGCTCGGCACACGGCTTCGCGGAGAATGGTGGCGTAACGGCTGCCGTACAGGAGCTTGTCGCAGGTAAACTCGACTTCACGACGTTGCAGATTGCGGGTCTTAACAAGAAGAATGTCGGTCTGTTGAAGGCCTACGGCAAGACAGGCAAGGCTCCCGCACAGTTTATCGAGGTTATGGCGTGTGAAGGTGGCTGTATCTCGGGTCCGAGCGTACACACCGCCTACGACACAGGTCGCAAGACGTTTATCAACGAGCTACAAAAGCGATAAGAGAGTTTAGAGTACTATATGAGGGAGTTGGTTGAGCATCTGGCGTCAGGTAGGAAGCTCGACGTCAAAGAGTTAGGGCTGTTGCTTACGGCAACGACCACGGACAACACGTTGCTACAACTACTCCGCGATAATGCCGTCCGAACTGCGCGCCAGCAGTTCGGATTTGGCATATTTATACGTGGGCTTATCGAGCTTACGAGCTACTGCCGCAACGACTGCCTCTACTGTGGTCTGCGCCGCAGCAACCGTCTTGCAGAGCGTTACCGCCTCACTGCCGACGAGGTTATGGAGTGCTGCTCGGAGGGTTACAACTTAGGCTTCCGCACCTTCGTACTGCAAGGTGGCGAGGATGGCGCTCTAAGCGACGAGTGGCTCACGGAGCTTGTAGGCAGGATACGCACCACATTCCCCGAGGCGGCGATTACGTTGTCGCTCGGTGAGCGTAGCGCAACCTCATACCGACGCCTTAAAGAGGCGGGGGCTAACCGCTATCTGCTACGCCACGAGGCGGCTAACAAGGAGCTATACAGCTCACTGCACCCAGGTATGCAGGGCATCGAGGCGCGCTTAGCGTGTATCGATTCGCTTAAAGAGTTGGGCTATCAGGTAGGTATGGGGATGATGATTGGCGTTAAGGGTCAGCAAATTGAGCATATCGCCGAGGACCTGCACCTCATCGCCGAGAAGCGTTGCGAGATGGTGGGCATAGGACCCTTTCTACCCCACCACGCCACACCTCTTGGGGAGGAGCCTGCGGGCGACCTACGCCTAACATTGGCGACAATAGCCATAGCGCGCCTGCTACTACCCGAAGCACTTATACCCTCGACCACGGCACTTGCCACGCTACACCCCGACGGACGCAAGATGGGTATTCTGTCGGGTGCAAACGTGGTGATGCCCAACCTGTCGCCAGCAGACGTGAGGGCGAAGTATGCCATCTACGAAAATAAGGCTTCGTGGGGAAAAGAGGCTGCCGAGGGGTTGGCGGCACTCAACGACGAACTAAATGAGATAGGTTACCACGCCGACCTTCGCCGTGGCGACCACCTGAACTTCAAACAATAAAACTTAACGACTATGAGTAATATAACATACAATCCGCAATCGGCACGTGCCGAGGAGTTTATCCACGACGGCGAGATACGTGCCACGTTGGAGTATGCCAAGGAGCATCGCAACGATAGCGTCCTCATCGACGAGATACTTAAAAAGGCTGCCGAGGGCAAGGGTATTAGCCACCGCGAGGCGGCGGTACTCATCGAGGTAGAGAGCCGCGACATCGAGGAGCGCATATTCCATATCGCACGACAAATCAAGGAGCGCATCTACGGCAACCGTATCGTGATGTTCGCGCCGCTCTACCTCTCGAACTACTGCATAAACGGCTGTGTATATTGCCCTTACCACGCAAAAAACCGCACCATACCACGCCGCAAGCTCACCCAAGAGGAGATACGTCGCGAGGTTATCGCCTTGCAGGATATGGGACACAAGCGCTTGGCGTTGGAGACGGGCGAGCATCCGTTGCACAACCCCATAGAGTACGTCTTAGAGTCTATCGACACCATCTACTCGATACACCACAAAAACGGAGCTATACGCCGCGTGAATGTGAACATCGCAGCCACGACCGTAGAGAACTACACACGCCTCAAAGATGCGGGCATCGGCACATACATCCTCTTTGAGGAGACCTACGACCGTGCCGCCTACGAGCGTCTGCACCCCACAGGTCCCAAGAGCGACTGGGCATACCACACCGAGGCGATGGACCGCGCCATGGAGGGCGGCATCGACGATGTGGGCATCGGCGCACTGTTCGGACTGTCGAACTACCGCTACGATTTGGTAGGAATATTGATGCATGCCGAACACCTCGAAGCGCGCTTTGGCGTAGGTCCGCACACCATCAGCGTACCGCGCATACGCCCCGCCGACGACATCGACCCCAAGGACTTCCCCGACGCCGTGACGGACGAGGTATTCCGCCGTATCGTCGCCGTGCTACGCCTCGCAGTACCCTATACGGGTATGATTGTCTCGACACGCGAGTCGCAACGCTCACGCGAGTTGGTATTGGACGTAGGTGTATCGCAGCTTAGTGGAGGCTCACGTACCAGCGTGGGAGGCTACGCCGAGGGAATAGAGGATGCCGAGGAGTCAGCACAGTTCGACATCTCGGACAACCGCACGTTGGACGATATTGTGGGTTGGCTCTTGGAGCTGGGCTATATGCCGAGCTTTTGCACCGCCTGCTACCGCGAGGGACGCACGGGCGATAGGTTTATGTCGCTTGCCAAGCGCGGTCTTATCGGCAACTGCTGCGCCCCAAATGCGCTAATGACACTTGCCGAGTACCTCGAAGATTACGCCTCGCCACGTGTTAAGCTGCTGGGCAAGAAGATGATTGCCGAGCAGACACCCATCATCCCCTCGGAGAAGGTACGTGCCATTACCGAGCGCAACCTACAAGAGATTATTAATGGCAAGCGCGACTTCCGCTTCTAACTATCTATCGACGATGCAGACAACACCTACCGCCGAACGAGTACATATCGCCCTACTGGGACGCTGCAACAGCGGCAAATCGACGCTACTCAACGCCCTCACCGCACAGCAGAGCGCCATAGTATCGCCCATAGCTGGCACTACGACCGACCCTGTGCGTAAGGCTATCGAGATACACGGGTTGGGCGCTGCGCTACTCATCGACACCCCTGGCCTGGACGATAGCTCGACCCTCGGCGAAGAGCGTGTTTCGCGCACAGCAAAGGTACTCGACCAGACGGACATAGCCATCATCCTCTTTACCGATGCTGGATACGACATCGAGCAGCAGATTATCGAGGAGTGCCGCGTAAGGGAGATTACCACTATCGCCGTCTTAGCACAGGCAGACCGTATTGCGGATGTAGAGGCTCTGCGCCGCGACATCGAAAGCCGCATAAACGCTCCCGTAATAGTTCTTAGCGCCGAGACGGGCGAGGGCTTAGCGACGCTCAAAGAGCGACTCGGCACACTTCGCGCGACCGACCAAAGGCTTATCACCGAGGGCTTCTGCGCTGCGGGAGATAGCGTTCTGCTTGTTATGCCGCAAGATAAGTCCGCCCCCAAGGGGCGCCTGATACAACCACAGGTGCAGACCATACGCGAGCTACTGGACCGTGGCTGCACCATCACGTGTTGCACACCCGACGGTATGGCGGCGGCACTCTCGGCACTGAAACGCTCGCCAGAGCTTATCATCACCGACTCACAGGCATTCGAGCAGGTATATTCGCTAAAACCTGCCGACTCGACGCTGACATCATTCTCGATACTCTTTGCGCGCTACAAGGGCGACATCGAGCTGTTTACCGAGGGCGTCAAGGCATTAAAAAATATTACCGCCACGTCGCGCATACTTATTGCCGAGGCTTGCACGCACACCCCACAAAACGAAGACATCGGACGCGTCAAGCTACCACGACTGCTGCGCAAGCGCTTCGGCGAGGAGCTGCAAATCGACATCGTGGGCGGTGCGGAGTACCCCGACGACCTCACGCCGTATGACTTGGTGATACACTGCGGCGCGTGTATGTTCAACCGCCGCCACGTACTCAGCCGCGTGGAACGCGCCCGCAAGCAGGGTGTCGCCATAACAAACTACGGCGTGATACTCGCAGCACTTAGCGGCATACTCGACCGCGTACGCATAAAATAGTTTTGGTACTACAAAATAATATATGTATCTTTGGTGCAAATCTAAGAGATTACGATATGGCAGATAAAATTAAACTTTTGGACCGACACTTCAAGACGATGATTCCCGCCGAGGAGATTGACAAGGCGGTAAGCCGTGTTGCCGAGCAGCTCAACGAGCGTTACGAGGGCAAAACACCCATCTTTCTCGGTGTGCTGAGCGGTGCGTTCCTCTTCCTCAGCGACTTGGTGCGCAAGACCACCTTCGATTCGCGCCTCGCCTTCGTGAAAATATCGTCGTACGAGGGTACACAATCGACGGGTAACATCAAGCAGCACCTCGGCATCGACTTCGACATCGAGGGTAAGGACATCATCATCGTCGAGGACATTGTCGAGACGGGACATAGTATGAACTACCTGCTGAGCTACCTCAAAGAGCGCAACCCAGCAAGTATCTCGATATGTACGCTCTTCTTCAAACCCGAGAAGTTCCTCTACGAGTATAAGATTGACTATGTGGCGATGCCTATCGGCAATGAGTTTATCGTGGGCTACGGCTTAGATTACAATCAGATAGGACGCTCACTCAAAGATATATACGTACTCGATGAAGACTAACTTAGACATCGATTTACTCGACGGCGGTCGTCGTCTTCCCCTTGTCGAAGACTTCTACACCATACAGGGCGAAGGTTTTCACTCGGGCAAGCCCGCCTACTTCATCCGCCTCGGTGGATGTGATGTGGGCTGCCGCTGGTGCGACGCCAAATATACGTGGAACCCAAAGATGTATCCGCCGACAGATGTGGAGACCATCATCGAGCGCGCTGCGTCGTGTTCGGCACAGGCCATCGTCATCACGGGTGGCGAGCCTCTGCTCTACCCCTTAGGGGAACTTACACGCGGACTGCACGCGCGCGGCTTGGAGATATTCATCGAGACCTCGGGGACACACCCTCTCAGCGGCGAGTTCGACTGGGTATGCCTCTCGCCGAAGCGACAGATGCCTCCGTTAGACGAGGCATTTCGCCGTGCCGACGAGCTGAAAGTGATTATCCAGAGCCTCGACGACTTGGCGTGGGCGGAGGAGTGTAGCCGCAAGGTGGGACGCAAGTGCCTACTCTACCTGCAACCCGAGTGGAGCGTATATGAGCAGATTATCGGCGACATCGTCGAGTGGGTCAAGGCTAATCCCGCGTGGAACATATCAATACAGACACACAAATTTATGCACATCCCCTAACCTCGGGCAACTATGAGCGACAAACGCGATAAGGCGATAAAATACTTTTGGCTGACGCTGACGGCAATCATCGCCGTCTTCACGCTTATTGTCTCGGTGCGCACCGTGCGCGATATGGTGGAGACCAACCGTCGTCGCAAAGCCACCGAGGAGCGTATAGTACGCCTCGAAGCGCAAATAGCGCGCGACAGCAGCTTTATCCACTCGCTCAAAACATCTCCCGACTTCTTGGAGGCGTTCGCCCGCGAGCATTTCCATATGCAGCGACCAGGCGAGACGGTATATATCCTCGAAGAGTAAGCGGAGAGAGGAGGGGAGAGAGAGTGTGTGTGTGTGAGGAAGAGGGAGAAAAGAGAGGTCTAAATATCGACAAAAGCGTAAAACTACAATCGGGCAGCACAATAACAGTGCTGCCCGATGCGTTATATATGCGTAACAAATTGGAATTGCCTATGGAGTAGATTGCCGCTGGATTAATTTTTATAGTATGAAACGAGTATTTTTTTATTTTGGTATTGCCGTGGCAACAGTTGCTACAAGCGTTGCCACTACCTATGTGGTTATGAGCCACAACACGAACAGCGAGACTACATCCGTAACCGAACCTACATTCGCCGACACACCATTTCGCACCAACCACGCCACCGACGCCGTGTTTGCATCATCGGTGGTAAGCACCGACTTCCCCGACCTAACGTACGCTGCCGAAAATGCTGTTAAGGCGGTGGTAAACATCGAGGCGACGATGAGCGTCGCGACACCCCAATACATCGACCCCTTCTACGAGTTTTTCGGCTATCCTCAGCCCCGTAGCGGCGGTATGCGCGAGGCGCGCGCAGGAGGCTCGGGCGTGATAATATCGGAGGATGGATACATCGTAACGAACAACCACGTAGTGGAGAACAGCAACAAGCTACGCGTTACACTTGCCGACGGTCGCGCCTTTGATGCCAAGGTCATCGGCACCGACCCCGACACCGATGTCGCCCTGATAAAGATTGAGGCGTCGGGGCTACCTACACTCCCCTTTGGCTCGTCGGACGAGCTACGCTTAGGCGAATGGGTACTCGCCATAGGATACCCCATGCAGCTGCAATCGACAATCACGGCGGGCATCGTCTCTGCGAAGGCTCGCACCCTCGGCGCCACGGCAAATGGCTACGGCATCGAGTCGTACATACAGACCGATGCAGCGGTAAACCCTGGTAACTCGGGTGGTGCGTTGGTAAACACACGCGGCGAGTTGGTGGGCATAAACACCATTATCAAGACCTCGACAGGCAGCTACGTGGGCTACTCGTTTGCCGTACCAGAGACCATTGTACGTAAGGTGGTTATGGACCTCAAAGAGTCGGGCGTGGTACAGCGCGCCGTACTCGGCATATCGTTCCGTGCCATCGACCAGCAGTTCTTAGACGATATGGGCGAGACCACGGGCATAACGACGCTTGGCGGTATGTACGTAGCATCTGTCACGGAGGGCGGCGCTGCCTCGGAGGCGGGCATACGCAAGGGAGACATCATCCTTGC
The DNA here is from genome assembly GCA_017416915.1 of Alistipes sp. GTDB lineage: Bacteria > Bacteroidota > Bacteroidia > Bacteroidales > Rikenellaceae > Alistipes. The sequence goes on along the minus strand of JAFQAN010000005.1, from coordinate 48,466 downwards.
ATTAGACGGCGTGGAGGTAAACGAGAGCGCCATATTCCTCGAACAGATGAGCAAGCACCGTCCAGGCGATAAGATTACGCTCAACGTGCGCCGTGGCGAGAAGCAACTCAACATCGACGTAGTGCTACAAAACCGTGCAGGAGAGCGTCGCCTACTCACAGCCGACGACGTGGATGTCGCAGCAGCGCTTGGAGGCAAGTTCGCAACAGCATCTGACTCATTATGCCGCGAGCTCGATATCAAGGGCGGTGTGCAGGTAACGAAGGTTACATCGGGAGGTCTCCTCGCCCGCGCCCGCATACGTGAAGGCTTTATCATCACGCACATCAACGACCGCGCGATATACAGCACCGACGACCTATCGCGCCTCAGCGACAAGGTCGAGAGCATCGATGGCATATATCCCAACGGACGTGCTTCGAGCTACGTGATTATAGAGTAACGATAGTCGGTAGTGGTGCAAAGTGGGCAGCCACTACACCACCCGATAGACAAAATAGGGCTGAGAAGACGATTTTAAGCGATTGTTCTCAGCCCTTGTCATATACCTTCCACGACACTCTTAGTTAGGGAAGCTCATTGCGATTAAGCATATCAATATACTTACCTTGCTCCTCGACGGGGAGAGTTGAGATACTCGGCAGCATTAAGAGCATAGAGTCGATAAGTGGCATCTGCTCGGCAAATATCTCGTCGCATACGCGGCCACATTCATCGTCGAGAGTTGCACGAAAGTCGAGGTAACTAACCATATACTCGCTCTTTGCCAGTGCTGCAAACTCGCAATATTGCTGGCGCGACATCTTCTCCTGCGCAACATTGTAAAACTGCACCATCTGCGGCTCGACACTCTCTCGTAGGCTCCTATCGCGCGCCTCCTCCGCAACATTCGACACTACGGGGATAAGAGTGATAACAATAGCGACAACAGCTACCAACGCTGCAACGACATATCGACGCCTATCTCGGCGGGCGATAGCTTGTCGCAGTTGTCCGATGCTTTGGTATCGCCGAGAGGCATCCTCCGAGCAACAGCGCTTTATAATGTTGCGATAGCGTCGCTTGCTGAACAACAGATTCATAAGTGCGCCTATGGAGTATATATCGGACGACGCACCAAAGGGGGTCTCACCTCGCAGTACCTCGGGCGCAGAGTACCCCTCAGAGCCACCTACGCAGCCACGATAGAGGCTATCGTCGCTTATAGATAGTCCAAAGTCGATAATACGCACCGTGCCATTGCGCGTAATAATGATGTTATCGGGTTTAAGGTCGTTATGCAAGATGCCGCGATGATGCAGATAGTCCACCGCATCGACAATGTCGCCAAGTATGGCACGGCGCTCCGCCATCGACACATCGCCATTGAGATAGTCGCCAAGGAGCATACCCTCGACATACTCCATAACTATTGCTGGTCCAAATGGCGTAGAGTCCAAAAATTCGGTGGCAGCAACTATCGAGCGGTGCGACAAGTCGCGCGACAACTCATACTCTCTACGCAGCAGCTCCTTAAACATGCTATCGGGCGTGATGAGAGTCTTAACAATCACATACTTCGTGCTACGACGCGCCTTGACAACACGGAAGAAGCGACCTACGCTCAATGTTTCGAGCAAGGTAATATCGCCATACGTGGCACTATCCTCTGAGTGTGATATGTGGGAGTGAGTCATTGCGGGTGCAAGTTACAAAATTTTGTTGCAACATCCACAATAATACCGTAGAAAGTAGTTAGAGCTTCTCCAAAATTTTCAGACCGCTGTCAATGCCTATTGCATATCGCTGGCAAAGTTCGCCACCATGTACCAAATTATCGACAAAGAGCGGATAGTCCTTCAACATTATATTACACTCGAACGTATCGCCTACCTGCAACGTTGAGTTTTGTGTCTGAATAGCCTTGAACGTCAAGCCACCGATATACTCGACAACACACAACCTATCAGGCAACCATCCTATGCGTATTCTATCACCAGGCTCTAAATCGGCACTCTTCACCGACAACTTTCCCGATACAATATCTGAATCTCTACCCGCATTGCGCTTAATATCATCACAAAACGACTCCCAGTGGGCATACCCCACGTAACGACTCATAACATCCAATGTACGAGTAAAGGCTGTATCATAACCGCGCAAACGCCCCCACAGACGTCTTAGCGTATTCTCGGCAATATGTTCGTGCGTTACTCTCTCAATATCTATCGCCAAGCACATAAAGTCAGTTCGGCTATCTACCGAATGTCCATAACGCTTTTCAACTGCTCGTTTTAGTGCGTGAACCTCGGGTGTGTTAGTCTGTATTGCCATAAATTATTATTGTCGCAATTTATTATCGTACGCAATTTCCACCATTTCAAAAACAAAGATATAAAATTTATAGTTTAACTCCCTAATAATTGGAATATAGGTCCAAAAAGGTCCAAAAAATGGTTGCAAAATATAGCGCACTACCCTACGAAGAGGCATAAACAATATGTGCAGATGCTACCCCTCGGGGCAACCTCTGCACATATTGTCTTTGGGCGTTACAACGCGTAGCTACTACTCCGACTCGCCTAATAGAGCCCCTGCGAAACTCTCCAAAAATAGTTCGGCAGCATCCTCGCCCAGACCATAGTACTCGCAGTAGTAATAGAGGCCCTCGGCATAAGCGTTCAAGAATATCTCCAAACTCTCGTCATTGAGGCTTAGCATATATTCGCCCATCTTTTCGCCCATAGCCTCTGCCTCGTCATAATCCTCCTCCAATATCAAAAGTACCGACCTCTTGGCATACTCCTTACCCTTGGCCTCGGGCGTCTGCGTAGCTGCAAATAGCATCGTTGTTGTCAATAGCGCAACAACCAACATTAAAAGATTCTTCATAACTATATTTATTTAAGCTCGTTTGCTCGTGCGCTACTCAGCCTCAGCGACCCACAACAGCGGCGCCCCCGTCGCGGCAATATCCTCGTCGGTAAGCTCCACCTGCACGATACCTGTCGAGTAGGGCGCAATCTCGTAGGGCTGATAGGTGAGCAAGAGACCCACATCGGTAAGCAACACCGACTCGGGAACGTAGATTTTATCGGGCGTGATGAATACCTCCGACTCGCTATAAACCTCGCGTAGCTTATTGTATATGAGCATACGCAACTCCGTATCCCACTCCCCCTCATTGAGGTATCGGAAGTCATACATCTGCCCCGAGGCGAGGTCGTAACAGGTGTAGTGCAACGTGCCGTAGCCGTGCGCACCACCCATATAGGTATAGCACGACGTAGCGTAGCATAGCGTGGCGTTGTTACGCGTTAGGAAGGCTGTTTGCACAAGATCCAAGTCGTAGGCATCGAAGCCATCATCGATGATAGTCTGCAAAAGCGCCTCGGCACGCTCCTCAAAGTTGGCATCTGCCTCAACGTCGGACTCCTCACGGGGCAGTGTCAGCTCCAAATTCGACTCCTCGATAGCGGCGAAGATGTCGCTTTCCGCCGTATTGACGATGTGCTGATATACTATATTTATATTGAAGTTGCTGTCGCTCGGTGTCTTAAATGTCAGCTTCTCGAACTCGGGCAGAGACCCACTCTGCTCATCTTTCTGCTCCGAGGCACACGACGCAAACAGCATAACGCCGAGCGCAACGAGTAATACCTGTTTTATATTTCTCATAATTTTGACGATTTATGACGTAAAGTTAGCAATTTTACACACAAAATAAAACTTTTTTGCATTTTTTTTGAAAAAAATTTTGGAGAATAAAATATTTGCTCTATATTTGCACCACGAAACGAAACAAATGGTGGATTCATCTAAGGGCTAGGATACATGCCTCTCACGCATGACATAGGGGTTCGAATCCCCTATCCACTACTAAAACGAACAACTGAGGTTGTTCGTTTTTTTTTGTTATTATACTCGTTTTGCGGCTTATTGCAGCAAGCTGGCGACATTGTCGCCTATCGCATAATGTGGGCTACGGGCTTTTGTGCAAGCACAAGCACCGCCCCCAATTATGCAACGCTGCGCGGTGGCTTGCTACAAACTAACATCCATTCGTGCTGGTAGCGCATTGCTCACGGAGACGGGGTTGAGCCGATAAAAAACTATTTTATTGCGTAGGTCTTAGACCTACGCTTTTATAAGGTATCGGCTCTTCGGCTGTAAGCCGTCCGAATCCCCTATCCACTACAAAGACGACTCGAAAGGGTCGCCTAATTTTTTTTGTCTGAGAGAGAGGAGGGGGGGGGAGAACGGGTCCAATGGTGGTCTTAGATTTGACTTCACGCTGAGCAAACACAATGTATAGTAAGTTGCAATACGAAGATGTGCCTGTCTAACAAATTTTCTGTTGGGCAGATGTTTTGTTTTGTTCCTTAGCGACTATATATTGTAAATGTTTGATAACCTACACATATATTACCATACCAAAATTCAACACGATACGAACCACTTGCGTCAATCCACTTGCCGTTAGAATTTTTATACCCCTGAGTCAGCTCAAAATTCTCTACTTGCTTATTTAATACATCAAGGGTAAAAGCACTATTTACAATAGGCTCAGCCTTTCCCTCCTTAAATATTTTTATTGTCAAATCTGCGCCACCCATGGTAAGCCCCCAATAAGAGAATCTAAAATATAGATTATAGGTATTGCTATAAGTAAGCCTCTCCCCAAATGTTATTATATTACCATTACCCTTATTCGTTCCAACCTCAATGTTATACATTATTATCGGAGCATATGATGCTACTGATGCTTGGTAGTTTCTCAATGTTATATTAGCGAAATTCAATACAGAAATCGAGTCTCTCTGCATCCTAATAGTATCCTTAGATATTGTGAGTAGGTCTTGCATCAAACATATATCCGACTCCTTATTCGCAATATTCTCATTGAGTGAGTCTATATTGTTATTTAATGAATTAACATTTACATTAAACAGAATAATTGATATCGCGCAACATAAAATGATAAAAACTAAAACGACCACGTACTTATATTGCTTCTTTTTGCGAGATAAGGCAACGATGTCGGCCTTTAACTTCACATTCTCGTCATTCACTCGTTTTAACGTGCTTGCATAGCTGTCCGTGTAAGGGTTGTCTCGAGATATTATTATCGTTTTATAAATATTTAACGCCTCAATTATCGACGTTTTACTTTCGTTAAGGGCTAACACACCAACCTTATTACTTGACGAGGTATAGTTCTCAGGTGGCAATTTTGAAAATTTTGCACTACTCTCTTTGAAAGTTCGAGATATGTACCCTTTGTAATAGTTTACCAATTCAGGCTTCTCGCTGATATGCCCAATTACAGCAGACACATTACCCGTAGCATCATAACGAAGAAACTCTCCTTTATTAAGCATCTCCATTATCAATTTGTCGTAATAGTCAAATAAGTATTTCGCATTGGTTGGCACTATTGCGTTATATTCACAACAGATGCCAAAACATTGCGACGCCGAATATCGATATTGATATGTTACATAGGCTAACTTATGTTCTCGATAAATAGCAACTTGACTTATATTCTTCTTACGATCAGTTTGCTCAACAATACTCTTTATCGTATCACTGGTATAGTTATCAGGGTATTGAGAATACCCCTTATCGGTACAAAGGAAGAAGTATATGTTACAGTTCATCATAGCGTATCACTAAATAGGCGACCTATACACACATAACACTCAAACCCAATCAGCCTATAAAAACAGACTGATTGGGTTTTATAATTTACATATAAATTAGTTAACTGTAATTGAACGCGTATATTTTTCAACGTCCCCATACTTATATACAAGCGTTACATTTTTGCCTTTTAAGTTTATAGGAACTGTCCAATTAGCAGTTATACCGTTATCATTTGATGGTATTTCCTCTTCATTACCGTCAACTTTGTAGTAAAATTTTCCGCCACCATACTGTAATCTCTGGCGCTTACCGTCGGGCTCTTTTTGAGCCGTCAGAGTAATAGTACAATCATTAACCCAAGTAATACCACTAATAGTGCTAGACCCACTCGGAACAGTTGTTTGTACCTTATCGGGGACATCAATATCAATCCACACACAGTCTTGAGCGTCAGACTGACTATCTACATCGCTACTATGTTGGGTACTATCAATCTCACGAACAACCAATGGAGGCATTAACTTTAACTCGAGCTCGCCGACTTTTAGTTTTAACTCTTGAATCTGAGTTTGAATTGAACTATTGTCATATTTATTTTCATCAGAGCTATTTCCAACAAACAATAGGCATATACAAACGACTACTATCAGCGCGATAACTGCACAAGCTACCCATTTCAAGTTTATTGGTTTTCTTCCGCCATTCAACTGCTTTTCTATCCCGCTTATGCGCGATTGCGTAGCCGACAACTCATTTTTCGTTTTGTTGAGCAGAACATCAGCTCTGTTTCTACGCACAGCTATATCTTGCAGCACATTGAAACACTTATCTAATTTCTCATTATCATCGCTGCTACGCAACTGAGCAAGCTCTGTTTGCAAGGCCTGTACCAATTGTTTCTCTTGATTGAGCAGAGCCATTGTCTGCGCTGATTGTGCTTTCGCAGTACGAATTTCATCCCCCTGCTGCGCAATGCGCTTATCGCGTGCTTCAATAGAGTGTGCCTGCTTATTTATAGTGTTGTTTTGCTCTTCTACGGTCTTATTTAAGGTTGCAATACCACCCCTCATCGACTGATTCTCCTCCGTCAAAGAGTCGATAGTCGCCCTATGTTGCGTACTTTGACGTTGTAAAAGTTTTACCTTCTCCTGCATAACTGGATAACTTGGAGATATACTGATAATAGCATCTTCAAGTAGGGTTGAAATAAATGTTCTATTTCCTACGTCATTCAAATTCCAACTATCGATATAATTGTCATCACGATGGTTAGGTTTATAGCCCTGTGGGAATGGACGTAAGCTATCGCTAAAAACTCCCACGTTCTTACGTATTGCTGCATCTATCATCGATAGTATAGCAGTGCCTTCTTGCGATGAGAAGTCCGCAATTGCGTACTTATATGATTGGTTAGACGCCACTAATAGACGAGGACACACCACCTTATTAAAGCACTGATTCATAAGGTCGTATATATTAGATACAGCCTCGCTATAACTACCTTCGAAACATAGCGTCATTCCAAAATACGAGCCTGGACGCGCATTTGCAGCAAGGACATTATTATACACCAAGTAGTGATAATAGGTGCATATTTTATTTCCAAGATAGCGAATATCTACAATCATCTGTGTCGGCACGTTTTGTGCCGACACAGAGTTATAAAACGAACTTATATAATCGCGATCTTGAATGTCACCCCACTGCTGTGAGCCTTGAGGGACTCCATGGATTGCAAAATAGTAAGTCATAACATTAACCTCTTACGCGTTTTTTAATAATGCTCCACAAGCGAGCAGGATGTGAATCGTGTCCTGACTGGAACGACTTATACTCTTTTCCATCCTGATCCCTGCTTACTACATAAGTACCTGTTTGGAATGCGGTAAAGTCAAAGCAACGAGTAGTCCAAAAAATACCTTTGCGAGTAAACGACTCGAACAAACCCGGGTACAGACCATTGGCGTAGTTAATTAGTCCTCCCATATTAATCTCAGTAGGAGACATTATGAAAGAGCGTGTAGCGAGTAAATCAATTTTATTTACCACAAAAATAACCTTATCGCGGTGATTGATTACACTTTTAAGATTTTGTATCTTTCGCACGTAATCAAAGCGCTCAGTTTGACTCAAACCTGCCTCCAAGAACACGAGCCAAATTTTGCGATTGTTACTTGCGATAATCTGATTGAGGTATGCTGGGAATGGTTCATCCGGCTTCTTGGGGTCAAATAAGAACTCTCCCGGAGACTCGACAAACTGACACAATGTTCTGCCATTAGTCTTATCATTAACCCTTAATAACATAAAGTCTATATACTTGGTACCCTGTGCAGCAGCATCCGATCCAACGGCAGCGTTGAAATTAGAGCACAACTTCTGATACTCGTCATTATCAGAATTTTTGAATGCCTGATCCGGCATAAAATCATATTGACCAGATAAAAAACGAGTAAGGCGCACCAATGTCATAGTCTTACCACACGACGGCGGACCAAATAGAATTACCATCGGAGACACAGGATCTGTCAGCGTAACATTGTATGTACGTGGATCAATAGAGCTCTTTGAAGCTCGACTCTCTTTAACCTTATCGGGGGTAGCACCCAATGCACTATTTTCCGCATTATTATCAATAGGGTTAGAAGACGATATATCGCTAAAATCAAAATTAGTAGCCATTATAGTAAGTTTTATTGAGTTAATTAATATGTTTTACGAAATGCAATAGCAAAGAATACCAAGCCTGCAATATCTATTATGATAGATATGATAATCCAATACATCATATCAAAATCGAGATCGCTCATACGACCCTTGAAGTAATCGCCCCACATCTTAAATACATTGTGCAAGCGCTCTGTTTTATATATCTTATACTTTTCAACATTAGAATCGGTATGACCAACCCTCTCATTTTTAAGGGTCTCAACATTATCCAAAATCAAATCACGATAATCAGGAAGATTGTATCCCGCATTAATCACTCTACGAGCCTCCTTTATTCTATCCTGATGCCCAATCGAGCTATCTTTCATATTTGCTTTAACCCTGTCAATATCAGAGATTAATGCTATCAGTTTATTCTTCTCTTGGCTATTGTTGCTGATTTTCACATCATACTCCCGCATAATATCCTCAACTTTCAGGTTCAGCAAGTTTTCAATTTGCTGCCTGCCAAATTCTGCTATCTCATTACGGCGAGCTTGACTCTGTCCCTCAATAGTTATATCCTGCATAATAGCACCTCTATCCATACCAAGTAATTCCTCAATCTGTTGGAGATAACCCTTAGCCCTATCCCCGAAACCTGGTCTATCGGGATGAATCACCTCCGACATAAACTGAGATTGTAACTCACCGACTCTACTGCGAAGTCGTCTTACCTCTTGATCACACTCGTTGATAAGGTCCTCATTTTGTTTAAGAGACTCATCACTCAGCACCTCTTTTTGATTATCCAACTCTGCCACCACTACCGTATCGACTACTTTCGTATATAACAGAGAGTGTGTATTAGTAGGCATACTGCACACAAGCCAAAATAGCAGTACTCCCAAGATACCTAAAATAAAATCACGACGACGATGCTCAACATATACATCCATATTGAGAGCATCAATAACTAATTTGAAGCAGTACGATGTTAAGAGATAAAGTCCAAAAGCAAAAACAAAGGCAATGACAAACATCACCCAAAAAGGAACTTGCAACTCCAACGTCAAGCACAGCGACTGCGCCGTGGCAATACAGCTAATAACTGCGAAGATAAGAAATGCGCCCGCGCAAATCTTCTGAAACAAGGTTTTTTCAATCATAATTATAAAGTTTTGTTTTAAGTAGTCTTACTGCTAATACACCAACAACATAACTCAACATAAAACAGGCTTAATCGTCAGTTAATTGAGTCCCAAATACCTTAGTTCCTCAGATAGGCGGAAAATATAAACAAGAAGACGTGGGAACTGTACTTTTGCTCATCCCTCGTTCAGGCCTTCGCATTGCCCCCATTCAGAATAAGCAATGCAGCTAGCCCACGCCAAGATGAATATACAGAACACCACGCTTAGCGCGACATTTTGAATAAACATCACCCATGGACGCCAACATTGCCGAGTTCCTCCGAATGGTTTCAAAGTTGCGAAGTTTGAACGAAGAAGAAGACGACAAGTAAACGTCTTGTCAAAAATATGTTTGCACCCACCAGCCCAATCGGGGCTAGCTTAGCTAATGCAAATATATAAAACTTTTTTTAGACATCCTAATAATAAGCAATATTTATTGTTATACTACTAAACGGTGCTACTTAATGGCAGTATGTTTATCGCATTATTTTTCAGAAAGTTTTGCCATTTAGGAAAATTTATTTACCTTTGCACTCCGTATCAACCTCTTATAAGGGGTGTAGGCTCAGATTTGGATAGTGGATGTGCGACTGCCGCAGCTTCGTTGCGAGGCGTCAAACTCTTTTCAAAAGGATTAGCGTCGAAGGTGGCACTATGGTAGAGCAGACACAGCGATAATGTTGAACGATTAACATTTAACTTTTGTTGCAACAATGAACAAAGATGCATTGATCAGACTCGTAAACGAGCAGATGTGGACTAAGGGCGAGAACGATGTGCCCAAGTTTGGTGCTGGTGATACTATCACCGTAACCTACCGTATTGTCGAGGGTAACAAGGAGCGCTTGCAGAGCTTCCGTGGTGTGGTAATCCAGATCAAGGGTACTGGCAAGACTAAGATGTTTACCATCCGCAAGGTATCTAACGGCGTAGGTGTAGAGCGTATCTTCCCTCTCTACTCACCCCACATCGACCACATCGAGGTAAACAAGTATGGTGTCGTACGTCGTGCGCGCATCTACTACCTTCGTGATCTTACGGGTAAGAAGGCACGTATCAAGGAGCGTCGTATCGTTAAGAAGGAGGAGTAATCCCACGATACTACTCTCTAAGAGTAAGAAGCTGACCAATCGGTCAGCTTCTTTTGTTTCATATAGCATTGTCTTTGATTATCAGCAACTTACAACAACACACATCTCGCCTCAAAATACATATTTGTAACCATCTGATTTCCAGCAAGTTGAAAAATTCATCAAAACACTACTTATAACTGACTTGTTTTCAATGAATTACAAATAAAACACTGAAATCTTTTTACCCGAAAATTTTGGAGAACGGCATATTTGCGTCGTAACTTTGCACTACGCTTTTGGCACAAAAGTAACTAATCTTATAATAGCCGTTTAGGCATAAACTATCGGGGTTATGAAAAGTTATAATTTTAGAAAACTCGGTTTGGGGCTTGTCGCAACACTTGCTCTTTGCTCTTGTGAATTATTCGATGCTATTGAGTCTATCTTTCGCTTCGAGGCGCCAAGAGAGTGTTACATAACGTGTGAGGGTCTCGGCTGGCACGAAAAACATTTTTACGAGAGATACTTATCAACTTTGGGGCCGTATGATTCGGTCGGAACGCTAAAAATCAATTTAGACGGGACGCTCTATTTTAGTTATAGAGCGAGGTTTGTTTTAGGCGATGGTGAATATTTGACTATTTATATCGACGCTAATACCGGTACGCAGTTCGAGCTAAACAGAAAGTACTATTTTCGAAAGAGATTTCAACAAGATGAGTTTTACATACAAGCTACCGCATCTTATGAAAAACGCAGAGAGGAAGCATTCTATGCTACTGATGGTTACTTCGAGATTACAAATGTTGAAGACGACGGAGACGGAGGGTACACGTATATCGACGGAAACTTTGTTTTCACCGCCGAGAATAAATCATTGGGCAAGATGGTAGTTAGTGGTGGTAGTTTTGAGAACCAAATCGTCAATGATTATAACCCCGGTGCCATTTACGAGCTCGAACTAACTGCAAATACTGAGGTATGTAAGGTGGGTCAGCCAATAACCTTTACTGTAATGCAGGGCAAGGATGAAGCATCTATGGTAGATGTTACCAACACTTGTGTTATATACAACACGCTGTGCTACGAAGCGATTACCAACCCATTCATCCCCACTGAGGCAGGCGAATACAGCTTCTACGCAGTTAAAGGTAAGTTGGTAAGTCCCGCTATTTGGGTTACAGTCGAATAATTTTAGGATGACTTAGTGCCGATGAGGGTGCAATACCGACTATACAGGCAGATTGAAAAGGTTTGAATACAGTGAACAACAATGGAGGTGACTAAAAAGTTAATTAGCCACCTCCATTTTTGTTGTGAGGTTGAGCGTTAGCCTCTACAATACCACTCTATCAATCTTCTGCTTAGCATAGTCCAGCGTAACACGGAACTCCTTGCCACCACTCGACGGCAGGTCGAACATCGTATCCAACATTATAGCCTCGCAGATAGAGCGCAAGCCACGAGCGCCGAGTTTATACTCCATCGCCTTATCGACAACATAGTCCAACACATCGTCATCGAACGTTAGCTTAACATCGTCCATAGCGAGCAACGCCTCATACTGGCGCACGATAGAGTTTTTAGGCTCAGTAAGTATCGAGCGCAGTGCCTCGCGCGTGAGCGGCTCCATATAGGTAAGCACGGGCAGACGACCGATAAGCTCGGGGATAAGACCGTACGATTTGAGATCCTGCGGCAGGATATACTGCATTATACTCTTATCGTCGATGCGTCGAGCCACCGTCGAGCCGTAGCCGATAGCGTTGGTATTGAGACGTTGGGCTATCTTCTTCTCGATGCCATCGAAAGCGCCACCGCAGATAAACAGTATATTAGAGGTATTCACTTGAATATACTTCTGGTCGGGGTGCTTGCGACCACCCTGCGGCGGCACATTCACTACCGACCCCTCCAAGATTTTGAGCAGCGCCTGCTGCACACCCTCGCCCGAGACGTCGCGCGTAATAGAGGGGTTATCGCCCTTACGTGCTATTTTATCTATCTCGTCGATAAAGATGATGCCGCGCTCGGCAGCCGCAACGTCATAGTCTGCTGCCTGCAACAGTCGCGAGAGGATACTCTCGACATCCTCGCCCACGTAGCCCGCCTCGGTGAGTGCCGTGGCATCGACAATGGTAAAGGGAACCTGCAACAGACGCGCTATGGTACGCGCCAAGAGTGTCTTACCCGTACCCGTAGGACCTACAAGCACGATATTCGACTTATCGAGTTCGACGCCGTTATCATCACTCTTCGACAAGAGGCGCTTATAGTGGTTATACACCGCAACCGACATATAACGCTTGGCGGCATCCTGTCCGATAACGTAATCGTCGAGGAAAAGTTTGATGCTCTGCGGCGTCATCAAATCCTCGCGTGTGAGGGGCTTGAAGCCACCCTTAGCCGCCTTGGTCTTGCCCTTAGCAGCACCTGCAACCATACCGTGTTCGATAAGGAGGTTGTAGCCGTGCTCGATACACGTGCTACATATCATCGTGCCGTCAGCGCCATTGAACATCAGTTGCGCACTCTCGGCAGGTGTTCCGCAAAACGAGCAGCAGCCACCCTTACGGTCGCCACCCTTGCGTGATTTCTGTGTCATTAGTCTCCGTTTTTGGGTTATAAAAAGCCTTGTGCAACACTACTTGCGTTTGGCAAGCACGCTGTCAATAAGGCCGTAAGCCTTAGCCTCGGCAGCTGTCAGCCAGTAGTCGCGATCGGCATCCTCCTCAATCTTCTCGATAGCTACGCCCGAATGTTCTGCGAGAATCTCGTAAAGCTCGCGCTTGGTCTTCGCTATCTCGCGCGCCGTAATCTCTATATCCGACGCCTGACCCTGCACACCGCCCAACGGCTGATGTATCATCACACGCGAGTGTGGCAATGCCGAGCGCTTGCCCGCAGCACCTGCCGTGAGCAACACAGCACCCATAGACGCCGCCATACCTGTACAGATGGTCGCCACATCGCAACGCACAAGCTGCATAGTGTCATAGATACCCAAACCCGCCGACACCGAGCCGCCAGGAGAGTTGATATATAGTTGAATATCCTTATCGGCATCGACCGACTCCAAGAAGAGAAGCTGCGCCTGTATGATGTTGGCAGCCTCGTCCGAGATGGGCGCACCGAGGAAGATGATACGGTCCATCATCAGTCGCGAGAAGACATCCATAGTCGCCACATTGAGGTTGCGCTCCTCGATGATGGTGGGCGACACATAGCCCTTAATCTCGGCGCGGAAGTCGTGCAAGGTCATCGAGTTGATGCCGCAGTGTAGTCGCGCATATTTATCAAATTCGTTCATCGCTTTGACATTTTTATATCTCTCCTCAAATACAGTGCCTCGCGATAACACGCCCAACAACGGCGCTGCACAGGAGGTTAAAAAAGGGCTGCACCCCTAAGGTTGGTACAGCCCCGACATAATTACTATGGTATCTTTGGGCCTTATGCCAACTCGCCAGCGAGCTTCGCGAACTCGTCAGCCGAGATAGCCTTCTCGGTAACCTTCACCTTAGAGCTTACATAATCAACAACCTTCTGCTCGTAGAGCTTCTCGTAAATCTTCTGCAACTGCTCCTTGTTATCCATAATCTGCTTAGCGAAGTTTTCGAGCATATCGGCGGGAGCCGAAGGCATACCGTACTGAGCGAACTGCATCTGAGCAAATGACATAGCCTCAGCCTTAGCCTCCTCGGCAGTAACCTTCAACTCGCCCTCTGTGATGAAGTGCTTCTGCAAGTAGTTCCAAGTGAACATCTTAACAAATGCAGGGAAGTCCTTCTCAATCTCCTCGCGTGTGAACTTACCCTCGTTGATAACATACAACCAACGCTTCAAGAACTCCTCGGGCATAGCCAACTGAGCCTTCTCGATAAGGAAGTTACGCACGGTGTTCACAAACATAAAGTCGGTCTCACGCTTCAACTCGCGCTCAATCTCCTCGTCGATGAACTTCTCGAACTCCTCCTCGTTGGTTACGTTGCCAGCGGGGAATGCCATCTTGAAGAACTCCTCGTTAAGCTCAGGATCAGCGAAGCGGCGAATCTTGGTAATCTCCAACTCGAACTCGGGGTTGATACCCTCCAACTCCTCGGGCTTAACCGACAGAACAGCAGCGCGCTGCTCGGGCTTCTTGTATAGCTCGTTGATGTTTACCTTGGTCTTGAAGCCCACCTTCTTGTTCTTGAAGGGCTTGCGCTCCTCGTCGGTCATCGAGATAAGACCTACGTAAGCCTCCTCGATGCGCATATCGCCGTTGTCGAGCGTTACGTTCAGAGCCTCATCCTTTGTAACCTTGTCGGCATCAACCAAGCGACCGTAGCGGCGCAAGTAGTTGGTGCGGAAGTCGGTGTGCATCTTCTTGTCAATCTTAATCTTGCTGTAAGTAACCTTATCCTTAGCTGTCAGCTTCACGTCAATCTTGGGAGCCTCGCCAATCTCGAAGATGAACTCGAACTCGGTGCCATTGTCGAAGTCGAAAGCACCCTGCTCCTCCGAGGGGATAACGTCGCCCACGTAGTCGATATTCTCCTTCTGCAAGTACTCGAATACCGAGTTAGAGGCGATGTGGTACGACTGCTCGGCGAGAACGCCCTTGCCGTACATCTTCTTAACGATACCCATAGGCACCATACCAGGACGGAAGCCTGGAACATTTGCCTTGCGCTTGTACTCGCGCAACTGCTTCTCGACTGCCTGACCGTAGTCAGCCTCATTAACAACGACTTTCAATACCGAAATGCCGCCGTCGCGTTGTTCTCTTGTAATGTTCATTGCTATATTGTTTTGTTTATTGTTATCCGTTTTTTGCACTCTCACCTATACTAATAGGCGCAAAGTCGCGCAAAGGTACAAAAAGTTATTGAAAATTCAAAATTTAGCGCGACATTGGCTCGATTAGTTGCCTTTAATGAGTTTGATATTCTCTCGCGTAACGACAACGTTGGGATGTTCCTTTGGCAAACACTTACTAAAAATAGTATGTGCCTTACGCATATACTGCAATGCCAATTGTCTATTACCCAACTCATTATACGTTAAAGCCACATTGTTATATGCCTTTGCTGTATCGGGATGCCTATCACCCAAAACTTCCTTGCGAACATTCAGCAATTTAAGTAGATATTGAAGTTCGCTTTGGCGATCTCCGAGCTGTTCGTAACATTTGGCAATATTGTAATATGCCATTGTAGTATTTGGATGCGTCGCACCAAGTGTTACCTCCCATATCTCGATAGCCTTTAAATATTGCTCCACTGCCATCCGACAATCGCCCTTCTCGTATAGCAGAAAAGCGATATTATTATGTGTTATTGCAATGGTCGGATGCCCCTTATCCAACACCTTCTGTCTTATAGCCAAGGCTCTATTGTAGTAATCCATTGCGCTATCATTCGCGCCTAAATCAGAGTAGCAACTGCCTATATTACTATATATCGTAGCTGTCTCGGGATGCTCCACGCCATAGTAACGTTCATACACGCACACCGCACGAAGCAGATATTGCAACGCTTCGGTATCTCTCTGCAACGCATCATAACAAGTGGCTATATTGTTGCATAATCGCGCCGTTGATGGATGTTTTACACCATATATCTTTTCATATATCTCCCATGCCTTAAAATAGCACTCCAACGCCTGGTTATAATCTTTGATTTTATAGTAAATAACACCCAAATTACAATGCAATAGTGCTACAAAACTTTCATCTTGCCTCTCTGCATTCTGCTGAACAGCCAACGCTTTGAACTGATAGTCCAACGCCTTGTCATACTCAGACTTTCTGCTGTAAATCAGCGCAATGTTATTAAGGGTTATGGCAGGATTATACACCTTGTTGGCCTCAATATTTACCAAAGCAGATAGTGCCGCAAATGAGTATTCGAGAGCCTTATCGTAATCGCCTAATTGCAGATATACGTTTCCAAGATTATTGTTCGACAGTGCCACGTGGTTGCTAAGTTCCAGCCTCTTGCGAATATTAAGAGCTTGCAGATGATACTCCTCAGCTTTGCGATATTCGCCCTTGTCGTAGAAGCAGAGGGCAATCTCGTTATATAGTGTCGCCGATACCATATCATCCTCGCCTACGTGCGCGACATTGTATTTTAGCGCAGAATCTAAAATGGCTAACGACCTATCGTAATCTGCCATATAGTCGCGATAATATATCGCCGCATCCATCTGCCACAACATATTCGTCGCATCCAAATCGGCACGCAGACCTAAATAGTAGGCTGCCGAATCGCGCTCAAAACGGAGGCTGTGTATCAAGTGCTTACTGTAACAACGACTTGCTATATCCGTTACACGTCGTTGCGTAAACTGTTCGCTTTCGGCAAGCGCCCTGCTTACTGCTGTGTTCGCCGCACGATGTTTAGCAATTGCTGCAAGCTCCTCGTCAATACGGGTATTTACCAACATCGAGTCAGCTCGCACCAAATCGCCGCTGAGGATGTAATGGTATAGCTCTCCGTTAAAATCATCGATGTCGTCGAAGTCAATTTTTGCAAAGGTCTCCGACATCTTTCTAACATAGCTATCACTACTCTGCTTCTCATCATAGAGCTGTTGCAGACGCTGATAATACTCCTGCTCTGCAATCTCTTTTCGATAGTATAGATCCTCGATCTCCCGCTCTACACACGCAAATTGATGTGCTATGGTGGTACGCATCTGTTGCTCGGCATATAACATATCGTGTAGTAACTCCGATGGCTTGGCTAATACGATTTGCAGAGGCTCCGAAGAGTAGGTGCGACGATATGTCAAGAAATCGGCATCTGCCAACACGTAGTCCTCTTTATACACCTTTTTAAGTTGGTAAAACTCGCCGTTTACATAAAAAGCGAATCTCCCATCCTCTCCACTCTCATAGGTATTACCATCGGCAACCGTAACAAATGCCTCCGCAATAGTACGACCCTTCACTATCGAGCCGTCGTGCAGCTGCCTGCCACGAGTTTTTACTATCGCCTCTTGCTGCTGCGCCGAAACAGAGCATAGAGCAAATAGCAAAATAGAGAGTAATAGACTACGACACATAGACAATCTGTAATTATCTTGTTTCCAACTCGTTGATAGCTAAATTTAGGCGATTTGCAATGCTATCGCGGGCATCACTCTCGCTGCTTACAGCCAACGCTACGCGATATAACTCCAAGGCTCGTAACGTATCTCGCACATAGCCTCTTACATAGTCTGCCGCCTCTATCCACGACTCCGCCCGCAACGAGTCGATGG
Source organism: Alistipes sp. (assembly GCA_017416915.1). Classification (GTDB taxonomy): domain Bacteria; phylum Bacteroidota; class Bacteroidia; order Bacteroidales; family Rikenellaceae; genus Alistipes. The sequence continues at coordinate 30,672 of JAFQAN010000005.1, read as the reverse complement.
TGGCTCGGCACTCCAAGTAGTATGCTGCCGAGTCGTAATCTTCGCGCTGGTGGCATAGCAGATGCATATTGCGGAAGTGTTCGGCAAGTCGCTCGCTCCTTAACGCGAGATACTGCTCACTTTGGTCCAACTCGCGGCGACGCTCACGATCATACTCTCTGCGCTTGTTTAGCTCCGCTATATCGTCCTCGATGCGACCACGTGTATTGAGCAACGAATCTGCCTTGTCAAGCTCTCCGCTAATGATAAGAAAGCTCACCTCGCGATTGAACTCATCTACTATGTCAAAGTCTATCGAGGCGTACTCCTCTGCCATACTCCTCACCAACTGCTCCTGCTTCTGCTGCTCGTCGTACAGCTCTCTAAGTTGGGCGAGATAGTTCTGCTCGGTAATCTTCTGCTCCGCCAACATCGCTTGCAGCTGCGCCTGCTTGCTTCGTAGCTGTGCCTCCAATGTCTTGCGTATTTTGCGCTCGGCATTTATTCGCTCTTTGAGGTGCTGCTCGGGCGTAGTCATCACTATATATAGCGCGTTCTCCGCCGAGTAGCGATGGTCACGCATCAGAAAGTCGGCGTCAGCAAGCTCGTAGCCCTCCTTGCGCACACTGCTGAAACGATACTTACCCGTCGAGGGCTTGCCCATACGCAACTCTCCGTTGGTGTTGCTCTCGTAGGTGTTGCCGCCCTGCACGGTAACGTACGCCTCGGCAATGCGCTGACCCTTCGTAATAGAGCCGTCATCCTGCTGACGACCAGGGGTCTTGACCACTACACGCTGCGTCTGCGCCGCGGCAGAGAGTGCCACGAGGCTAAAAACTATGGCTGTAAGTATGCGTTTCATAGGAAATTTGGGCTAATTAGTTTAGATACACAAATATACAAATAAATATTTTATCTACGCCCAGATTGCGATTTTTTTTGTACCTTTGTCATTGGTGTTACCAATGAATTATAATTTTTGTATGAGAAAATTTCTTAATAGCAGTCTTCGCATAGCGCTGATAGTGCTATTTGCGGCACTCTACCAGAGCGTCGAGGCGACGGAGATAAATCGCCAAAAGGCACTCAAAGTTGCCTCTGAGTTCGCCACGAGCAACGCCGCGCATCTATCCAACAAGAGCCTGCCGACAATGGCTTGGGATAGTCGCGCGCTCGACAGCGCTATGGGCTTGGCATCTGCCGAAGAGCCTACATTCTACGTCTTTGAGATAAACGGCGGCAGAGGCTTCGTTGTCGTTGCGGGCGACGACGCTGCAAACCCCATCCTCGCCTACTCGTTTGACCACCCCGCGCCGACAATCGACACCCTTTACAGCAACGTATGGGCATGGTTTAACCACGCCAACAAGGCTATACGTGCCGCACGTCGCGCCTCGGCAGCGCCACACCCCTTGTGGCAGGAGGGGCCATCGCCTGCTTCGGTCTCGAATGTTATCGAGACGGCGCTATGGAGTCAGCACGAGCCATACAACCGCGAGTGTCCCATTATCAACGGCGCGCGCTCAGTGACGGGATGTGCCGCCACCGCCACCGCGATAATTATGTATCACCACCGCTGGCCCGAGAAGGCTATTGGTACCACAGAGCCATACTACACCCCAACGCTGAACGAGTTTATCGACTCGCGCGACATCAACCACACCTACGCGTGGGACGATATGCTCTTCGACTACAACAACAGCTACACAACGGCTCAGGGCGATGCCGTAGCAACGCTGATGGCAGACATCGGACACGCCTACGCCGCCGACTATATGGTCGAGGCGACAGGTGCGCTACCCAACTTCGAGATGCTGTGCGGCAGTTTCAGCTACCTCCCCTCGATGAAATATGCTATGCGCGAGGAGTACACAGACGAGGATTGGTACTCGCTGCTTCGTGCCGACATCGACGCCAACAACCCCATATTTTATAGCGGCTACAACGAGTCATATAACGAGGGACACGCCTTCGTGGTAGATGGCTACACCGACAACAACTACTTCCACATCAACTGGGGCTGGGCGGGCGACTACAACGGCTTCTTCCTGCTCGACGAGCTATACCCCTCGGAGTACGATTTCAACCACGAGCAGTGGATAATAAACTCGCTAATACCCTACCGTGGTGGCACCTACGAAGGGTGGATGCAGATGTACTCCCCAGGCTTAGAGTACGAGGATGTACCCATCGAGGTAGGCACACCCTTTAACATTGCGCGCGTAACGATATGCAATGCAGGTCTAAGCAACTTCTATGGCGAGGTTGTCGTGGCGCACACCAATAGTTTAGGCAATATCAAGGAGCTGGTAAGCGAGATTTACTCTATCGACCTTGCAAATGGGTACGCACAACAACTTTACAACGTGGAGTGCAACCTCACTAAGAGTATCACCCCAGGCGACAAGCTGCGTATGTACTACCGTGCCAACGACGACGAGGAGTGGTTTCTCATCAAGCCCTACTCGGGTAACTGCTGCTGGGAGATACTCCTCGAAGAGATACCCACACTGCCTATCGAGCAGGGAACGTCGCTGTCGTACGACAAGCAGAAGCAGCTGATAACCATCGTCCACTCGACCAACGTGATGTGTACGGTAACGGCAGAGGGCGCAAACATAAGTTCGGCTGTTAGCCAGCAGTTAGGCACCACCACCATCGACGCCTCGAAGCTCGGCGGCAAGCGCTGCACCATACGTTTGGAGCGCGGCGAGGAGTTCAAGGAGTTTACTATTAACGTTCAAACATTAGAGTAATGAGAGCCAATAAGTTATACTACACCATATTTGCCGTGCTGATGTTCAGCCTCGGCAGCTGCGAACTCTTCCAGCAGCAGGAGGAGCCTGTGCCACCCACCTCGTTGGAGGTGCAGATTAACACCTTCACGGTGAACTCGTCGGGCGACACTATCAACGTCCGCGTCGAGTGCAACACCGAGTTCGACTACGAGATTGATAAGAGCGCCAAAGGGTGGATACGTGAGGTGGCATCTACAAATGCCGATGTCTTGCGCTTCAAGATTGAGGAGAACAAGGGGTACGATGGTCGTGAGGCAACCATCCGCCTCTTCACGCTCGACGGCGAGAAGGAGCAGACCGTTACCGTGCGTCAGATGCAGCATAACGCCCTTATCGTTGCCGAGAATAGCTACGAGGTGGGCTACAAGGGCGAGCAGCTATGCTTCGAGCTTAACACCAACGTCAAGTACGACATCGAGTTTAGCGAGGCGTGGCTCACGCTGGGCGACACCCGCGCCTTGGAGAGCTACGACATCGTTGTAGATGTCGCCGCCAACAACAGCACCTCGCCACGTGAGGCAGAGATTGTCATCACGGGCGGCAAGCTCACCCATCGCATCAGCGTAGCGCAGGCGGCATCTCCCGACATCATCCACCTCACTATCGAGCATAACGAGCTGACGCTCTACTCGCCTCTGTGGTATGGCGACGACGTGCAAGGCTCGGTGGTATGGAACGACGGTCTTGCGGCAGAGCCGTGGAACGAGGGGGCAAGCTATGAGTATGACAGCCTAACCAACGATACGCGAAAAGCCACCTTCTCGATGGAGAATGCCACATCGTTCACTATCGAGCAGATAGGCAATATCCACTCGATAACAATCATTGCCAACGAGTAAAGGCTCTATCGTTGAATTATCGACACGCTATTAAAGCTAAGTCGCTGAAATTTGGCATCTTTTACGAAGATGCAACATAAAAAAGGTGGCGTATGCGCGAACTGCACTGTTCACCACATACGCCACCTTTATTTACCCTCCCACACACATTTACCTTATAGGTAGAACGACAGATAGTCGTAGTCCTCAACATCGACAGCCGTGCGTAGCAACTTGCCGTCAGCCGAGTAGTCGAGGTATATATCCGTGAGGTAGCCATTGACAACCACCGTGGCCTCGATAAAGTAGATGGTGTCGGCATTGTTGCGCTCCAAGCGCTTCACATCATCAACGGGCGTCTGCACTCCATAGCCATTCTCAAACGAGGTACGCACAGCCTCGGGCAGCTTGTCGTACGAGATGTCGAACTCGGTCATAACCCACTCTCCGTCAAGCGTGTACCACGCCTCGCACTCCATCGACGTACCAGGCAGACGGAAATCGACAACGGCATAGCCGCGCTTCTTCTCCCACTCCACATCCACAGCACCTGCGTACTGCTCGTTGAAGGTGTTGCGCAACGACTGCGGCGCGTTGTAGTGGTCATCACAACCCACTACAACAAGCATCGCAGCACACATAAACACATAAACAAACTTTCTCATAACATTCTCATTATTAACCTTAACTCTCCTCGGAAGATAATCTCTCGCGGACACACTAATCATCAATGTCAATAAGGCGCATATTGCCGTCGAAGGTCAGTTCGAGACCACCTGTGAGCTTCGCCTCCCAGGTATTATGCTCACGTTTTAGCTCCACAATCTTGCTTCGCGAGTAGTTACTCTGGACGTAGTCGGCGATAGCCTCGGGGACAAGATTCTGCGGTACTGCCGAGTAGCGACAATCGACCTCGGTCCAGTTGCCCGCATCGTCAAATTCAATCTTCGTGCCACTAACGAACACCACCTTATACTCGGTGTGCGAATACTCCGTATCTGCGGTTACGTACGACACCTTCTCCTTAGCAAAGTTCTTCTTGACGAACGACTGCGCCTCGGCGGGCAGCTCGTCATACTTTATAGGGCGGTCATCATTGATAAAGAGGGCTGTTGCTGCGGTAGCCGCAACTGCCACAATAAGCATCGTGAAGAGTGTTGCAAACTTTCTCATAATCTCAAATTTATTAAATTTATACTTACTTTACATATTCGCCGTCGGGCGTCGAGCGGTCTCGACACTAACAATAGAGACCCTCTTCGTCCTGTTGCTACTGCAAAGGTCGTACACAAATTTGAAATGAATTTGAAAAAGTGAGGGTTTTGCCGATTTTTTTTTGAAGAGATGCCACCCGCTCGTTACAAGGGGCAAAAATTATCGGCGTAGTCGCACCGAGAAGTGGTGCTGCGCATCGCGGTAGTCGTACTCCGCCACAAAGCCGTAATGCTCCGCCACCGAGCGCACGATGGCAAGACCCAAGCCCGTAGAACCCTCACGCGATGTATGGGTATAGAAGCGGTCGAAGACGCAGCTGCTATCCAGCGACTCCGAGGCGTCGTTGCTTACGGTAAATAGGCTGCCGTTCAGCCTGATAGTTATAGTACTACCCTCGGGGGCGTGGACAAAGGCATTCTTGATGAGGTTGGTAACGAGCATACGCGCCATCGCCTCGTTTATGTATATAAATATATGTCTCTCGCCCAAACACTCGACACTCAGCCCACGGTAGGCATATATCTCGGCAAGGTCGCCGACAACCTCTCGAACAAGCTCTCCGAGGTCGAGACGTTCGCTCTCGCCCACCTGCCCGCTCTCGATACGCATAAGCATCAGCAAGGTGCGGTTAAGACGTACGCTATGGCGCAACGAGTGCTGTATCTTCGATAGCTCGGCGAGTTGCTCCTCGCTAAGCTGGGTATGGTCCATAAGGTACTCAACGCGGTTTCCGATGACGGCAAGCGGCGTTTGCAGCTCGTGCGAGGCGTTGCCGATAAACTGCTTCTGCCTGTCGAGCAGCTGCTCGGAGCGATTTACGGCTCTCTGTGCCGCTTCACTAAGACGCTTAAACTCAACGACGTCGCTACTTACAGGCACACGACCCGCGCCACTGCCTGGGGTATAGCCATCCAACCATTTGAGTAGCGCATATAGGGGCTGCAACGAGCGACGCACAACAACGACCGCAAGCAACACCACGACCACCACAAGCAGTGCAATAAGTGCGGCTATCGAGCCTAAGATGGTGCGTAGCAAATCCTCCTTCTCGAAGGTGGGCGTGGCGACCTCCAAACGCAGGTAGCGACCCTCCTCATCAGTAAATAGTCGGATAAGCACACGTGCTGGCTCGGTGTCGTCCAGCTCGGGAATATAGACCTCGCGGTCCACAAACCTCTCGCCACGGTAGTTCGCCACCTCCTCGTCGTCGGCAGGGGTTATCGTATAGCTATTGTTGGAGCCGCTATTGAGCGACGGCAGGGGGCGTCCCTCACGGCAACGTGAGATAATCAGCTCGGCATAGTCCGAGAGCATATCATCCGCCTCGTCGTTAATCTCGTTCACCATCGCAAAGTAGAAGAACGTACCCCACAGCGCCATAATGGGTATCATAGCGGCCGCGAGGTAGAGCGTTATGCGATAGATGAGCTTCATTGTCTGTTACTCTTTGAGCGTTAGTTTGTAGCCAAAGCCATAGACGGCGCGTATCTCGATAGATGCAGCGGCATCTTCCAAGCGGCGACGCAGATTTTTTATCTGTGCATAGACGAAGTGGAAGTTGTCCGACTCGTCGGCATAGTCGCCCCAGACCGCCTCGGCAAGCACTATTTTGTCGATGATATGGTCGGGGCGCTGCATAAAGTAGAGCAATATATCAAACTCCTTTTTCAGCAGGTCGATACCCTTGCCCGCCACCGTTACACGGCGCGACGCGGGGTCTAACGAGACATTGCCAAGGTCGATAGTAAGCCCACCACCGCTACGTCCTCGACGTAGCACACTGCGCACACGTGCCACCAGCTCCACCATATGGAAGGGCTTAGCAAGGTAGTCGTCAGCCCCAAGCTCCAAGCCGTGAACACGGTCATCGACAGAATCACGCGCCGAGATAATGATGACATTCTCGCGTCGCCCCATATCGCGTAGCTTGGCAAGCAGGTCGAGACCCGAGCCGCCAGGGAGCATAATATCGAGAAGTATGCAGTCGTAGTTGTAGCCCACAATCTTCGTCTCGGCAGAGATATAGTCGGCAGCCGTCTCCACAACATAGCCCTCGCCGCGCAGCTCGCGCTCGATAAGCTCCCTCAACGAGGGTTCATCCTCAACAACAAGTATCTTCATCGTCTCAACGGTTAGTTTGTGGTCGGTTATGGTGGGACTCTGCTACCTGACAGCTACGGCGTCCGATGCCTCAACAATGGCATCTGCCACCTCAACGCTATCTGCTGCCTCCACTTGCTCTTCGGGCGTTGCGACATCGTTTGCCGGCTTTGTACCGAGCATCGAGCGGTAGTTGCCGTAGTTCATCACGGCAAAGACCACAATAGCAAGTGTTACGAGAGTAAAGAGTACCCCTATAATTCGTTTTATCATTGTTTGTTGCGTTTTAATTCTTCACGAAGCTCCGCCACGGCACGCTGCATAGCATCGTCTATGGGGTAGATGTTGTAGTAGAAGCCCGACTCATTGTCCAGAGCGTTGCGCCCGATGTAGGCACGTAACTGCGCCTCGATAATTCGGCGCGATGTGGCAAGCTCGGCACGATTTGTAGGTATGCCGTTGCGCTCGGCATAGCGCGTAAAGTCGTCCAGAAGGTTGTGCGCCGATAGTAGGCTGTCGAGTTGCGCGAGGCTCTCCACAGCGTCGATGTCGGCACGATGACGATCCGTAAAGTCGAGCGTGTAGCGATACAGCACGTTGCTATTCCACACCTCGTTGTAGTACTTTGTCATACCCACCGTGTCTATCGGTATGAATATGTCGGGCATAATGCCGCCACCGCCATACACCGTACGGCCACCAGGCGTGGTAAACTTCAACGAGTCGGCAAAGTGTATCGAGTCCGCCGAGAAAAGCTCGTTATTGACGTAGCGGTTTATGATGTCCATATGGTACGACATCTCGTCGCCAGGGGTGTATGGCTTCTGTATCGAGCGCCCCGTGGGTGTGTAGTAACGTGCCACGGTAAGACGTATCGCCGAGCCATCGGCAAATGGTATCTGTGTCTGCACCAACCCCTTACCAAAGGTACGACGTCCGATGATTGTGCCTCGGTCATTATCCTGCATCGCCCCTGCCAATATCTCGCTTGACGAGGCACTTGTCTCATCAACAAGTACCGCTAATGCCATATCGGTAGAGTGTCCGCGTCCTGTACTAAACTCTCGCTGCTGGTAGCCGTTGCGGTCCTCGGTATATACAATTAGTCGCTTAGCGGGCAGGAACTCATCGGCAATAAGTATTGCCTGGTCGAGGAAGCCTCCCGAGTTGCCGCGCAAATCGACGATGAGTGCCTTAGCACCCTCGCCACGCAGCTTATCTATCGCCTGACGCATCTCGCTATGCGAGGTACGCGAGAACTGCGACAGACGTATAAAGCCAATCTTCGCCTCGTCATCGAGCATAAATGCCGTCTCGATGCTGTGAAGCTCGATGGGGGCGCGCGTGATGTCAATATCGACAAGGTTGTCGATGCCTCCACGCTTTACGGATAGCTTCACGTTGGAGCCACGCGGTCCGCGCATAAGCCTAACCATTGAGTCCTGCGCAAGTTTCTGCCCTGCCACCTCGCGACCATCAATCAGTATCACACGGTCGCCAGCACGCACCCCCGCCTTGTCGCTCGGACCTTGCGGTATGACGTTGAGTACGGTGATGGTGTCGGTCATGGCGTTGAAGACTATGCCTATGCCGTCAAACTCACCCTCCAACGACTCGTTTACCTGCTGAAAACTCTTCGCAGGGATGTACTCGGAGTGTGGGTCCAGCTCGGCGAGGAGCTTGGGTATCGCCACCTCGTATATCGAGTCCAGCGATATAGGATCGACGTAGGCGTTGCGTATGCTGAGTATCGTCTGCATCATCTTATCGCTGTTTGCCATATATTGCTCCATTGCGAGGATGTCGGCAGCGAGCTGCTCCAACTGCGCATTTGTCGTCTGCTGTGCCGTGGTGGGCAGCTCCGCAAGATATGCACGCACACGGCGCTGCTCGGCACTACGACCCAGCAGAATACCTATCCATAGTAGTCCCGATAGCAGAGCAATAAGTATTGCCAACGATAGTATGTTACGTTTTTTCTCAGACATAATCTTTCCTAAGTAGGAGACAGAGGTTAAAGATAGTGGTTTTAGTGGGCAACGTCCGCACTTCTTAAACTCGCTAAACTCCCTAATTTGTTTCTCGGCGCACTACTCAACAACGCACCTCAGCGCACAAATACCACTTGTTGAATGTGCGTCAAAAGGATGCAAAGTGCTACCCACGCCCCAACAAAATTACTTGGTGTCAGGAGCCAAGTGCTACCCACGTTCAGCAGCGAGATTGCTTGGTGTCAGAAGGGTTGCAGATGTGGTGCGAAATGACAGTGCCGTGGATGGGACATACTATGATGTATTTCCCATTCGCGGCATCTGAGTTTCGTGCCGCAGATGCGCCCTTATCACGCCAAGCTAAATTTGTTGTCAGAAGGGGTTAGATACAACGCTCGGCGAATTTCGAGGCGATAGGCTGTACTTAGACGTACTACCCATTGACGAGATAATTCGTTAGCGGCAGTAGATGACCCCTTATCACAACAAAGAACAAATTACTTGTTTTTGAATGTATAGGTAAGACCTACGCTAAGCATAGATTGTACCTGTAACTTGTTGATTTCAGCCTTGTTGTAGTAGAGCTGCACATAAATCTGTGTAGATATGTACTTTGTCGCCTTGATGTCGATGGTATTCTCCCAACGCACCGTAGGCACAACGTGCTCATACTTAGGTTTATCCTCGGTAGCCTCAAACTTTGCCATCGACGACAGGTCGGTAATCCAGCCATAGAACGAGTAGGCTGTGGTGCGGTAGCGCAACCAGCCATTCTTACCCCACGTACGGTCAAAATCGAGCTGCAACGAGAGACCTCCCTCATACTTCGAGCGACCTGTCAGCACGCCGTAGTCCTTCGTCGTCGATAGGTCGTGGCGATAGGTGGCACTCATAGCTATCGGCGAGATATTCACTTTAAGCGGGAACTTCTCCGAGGGCAACACGTAGGTAAAACCGAGTGATGCATCGAGATAACCCGGGGTCATAAAGTTTGATACGGGATTGACATCCTTCTGCTGGTCGCCGCGAGCATCGTAGCCACGGGCAAACTGCGTACGGAACTTGATGTTAGCACCATAGGTCCAGTTCTTGACCATCGCCCACTGGGGAGCTGTCGAGAGGGCTATCTCATCGACATTCTTGAACCATACGCCCTTCTGCACACCATCACCCATAAGGTCGATCTTCATATTGTTGTAGCCAAACTTCGCCGATGCGGTGTTTGTCAGCGTAAACTTACCCTTCTTGAAGGTGTGCAGGAAGTTTACGTTGGCAAGGATTGTGATGGTGTTGTCGCCTGCCGCCTGCCACGACTTGCTAAATGCCGTGAGCGAGCCGTGCAGGTTTGCCGAGAAATCGACCGTGTTGCGCTCCTTGCGCAGGGCGATACGGTCGGCACGACGCTTTGCCTCCGAGACAAAGTCTGCCTCGACAACATCGCCTTTCACCTCATTTTCGAAGGTTGCCTCCGTGGTGGTAGCCACCTCGTCGATAGATACCTGAGCCGTGGCATTACCCATCATAAAGAGTGCCGCCAACGTTGTAATTGCGTAAAATTTCTTCATATCTTAAAGTTTAGTTCGTTATAAATCACTATTACCGCACAAAGATAAAATCTTTTTTTCAAAAAATGACTATCTTTGCAAGCAATATATCCCAATATAATAAAGATTGAGAGTTATGAAATACTTTGGAGCGCACGTCAGTGCATCGGGGGGCATCGAGAATGCCGTACGCAACGCACAGCTTATTGGGGCAAACGCCTTTGCGCTGTTCACCAAGAACCAGCGTCAGTGGTCGGCACCCGCACTCACGCCCGAGCAAATTGAGACATTTCGTCGCGCTATGAGCGAGGCGGGCTTCACCGCACAGCAGGTGTTGCCGCACGATAGCTATCTAATCAACCTCGGACACCCCGACAAGGAGGGTCTCGACAAGTCGCGCGACGCCTTCTTCGAGGAGATGGAGCGCTGTGAGCTATTGGGTCTTGACCGCCTTAACTTCCACCCTGGCAGCCACTTAAAGCGCATCAGCGAGGAGGGGTCGTTGCAGCTTATCGCCGAGTCGATAAATATGGCATTGGAGCGCACAAAGGGTATTACGGCGGTCATCGAGAATACGGCGGGTCAGGGGTCTAACCTCGGATATAGGTTCGAACATCTGGCATATATTATTGAGCGTGTCGAGGATAAGAGCCGCGTGGGCATCTGCATCGACACGTGCCACGCCTTTGCAGCGGGCTACGACTTGCGCAACCGAGAGGCGTGTGAGCGCACCTTCGAGGAGCTGGATAGAGTTGTGGGTATTGGCTACCTGCGTGGTATGCACCTCAACGACGCTATGCGCCCGTTAGGCAGCCGCATCGACCGCCACACACCACTCGGCGAGGGCGAGATTGGCTGGGAGTGCTTCAAGTATATCGCTTCGGACGCTCGTTTTGACAATATTCCTCTTATTCTCGAAACTCCCAACGAGGCGATTTGGGCAGAGGAGGTAGCAAAGCTACGCAACTTCGAGAGAGCATAGCATAGAGTGGTTAAAGCAGCGGTTCAAAGATGGGTATTATTGAACTGATAATCATTGGTATAGGTCTTGCAATGGATGCCTTTACGGTGTCGCTCGGCAAGGGTCTGTCGCTAAGGCGAGTATCGCCCAAACACGCGCTTATTACGGGCGTGTGGTTTGGTGGTTTTCAGGCACTTATGCCCATTATTGGCTATTGGCTTGGACATAGCTTCTCGGCAGCGGTAAGCGACATCGACCACTGGATAGCCTTCCTACTGCTGCTCGTAATCGGTGTAAATATGATGCGAGAGGCGTGGGCTGATGATGCCGAACAGGATGATGATTTGCGTCCTCGTAAGATGTTTGTTTTGGCGGTGGCGACAAGCATCGACGCGCTGGCTGTCGGCGTGTCAATGGCATTCCTCGGTGTGAATATATGGATGGCGGCAACGATTATCGGAACAATAACACTACTTCTCTCATTTACAGGCGTTTATTTAGGGAGTTGTGTAGGCTCACGCTTAGGTCCAAGGGCGGGCTTTGCGGGCGGTGCGATACTGATAATCATCGGCATAAAGATAGTTGTTGAACATCTCATTGATGGCATTTAGCCAACCATCAAACGGAGAAAATTTGTGGCAGACCTAACCCAGTAAGTCTGCCACTTTTTTCATTATTAGGCGTACACGTTGCATCGCCAATTCAAGTGTTTCGCTAACCTCATAGACGGTGTTAAGTCGTCCTCGCCAACCGCGTATGGTACGGTGCAGCCATAGCCTATATATCAGCCAAGACAAAAGAGTGTAAAACACGCCTACGATGACAAGTGCAAGGATAGCACTTTGGGTCAGCTGAGCCAACCATATAGTCATCGCCACAGATAGGGCAAACACCCCTAACCATAGACTTAAAACACATAGCAACAACGACATAGCCCAACCAAATGATTACTCATCACAGCCACATTGGCACTCGCCGTTGTGGTGCGTAAACTTCTCCTTCGCCTCACTCATTGCGTTGCTAATCTTGTTGCGAAGCTCCTTACCTGACTGGGGCGTAACCAACGCCGTTACCATTGCGCCGACCAAGGCACCACCGAGGGCGGACAGCAGACATAAAGTTGAATTTTTCATAACCGTAAATTTAAGATGTTATACACCCCGACAGAGACAAAACCCACGCCAAAGGTGCTTGGCACAACAAATTTTTATATCTTTGCATCGATGATAGCACACTACACCATAGCAGCCTTTACAGGACACCGCACCTACGACCACTCTGCCGACCAAGCACTTAGGCGAGTAATCGAGAGGCTCTACGGGCAGGGGATTCGTTGCTTTCGCTCGGGTATGGCAGAGGGCTTCGACCTCTCGGCGGCGGAGGCTGTCATCGCCCTCAAAGAGCGATTTGAAGATATACGCTTGGAGGCGATAGTACCCTTCCCAACGTTTAAGGAGCGTATGGGGCTATGCGACCAAAGTCGCTACGAACGCATTGTGAGTCTGGCGGATAGCGTACGCTACGCCGCTGAGGAGTATTTCGAGGGTGTCTATCGTCTGCGCAACGACCTTCTCGTCGAGGATGCCGATGTGGTGGTGGCGTGGTGGAACGGACGCCGAAGCGGCACACAATATACCGTTCAGCGGGCGCGACGCGGCGCTGCGCACATCGTAAACATATACCATTGCGAACAACTTGACATAGATTTTTAGCGGCAATATATCACAATTTTTGCCTCTTTTTACCCTCGCAATCGCAACAATCTCTCTAAATATAGGTATTTATACTACCGAGCGGGCGGAAATATATTCGTACTTTTGCACAGTGTAACTAAATGAAGAAAGTATGAATATTAAACATCTACTATTGGCTGCTACGGCTCTGGTAATCTCGTTTGGAGCAAATGCCGAGGAGCCTTCATCGAATAGCGACGTAGCAGCACTTCAAGAGCGCGTTGCGGAACTCGAAAAGGAGCAGAAGAAAAATGCCGTTAAATCGTTCTTCGATAAGCATCTCAAACTCTCGGGATATATTCAGGGTGGTTTCTCGTGGGACGATGATTCGTTGCAGGGCAGCGACAAGGCGACGTTTTACCTGCGCCGCGCCCGTGTAAGCATCTCGGGCGATATCTGGGAGGATAAGCTCGACTATCGCTTGCAGGTCGATTTCAACGGCACACCAAAGGTGTGCGATTTGTACGTGCGCTTCCGTCCTCTCAAAGAGGTGGGTTTGCAGTTGGGTCAATTTAAGTTGCCCTTCTCGTTGGAGAACGAGCTATATGGTCCTACCAAGTTCGAGCTTATCGAGTACTCGTACCTGACAACCTACCTTACACGCAACGACAAGGCCTACGACGGCATATCGGCGACGGGTCGCGACCTTGGCGCACAGCTTATTGGCGGTTTCGTGCATAAGGACGGTTACAGCATCATCAACTACAACATCGGCGTATTCAACGGCTCGGGCATAAACACCAAGGACAACAACAAGTCGAAGGATGTCATCGGTCGTATCATCATCAAGCCTATCAAGCACCTCTCTATTTCGGGTTCGTATATGTATGGCGAGACGAAGTTTGGCGATAGCAACTATATGAAGAGTCCTCGTTGGTCGGTAGGCGCTATCTACGACGACTCGCACATCACAGCACGTGCCGAGTACGCCGTGGCTAAGTTTGGAGAGAACAAGGTGGACGCCTTCTACGTGTTGGGCGGCTACCACTTCCAGAAGCCGTGGTCGGTAGTGGCTCGTTACGAGTGGCTCAACGACGACTTTATCGCTAACCCCAACCGCGACCGCTTCACGGTAGGTGCTGTATATAAGCCATTCAAGTATTTGCGCTTGCAGCTCAACTACTCATACACGATGTATAAGGATATGAAGGAGCATAACGCAAACTGCGTAAATCTGATGGTATCGGCAATTTTCTAATCGTTCAGAGATAACTAAAAACCTATAATATGAAAAAGTTTCTCACAGAAGATTGGGTAGTTACGTTTCTAAGTATTCCGCTACTCATCATTGCAGCCCTCGCATCGTTTCTTCCTAACAATGGTTTCAAGGTAGCTGCCGACCTAACCACACAACAGGCGTGGATTGACATCGCCGTATTCTTCGTGCTGGCATTCGTGCTATTATGCATCGGCAACCTGCTACTCAAACGCCCTATGAAGGGCATTGTACGCTCGTTTATCGCGGTCTTTGCCATAGCACTCTTGGCGCAGTGGATAGCTAAGATTGACGCTGTTAAGTACTACGGCTTTGAGGCCGTGTTCTTCTCGGTGATTTTCGGTCTTATCATCCGCAATGTATTCAGCATCCCCGAGTGGCTGAAACCCGCTATTCAGGGCGAGTTCTTCATCAAAATCGGTGTCGTTTGCTTGGGTGCTACGGTGCTGTTCAGCGACGTTATGAAGTCGGGTGCTGCGGGTCTATTGCAGGCGTGCATCGTGGTATGTGTGGTATGGTTCTTCGCCTACCTGCTTGCCCGCAAGTTCAAGGTTGAGCGCGCTACGGCGATGACCCTCGCAAGCGGCTGCTCGATATGCGGTGTTTCGGCTTGTATCACTGCCGCAGGTGTGGCAGGCACCGACCGTAAGCAGCTATCGTATATCATCTCGCTGGTGCTTATCATCGTCGTTCCGATGATCTACCTTATGCCGTGGTTGGCAGCTAAGATTGTGCCTCTGGTAACGGATAATATCGCTATTCAGAACGAGATTACGGGTGCTTGGATTGGTGGCACTATCGATACCACATCGGGCGTAGGTGCTTCGTCGGAGATGGCTGGCGAGGTGGCGCAGAAGACCGCTATCATTGTTAAGGCTACGCAGAACGTGCTTATCGGCGTTGTTGCATTCTTCATCGCCCTATACCTCTCGGCACGTGGCGACGGCAAGACGGGACGACCCTCAATGGGCATCGTATGGGAGAAGTTCCCGAAGTTCATCCTCGGCTTCGTTATCGCATCTGCCATTTTCAGCATTTTGCAGTCGCAGGATATGCTTACCGCAGACGCTAAGGGTAAGATTATCGAGACCTCGATGGCTAAGAACTTCTCGACATTCTTCTTCTCGTTGTCGTTCGTATGTATCGGTATGGATACCCGCTTGAAGGATATTATATCTAAGGAGAACCGTAATGCGCTCTACGCCTTCCTTGGCGCACAGACCTTCAACATCATCATCACCTTCTTCGTCGCCTGGCTGATGTTCGGCGTCGTTAAGCCATCGTTAGAGGGTACTGCCACTAAGGAGGCTGCACAGGTGGAGGCTAACATAGAGGCTGCCGAGGCGGCTGAGGCTACCGAGGCTACCGAGGCACAGGTTATTCCCTCGGAGCCCGTAAGTGGCGAGACCGACGCTACGGAGGTTGCCTACGAGAAGGTTGCTAATCAGGAGACCGCAGAGCAGACTCCCGAAGAGGCTAAATAAAACAGGGTTTTATCCCCTGCTAAACATAATGGGATGGCTGATTTTTTAGCCATCCCATTATTATATATGTATCTTACCGAAAGTCGTTTCTGTCCCTACTGTCGTCCCTACTGCCACTATCTCGCCACCACGACATTGCGCGCCTCGACACGTCCGTCGTCAGTGGTTGCCGTCTCGAACTCTACGTTCCAGTTGTGCTTCAAATTCTTGAAGCCATCGCTAAGGATTGCCGTGTAGTGGACATATACATCTACCCCATCACTGCCCGTGATGAAGCCGTAGCCACGCTTGGTATCAAACCACTTTACCCTGCCTTTCATACGATTTAGGAGTTTGTGAAGTCAAAGTTACTATATTTTCGCCACGGATGCAAGCATCTTGCAACTCTTTTTTCATCTTCGATTTGTTTTTTTAGAAAAATAGCGCTATATTTGTGAAGTATATTACTTTAACTAAACAAGATTTAGGCTATGAACGCAAAGTTAAAGATTGGACTTTTGGCACTCTTGGGCTTCTCGACAGCGTGCTGCGCTACGAAGAAGGCTGCCAAGAAGACGCAGGATAGCGAGCCTCAGAAGATTGAGGCAGACACCATCGATACACGCATTATGCTTATGTACGGCGTACCCGCACCCGATGGCTCTATGGGCTCGATTATGACCGAAGATGAGGCGAAGGAGCGCTTGGAGAAGATTCGCGCCGAGGAGGAGCGTATGAAGCAGGAGGCGGACAAGCAGAGCGAAAAGTAAGCTGCGCGGTTTACTCCATTGTGCTTCGTATAAAACTTGTATCGCCGTGAAAGGTAAACATTTAGGACTACGTAAACGCCTTGGTCTTAAACTCTTCAAGGGTCTCTACGACAAGGCGGTCGAACAACACGAACTGCGTACACTCTTTTGGGAGTGTACGCTTCGTTGTAATTTGGCGTGTCGCCACTGTGGTAGCGACTGCCGCGTAGATGTCGAGGAGCAGGATATGCCCCTTGCCGACTTCTTGAAGGTACTCGACGAGGAGGTTACTCCGCACGTCGATCCCGCGCGCGTACTCATAATCTTCTCGGGTGGCGAGGTGCTTGTGCGTCGCGACTTGGAGGAGGCGGGACGCGAGGTTACCAAACGTGGCTACAAGTGGGGAATGGTTACAAACGGTATGGCTCTTACGCGCGAACGCCTATACTCGCTGCTTGCCGCAGGACTCAGCTCCGTGTCGGTGAGCTTCGACGGCTTCGAGGAGGAACACAACTACATACGCCGCAACCCTCAGAGCTTCACACGCGCATTAGCCGCTCTGCGCGAGATAGCACAGATAGATAGGCTCGCCTACGACGCCATAACGTGCGTAACACCCGCGATGCTCGAACGTCTCGATAAGTTCAAGGAGTTTCTTATTAAGGAGGGCATCCGTCATTGGCGCATCTTCTCGATATTTCCTGCGGGTCGCGCCTCAAAGGATGACTCACTACACCTCAACGAGGAGCAGTTCCGTCGCCTTATGGAGTTTGTACGCAAGACACGCAAGGAGCAACGCATCGACCTAAGCTACGCCTGCGAGGGCTTCTTGGGAGGATATGAGACGGAGGTGCGCGACCACTTCTATATGTGTACCGCAGGCGTGTCCGTTGCCTCGATACGTGTCAATGGCGACATATCGGGATGCACCAGCGTACGCAGCAACTACACACAGGGCAACATCTACCGCGACAAATTCTGGGATGTGTGGCAAAACCGTTTCGTAAAGTTCCGCAACCGTGAATGGACGCGCACAAATGAGTGCGCCGACTGCAAGGTATGGGAGTTCTGTCGCGGCGGAGGTATGCATCTGCGCGACAACGACGGACAGCTGATGTACTGCCACTATCGAATGTTAAAATAGCTCAACTAAGTGATTTTTAATCGCAAACACTACCAAGTTTGCGGTATTCTTACACCCCGTCTTTTCGAGGATATTGGCACGGTGCTTATCCACCGTACGCTTCGAGATGAAGAGCTTATCGGCAATCTCCTGATTCGACAGACCACGACACACCTCAACCAAAATCTCAATCTCGCGCTCCGAGAGGGCATCCTCGTCGCTCACGTTGAGCAGCGGCTGACGGCTCATATTGCGTGTAAGCGAGCCTAAGAGCTGCGGACTGAAATAGCTATCGCCCGCAACAACGCTATCCACGGCGGCATACACCTCGTCGATGTCGGAGTCTTTAAGCAGAAAGCCCGAAGCGCCACACTCGACCATACGAGTATAGTACTGGTCGTCGCCATACATCGACAGCGTGATGATACGCAAGTCGGGACGCTCGACAAGGGCGCGTCGCGTAGTCTCTCCACCATCAATACCTGGCATTGATATATCCATAAAGACTACATCGACATCCAAATCGGGGAGTAGCGCCAAGAACTCCTCTCCGCTACCCACATCCGATACTACATCGTAGCCATCGTGCTGCGATAGCAGTCCCGCAAGACCCGTACGAAAGAGCGTATGGTCATCTACAAGGGCTATTTTTACCTTTTCAGTCATCTTACTTATCTATTTAAGTCGCTCGAAGTCTGCACCCGAGAGGTGTGATATTGCACTATCTATTGCCACCGACGCGGTAGCGCGCATACCCTCTCCTGGGCGACTATCAATGCTAAATGTGCCGCTTAGCGACGATATTCTTGAATTTATATTAGAGAGTCCCATCCCGCACCCCTCCATATCGCGGGGCGAGAAGCCACGACCGTTGTCGCAATACGACAGAAGCAGTCTATCCGCCTTCATCGTAAGCTCGATGGTTATCTTCGAGCATTGGGCGTGCTTCAACGAGTTGTTTATAAGCTCGCACACCACACGGTAGAGAATAACCTCTATATTAGAGTCGAAGCGCTCGCCACGCAACGTCGTGCGGAAGTCTATCGCCACGGAGCGCACCGACGCCACCCTATCCACAAAGTGCTTGATGCCGCGTACTAAACCAAAGCTGTTTAGCACGTGCGGCGATAGGTTATTCGATATTTCGCGCAACGAGCGTATCGCCTCGTCGATGACGGCAGAGGTGTTTTGCAGCGTACGACGGTCGCGCTCATTAAGGTCGCTACGCGACAGCGCCGATAAAGACATCTTTGCCGACGATAGTAGCGGTCCTAAGCCGTCGTGCAGCTCACGCGAAAAGCTGGCACGTGAGCGCTCCTCGGTACGCAGCACAGCGGTCATCAGGCGGTTCTCCAACAGACGCTGTTCGAGTGCCATACGCTCGACGTGATGCACCAAAAAACGGGCGCAGACAACGCCTATCGAGAAGCTCAGCGACACGATGATACCCACCCACGCAAGAGCAAGGTTGGAGATATAGTAGCCGTCGAAAATCATCAGCTGGAAGATACGCTCCAACGTCAGCATCATAAGACCGATGATGCAGCATATCCACAGCGCGCGGTACTTGGTCTGGTTTACTAACAACAGCGCAACGATAGCGGCTACCGTCTGCATCGCTATTGCCACAATCATCAATATCTCAACACCCGACATACCCTCTACATCTACTTTATCACGCCATCGAGGCTCGACAACATCTTATAGTCGGTCATATCGACCTGCACGGGGACTACCGCCACATAGTTATTTGCCAATGCCCACTCGTCGGTATCCTCCGCCTCTGGCTCTGCATTGCAGAAGGCACCCGTAAGCCAAAAGTAGTCGCGGCCGTGCGGGTCCTGACGTGCATAGAAGTCCTCACGCCAGAAGCCACGTGTCTGTCGCGAGAGGCGTATGCCCCTAATATCGGCAGCGGCACAGCGCGGAACATTAACATTGAGGCACAACGGACGAGGCAGCCTCTCTGCGGCATCTAATAGCTGAGCAATAATCTTGCGTCCATACTCCACAGCCCCCGCAAAGTCGGCATCGGCATCGTGGTCGTCGAGTGATAAGCCTATCGACGGCACACCGTAGAAGCTACCCTCGATAGCGGCGCCCATAGTTCCCGAGTACATCACATTTACCGCAGCATTAGAGCCGTGGTTGATGCCCGACAGCACCAAATCCACCTTGCGCTCAGCGAAGAAGTGGTCGAAGGCAATCTTTGCACAATCCACAGGCGTACCCGAGAAGGCGTAAATCTCAACCCGCTCGTTACACTCCACCTGTCGCAAAAACAGTGGAGAGTGTATGGTTATTGCCTGACTCATACCGCTCTGCACACGGTCAGGAGCGATGGCAATTACTCTACCAAACTCCGAGGCGAGAGCCACAGCGTGGCGAAAACCCTTCGAGAGGTAGCTGTCGTCGTTGGTAAGAAATATAAGGCGTTCGTTACTCATAATCGCTATAATATATATAAGGTATTAGGCATATCGCTCCTCATCCTCGGTCGAGGCATCGAGGCGTATGGCGATAAGTATCAGTATTGTGAATGCCACTAACGACGAGCCGCCGTAGCTCATCAGCGGCAGCGGGATACCCATCACAGGCATCAGACCGATGGTCATACCCACATTCACCCATACGTGGAACAGCAGTATCGCCGCCACGCAGTAACAATAGACTCTGCCAAAGGGTTCTTTGATGCGTTCGCCCATACGCATAAGTCTGAGTATGAGTGCCATATAAAGCATCAGCACAAACGTAGTGCCTACAAAACCCCACTCCTCGCCCACGGTGCAGAAGATAAAGTCGGTATGCTTTTCGGGGACGTAGTCATACTTAATCTGCGTACCCTCCATAAAACCCTTGCCCCAGAAGCCGCCCGAGCCGATGGCAATCTGCGACTGATTGACGTTGTAGTCGATACCCTGCGGGTCGCTCTTCATACCTACAAATGTCAATATGCGGTTTTGCTGGTGTGGCTCCAAATTCTCGAATATAGTATCGCACGTAGGCACGAATATCATCGCATATACAAACATTATGATTGGCCATAGCAGCTGCATCGTGCGGGTCTTGATGGCAGCGAAGCCCAAAGCCACCGCCGCCACGCTGCACGTAATCATCAACGAGGCATAGCCGCTGAGCGACGTAAAGATGCAGAGTAGCAACGACACCAACACCACAGCTGCCACAAAGCGCAGATGCGCCCAAAAGGCGTATGTCTTCAAGGCGCTATACAGCGTAAAGGCAACCAGCAGAAAGCTAAAAATGGCGACTGGCTCGAAGATGAACGAGACGATGAACAGAAACACTGTAAACAACACTGGGAAATAGAGGTACTTTGTAAGACCCTCGCGGTAGAGTACAAACAGGAACGAACACAGCACCAGACCCGAGCCAGTATCGTTTTGCAGGATGATGATGCCTAATGGCAGCAGTATCACACCCGCCACCTTCATAAGGTCGCTAAGACGGCGTATGTTGAACGAGTAGCTACTCATCACACGCGCCATCATCAACGCCGTGGCAATCTTAGCAAACTCCACAGGCTGAATACGTATGCCTCCAAACTCAAACCACGCCTTTGCGCCATTGACCTCACGTCCAAAGAGCAGTACGGCGATAAGTAGCCCTATACCCGCGACATAGGCTGGCACGGCAAACATATGGAAGTAGCGGCGGTCGAGCAGCAGCACCACAATACCGATAACCCACGATATGCCAACCCATATAATCTGCTTTACGTAGTTGTGCGTCGGCGAGAAGATACCCCCATTTTCGGGGTCATACGACGCCGAGGTGATGCTGATAACTCCCACCACCACGAGTGCTGCATAGAGACACAGCGCCACGAGGTCCAAACGCCCAAAGAGCGACCCCTCGCCACTACGTCCCGACGATATGTTATAATCTGACAACATCTATTCTACTGTTTCTGACAACTATTTACTATTTTCGGCACGGCGGCGGTCGTAGGCAGCCTGTCTCTTATCGTAGTGGTAGTAGTTGATTGTGGTACTCTTAACCCTCTCAACAAGCTCGGGACGACAAATGGTATCGGTGAGGTACAACTCCTCGATAAGGCTGGCGATAGGTAGTGCCACCGACGAGCCGAAGCCTCCGTGTTCGACATATACCGAGATAGCGATACGCGGGTTGTCCTTCGGAGCAAACGACAGGAACGTAGAGTGATCCTTGCCGTTGGGGTTTTGTGCCGTACCCGTCTTGCCACAGACGTCGTAGCCCTCCAAGTAGGCGCCACGAGACGTACCCCACACATTGACACTACGCCACATACCCTCGACAATAGGTATAAAGTGTACGGAATCAACCATCGTATATTGACGCTCGTAGAAGCGGCGGTCAATCGAGTCGCGACCCTCAATCTCCTTGACGATATGCGGTATGTAGTAGTAGCCACGGTTAGCCACCGTCGCAGCGAGGTTTGCCATCTGCAACGGCGTACAACCCATCTCGCCCTGACCGATAGCGCACGACAGCACCGAGCCCCAATTCCAACGTCCGTTATACTTGCGGTCGTAGGTATCGGGCGTGGGGACGCTACCTGTACCCTCTAACGTGAAGTCGCTACCGAGCTTACGACCAAAGCCGAAGCTATACACATAGTCGTTCCACGTCTTGACACCATCGCGTATCGAGCCAAACTTAGGGTTGGTAATGATATCCTTGAAGACGTAGCAGAAGTAGGCGTTGCACGAGGTCGCCACAGCATCCCTTAAATCGACAGGCGAGCGGTGGTCGTGGCACTTCATCACGCGGCGACCATACTTATAGCCAAGATGACAGGGGTGCGTATCCGAGGGACGTAGCACACCCTCTTGTAGGCCGATAAGACCTTGTACGAGCTTAAAGGTCGAGCCAGGAGGATACTTCGCACTCACTGCACGGTTAAACTGCGGGTTACGCTGGTCGTGCAACATCGTCATATAGTTGTTGTTACGCTGACGGCCTACCATCAGGTCGGGATTGTAGGTCGGCGACGACGCCATAACCAAAATCTCACCCGTCGATGGCTCAATCGCCACCACAGCACCAATCTTGCCGACCATAAGCTCCTCGGCAAACTCCTGCAAGCGGGCATCAATGGTCGATACTAACTGCTTACCCTTGACAGGTAGCACGTCGTTAGCACCATCCATATACGACCCCTTGATAGCGCCGTGCGTATCTTTGATACGGTAGCTTACACCCTTCTCGCCACGCAGCTCCGCCTCATAGGCCCACTCCACGCCGCCGACACCAATGTAGTCGCCCGCCGAGTAGTAGGGTTTCTCTTTGAGCTGCTTATCCGTAACCTCGCTAACGTAGCCGAGCAGGTTACCTCCAATCTTACGCGGATACTCTCTCGCCGTACGGAAACGGGTATAGAAGCCCTCGAACTCGCCCTCATCGAAGATGAGCTTCGCATCCTGCGACAGATAGCCCGCCACAAGGTAGGGGGCGCGGCGCGCCTCGGAGGCCCTACGAAGCTGCTGTGCAAGCTTCTCGGGCGTAATATCCAAGATGGTCGCCAAGCGCAACGTATCGAAGCCCTCCTTTGGCAGGTCGGCGGCAACGACCATAACGTCGTAACATACGCGACTCTTAACCAAAAACTCGCCACGACGGTCCAGCACCTCGCCACGCATAGGATACTCCACCTCGGTGCGTATGATATTCGAGGTCGCCAACGACTCATACTTATAGTCGAGTAGCTGCACATATACCAAGCGACCACCGAGTACCATAAAGGTAAGCATCACCACATAACGCAGACTGCGATAACGCATATATGCTCTATTGTTCGTCATTTTACAGCAATTTTGGCGATGAATAGACGTGTTACGGGCAGCGCTATAAGCGTTGAGAGTAGCGCACTTGCAAAGATTCGAAGTAGCAACGTCGAGAGGCTTGCCAACGACAATGTCTCCAAGAAGAAGAATAGAGCATGGTGCAGCAACATCGCAACAGCGACGTAGAGCATCAACTGTCGCATTGCCAATCGTGGCAGCAGCGCCGTCTGGTCGCTATGCTCAACGTAGCGCCCCGTAGTGGCGTAGAGCAACGTCGAGCGTATCATCGCAAGAGGCAGTAGCGAGGCGGTATATAGCCCCGAGCCGCCTACCGCGAGGTCCATTGCCAAGCCTACGCCAAGAGCAACAAACAACACCCACACCGTGCGTAGCTCCATAGGCAACAATAGCACGATAAGCGGGAAGAGCATTGGTCGTAGCCACATAGCAATAGAGATGTTGTCGAGCAGAAAGACCTGCGCCACAAATAGTAGGAGCGCGAGCCAGACGTATGATAGATACTTATACATTGTTCAAACTCTCTTTTTTCGAAGTTACTTTTGTCGCTGCTTCTCGGTAGTTTTCAGCAGCTCCTCGATTTCGCCATAGTGCGTATTCTCGACAATCAGCACATTGTCCAACGACGATAGGTCGGTAGCGAGTTTCAGGCGTGCCGAGTACGCCGTCTTGGCGGCGTTATGCTCGAACGACTCGATATGTCCGATAATCACACCGTCGGGCAGACGCTCCGAACTCGCCTCAACGGCCATACCCACCGCAGGGTTGGCGTAGGTCGAGAGGTCGAACGCCTCGACATAGTGCGGCGAATCGCCCAGCCAATGCACCGAGCAGGCACTGCGATTATCTGCCAGACGTCCACCGATATTAAACTCGGTGTTGAGTATGGGCAGCACCACCGAGTAGTGTCTCGAACACGATATGATATATCCCACCAACTTACGGTCGGGCGTGATGACACCCATATTGGGTTTGATGTCGTCCTCGGCACCCTTGTCCAGCACTACAAAGTTGCGCTGACGGTTGGTTGTCATCGACGTTACTCGCGACGGATAGTAGCGATAGTGGATGTTATCCATATTGAGTGCCGCCACCTGCGCCGAGTCCAATACATCTATGCCGTGAAGCTCTCTTTCACGCTGTAAGGTCTGCTCCAACACGGCGATACGCTCCGTGAGCATTCGGTTTTCGTCGGGCAACGAGAAGAAGTGTCCCACGTCGGTAACCATACCGCTAAAAAAGCCTCCTACGGCGGTTGTGCGCGATAGTATCTTTGCCTCGTTATAGGGCGTGGCGGTAGCATAATACCAGAGCGCTACACCCTCCATAAGAAGGAAGAGTAGCACTAAGTAGATGCGCTTGATAAACTCTATTAATCTCTGCATTGGTTTTCGGCTAAAAGCTCAACATCGCAACATTCGCTACGCCGTAGAGCCACTTTTTAGGGCAACAACCCTTCACAAAACATATTGCCTCGGTTGCCACCATCCTAAATACATACTGCCCGCTGCTACATAATGGTTGCTACGGGCAGTATAGAACATTCGTCGTTTGATACTATTTATCGCCTCCGATAAGGAACGAGAAGTTACCGATATTCTTCAACGCGATGCCCGTACCGCGAACAATAGCCGTCAGAGGGTCATCGGCAATATGCACGGGGAGTCCCGACTTCTTGCTCAGACGCTTGTCAAGACCCTTGATAAGAGCGCCACCACCAGCAAGATAGACGCCATTCTTCACCACGTCGGAGTACAACTCGGGAGGCATCTCCTCCAACACCTTCATCAGGGCGTTGTCGAGCTTGACGAGCGACTTATCCAACGCGTAGGCTATCTCGCTGTAATTGAGCGTTACGGTCTGTGGCAGGTTGGTGTGCATATTCGAGCCTGTGAACTCGAAATCCTCGGGCTCCTCCTCCAACTCGGGAACTGCTGCGCCGATAGCACACTTAATCTGCTCGGCTGTACGCTCACCGATACGCATACTGTACTGCTGACGGATATAGTTTTGGATGTCGGTAGTAAAGACATCGCCCGCCACGTCGATAGACTCCGAGCATACGATACCGCCCAACGAGATACAAGCAATCTCCGAAGTACCGCCACCGATGTCGATGATGAGGTTGCCCTCGGGAGCCTCTACATCGAGACCCGCTCCAAGTGCAGCCGCCATAGGCTCAAACACGAGGTATATCTCACGACCGCCTGCATGCTGCGCCGAGTCGCGCACGGCACGAATATCGACGTTGGTAGAGCCTGACGGGATACAAATCATCATCTTGATAGAGGGGGCAAAGATGCCACGCGCCACGTTTACCTTCTTAATAAGACCGCGCAACATAAGCTCCGTAGCCTCGAAGTCGGCGATAACACCATCCTTCAACGGACGTATAGTGCGGATGTTGGGGTTTACCTTCTCGTGCATCATACGTGCCTTGTTACCGATAGCCATAAGGTTACCAGTCTTAATGTTAATAGCGACAATCGACGGCTCATCAACGACCACCTTGCCGTTGTGCATAATCAGCGTATTGGCCGTTCCAAGGTCAATAGCGAGTTCCTGTGTTAAGTTAAATAATCCCATATCTTCTTTTCGTTTTATTCTTTTTTACGAGGCAGAGTCGCCACGAAGGAGCAAGTTCTTCGCCGACAGTGCCTATTTTCGCAACTTTAAGTACGCTGCACCTGTACCATTCGGCAAAAAACGCCGACCTCGGCACATCGCACTAAACTCACTGATGCACAACGATATACGTCAATACCCTCGCATACGTGCGCATATACTGCCACAAAGTTAGTAAAAAGATATGGACATTTTGCAATAACTTTCACTTTTTTTATGTAATTTTGTCAATAATTTTTTCGCTATGACAACTGAACATAGACCAAAATGCGCTGTGCTTGGTTACGGCAGTTGGGCAACCGCCATAGTCAAGACACTGACAACAAACCACCACCACGTCGATTGGTTGGTACTGAATGAAGATATACGACTCTCGCTCGAAAGCCGTGGACGCAACTCGAAATATCTGCCGTGGTGCGACATCGACCGCTCGCTGATAACGCCTTCGGCGGACATCAACGCCATAGTACGCAACGCCGACGTCATATTTTTAGCTATGCCCTCAGCCTTCTTCAAGAAGTTTATGGAGCCGCTTACCGAGCCTCTCAGCGACAAGATTGTGGTATCGGCAGTCAAGGGTATCATCCCAGGCGACTACCTTACCATTGTCGAACACGTAAACCGCTACTACGATGTGCCTATGGACAATATGTGCGTGGTAACGGGTCCCTCACACGCCGAGGAGGTGGGTCAGTGCCGCCTGTCATACCTCACAGTAGCTGCCGAAAATAACGACACTGCCGAGGTTGTCAAGGCTCTTCTCTCGAACGACTACTTCCGTTGTACCACATCACACGATGTCTTGGGTGTCGAGGGTGCAGCGATTATGAAAAATGTGTATGCCATCGCCGTAGGTATCGCCGTAGGTCTGCGCTATGGCGACAACTTCCTCGCGGTGCTTATCTCGGGCTGCGCCTCGGAGATGAGTCGCTTCTTAGACGAGGCGGTGCCGACACACAGCCGCGACCTCAACACCGCAGCATATATGGGCGACCTGCTCGTTACCTGCTACTCGCCCCTAAGTCGCAACCGCCGCCTTGGCACACTACTTGGCAAGGGTTGTACGATTAAGAGTGCGCTGAACGAGATGACGATGGTTGCCGAGGGCTACTACGCCGCCGAGTGCATCCGCCGTAGCTCTATGCGCCGCAATATAGATATGCCCATTGCGGATATGGTGTGGGAGGTACTCTACAACAAGGCTTCGGCGCGTGATGCGATGCTCAGCCTCACGAAGATTTTACGCTAACGACTATAACAGCTTTACAATAAAAGTTATAAACAAGTGATTAAGATGGAATTGATTAAGTTCGACGCCGCACACTCGGGCGTCAATGTAACAGGCCAGATGCAGGCTGCTGCCGCACACGCCAATGCCCTACTTCACTCGGGCGAGGGTGCAGGCAACGATTTTTTGGGCTGGGTAAACCTGCCCTCGTCAATAAGTGCAGATGAACTAAACCAGATAAAGAGCGTTGCCCAGAAGTTGCGCTCAAAGGCAGAGGTAGTAATATGTATTGGTATCGGCGGCTCGTACCTCGGTGCTAAGGCCGTATTGGAGGCTATGAGTAACTCGTTTGAGTCGCTTAAAAAGCGCCACGACAACCCCACCATCGTCTTCGCAGGCGAAAATATCTCGGAGGACTACACCTACGAACTTATGGAGGCTGTCAAAGAGTACTCTATCGCCGCTATCGTAATCTCTAAGTCGGGTACTACCACCGAGCCAGCTATCGCCTTCCGCCTTATCAAGGCAGAGATAGAGAAGCGCTATGGCAAGGCTGAGGCTGCCGAGCGTATCGTAGCCATCACGGACAAGGCACGTGGCGCATTGAAGACCCTCGCTACGCAGGAGGGCTACCCCACCTTCGTCATCGAGGACAACGTGGGTGGTCGCTACTCGGTGCTATCACCCGTAGGTCTTCTGCCATTGGCCGTTGCAGGCATCGACGTCGAGGCTTTCGTTGAAGGCGCACGCGACATGGAGCGTCTCACGGGCGAGGCTACACCTATCGAGCAAAACCCCGCAGCGCAGTACGCTATCGTGCGTAACGAGCTGTATAAGAGCGGCAAAAAGATTGAGATTCTCGGCTCGTACGAGCCTAAGTTGCTCTATATCGCCGAGTGGTGGAAGCAGCTCTACGGCGAGTCGGAGGGCAAAGAGGGCAAGGGTATCTTCCCTGCAAGCGTAACACTCACCGCCGACCTACACTCTATGGGTCAGTATATACAGGAGGGCGAGCGCACACTCTTCGAGACGATTATCTCGGTTAAGAACTCGAAGTATGAGGTTAGGGTCGAGGCTGATGATGCCAACCTCGACGGTCTTAACTTCCTCGCTGGCAAGCGCATATCGGAGATTAACAAGATGGCGGAGCTGGGCGTACGTATCGCGCACGTCGATGGCGGTGTACCCAATATGCTTATCGAGATTGAGCGTATCGACGAGCGTACAATCGGCCAGCTGCTCTACTTCTTCGAGTAGGCGTGTGGCATCAGTGGCTATATGCTTGGTGTAAACCCCTTCAACCAGCCTGGTGTCGAGGCATACAAGAGGAATATGTTTGCCCTGCTGGACAAGCCTGGCTACGAGGAGGAGTCAAAGGCTATCAAGGCTCGTCTATAATAGCCTAACACACTAAATAGCTGAGGGTTGCAACCGTAAAACCGTGTTGCAACCCTCTGTTTTAGTATTGTAAGCTCGCGTAAAATCGAAAAAAAAGAGGGCAAAAAGTATAACATTACGAAAAAGTTTGTATATTTGCACCTCGGAAAAAGGAGAGATGCCGGAGTGGTCGAACGGGCCGCACTCGAAATGCGGTGAACGGGTAACTGTTCCGGGGGTTCGAATCCCTCTCTCTCCGCAAGATTTGATGCAGAGCAGACGACTTAGGTCGTCTGTTTTGTTTTTATGGTGTGTTGCTGTTGGCAAGCCACCACACACACCCCAAAAACAAACCGCCGTAGGCGATAGCTCTGCATCCAATGCCAAGAGAGTATTGCTCACTTATGCGGGGGTTGAGCCGATATGAGGGTGTTTATTGCTCGGGCATTATGCCCTGCGCTATATGGTATCGGCTCTTCGACTTCGTCGTTCAAATCCCTCTCTCTCCGCAAGACCAAACGAAGCAAGAAGATGTCGAAAGACATCTTTTTGTTTTTTATACCTACGGCTCAAGCTTGCTTGATGACGGAGGTATGGAAAACAAAAAAGGGGCTACGAAGTAGCTTCTTGCTGAGAGCAGGGCTTGCAGGGGCCCCTGCGGCGAGCAGAAGGGAAAGGCGTTAAGCGGAGCAGCCACAGGCTGCGGAGTAGCCAAACCCTCTCTTCCCGTAACAAAGGGTGTAAATCAGGTAGTTACGAGATTTACACCCTTTTTTACACCCAAAAATCAAGGTTGGGTGTATTTTTTTTGAATTTTTAAGATAAATGCTGGCGAAAAAAGAAGAATGATGAGTGTCTTTCTCTTTTCGTCAGCATCTTTTTTGAGTGTTGCCAACGCCAAAAATAAGTTTAGTCCGTTTTGGGCATATAGCCAATGGGATAAACTAAACTTTGTACGCCATATTTGATAAACGCGATTATCGCATAGCCTATAGCAGCCACATGTATGCATAACAATATCGTTATTTTGCTTTCTCTCCTGCGCTTTTAGGAATCCCCGAAATTAGTCAGCTATTCGTGGCTACGGATATAGTGGCGTTTTGCGAAATGTTACATATATAAATATAAAATATAGGGAGAAATACGATATTGTCATCTGGGTGCGGAATAGACTTTCGCAATTGGGATAGAGTGAATATGTATATTTGTGTAAGTATCTGTATATCAGAGACTACCCCCCCCTCGCGATTTAATTCAACTTTTACCAATTAATTATTTGGAAAGCTAAGGAAAAACCTATAACTCTGATACTGAAATTACACATTAGGGTTAGCCACTAATGAGGTTCTGGCACCCTCTGATGATAAGTTTAATTTACAGGGCCTCTATTACTGATGATTTTTCAGGCTGCTATTTAGTTCTGTTTGCAGATTTTTACGTAATTTTGTACCGAAATGGAATAGTAATATTCAGATGGGATACAATGATTTTATATTGACAGTCAATTCGTCCAGCATCATCATATTATTAGGAATGGCCGCTGTACTGCTTGCTGCTACCCGTTTTCGTGGAGAGAGCGGATATGCGGCTGCCATTATTGTGCTACCCAATGTCCCCGTCTATATATACAATATGAGCCGAATGTTGGAATGGCACAATTTGACTCTTTTCATGTTTCCCATCAGTTACTCGGTCAATACGTTGCTGATGCCATTGCTATGGCTCTTTGCCAAGAAGAATTTTGACCTGAACTTCCGCCTCAAACCTATTCATCTGCTGCATCTCCTGCCCGGTCTTCTTTGCCTCGGACTTGGCCTTGCTATTCCTACTCAGGAGCGTATCGCATCCATTCAGCACGAGATGACAGGCGATGACACTTGGATAGGCGACATCAATACCTCTATCATTTTCGTACAGATGGTGGCTTACTTCACAGTCATCTTCCGCT
>JAFQAN010000004.1 GCA_017416915.1 Alistipes sp. | reverse complement strand
TGTTAATAATATATTAAATCTATTACTGTTAATTTGCAAGAGCAAAGTTACGTTCACTCGTTCGAAAATAAAAGTAATCGCCTAAAAATTCTTAAAATTGGGCTATTTACGATAATGACTATTGTAATTAGGTCAGCTTTTGGGCTGTTTTTAAGCGTGTCGGAACGACGATTTACTTGCGAAGGTACTATTTTTAGTACCCGCAAGGCGCGGAAGATGACCCACAATGTGAGGGGGAGTGAGTCGTTTTTTTTGGGGGGCGCACGAGGAGACCCGCAATGTGAAAGGTGCAGGGAGCGCTTCGGGGGGGGGCAGTGCGTGAAGACGACCCGCAATGTATGGGGAGCGAGTGTGTTTTGGGGGCAGGGTGCGCGCAAGGAGACCCGCGAAACGTGAAGATGACCCGCAACGTGTGGGGGCGAGTGGTTTGGGGTGCGGCTGTCTCGTGGTCTCGTAGTCTTGTTGTCCCGCAGCCTCCGAAAGCGTGTGGGTAGGTAAAAACCTACCCGCAAAATATTGGGAAACGGAACATCTGCGCTGTATAAAACATTATTATTGATTAATTGGCGATTAATCAGCGATAATTGATTTATACGTGTAATGTGCTGTGTAATAGGTTGTTACTTAAAGTTTATGTATTGAAAAATAATACCCAAAAAACCTGATGATGACCCGCAAGATGGGAGGGGCGTCGTCTTTGTAAGAGAGTGCGTGATGACGACCCGCAATGCGGGAGGGGTAGCGAGGCGTTTTTGGGGGGAGCAGTGCGCGGAAGATGACCCGCAATGTGGGAGGGTGGCGAGTGTGTTTCTTGGTGGGGGCGCGTGATGAGACCCACAAGATGGGAGAAGAGGCGTATTTGGAAGAGAATGTGTGATGACAACCCACAATACAAGAGGCGAAGAGGGTAAATGCGACTATAAAACATGAGTTTTTATTGGAGGATTTGGAGTGTGATTTAGGTATGTAGCAGCGGATAGTAGCTCAAAGTGTGGCGATATATAATAAACTGCGACCACACTTATCGTGCGGTATGCTTACGCCCGATGAGATGCATCGCCAATGCAAGAAAGAGATTGTAACTTACAGAACGAAAAATGACAACTCGGCGTGCCGTGTTGTCATTTAGAAAACTTTGATTATTTTTGTATCAAATCCTGTAACACTTTTTTAGGACGACACACATTAGTATCAGCAAAGTAGATAGAGGCATCCTCCACAACAGTGCCTTCCACATCCTTTATGGTAAATGTTACAGCGTCCTCACCATTGGCATAAATCTCTGTGTTATCAGCATAGAGATAGAGTGTTCCCTAAGTAGTTTCTTGCGGCTCAGTCTCACATGCTATTAAGCCAAGTAGCGCAAATATTAAAAAATAATAAGCTCTCTTCATCTCTTGTAAATTTTGAATCAAGTACAACGACTTATGCGCAACCACTTGTCTTATCGTACATCTCTAACTGGTCGCACCTAAATGTACCTGTAATCTTATATCCAAGATCATCCACACAATCAAATGTTATGACAAAATCCAATCCGTCACGCTCAATGGTTATAGTACCATCAACGATAGGAGCACCAGCGCGTTGATTGACATAGTCATCTTCTATAACGGCGTATATTGCCTCTGTATAAGTGCTTCCCTGATAAGGATTATCTGTTGCCTTAGTATATGAACCACAAACATTATCAGCTACGAAACCTGTAGCGGGCGCCATGAGGTCGATTGTGAAATAGTCTCCATTGATAGGATTTTGGCACTCCATAATCTGTACGACCCAATTTGAACCCTCTGTATAATCTCCATAATATAAAAGGCGAATAATACCACCACTATAGTTGAAATTATAATCCTCTTCAAGCCAGCTGTAAGGTCCATTATTCTCTATGACGATATAACTAAGCTCCAAACTACCATTATATACTACGTGGTGTACCTTGCCATTATCGAGTGTGAGCATCGCATCAATGCCATTTTCAGAAACTACGACAATGCCATCGGCAAAGTAGTTCTCTTCATACGTGCCATCCCTCTTAGGTTCGAGACGTGTAGAGTAGCTATGACTGAATGTCCACGCATCACCAGTATTATTCTTATCAAGACGATATGTACCGTGAGGAATGGTTGGAACAGCATCGGTTGTATTATGCTTCTGATCCGAGTAGAAATCAAACCTATAATACTGATCGACATATAAGTGAGCAAAACCTGTTGTGCCATTCATAGAAAGAATTGCAAAATAATTTCCATTTCTAGACGAAATACAACCTGTGTAAGGGGGGCAATACTCACCATTGAGGACCTCTGCGCGGTGTTCAACATCGATAGTATATCCTGTTTGAACAATATCAACATCGACGCTCATATTCTCGTAGCTCAGGATTACCTTTGTGCTTCGCGTACTTGTCGTTGTATTGGCACGAACATCGAATGAAATATACGTCGCCTCCTTGCGAATATTTGTAATCCACTTAGCCTCACACTCTACATCTGGAAGCGCACCCTCTTCGGCACCATACAACACATAGGCAATTTTGTTGTCGCTACTACCTATTTTATCGAATGACATCTCATCTTCGGAGATAAGCGTTAAAGATTTGTTAGGCTCGTCGTTGTCTGGCGAATTTGGCTTGTCGGTAGGTGTCTCAGCCACGTTTTCACATCCAATCAAAGTAAAGAGACACGACAGCAATAAAAATAATTTTGTCTTCATAGTGCAAGGAGGCTCTGAAATTAAACTTCATTAGAGGTAGCTAGAACCTCATTAGAGGCTACCGCTAACGCATATGGACATCACAAAGTTAATAAAACTTTTTCTAATATTTCAAGCCTTTTTGCTGTTTTTTCGCGTACTGGGGGGGGGTAATTTTCTGATTTTCAATACCTTACCTATTAGCCAAATTTACACTCATCTTATTATTACACAATTATAAATACTCCAATCGCTATTTCGCGAGCGGGAGACTGGCGATTATAGTATTGATGCTTGTCGAATTGCGCTCATTGCTCCATAAGGGGCAGATGCCTCTACAAATGAGCGGATAATCGAGCGGGTAATGCTATGCGCCCTCCGCTCAACCACATTATGATTTGATACTCCCCCAAACCGCATCTTCCCCCCCCCACACACCTCATTGCGGGTCGTCTTCTGCGTTTTGTGGGAGTCTTTTTTAATACCCGAGTGCTTTCGAGACTACGGGACTACGGGACTACGAGACTACGAGATGACGCGCGACTGAGAAAGCCTAAGAACTGCTGAGAATTACTGAGGCGCATTGTCCGTAGCCACAGAAAACACAGCCATTCTCAGGCGTTCTCAGCCATTCTCAGCCATTTTCAGTCGTACGTAGCTGCGCGTGGCCGCTTGGTGTGAGAGTAGTGCAGATACAACGCTCGGCGAATTTGGCAGCGATGGGCTGTACTATGGCGTACTGCCCATTGCTGACAGTAATTCGGCAAGCGGAAGTAGATGCGCCGCTATCACGACAAGTGCTTGGTGGGAGAAGGGCGCCGAGTGTAACACTCGGCAAAAATGCCGTCGATGGGTAGTACTTGCGCGTACGTCCCATTGACGGCATTTTTTGTTAGGGGACGCAATCGACCCCTTATCACGCCAAGCTAAACATAAGAGGCTGACTAAGAGGTAACTTAGCCAGCCCTTGACACCTAAAAGAGTGAATAAAATGTCTAAATCCTATTGCCCGCCAATGTGATTGGGGGGGGTATTACTCGTTATCCCCTAAATTGCGACATAGCAACCGTATTAGTCAAGGTAACTTGTAATCTCAAATGTATATTCACCACTCGCATCTTTTAACTCCTCTACATTCCATCTAACCTGGTTTGTCTCGCCCGCTTCAAGCTCCCAAAGGTCCTTTAAGTCATCGCTGGAATAGACACCATCCAGACCTCCTTCATCGGCACGTGCGCTAAACACCTGCTTGCCATCAGCATCCTTAACCTTTATGCCAATGCCATAGTTGCCCTTGACGCTATATCCATAGGTGCCAGCAGGCTCATAGCCCTTCAAATACTTCTCGGGGAAGGGTTTATCCGTTCTCTGCAACTCGATTGAAATGATAAGATCATCGCCAAAGTAGCCCCTATCCATCTCTGCAAAGTCGTATGACTGATCTACCACTGTGTAGTACTCCGAAAGCGGACCCTTAACTTCGGTCTTTGACGGTGTCAGAGTAGTTTTTGGCTCCGTCTTAGAATCTTTACTTTGACCACCACACGACAACAGTGCAAGTGCAATAGCGGCAACTGCCACACTCATAAGAGATTTTTTCATAGTTGTTAGGTTTTAATTGTTAAACAAAATGTGTATTTGAAAATTGTTTAACGCAAAATTAGGTGTTACTCCCCAAAGAAACAACTGCCATTTTGGACCTTCTTGGACCTTCTTTTAATACCCCGAAAAGTGGGTGTCCCACCAACAGTGCCGATATTTATATAGGGTCTTAACTATCAGAGTATTACCACAAAAAAAAGACCGCTACGCCAGTGTGTAGCGGTCTTTGATTAGCTATATACGACTATTAATCCTCGTCGGTATCGGTGTAAGCCTTCAACAGCTTATCCTGAACATCGGCAGGCACCTGCTCGTAGCTTGCAAACTGCATCGTATAGGTTGCAGCGCCCGAAGTCAATGATGACAACGATGTTGAGTAGCGGTAAAGCTCTGCAAGAGGCACACGTGCGTTGAGGCGGTCGAAGCCCTTATCCGACTCCATACCCATAATCATCGCGCGACGGTTCTGCAAGTCGCTCATAACCGAACCCATATACTCGCTCGGCGTGAGAACCTCGACATTGTAGATAGGCTCCATAATCTTAGGACCTGCGTTGCGGAACGCATCCTTGAAGGCGTTACGTGCTGCAAGCTTGAACGAAATCTCGTTTGAATCAACGGGGTGCATCTTACCGTCGTAGATGACAACGCGGATGTCGCGAGCATAAGAACCCGTGAGCGGACCCTCGTCCATCTTCTCCATAATACCCTTCAAGATAGCGGGCATAAAGCGTGCGTCGATAGCACCGCCGACGATAGAGTTGTAATACTGCAACTTACCACCCCACGGCAGGTCGTACTCCTCCTTACCCTTGATGTTCACGGTAATCTCCTTGCCATTTACCTTATACTTGGTAGGCTCGGGCATATCGTCGTAGTATGGCTCGATAACCATATGTACCTCACCAAACTGACCCGAACCACCCGACTGCTTCTTGTGGCGATAGTCTGCCTGAGCAACCTTAGTGATAGTCTCACGATAAGGAATCTTAGGTGCGAAGTACTCCAACTCCATCTTATTCTCGGTCGAGAGACGATACTTCAAGATATTGAGGTGATGCTCACCCTGACCCTGGATGATGGTCTGCTTCAACTCCTTAGAGTACTCAACAAGGATGGTAGGATCCTCATACTTAGCGTCATTGAGCAACTTGCCGAGCCTCTCCTCGTCGTTCTGCTCCTTAGCCTTAACGGCTGCACGGTAGCGAGGCTCGGGGAATACGATAGGCTCTACGGTAACGGGAGCTGCGGGAGCAGCGAGGGTGTCGTTGGTACGAGTACCCTTCAACTTAACGGTGCAACCGATGTCGCCCGCCGAAAGCTCAGTAACCTTAACGCGGTTCTTACCCGCTACAACGAAGAGCTGCGACAGCTTCTCCTTATTGCCTGTGCGCGAGTTTACAAGCTCCTGACCCTCAGTAACCTTACCACGTACTACGCGGAAGTAGGTAATCTCGCCGATATGCTGCTCAATCTGGCTCTTAAATACGAATACTACGGTAGGCTCGTCGGCATTTGCCAATAGCTCCTCACCCTCGGTGGTAAGGAATGCGGGAGCCTTCAACGGACCTGGTGCCACGTTGATAATGAACTCCATAAGACGCTTAGTGCCGATGTCGCGCTTGCCGCTTGCGCAGAAGATAGGCATAATATCACGCTTCGATACGCCGAGCTTCAAGCCTGCGCGAATATCGTCCTGTGTGAGCGAACCCTTCTCGAAGTAAAGCTCCATAAGTGCGTCATCGTAAACGGCAGCAGCCTCGGCAAGCTCCTGATTAAGCTCATTGGCACGGTCCATCTCGCTCTCGGGGATGGGGTACTCCTCACGCTTACCATTCTCATCGACAAACTTATACATCTTCATCATCAAGACGTCGATGAACGAGTCAAACGCACCACCCTGATTTACGGGGTACTGCACGATGACGGGCTTAACCGACGAGTTTGCGCGGATGCCCTCAACCGTAGCGTCGAAGTTAGCCTTGTCGCCGTCGAGCTGGTTTACAACGCCGATAAGGGGCTTGTTGAGGATGCGGGCGTAGCGCGACTGCAACTCAGAGCCTACCTCCCAGCCGTTCTGTGCGTTAAGCACCATAACGCCTACGTCGCCAACCTTGAACGCCGAGAAGAGCGAGCCACAGAAGTCGTCCGAACCTGGGCAGTCGATGATATTGAGTTTACGGTCCATAAACTCCGTAAAGAGGGTTGTTGAGTATATAGAACGCTTATATTCGTGTTCTATGTCGGTATTATCCGAGAGGGTGTTACAACCCTCAATACTACCCCTGCGATCAATAACCTTACCCTCGAAAGCCATTGCCTCTGCAAGGGTAGTTTTTCCAGCGCCGGGCGCACCAATAAGAACGATGTTCTTAATCTCTTTTGCAGAATAATTTTTCATAATATATTAGTTTTTTAGGTTTTTTGTCATAGGTCGAAGTGGCTGCCGAGAGCTGCAATCGCTTGAAGCCACACAGTTTATTCGCCTTTGCAGATTATAAAGTTAAATACTTTTTTTTGAACTACAAAATATTAGACCAATAATTTCAATTAATAGATTATTTTTCTGCAAAAATATGTGGTTGTACCCCACCGCTCACCCCTACCAACAGGCTTCGATAACGCCTCTATATGCCGACTTTGTGGCGAGTGGTGCAGCACCCCAAGCTGACCATTTCGACATTAGGAATATCGTCTTTTATGCCGAATAAACGCCCTCTTTGCGCGCTTGGGTTGTATTTTTGGGAAGTTATTTGTAATTTTGTTCACTGTATAACCCAACAATAAAACCGAGCGTATGAGACGACTACTACTGATTCTATCCGCCATTGTCGGCTCATACTGCCTCCTATGGGCGCAGACTCAGGACTATTACGATGACATTCGGCGCTACAAGCTCTTCGACCACTACGACGATAACGATGGATGGATACTTGGCGACACTACGCTCTTTAATCGTCTGAACCACAACACCGCACAGCTGCTACTCAGCAATCTGAGCATCCCGTCGTATGATATGCGTTACTCTCGGCGTGGTATGGAGCATCTCTCAAAGATGTATCGTATCGGGCATCTCGACATTGATTATGCCACTGCGCGGCAGCTGCAACAACTATCCGTCGGCAAACACGACGCCGACCACACGACACTTTTCAATCTGGGCAACGACCGCAGCTACGCCGAGCCGCACTACACCCTGCAAGCCAACCTTAGTGGTCGTGGGACGTTGGGAGGCGTGGGCTACCGCACAACGCTACACCCCCTTAACGGTTGGTCGATAAGTCTCGTAACGCGCGTGCGTGCGGGGCGCGACATATATATTGAGGGTATCGACGGTGCGGGCTTCGACATCGGCTTCGACCTATCGCGAATGTTTCGACGCGGCACTTTGAGCATCGTGGGTGTTGTACCGTGGTCGCAACGCGGGCTACGAGGGGCCTCTACCGAGGAGGCATACACACTGCTCGGCAACCGACACTACAACCCCTCGTGGGGATACCTCGATGGCAAGCGTCGCTCAGCGCGTGAGGCAACGTCGCTACGACCCGAGATTGTGGTAGTGTGGAGTGCAAATGTGAAAAATAGTACCCGATATACAATCTCTACGAATATATACTACCATCGCGAGAGCCTATCGGCATTGGCTTGGTTTAACGCTCCGACACCCCTGCCCGATAACTACCGTTATATGCCCTCCTACCACCGTGAAGATGAGTCATACAGCCTTGTCGAGCAGTCGTGGACAACCAACGATACCCGCTATACGCAGATTGATTGGGAGGGGATGATGCTTACCAACGCCCTACAAAAGGACTCCCACGCCGCCTATATTGTCGAGTTGCGCCACGCCAACACGCTTCGTAGCGCCCTATCTCTCGATTTCGAAAGCCGTGTCGGGAGTGCGACCATCGCCTATGGCGTAACCCTCGACAGCCACACCACGCGCCACTATAAGAGGGTAGGGGACCTGCTCGGCGGCGACCATATCGACAATCTCGACTATATGCTTATCGACGATGCCACCTTCTGCCGCAATATGCAGAACGACCTGCGCAACCCCGACCGCACGGTACGTGAAGGCGAGCGTTATGGCTACGACTACCGCCTTTCACACCTCCGCGCAACGCTCTATGCCGACGCCGAGTGGCAGTTGCGAGATAGCCGCATAGCTCTTGGCGCAAACTTTGCGACAGATATGACACAGCGCCGCGGATACTACGAGAAGGAGCTGTTTAGGGGTCGTGCCTCGTACGGGCTATCACAGCGCGCGATGCTTACACCTTTTAAGCTATACGCCAAGTGGCAGCTACTGCGCGGCGCACACCTATTTGGCGCACACGCCGCCGTGGAGGGTATAACGCCCGAGGTGGATGCGATGTTCCTACAACCGCAGTACAACAACCGCCTTGCAGACGATATAGCGCTCGGCACAGCCCTCAACGCCGAGCTACGTTATGGCTACCACAGCGCCAAGGTTGATGTCATAGCCGTCGCCTTCGTCGCAGCACACCTCAACGATATTGATGCCGTTCGCTACTACGATGACCTCGCAGCACTCTACGCGAACTCCACCATAAGTAATATCGACCGCCTCGGCTACGGTATCGAGGCAGCCGCGACCGTACGTTATACTCGACGGTGGAGTTCTACCTTTTCGCTCTCGGCAGGAGACTACACCTACTGCTCCGACGCCAATATAAAGCTCTATGCCGACAACGACAATCGGCTAATCTCCAATACTCGAAGTGATATTCGCGGTTGTCGTCTTGCTGTGCCTCGGGCAACCCTATCGGCGGAGGTTGCCTACCACTCGTTCAACGGCTGGTATGCCAATCTCGGTGTTAGCTACTATGCGCCGAGCGTCCCGATGCTCTCCTACACGCGCCGTAGCGAGCGTGTGCTATCGTATGCCCTCTCCGTGGAGGAGCGCGATGCCCTTGTAGCACAACAGCCCACCCCGCACAGCGTCGCTGTCGAGGCGCGTATTGCCAAAAGTATCAGGTTTAGAGGGGGTAACAGCTTGTGGGTGCAGCTGTCGGCGAACAACCTTCTAAACAGCCATATCGTGTATAGCGGCTACGAGCAGAACCGCATACGACGCATCAGCTCGTCGTACCGCAACATCGTCCGACCGTTCGACGATAAGCTGACGTATGCCTATCCCTGCAATTTCCGCCTCGCGGTGAGTTACCGTTTTTAGGTCTCGCAGCAATTTCTCAGCTGCATATACCCTATATATAATACGCGCGCATACCCTGAAATGGGGAGGTAATAGGGGTAAAAAACGCATCTAAATACCCAAAATTAGCGATTGTATAACTTTGCATATCTGCATAATTTTGCAACGTAAAACTATGCAAATATGAAAAGAGAGCTCCTACTTATTATTCTGTGTGCGCTTTTGGCACCCCTCTACGCTGTGGCGCAGCAGAGCGACACAACTACCGTTACACCCCGCAAATCACGCCTTCAAATAGGTGGCTACGGCGAGGTTGTATATACACGTAACTTTTTTAGCGACAAGTATTTGCGCTATACCGACGCTGAGAACTTTGCCAACGACAAGGGTCACGGTCGCTTCGACATCCCGCACGTAGTGCTATGGCTCGGCTACGACTTCGGCAAGGGGTGGTCGCTCGGCACCGAGATAGAGTTCGAGCACGGCGGCACGGGCAGTGCCGTAGAGATTGAAGCAGAGGAGGGCGGCGAGTATGAGTCGGAGGTTGAGCAGGGCGGCGAGGTTGTCCTCGAACAGTTCTGGATTAACAAGGCGTGGCTTAACGGCGCAATAAATATCAAGGCGGGACATATCATCGTGCCAGTCGGTGCTACCAATATGTACCATATGCCCACCGAGTATTTTACCAATATGCGTCCCGAGGGCGAAAACACCCTCTTCCCTTGTACGTGGCACCAGATGGGCGTATCGCTGTGGGGCGAGACGGGCAAGTGGCGTTACGAGGCACTCTTCCTGCCAGGTCTCGACTCCGACCGCTTCAATCGCCAAAATTGGGTAGGCGGCGCGGCAGGCTCTCCATACGAGTTCAAGATTGCCAACACCTTTGCGGGTGCTTTCCGCGTGGATTACACACCCATTAAGCAGTTGCGACTGTCGTTGAGCGGATATGCTGGCAACTCGTTCAAAAATACGCTCAGTGCAACCGATGCAGCACGCTACCGCGATGTTAAGGGTACGGTTGCCATCGGTGCTTTCGACTTTGCGTACACCTCGAACAACTTTGTCGTGCGCGGTAACTTCGACTATGGACACCTTACCGACTCGGAGCTTATCACGGCGTTCAATATGAATATGCGTAAGGACTCCGTGTCGCCCAAGCAGACCGTAGCGTCGGATGTGCTGACGGGTGGCGTCGAGTTGGGATATAACTTTTTTGGTCTCAGCCAAAAGCTCACGGACAAAGAGCAGCAATTGTGGCTATTCAGCCGCTACGAGTACTACGACTCAATGTTCCGCACCGAGGGTACGATTCAGGATACCAAGTGGTGTGGTCGCCATCGCTGGGTGGTGGGTCTCAACTACCGTCCTATGCAGGAGATTGTCGTGAAGGTGGAGTCGGGCATCGGTCTGCTCAGCAAGCCCTACAACCACGAGCCGTACATCTCGGTAGGCGTTGCCTATGCGGGTCTGTTCAACCGCTATTTTAAGAAGAACAGGAAGTAACCATTCATTTAGCTGAAAACGACCCTTATAGCCATTTTGAAACACACAAAATAGGTAGCAGAAGAATGTGAGAAAGTTGCCCGTAATTTTACTGAAAACGTCCCTTATACCCATTTTGAAACACACAAGAATAAATATCCTAAAAAACCGTTATATTATGAAAAAATTTAAGACACTCTTATCTGTGGCTCTTTTGAGCCTTGTGGTTGTTGGTTGTAACACCCCTTCGGGCGAGGAGCCTTTGCCCGTAAACGAGAAGGAGTTGGCGTTGGAGAGCGCCATCATCCCCTACATCGACAACACCGTTGTCCCCACCTACCGTGGTATGGCAGACAACGCCCTGCTCTTGGCTGAGGCTTGCGCCGAGATTCAGTCGGCACACGCTGACGGCACCCTTAGCGAGGCACTTATCATCGAGGCAGGCGAGTATTGGAAAGAGAGCCGCCGCTACTGGGAGGAGAGCGAGGCATTCCTCTATGGTGCTGCTGCCGACTACAACATCGACCCGCACATCGACTCGTGGCCCCTGGATAAGAACGCTATGGACGACCTTCTCGCCGACATCAACGCTGGCAAGGAGTGGTCTATCGACAACAACATCAACTACGGTCTTTTGGGCTTCCACGCCGTAGAGTATATGCTCTTTGAGCTCTCGGCAGACGGTACCGAGTCGCTGCCCCACAACACCAACTACACCGCCGCTGAGCTTATCTACTTGGTAGCCGTTGCCGATGACCTCGCAGCGCAGTGTGTACGCTTGGAGGCGTCGTGGGCAGGTATGGACGGCGTCAGCGCCACTAAGCGAGAGCTGTTGGAGGAGGCTGAGTTGGAGCCCAGCATTAACTATGGCGAGAGTATGAAGACCGCAGGTCAGGGTGGCAGCCTCTATAAGACCTATCAGGAGGCGGCGGAGGAGCTTGTTGATGGCTGCGTTACCATCGCCGACGAGGTTGCCAATACCAAGATGGGTACTCCCGTAAAGGGCGCTCAGGGCGATGCTGAGGGCGACCGTAACTACATCGAGTCTCCCTACTCGCTCAACTCGATTGTCGATTTTCAGGGCAACATCATCTCGATTAAGAATGCCTATTCGGGCAGCAACCCCACTGATGCGTCGGTAGCCGACTACATAAAGAGCGTAAATGCGGAACTCGACAGCCGCGTGATGACGCTTATCGACGAGTCGTTCGACTATATCGGTCGCATCCCCGAGCCCTTCGCACAGCACCTCTCGGATAAGGAGGCAACAGACGCTATCGACAAGGTAAACGAGTTGGTGGCAGCTCTCGAAGAGGTATATGCCGAGCTTTCGAAACACTAAACCAACGCAAAACCCATAAAAACATATCTAAGTGAGTATGAAAAAGAGTATAATGCTATTCGGTCTTTTGGCGATGACCATCGTGGGCTGCCAGACCGACCCCAAGGGCGAGGATGACCCCGCTCCGACTCCTCCCGTTGAGGAGCTCCCCGATTGGTACTACACAGGTGGTGAACTTGGCACAGCACATATTATGACGTCGCACGCCTTCGAGCAGCCCGCAACAGCGGTTATCGACGCAGGTATGTATCAGTCGTTCAAAAATGGCGAGGCGCTGTTCGAGAATCCGTTTATGAGCAACCAGCAGGGTGTGCGTAGTGGCTTAGGCCCCGCCTACATCCGCACCTCGTGTCTGCACTGCCACCCAGGCTATGGTCACGGCAAGCGTCAGGAGTCGGGCGCGTTCCGCACCGACGAGGTGGGCAACGGCTACCTGTTGGTGGTATATAATAAGGATACCGAGGGTTACGTGTCGTGGTTGGCAG
The DNA here is from genome assembly GCA_017416915.1 of Alistipes sp. Lineage (GTDB taxonomy): Bacteria > Bacteroidota > Bacteroidia > Bacteroidales > Rikenellaceae > Alistipes. The sequence goes on along the minus strand of JAFQAN010000004.1, from coordinate 8,548 downwards.
GTATGCCGCAGAGCCACGCCGTAGCACCCTTCAAAGCCCCCATCGATGAGTCGAAGATTACTATCCAGTGGCTCAACCACACCGACGAGTGGGGCAACCGCTTCCCCGATGGCGAGAGCTACGAGCTTATCTACCCCGAGGTAACGATGCCCAAGGATGCTATCTACGCCTACAACGAGGGTGCGCTCACCGACGAGGATTTGGGCAACTATGGCGTGAAGCTCGAATCAACAATCGGCATCTATGGCACAGGTCTCTTGGATGCCATCACCGACGAGGATATCATCGCCGAGTGGGCAAAGCAGGAGAGCGACGGATATATGCAGAATGGTCTGAACACCAACTACTTCGAGAATGGTGAGTGGAAGAATTTTTATACCAACTCGGCACAGGGTGGCGACGGCACTCCCTATATTCGCCGCTACACCTACGCTATGAGCCGTGGTCCGTTGCAGGATGGTGCTGGCGCTAATGCCTTCTGGAACATCACCAACGCCACACGTAGCGACCGCCGCTTCCACTATCTCGACGCTGCTGGCTCGTGGGTACGTGCCTCGGCTGCGGATGAGGATGTTCAGGCGGGCTTCGACGAGTATATCGCCACTATCGACCCCAACAGGGAGTACCCCGAGTTCTGGGAGGGCAGTATGGAGGAGCGTATCACCGCCTTCCTTACCTCGAAGAATCTACCCGTGGAGGTCTCCGATCAGGAGTATATCGACCTTATGGTATGGCATCGTGGCTTAGCCGTTCCCGCAGCACGTAACGTCACCGATGAGCAGGTGTTGCGCGGCAAGGAGCTCTTCGAACAGATTGGCTGCGCCTACTGCCACCGTCCCTCGTGGACGACGGGCAACGACGAGGTGCGCGACCCCGCCCGCTTCTTCAAGGGCAACGAGCTTCCCCGCTTCCCCCACCAGAAGATATGGCCCTATACCGATATGGTACAGCATAAGCTCTGTATGGTGAACGACATCCGCACGGGCTGGTGCCGTACGACACCTCTTTGGGGTCGTGGTCTGCACCAGAAGTGTACTGGCTCGCCCACGGCAGACCGTATGCACGACTGCCGCGCTCGCGATGTTGTCGAGGCTATTATGTGGCACGGCAGCGCGGAGAGCGACGCTCGCGAGACAGTGGAGAACTTCCGCGAGTTGTCGAAGGCTGACCGCGACGCTATCGTGGCATTTATCGACGCAATTTAACCCTAAAAACCTATTTTCGGGGAGTGTCAGCATATAGCCGATGCTCCCTCTTTTTGGCAAGATGACAGCTCATAAAAATAGATATTCGACACTGCTTAAATGGCTCTGCTTCGCCCTTTGGGGTGCGGTTGTTGTGCTGCTTGCTGCGGCAACCATCATCGAGAAGAGCCGTGGCACGGCGTTCGCCATAGACCATATATATACTGCTCGCTGGATGGTGGCGTTATGGTGTGTCGCCACACTCGCCGCCGTGGCATACCTGCTGCAAACAAAGCTATACCGCCGTGTTGTGGTCTTTGCGCTACACGCCTCGCTGCTGCTGATACTTATAGGCGCATTCATCACGCACATCGCCTCGCGCCACGGCGTAGTACACCTCAGCGTGGGCAACACGACAAATGAATATATACTCGATGACGGCACCGAGGAGCAACTGCCGTTCCGCCTCACGCTGCGCAGCTTCGATATACTCTATCATCGTGGCTCACAAGCACCTATGAACTATATCAGCGTGTTTGAAATCGACCATGACGGCACAATCGTCGAGGGCGAGGTGTCGATGAACAACATCTTCCGCTACGAGGGCTATCGCCTCTCGCAAGCCTCGTTCGACGAGGATGGGCGTGGTGTGTGCCTCAGTGTGGCGTACGACAGGTGGGGCATCGGCGTAACCTATGCGGGCTATGCCGCCCTGCTACTCAGCATCATCGCCTTTATGTGCAGCCGTGCAACAGCTTTTCGTGCGCTACTTAGCCACCCTGCACTGCGTCGTGGCGCTATGATTGTCGCACTTGTTGCTGGCACACATAGCGCAATGGCTGCCGACCTGCCGCGCACCATACCGCGCGATGCCGCCAAGGAGTTTGGACGTTTGGCGGTCTATCACAACGAGCGCATCTGCCCAATGCAGACCTTCGCCATAGAGTTCACCACAAAGCTCTACGGCAAGGCGGAGTATCGCGGTCTCAGCGCCGAGCAGGTGGTAACAGGCTGGTACTTCTTCTATGACGACTGGAAGGAGGAGCCTATGATTAAGGTTAAGGGCAGCGTTGCTTCGACGGTAGGTGTCGAGGGCAAGTATGCCGCACTCACCGACTTTATGTCCGTCGAGGGCAACAAACTCGCCGAGTCGCTGCGTAGCGACAACCGCAAGCTGCGTGGCGATGCCGAGGCCGCCAACGAGAAGCTCGACCTTATATATCGTCTTGCTATGGGCGAGCTGTTTAAGATATTTCCCGTTGCCGATGATACAGGGGCTATCGAGTGGTACTCGCAGGGCGAGCAGCTCCCCGCAAGCCTGAAATATGAGGAGTGGCTGTTTATCAACAACAGCCTCAACCTTATCGCCGAACACGTGGCTATGCGCGACTACACCCGCGTGGAGGAGCTTTTTGGTAAGATTGCCAAGTATCAGCGACAACAGGCATCGAGCGTTATGCCCACCGAGCAACGCTTCGACACCGAGTTGCTCTATAACGCCACCAACCACAACCGCCTGATAGCCATCGTGAGTATGGCTCTCGGCTTTATCGGCTTCGTGGTGTTCAATATCGTTGCGGAGCGTCGCCGCCGTTGGGTGGTGCGACTTCTTGGGCTGTGGCTTGCGATAATCGTCGGCTACCTCAGCTTCCGCATCACCCTCAGATGGTATGTGTGTGGCTATGTACCCCTCAGTAACGGCTATGAGACTATGCTCTTTATGTCGTGGTCGGCAGCCGTCATTACGCTGTTTATGAGCCGCAAGATGCGCCTTGCAATACCCTTTGGTGCTCTTATAAGCGGCGCTACGCTTATGGTTGCAATGATGGGCGAGGCGTCGCCACGCATCACACAACTTATGCCCGTGCTGCACTCGCCACTGCTGAGTATCCACGTGGTTGTCATTATGCTTGCATACACGCTGCTTGCCTTTATCCTTCTTAATGGCGTTGCCGCCATCATCGCACACCTGCGTCACGCCGACGAGGATGTGGAGTATCACACCATCGTAGGACGTATTATGCTCTATCCTGCGCTCTTCCTGCTTGTTATCGGCATATTTATCGGCGCCGTGTGGGCAAACGTGTCGTGGGGCAGATATTGGGGCTGGGACCCCAAGGAGGTGTGGGCGCTGATAACGATGCTTATCTATGCCCTGCCCGTGCATAGCTCCTCGATAAGGGCGTTTCAGCGACCTCTGGTGTTTAATATCTTTGTTGTCTGCGCCTTCCTGTCGGTGCTTATCACCTATTTCGGCGTAAACTACTTCCTCGGCGGTATGCACTCCTACGCCTAATGCGCTATTTTGAAATGAATTATCGAGAGGTTGGCGGAGCGCTATCCTCTCTTTTCGTCTTGTAGCAGACGACGCTTACGCTCTAATGCTGCACCCTCACGTGCGCCGTTGTAGCCACCAAGCGTGCCGTCGGCAGCCACCACACGATGACACGGCACATCGGGGGCAAAGGGGTTGCGCCTAAGTGCCTGACCGACAGCCTGCGCACTGCGACAGCCTATGCGGCGCGCTAACTCGCCATAGGTGATGGTATCTCCCGCTGGGACGTTTAACAACTCGCGATATACGCGTCGCTGAAAGGGGGTAATTATCGTGGAACGCTCAATGCGCTCTGCGACATTGTAGGGTGTTGAGCGCTGCATATGCCACATATCGTCACCAAGGAATTTGCGCTCGCCAACGCGCTCGAAACCGAGCGTCTTGTATAGATGTTCGGCGCGATGGTTGTGCTGCTCGACGATAAGACCCACGCGACCGTAACCCTCGTCGAATACGCGGTTGCAAAGCTCATTAACCAGTGCCTCGCCGACACCCCTGCGGCGGTAGGCAGATAGCACTGCCAACGAGTCTAAGTAGTACTCGCCCGCCTCGGTCTCATCTTCGATATGGGGAGTTGTGCCGAGATGCTCTCTAAGAAGCGGGTAGATGTGCTTGCGCAGCTCCACAAGCCTCGCTCCATCGTAGCCCACGACGGCACCCGCAGCCACGCCACCGACCTCTGCTACGAGGGTGTTGCGGTAGCTGTACTGCGTATCAATGCGCTGCGCAAGGCTGAGAACAATAGAGTATATGGGGTGCGATATATCGTATCCCACCGCCATACATACCACCTCAGCAATTAGCGGTGCATCACCAACTTCCGCCCGCCGCACTATGATTTTCGACTCATCCATATCGCAAAGATAGTAAAATATTCGATATCCCCGTCCCCCACTGTAAGCCGCCCTCGGTCTCCTATAAAACACGCCAACACCCTATCCACCCCTATCCACCCGTTGAGCTATTGGGTCGGATGCTGGATAGCGCTTAGCTATCAGCCCCTATCTCCATATTGCGCCCAACATTGCGACACCGCCAAAGTGTAGAGCTTCGAGATATGCAAACTTATCGGGCGAGACGCCCCCAAGGGCGATAACGCGCTCATCTATAACACCCTCATCCGAGGCTCGTTGTAGGTCTGCGTGGCTGAAAGCCGAGCGATAACCACTCTTTGAGATACTATCAAATATCGGGCTAAGAAAGAGGTAGTCGCACGTCGGCTTATAGCTGATAACCTCCTCAAACGAGTGGCACGAGCGTGAACGAGAGCCACGATAGCTATCTGGGAGGTGTGTAACATTGCAGTTGATATGCACACCCCGTAGGGAGAACTCCTCGTAAAGTGCAAGATGGTCGTGAATAACGATTTTGCCCCTCTGCTCGGCGGTTAATTGCCGCAATAGCCCTCGGCAATAGTCGATGTCGGCATCGGGCTTTCTGAGATGCACAATGTCAAAGCCCTCGGCAAGGAGGCGCCCAATCGTGGTCGCCTCCCTGTCAATAGCCTTTGGTTGTGTTATGGCAATTTTGAGCATTGCTCTCAACGTTTTAGCTTCTCGATGATAAGGTCTGCCACCCTCTTTCCCGAGAGGAGCATACCGCCAAAGATGGGGCCCATACGAGGGGTGCCACTAACGGCAGATGCCGCCATACCGCAGACATATAGACCTGGATATATCTCCTTGGTGCCATTCACCACCTCCTGCTCTCCTGAGACCACATCTAACGAGCGCTCTCCAATAACGGCGCCCGTGTCAGTGGCAAGTCGAATACCATTTTTACGTGCCACCGTGCAGCACATCTCGCTATCGTGACCCGTGCCATCGACCACGCAGCGAGCCAAGATATTTAGGGGATCGACGTGCAGCCCCTCACGCAGCACTGGCGTCCAGTTTACCACGACGCCGCTTACCTCGTTGTTCTTAAAGATAACATCCTCGACGGAGTAGCAGTTGAAGATGGTTGCTCCCTCGTGTACCGCCTTATAAAGCAGCGCCGATGTACTCTCCACCGAGTCCATAACGTAGAGATTGCCATCATATTTTTCGTAGTTTATGTTAAACTCGTCTATGATATGCAGTGCCTCCTCTTGCACAACAATCTGGTTGAACATCATTGCACCACCCCACATACCGCCGCCAGGAGATAGCTTCCTATCAAAAAGCGCAACCTTCAAACCCGCCTTGGCAAGGAAGTAGGCGGCTACAATACCCGAAGGACCACCACCGACGATAGCGACGTCGAGTTCTAAATTCTTCTCCAACTTGTTGCAATAGGTAGAGATAATACCCTGCGAAACTCTTCTTTCAATCATATTTTCTATCTTAATTTTTAGGTTATTAATTAATATACTGTATGTTACATATCACTTTAACGCACGCACAATATCGCGCATATAGGCTATCGGATCGTCGGCACGCAGCACCGCCCCACTCAGCGCAATGCCACTAACGCCACACGCCAGAAGGGCGCCAATGTCGCTTTTAGAGACACCCCCAATGGCAACAAGTGGAATATCAATATTTGCCGCTTGCATCCTGCGGATAATATCCCTATACCCCTCGACGCCAAGAGTTGGAGCAAGCCGCTCCTTTGTCGCAGTAAAACGGAGTGGCCCACATCCAAAATAGTCGGGCTTAGCACACCTTAGAGCAGCAGCGACATCCTCAAAGCTATTTACCGTGGCGCCAATAATCGCCCCTTGGCCAAGTATCTTGCGAGCCTCGGGTAGTGGCATATCCTCTTTGCCGAGATGCACACCATCTGCCCCTATGCGCTTGGCAAGCCACACGTCATCGTCAATAATAAAGGTAGCACCATACTCCCTGCATAGCCTCTGCACCTCTCGCGCCGCAAACTCCAATGTCGTAGCATCTGCCCCCTTCATCCTCAACTGCACCCAGCGGCATCCACCCTCCATTGCCAAGCGGGCAGAGTCGATGTATGAGTAGCGGTCGTTATGGTGTGTGATGAACTGTAAATGGTAGTTGTTACTCCTCATATATTTGCATTTTTATTGGGTTAAACAGATGATTTACAGGTCCAAAGCCATTGCCAATGGCGACCTCCGCACCAGCCTTGATAGCCTCCGATATATAGACCTTCGCCGCACCAATAGCCTCCTTTAACCCAAGCCCTCGCGAGATATATGCAGCAATCGCCGCAGAGAGCGTACACCCCGTACCGTGAGTATTGCGAGTGGTGATGCTTGGCGTCGAGAAGTGGGCGACTTCGACACCGTTGGGGCGGCTTAGATAGAGGATGTCGAGCTTCGCATCCTCTTGCTCGTGTCCCCCTTTGAGCAGGACGGCCTGCGCCCCCAAGGCGATTAGACGGTGCGCCGCCTCCACCTTATCGCTCGGTGTTGCGATGTGCATAGCCGCCAATGCCTCCATTTCGGGGATGTTTGGGGTTATGAGCGTAGCTCTTGGCATAAGTCGGTGCTTGACAACATCTTGCGCCTCGCGAGATAGTAGCCTATCGCCACTTGTTGATACCATTACGGGGTCGAGAATTATGGGGATGTCGCACCCGCAGAGCGCTCTATCGACCGCCAAGGCAACCTCAGCGTTTGAGAGCATACCAATCTTTATTGCCGAGGGCTTGATGTCCTCGATGACGGCAACAATCTGGTCAAAGACCATATCTGGCGCTACGGCTAACTGCGAATGTACACCCACCGTATTTTGGGCTGTTATGGCTGTTATGGCTGTTGCGCCATAGACCCCCAGGGCGGAGAGTGTTTTGAGGTCAGCCTGTATGCCAGCACCTCCCGACGAGTCTGAGCCAGCAATGGATAAGACAACAGGATAGCGCCGTGTAGGCGCGCGCAGACTTTTAGAATTGAACGATTTACACCCCTCGGTGTTGCTAACTTTTAGCTCCATAATAGCGATAATTAAAAGTTTACAACGGGGTTACCTAAAAAAGAAACGCATACCTACTCTTTGGGGTATGCGTTATGATTCTATCCACAATTCCTACGGCAGTACTAACTGCATCAGGTTCGAGGGTATAATCTCAGCCAGTTAAGGCACCCCTTTGTTTTATGCAAAGATAGACAAAATTTTTGAATTACCAATAGCGTTGCCCAATTTTATAGAGCGTATCCCATTGCAAAGTGTATGGCGCTATCCCAAAAATCATACCGTCAATAGCCCTGGCATAAGTTTTGCTTATAAGCCTATAAAAAAATAGAATTTGACAAAATAAAAAAACGTATTATCTTTGCAGTAGAAAACTAAAACAAAACATCCTTAAAACTAAAAGAGTATGGCAACAAAATTTTATAAGTGCCGCCACTGCGGCAACGTAATAGAGAAGGTAGTAGATTCGAAGGTTCCGGTGGTATGCTGCGGCGAGAAGATGGAGGAGCTTATCCCCAACACGGTGGACGCAAGCAACGAGAAGCACGTTCCAGTTGTTACGCGCATCGACGACACACACATCAAGGTTGAGGTTGGCAGTGTTCCACACCCTATGCTCCCTGAGCATCACATCGCCTTTATCTACGTCGAGACTGAGAATGGCGGCATCCGCATCAACCTCAAAGATAAGCCCGAGGCTGTTGTCTGCACCTGCTCAGAGAAGCCTATCGCGGTATATGAGTACTGCAACCTCCACGGTCTTTGGAAGACTGAGTTGTAGAGTTCGTCCAAATACGGGGCTACACTAAGCCCCCTTTGCAAGATGTAACATAAGAGAGGTGGCGTATGAGCGAACTACACTGTTCGCAACATACGCCACCTCTCTTATGTTAGGCTGCGACAAAGATTTTTTGACGTGGTGGTGCCTACTGGTCAAAATTTGACACACACGGCATCTACTAACGCCTACAACAAAACAGAGGACCACCCTCGGGGCTATCCTTTTCGGCGGTGAATTAAATTTCACCGCCGAATTTATTTATTTACAATGTGTTGGGTGTTAGATTGTGAAACGACTTTTCTATGAAAAACCTCTTGAACTTCAATTTTTCTCTTTGCGTGTAGTCTTCTATGTAGTCTAAATTAACACCAATTAGTTGAAC
>JAFQAN010000003.1 GCA_017416915.1 Alistipes sp. | reverse complement strand
GGCAGCTTGGCGTCAGAGTGGTGCAGCAGTACCGCCGATAAAGAGATTGGGCTGGATGGATAGTACTGAGCGTACATTCCATTCAGCCCAATGATTGAGGCGGCGCTGATGCGCCGCTATCACACCAAGCCCTATAAAGAGGTCTCTCCTCGCATATCCTCAATCTCAGCCTTGCCTACCAAGACATTCATCGCAACATTCTGTGCGCTCTGCGCCAGCTGAGTATTGATAGGAATACGCTCCTGCTCTACTGCGGGAAGCTCCTCAACACCGTTAATCTTCTCAACAACAAAGATGTACGCGGCGTCAGTACCCTTAACCTTTGTGGGAGCATTCTCGTTGCGCGACGATGCAATAGCGGTGATAAGGTGTGCATCACGAACATCACCGATAGTCTGATCCTCGAACTTAACGCCCGAGAAAGCGGTAGTCTCAGCATCCATAGTGAGCGTCTCGGCAAGCTTTGCATACTTCTTATCACGAAGCAGTGCGCGACGTGCAGCCGACTCGTTGAGAGTATATTTCTCATTATCAACAGATACTACCATAGCGACATATATCGTGCCGTCGATGTTGAAACGCTTGGTCTCGCCAACGCCTGCGCCATACGCCCATACAGCCATACTGCGTGAGTTGGGGATGTTGCCAGCCATACGCTGCACCTGATAGTAAGGGTTAGGACGGTAGTCGTTGCGGCTAACGGTAACCGACTTAGGCAGGTAGCTGCTATTGTCGGCAGCCTGCTGGAAGCTCTCAACGGTAGCACCCATCTCAGCCTCGAAAGCATCTACCTTGCTGGTAATCTCGCGGATAGTCTTCTCGCTTGCTACGACAGCCTTCTCGACATCTGCCGTAAGAACGAAGTCTGCAACCTCGCCCAAAGCGTTAATCTTAACCACCGAAGGTACGCCGTTATTCATAAAGGCGAAGATGTCGCCCTCCTTGCGGCCAATGAAGTTCTTTGCCTGATTCTCAGTAAGCTGAGCAAGCTCTACGCTACCCTCGGTAAACTCAATAGGCTCCGAGAGCTTAGCGCTATCGCCATTGTTGGCAACCAACTCAGCAACGATAGCCTCAGCCTTGGGCATACTCTCTGCCTCTGCGATAGAGAAGTCGAAGCTTACGGGAGCCTTAACGCCATCGAGGTAGTAGAACGCCTTCCACACGTTGTCCTCACCCTTGACAGGACCGTAGTGAGTACCAGCTACCAATGCCGACTTCTCGTCGCCGAGAGTCTCAACATTCTTGTAGCCACCTACCTTACCACCTGCCGAGCGTACTACGCTCTTAATAGCCTCAGCATCCGAGGCAGCAAGCACGGTGGCGTGGAGAGTGTTCACGCTATTGTCAATCTGCTCAGCATCCTCAGCCGAAGGCTCAATATCGAAGGTTACGTAGCGCAAAACACGTGAGCCGTAGCGGGGGTTATCAACGCGATGTGCCTCGGCGTAAGCCTTAACCTCCTCGTCGGTAACCACAACCTCCTCGTCAGCAACTGTCGAGTAGGGAACAGCTACATAGCGACCATCAAAAGTGAGGTTCTCCTTGCGGAGCTGATCCTCAACGTCAGCCTTATTGGCGTAGAAGCCAGCAGCATAGTGGTCAGAAAACTTCTGCGCAGCAATGGTGCGCTCGGCGCTCAGACGCTCTGCCATCCAACTGTTCTGCACAAGGGCCGAAATCTGCTCCTCGGGCCAACCATAGTTGCGATACTGCTCAGCAGTCTCCGCACCGAACATACGAGCATAGTTGTCAATCTCGCCCTGCACGACGTTGATACCCACCTGCTTGAAGGCGGGAGCAAGGTAGCTGTCGTAGATAACGCTCTGCATAGACTGGTCAGCTACTACGTCAGACGAGAACTGCTGGAATGAGTCATAAGCCTCGCGTACCTTGTAGTACTCCGACTGCTTAACTGCCTTACCGTTGATAGTAGCAACGGTAGCATCCTCTACCTGCTGGTCGCCACCGCGGTAGCTAAGCTGGTCGCCGAGGATAAATGCCAAAAGTACGACAGCGATAACTATCGAAAGCACGATGCCGTATTTGGTTCTAAGTGTGTTTAATGTTGCCATAAAAAACTGTTATTATTATTTATCGTTATTTGCCTTTACTACCTAATATCATAAAAAAGCCTCCAAAGGTAGCAATTTTTTACTAAACCACCTAATATATTGCTGATTTTTTGCGCACATAGCACAAAGTGAGGCTTCAACATATAGTTGAAGGCTGCTCCGAGTAGCCATCGAAGCAGCGAAAAGAGGATATTAAGAGATGAAAGCTACTCGGTGCGACGCTCCATACGCACCAAGTCTATACGCGACTGCTCACGGCGGATAACCTTTATGCGGTACTGCTCCACGTCAATCTCATCGCCCTCGTGCGGGATGCCGCCGTACTGGTCTATTATATATCCTGCGAGGGTGTCATACTCCTCACTTTCAGGTATATCGAGGTTATATTTTTCGTTGAGATACTCCACCTCCAAACGGCACGAGAAGAGACACGAGCCATCCTCCTCGACCTTCTCGACCATCTCCTGCACGTCGTGTTCGTCCTCAATCTCTCCAAATATCTGCTCCAAGACATCCTCCAACGAGATGATGCCCGCCGTGCCGCCAAACTCGTCGATGACCACGGCGATAGAGGCGCGACGCTTGGTAAATGTTTCGAGCATAGCCTGCAAGGGCATGGTCTCTGCCACGTATATCGTCTTGATAATCACATCCGAGAGCGTCTTTGGCTTCTCGAAGAGGCTCTTGGAATTGACATAGCCGATGATATTGTCAATGGTGTCGTGCCATACGAAGATACGCGAGAACTTGGTCTCGACAAATCGCTCGGTAAGCTGCTCGATAGTTGTCGCATCAAGCTCCACCGCCTCGACATCAACACGTGGTATCATACAGTCCCTCACACGCAGGTCGGCGAAGTCGAGCGCATTTTGGAATAGGCGTATATCCTCCTCTTCCTCCTGTTGTACCTCAACATTGTCTGCCTCGACAAGCTGTGCAAGGTCGTCGCGGTTGAACTCCGTCTGCACCTCGCGCGGCTCTACACGACGTCCAGCAAGGCGCATTAGCCCATACGACAGCATTGTGGTTAGGCGAGTTAAGGGATAGAGGATGATATATATTACGTAGATTATCGGCGCAAATGTCGAGTAGTAGAAGTTGGGATTGCGCTTAAATACAGACTTGGGGATATACTCTCCGATGAAGAGAATGACAACGGTAGAGATGATGGTCTCGGTAAGGACATTCTCCCAGCCGAAGATATATTGTAGCAACTGCGACATAAACATCGAGTAGATAACCAGTGCTATGTTGTTACCTACTAATATCGTCGTTATGTAGTTGCTCGCATTGCGCGAAAACATATCGGCAATATGGTCGAACATAGGACTCTGCTTACGGTCTATCTCCTCACGCAGACGGTTACGGCTGATGAAGGCTATCTCCATACCAGAGAAGAATGCCGAGAAGAGGAGCATCACGGCTATTATTGCTATCGTTGTTCCCATAATTACTACTTTTGTGGGTCGCTACTCTTCCCCGATGCGGCGCTCGGCGGCAGGCTGTTACGTGCAGACGCCCCTGAGAGTTGCGCCCCTGAGAGCGACTCGTTGCCCTTAGGCGTTGCCACGAGCGACTTCTCGCCCGAGAGCGTAGCGTTTCGTGCATCGGACGACATCGAGGGCGGCACACTACGCTGCGACTCCATACGACGCGCCCCGCTAATGTTTGTGGGTCGGTGAGCATCGGCATCCGACGACATTGTAGGCTGCTTAGCACCCTTCGCCTGAACGTTTACGTTGTTTCTTGGTGCAGGTGCCGAGGTGTTGCTATTGCTCTTTGCTGAGCTCTTATCCTGCGACGAACTCTTCTCTGCCTCTGCATTGGCTGCCTCCTCACGCTCACGCGAGCGGTTGGCACGTGCCTCCTCGTTCATCTCGAACTCTACCTCGCTGCTATATTTTCTAAAATGGATATTGCTTAGGTCGTCATCCGCCTCGAAGCCCACGCCGATATGCAGAGCATCCGCCTGCAATATTTTGGTATCGACGTTCGAGTATATCTTCTTCGTCTTGGCGTTCCAGAATAGTTGCTGGGTATATACCTCCGTTAGGTCGGTAACGGTGGTATCGCCATCCTTGCGGTTGTGCTTGATTACCACCACATTACCCTTTGCCTCCCAAAGCTCCTGCTTCTCGTAGAATATGGCGTAGTTTGCCGTGAGGATAACATCTACCAACGACAGCGAGTCGGAGGTGTAGGTTGTCATCTTGACGCCACGACGAAACTCCTTGTAGGGGTTCTTGGCGAGGCTGTATCCCTCGATAAGGGGTGCTGTGAAGGTGTAAGAGCGCGCTCCATTCTCCATCATTGTTATCGTGCGGTTCTCGCTCGACTCGGTCATAAGTGTCTCATTATCATAGACTGTCGCCGCGGGCTTGCTGTCGCACGAGAATAGCAATGTAGCACTCCCCACGATGGAGAGTGCTACCATAGCACATCTTTTGATGGTATAGCTCATCGAGCGCACCTAAGTTTAGCGGTAACGTACCGTTGTTGTCTGACCCGATGCAAAGCCACACTTTACGGTGTAGCGCTGACCTGCCTGCAACTCGGCGAAGAAGCAAGTCTCCTGTGCAGGGAATGCAGCACGGTAACCACCCATAAGCTGCTGAGCCACCTTCTGTACCTCGGGCTGGTCTTTGAGCAAGTTCACAGCCTGTGCCATTGCGTCGTATGCTGCCCAATATACCGAAGCGCCACCAATCTTATCATCGGTGCAGGGCGCTGCTGCGTAGCACTGACCGAGGATGAAGTATGAGTAGCCGTTCTCGGGGTTGATAGCGCGAAGCTCACGTGCTGCCTCGGCTGCTGATGCGTAGTTGCGGTTACCAATCTCGTTAAGACCAATCTGAACGTAGAGAGGCTCCTTCTTTGCGGGGTCTGTCTCCACTGCCAATGCCTCACGCAAGTACTTCAACGCCTTGGCGCTCTCGCCACGACCCTGGAAGCCCTGAGCAAGGAACAGAGCGGTCTCCGACGAAGGCTTCAATGTGTAGTACTTCTCGGTCGTTGTGAAGAAGAAGTCGCTGGTACACTGAGCGCGCGACATCAAAGCCACAGCCTGTGCCAAAAGTTCCTCGTTGTCGGGGTCGGCAGCAAGCTTCTCCGAGTAGAGTGCTTCGAGGTTCTCGCAGCTTGCAGCGCCGCTAGTGCCGAAGCTTGTCTCGAAGAGGTCGCGATACTGCTCATCCTCAGCCGATACGTCAGCGAAGAGGGGCGAGAGACGGTCGTACTCGGCAAGCACGATGTCGCTTGTTACGTCGTCGTCATACTCGAAGTCCTCGCAGAGGTTCTTGAAGTACGATGATACGATGTCGAGGTGAATCTTGCCCGACTCGATAGCTGCATCGACAGCCTCCTTCAAACCTTCGCGGAGCAGAGGACGGTTCGTTGTGCAGTATTTGAGCATATCACGAGCCTTCATATCGAGGATGTAATCCTTACCATTCTTTGCGTGGTCGCCGAAGTACTCAACACGTGTGTCGTAGATGAGCAAGATTGAGTCGATATACATCTTCTTCTCGTCGATGCTACGTGCGCGCGCCGCCTTGTTCTTGTAGAGGGTTACGCCACGAGCAAATGTCTGCTGTGAAGCAGCAGGACAGTTGTTGAAGAGCTGCTGGAAGTACTCCGTTGCCGACTTGAAGTCCTTAGCCTCGATAGCATCCTTCAAGAAGTTAGATGCACCAATGTTCGATGCGCGCTCCTCGGCAGTAGCACCCCACTTGCCATACAACGCATCGTCACTGAAATCCTGAGCTGTCGCCGCGCTTGCTACAAACATAGCCGCAGCCGCCAAAATAAGTTTTACGCTTTTCATAGGTTTTAGTGTTATTTTGTTTTACTTTGTTTGTTTCTATTTTATCTATCTCCACTCTTGCTTTTGCGCAACACCACACGTCCGCGCACTCAGCTTACACATTACACACTACCAGCACTTCCGCCCCATTTGGCGTCAGAAGGGTTGCAGATGTGGTGCCAAGTCGAAGTTTGGCTGGATGGGGGTGTACTTAGGCGTACATCCCCATTCAGACGAACGAGCTTGGTGCCGCAGATGCGCCCTTATCACGCCAAATACGCCAAATTAATCGTATTTCTGTCGCACAAACCAATAATCCGAGGTATCCGCCGAGAAGAGGCTGAAACCTACCGATATTTTGTAGTAGTTCTGCGTAACAAGTCCCACCTTCATACCCGACACATCGACAGCCTTGGGTGCCGACTGACGGCCATACTCGAACGCCACATTTACCGACGAGGCACCCCACACCTTTACGGGGAAGCCGATACCCGCGGTTATCGCAAGCTGGTTGATACGTTCGCCCGCAAATGTCTGGTAGTAGTTACCCAGACGAGCGCCCACACGGTACGACATGCGGTTTAGGTAGTTGCGCACATCGTTACGTCGTGGCGTAATCTCGAAGCCTGCCTTTATCTGGTGGGTGTTGGTATATGCCACCACCATCATATCATCTGCCACGCCCTCAGAAAAGTCCTTGTTGGCGTCGCCCCACATAGCGTAGTTGTAGTCCACGCCCCACGCTATGGTACGGTCCTGATAGTAGAGACCTGCACCTATCTGATGCGGCACTCGTAGCTCCAAGCGGTCCACCTGGTCGCGGATGGGCGAGGGGTATAGGGTGTTTACAGTGTTGTCGGTATATACGTAGCTCTCGCGCTTGGGGTTAAGACGTCCACCGAGGTCGTAGGTAGCGCCCAGCGTGAAGATGCGCTTCTCGTCGAAGATGATGTTCCACTGCACACCTGCTTGCATCTTGAAGTTCGACACGACGTAGTTATCCTTACCCGTCGTTGTCGAGTATATGCCCGAGCCTGTAACCATATTTGCCACCTTCGCCGAGTAGGTACGTTCGATGTTGCCCCAGAAGTACTTGGCAGCGACACCTATCGAGAAGTTGCGCCACGGCGCCCAGCCCAACGAGAGCTTAACTTCGGTGATGTCGCCATCGCCCATATGTCCGTATATAACACGACCTATGTCTGCCCAGTTGTCTGACTGCTGGTCGGTCTGGTGCATCTTGTAGCCCACGCTGCTGTAAGGAGCAAGCGACAGTGTAGCACCGAAGTTCTTGGCAAGCGGAAAGGCTATTGCGAAGTTGTGGATATTTACGCTGTTATAGACGGTCTTTGCCGTACGTGTAATAGCCCCCGCAGTGTCATACTTGGGCTGATTGTTGCGGAAGTGCGTAGCATCGAACGACATATCGAAGAGGAAGCTCTTGGCAGGCACGACGCTCGATGCCGCAGGGTTGAGCATATTGACATAGCCAGCATTGCGCTGTGCTATGCCCACACCACCCATAGAACGCATCGACACCGTACCAGGCGTAAGCAGCTCGCCTGGACCATACATCGAGTATGGCGAGTAGGCATTGATACTGCTCGACTGCGCAACGGCAGCCACGGGCAGCAGCACCAAGGCGATAAGCACCAAACGTATGACTCTATCTAATCTCTGCATTGTAATCCAAAATTCGGTTGAGTCCGTAAATTACGGGCTCACAGTCTGCAAATATCGCATTTTTAATTCTCTTTGCAAAATATTTTGCATCACCACCAGTAAAAATTATGTATTTTTTTGCTTTTTCCTGCATAAATGCAGAAATATACCCCTCAATTTCGTATGTTATGCCTTGCATAACGCCCTGCTCTATCGCCTCACGTGTGGTGCGACCATAGGGCAACTGCTGCTCCGTTGCACCGCATAACGGCAGACGGGCAGTGTAGTCTCTGAGGGCGCGAAAACGGGTAGTCATACCGAGCGATATATTACCACCGCGAAAGACGCCATCCACCACATAGTCGATAGTTATCGCCGTGCCGAAATCGACGATGAGTTTGTTGCCCTCGCCATACAGCGCATCGACACCCACCGCCGCCGCAAGGCGGTCAGCACCAAGGCTCTCGGGCGTGAGATAGCCATTGACGATAGGCACGGGCGTAACCCCTGGACGGAAGCACAACACCTCTAAGCCCAACTCGCCGAGCATCGCCGCCACAGCCTCCGCATCACCTCGCGTCGAGGATACGATGGCACGGTGCGCATCGCTGTATTGTGCCACCACATCACGAAGCCACTCGCGCGTGGCATCTTCGGCAATAT
Source organism: Alistipes sp. (assembly GCA_017416915.1). Classification (GTDB taxonomy): domain Bacteria; phylum Bacteroidota; class Bacteroidia; order Bacteroidales; family Rikenellaceae; genus Alistipes. The sequence continues at coordinate 11,750 of JAFQAN010000003.1, read as the reverse complement.
GCTCGCCGACAACCCTTGCAGAGTGCATCGCCACAAGCTTCACGCGGCTGTTTCCCATATCGACAATAATATTCACCTCTCTGTTGGTTAATTTTCAACTTTTTACGCCTCCTCCGAAGCTCCCAAACGGCGCAACATCTCGACACCTTCGGCAATCGAGTATATCTTTCTAACGGTCATTGATAGTCGATTATTGTATTGCTTGACAACAAATCTGTCTGGCTCGGCAACAACCTTGCGTAGCAGCGCGAGGAATGTCTCGCTCTTGAAGTATGGCGAGTTGTTGTCGCCCACGAAGCGCACAATCATCAAACCATTCTTCACCTTGACGTGCTCCATACCGAGGTTTACAGCCTCGCGGCGCAGCTTCACCACGTCGATAAGTTCCAAGAGTGGCTGCGGCAGCTTGCCAAAGCGGTCCTCCATACGCGCCTTGAACGCCTCGAACTGGGCGTCGTCGCGCATAGCGTCAATCTCGCGATAGAGGCGCAGCTTCTCGCTCTGTGAACGCACATAACTATCGGGAATTGAGGCATCTATATCTATGTCGATAGTTGCGTCATCGACAAACTTAACATCTCGCATAGCGTCGTTCTCCTCGCTACTAAGACCCGACGTATCGAGACCCTCGGCACGTAGCTCCGAAATCGCCTGATTGAGTATCTTCTGGTAGGTCTCGATGCCCACATCGGCAATAAAGCCGCTCTGCTCGGCACCGAGCAGGTTACCCGCACCACGTATATCGAGGTCCTGCATCGCGATATTGAAGCCCGAACCCAAATCCGAGAACTCCTCGATGGCGCGCAGACGACGACGGGCATCGCTGCCAATAAGCTCGTCGGGGGGCGAGAGCAGATAGCAGAAGCTCTTGCGGTCGGAGCGCCCAACACGTCCACGTAGCTGGTGCAGGTCGCTAAGACCAAAGCGGTGTGCATCGTTGATAATGATGGTGTTAGCATTGGGTATATCTATGCCATTCTCGACAATGGTCGTCGAGAGCAACACGTCGAACTCGCCATATATAAAGTCCATAATGAGGCGTTCGAGCTGCTCGGCGGGCATACGTCCATGACCGACGCCCACACGCGCCTTGGGACATAGTCGCGTAATCATCCCCTGCAACGTCATAAGGTCCTCAACGCGGTTATGCACGAAATAGACCTGACCACCACGCGCCAGCTCCTCCTCGATGGCATCACGAATTATCTGCTCACTGAACAGGTGCGACTCGGTGGTGATAGGTTGGCGGTTGGGTGGCGGCGTAGATATTACCGAGAGGTCGCGCGAACCCATCAGCGAGAACTGCAACGTGCGCGGGATGGGTGTTGCGGTGAGTGTCAGCGTATCGACAGCCACGGACATCTGCGTCAGCTTCTCCTTGGCTGCCACGCCAAACTTCTGCTCCTCGTCGATGACAAGCAGACCGAGGTCGTGCCACTCAACCTGCTTCGAGAGCATCTTATGAGTGCCTATGAGAATATCTATCTTGCCCTGTTTAAGCTCCTCGATTATGCGGCGCGTCTCCTTCGCGGACTTCGTGCGATTGAGATACTCAACCGTAACGGGCAGGTCTCTGAGGCGCTCCGAGAAGGAGCGGTAGTGCTGCAATGCCAAGATGGTCGTAGGCACAAGCACCGCCGTCTGCTTGCCATCCACCGCCGCCTTGAACGCCGCACGTATAGCCACCTCGGTCTTGCCGAAGCCCACGTCGCCACATACCAGACGGTCCATCGGCTGGTCGGACTCCATATCGTGCTTGACCGCCGCAATGGCAGACTGCTGGTCGGGCGTATCCTCCCACTTGAACGATGCCTCCAACTCGTGCTGTAAGTAGCCATCCTCCGAGAAGGCAAAGCCCTTCGACGCCTTGCGCTTAGCATAGAGCGCAATAAGCTCGCGCGATATATCCTTAACCGCCTTTTTCGTCGCTGTTTTGAGCTTCTGCCACGCTCCGTTGCCGAGCTTATATATCTTCGGAGGCTCGCCCTCGCCACTCTTATAGCGCGATATGCGATGCAGGGCGTGGACATTGACAAAGAGTATGTCGTTATCCTTATAAACCAGCTTGATAGCCTCTTTGATGTGTCCGTTGTCGTTGAGCTTTACCAAGCCGCCGAAGCGTCCTACGCCGTGGTCGATATGGACCACATAGTCACCCACTTTCAGGGCGTTAAGCTCCGCGACGGTCATCTGCTCATCACGCTTAATCTCGCCACGTATGCGGTAGCGCTGATAGCGGTCAAATATTTGGTGGTCGGTATATAGGCACACTTTCAGGGCATTATCCACAAAGCCCTCGTGCAGCACAACATCTGCCGAGTCGAACTCGACGGCACGTCGTCCCGAGCGATGAAAGATATTCACCAAACGCTCTATTTGCGCCTTGTTGTGCGAGAGGATATAGGTGCGGTATCCGCGCTCGGTATTCCAGCGAATATCGTCCGCCAAAAGCTCGAAGTTGCGATTAAAGGAGGGCTGTGGCGCAGTGTCAAAGGTGAGCGTCGTAGTGGCAGGACGCTCTTTGAGGTTATCTTTGCGCAGCACAAGGCTACACTCCGCAAGGTCCGCAAGTAGCACATTGCGCGATGTTACACGACGGGCTGCCTGCTCGGCATCCTCCCTGTCGGCGGCCTGTTCGAGAAGCTTACTTCGCACATCTGCCACCTTGCGCAACACATAGTCGGCATCGTCCACCCACCAGCTGGCATCGCCAACAAAACGGGCAAGCGACACCCTATCGCGCGCCTCGTCGTCGCGCATCATATTCGGTATAATCTCCACCACCGAGGGGCGCTCCGCCGAGAGCTGGCTCGAAATATCGAAGCGGCGCAGCGAGTCCACCTCGTCGCCAAAGAGGTCGATACGGTAGGGTCGCGACTCCACATACGAGAAGACATCGACCAAGCCACCACGCACCGAGTACTGCCCTGGCTCATATACAAAATCGACACGCACAAAACCCGACTGCTGCAACCACTCTACCAAATCGGTCTGCGCAACCTTATCGCCCACGGCGATACGTAGCGACTGCTGCTCCATACGTTCACGGTCCACAACAGCCTCTGCCAACGCCTCGGGATAGGTACATACCACCAAGTAGTCGGACTTGAACGTGGCAATGGCGTTTAGCGCCTCGGTGCGTCGCACCAGACCCTGAGCATCCTCAGCACCATACGCCACCGAGCGCTTATAGCCCGAGGCGAAGAATACGACGCGCTCCTCGTCAAGCAGCTCGTAGAAGTCGTTGAGAAGGTATGCGGCGGTGTCTCTATCGTCCGCCACAAAGATATGAATACCGCCTCGACGGAGTACCGTCGCGGCGGCATAAAGCGAATAGGCTCCGCCGACCATCTGTCTCAGATGGACGGTAGAGCCTTTTATTTCCAAACTTTTACAAAGTTCGCCCGCACGTTTGGACTTACGAACGACATCTACAAGAGAGTTCATATCGCCTTACAACATAGCGATTCAAAGTTACTATCCGACAAGTAGCGAGTTGCCCCTCTTATCGAGATAGTTTACATCAATCATACCCACGCTTTGATCTGACGTGAGCTTGATACGTAGCTTATACTTGCACATCCAACGCATTCTGAGCGACCACACGCCGTGGCGCAGATACGATGCAACATAGGGGCTGAGGCGAAGGTGTACGTAGCGACATCCCTCCGAGGCGAGACGCTGTATCTGACCCTCAATCTTCTTTTCGAGCAGAATGGTAGGCTCAACCTTGCCTGTGCCGTGGCACGTGGGACATACATCCGAGGTCTCGGCAACGGCGATGGGGCGCACCCTCTGGCGGGTAATCTGCATAAGTCCGAACTTCGTCAAGGGAAGTATCGTATGCTTCGCCTTATCCGTAGCCATCAGCTTCTGCATCTCCTGATAGAGCGTCTGGCGGCTCTGCGCCTTACGCATATCGATAAAATCGACTATCACGATGCCGCCCATATCTCTGAGGCGTAACTGACGCGCTATCTCTGCCGCCGCAGCGAGGTTTACCTCCAAGGCTGTCTGCTCCTGGTCATCCTCTGCCTTAGTGCGGTTTCCCGAGTTTACGTCGATGACGTGCATCGCCTCGGTATGCTCGATGATAAGGTATGCTCCACGACGGAGCGACACGTACTTTGCAAATAACGACTTAATCTGTTTCGCGACATCGAAGTTATCGAAGATAGGCACCTTGCCCTTGTAGAGCTTTACAAGTCGTGCCATATCGGGCTTGATGACCTGCACGTAGCTCTTAATCTCGTTATACATCGTCTCGTCATCGACACTAATCTGCGAGAAGGTGTCGTTCAACGAGTCGCGAATAATGGTGTTTACACGGCTCATCTCGCTCATCAGGCGGGCAGGAGCCTCGCTTCGGCGTATCTCGCCCAAAGCCTTGTTCCATCTCTCGATAAGAGAGAGTATGTCTTGTTTGATGTCGGTGTCATCGGCATCGGCTGCCGCAGTACGTATTATGACACCGAAGTTTTGCGGTAGCACCTCCTGTGCAACCTTTCTCAGTCGTTTCTTTGCAGCGTTCGAGCGTATCTTGGTCGATACCATCACCTTGTTAGAGAAGGGTACAAGTACCACGTTGCGTCCTGCGAGCGATATATCTGCCGTGAGGCGTGGACCCTTGGTAGATATTGCCTCCTTGGCAATCTGCACCATCACTATCTGACCCACTTGCAGGTGGTCTCCCAGACGTCCCTCTCTCTCCAATACGGGTTCGAGCTTCATGCCCTCAACACGCACTGGACGCTTGGCGGCACGACGGCTATCGACAACGCGTGTGAGCGAGGCGAAGTGTGCGCCGAGGTCGAGGTAGTGGATAAAGGCATCCTTCTCGTGTCCTATGTTTACGAATGCTGCGTTCAGTCCAGGCATTATCTTGCGTACGCGACCTAAGTATATGTCGCCTACCGAGAAGCCCGTCTGACACTGCTCTTTGTTAAGCTCGACAAGCACCTTGTCCTCACAGAGTGCTATCGAGACCTCCGTTGGATTTACATTGATAATAAGTTCTCTGTTCATTGTTCAATGTAAATTACGGTTAATAACTCACTTCGGCACTATCAATCCGAAGTCTCAAAATAGGTAAGGCTGACCGTCAGTCAGCCCTAACCCTTTGTCAATAAGCGAAGACTACTTCTTCTTATGACGATTCTTGCGAAGACGCTTCTTACGCTTGTGCGTCGCCATCTTATGACGCTTGTGCTTCTTTCCGTTTGGCATAATTATAATGTATTAAGGTTTTACTTATTTTACCTCGTTCGAGAAGCTCTTAGAGGGCTTGAAAGCGGGGATATTGTGCTCGGGGATAGTGATAGTGGTGTTCTTCGAGATGTTACGAGCAACCTTGGTAGCGCGCTTCTTGATGATAAAGCTACCAAAACCGCGCAAGTAAACATTCTCTCCCTTGATCATTGCGCCCTTAACATTCTCCATAAAAGCCTCTACGATGGCCTGAACCTGAATCTTCTCTACGCCCGTAGATTTTGCAATCTCGTTTACGATGTCTGCCTTTGTCATGATCTTAAATTTTTATTTTGTTATGTTAATTTATACAATCAAAGCCATAAAAGGTCCGCAAATATACACCTTATTGTGGTAATTTGCAACAAAAAACAAAAATAATTCGCTTTTTTTATGCGACGTATCGTGCTGCTACGCAAATAATATTGGAGTTAGGCAGCCCCTATCGGAAGTTATTAAGAGCCGTAGCCAAACCCTCGACAGCCTGGTCCAAGCCACTCTGTATCTTGCCACCAATCATCATTCGCATCATCATATTCAGCTCGGCGTGGAGTACCATTCTCACGCGGGTATCGTTACTAGACACCTCGTGCAACTGAATCCAAAACGTGAAGTCGATAGGCACACCACCCTCATCGGTAACAATCTTAACGTGCTTATTTTCAACGCGCTCAGCGATGCGCAGTGCAATCTTGAAGCCCTTTGCCTTGAACGAGCAGCTATCGGGCGTAGCCTCCCACTCCTCGACCTTATCCTGCATCGCAGGGGTAAGAAAGTCCATACGCGAGATAATCGGAAATATCAACGCTGCGGGGTGGTGTATTTGCTGTTGTTTCGATTCGTACTTCTCCATAATCTTTTAGATTTGAGGCACAAAGTTACACATTTTTATCGAATTACAAAACGTCGAGCGCTGTCCGACAAAATTTCGATTTTCACCACCATCGTATCGTCGGGCAGCAAAGCCTCAATCTTCTCGGGCCACTCCACAAGGCACAGCTCGCCCGATGATAGATACTCCTCGGAGCCAAAGTCGAGAGCCTCCTCAATACGCTCGATACGGTACATATCGAAGTGATATATAGTGCGTTCGCTCCCCTCGTACTGATTTACAATGGCAAATGTAGGGCTTGTAACATCATCCTCCGCTCCGAGTAGCGCAGCGATACGGCTGATAAGTGTGGTCTTACCCGCTCCCATAGGGGCATCAAAGGCCACCACCGTACGTCCGTTGAGCGAGTCGATGACCGCCTGAGCTACGCCGTCCAACTCGTCGAGCGACTCTATCTGAATAATCTTTTCCATAGGCTATTTACTTTGCTTGCAACACCACATACGGCACAATCATCTCCTCCATCGAGATACCGCCGTGCTGGAAGGTATTTTTATAATATCTAATATGTTTGTTTGCGTCGTTGTTATAGACCAAGAAGTCGCGGTTATAGGCGAAGATATAGCTCGACGTGAGACGTCCCGAGGGCAGCTGCACATCCTCGGGGCGCAATACCTCATATACATCGCGCGCATTATACGCGAGGTTACGACCCGTCTTATAACGCAGATTTGCCGAGGTCTCCCTATCGCCCGTAACGCGCACGGGGTTATCCACACGTATTGTTCCGTGGTCGGAGGTAACGATAACCTTATGTCCGCGCTCGGAGAGCATCTTGAAGAGCGTATATAGCTCCGAGTGTTCAAACCAAGAGCGCGTGAGTGAGCGGAATGCCGCCTCGTCGTCGGTAAGCTCACGTATGATGTCGGTCTCGGTGCGGGCGTGCGAGAGGATGTCGAGGAAGTTATAGACGATTACCGAGAAGTCGGCGTCGTAGATGCGCTGCATATTATCCAAAAGCTTGCGTCCTGCCTCGGGGCGCACCAACTTATCGAAGGTCATACGGTAGTTTTTGCCCGACTGCGACACTAACCTACGCAGAAACTCCTCCTCGTACTGATTTTTACCACCATCCTCGTTGTCGTTGAGCCAGCGCTCGGGCATCAGACGGTCGATAGCCAACGGCATAAGCCCCGCAAAGAGGGCGTTTCGGGCATACTGCGTCGCCGTAGGAAGGATGGCGCAGTAGAAGTCATCGACCTTCACGTCGAAGTATCCGCGCAACATCGGCTCAATGGTACGCCACTGGTCGTAACGCATATTGTCGATGAGTATAAGTGTGGTTTTCGACGAGCTATCCACCTCCGAAAATATGCGACGACGCATCAACGTATGCGACATCACGGGTATCTCCTCCTCCGCCGTTCGACGGTTTATCCAGTCGTAGTAATTACGACGAACGAACTTGCTAAACTCCTGATTTGCCTCGTGTTTCTGATAGCTAAGCACCTCACTGATGCTACGGTCCGACGAGCCAGCGAGTTCAATCTCCCACCCCACCAAGCGGCGATATAGGTTACACCAATCCGCGAACGTCGATGCCGACTGCTGCTGCGCGGCGATGCGTCCGAACTCCGAACGGTAGTCTGCCGTGGTCTGCTCCGTAACGAGCTGCTGCGAGTGCAAGTTCTTCTTTATCGAGAGCAGCACCTGGTTGGGGTTTACGGGCTTGATGATGTAGTCGGCAATCTTCGAGCCTATCGCCTTATCCATAATGTTCTCCTCCTCGCTCTTAGTAACCATAATTACAGGCAGCGAGGGTCGTGCCGCCTTTATCAGAGGTAGCGTTTCGAGACCCGTCATACCAGGCATCATCTCGTCGAGGATGACAAGGTCGTAGGCGGTTGCTCCCACCATCTCCACAGCGTCGTAGCCGTTGTTGCAGGTATCGACATCATAGCCCTTCAACACCAAGAACATCACGTGCGGTTTGAGTAGGTCTATCTCGTCATCGACCCAAAGTATCTTATTCATAATCTATCGTTTTTCGCTATAAATGCCTAACGCAGCAACCACCTGTTTAATTGTCTCGTAGCTCTGCATTAAGTTTTTTGCCACCTCGGCAAACGGACACCATCTAACCTCTGCGATGCCCTCTTCGGCTTGCGCTCGGAGGTCGCAGCGCGTGGCACTCATCTCCCACCACTCGGTACGTTTTAGCTCCCAACGGCCGTAGGTGTCGTAGGCGTGGAAGGTAACGGCAAGCGGCTCTTCACCACATAGTTGCGCCCTCACCGAGGTCTCCTCCTCCACCTCGCGCACCGCCGCCTCGGCGCCACTCTCGCCCGCCTCGACGTGTCCTTTGGGCAGGTCCCAGCGGTGGCGAAGGAGTATCATCAGCAGCTCGCCGCGCTCGTTCATCACAGCGCCTCCCGCCGCCTCAACAAGCACAAACTGCGCCGCAAAACGCTCGAACGTAACGGCGGGTTGAGGGGTGATGATAGCTATAAATTTGTCGGTCTCAACTTTTTTTATTACTTTCGCTCTCGAAACCGACAATTCGCCATCAACGGCAATGGTCGTATAACGTGCATCGGGCTTCTCGCCGACAAAGAGTATCTGCGAAGAGCCGATGTAAATGGAATATGTAGCGTTGTTAAGCATTGTTGTTGGGTGCAAAGATACTAAACTACCGCCAATTAAGTAAATTTATAAACCATATTTTATGAAAAAAGTTCTCTTTATTATGACATTTGCAACATTTCTCGCTGCGGGCTGCTGCAACGAGAAGAGCGAGGCAGAGGGTGGCGCAACACCCTTGGCGATTGACAATGCTCTGACCGACGCCGAGAAGGCTGCGGGTAAGTTTACCCCCGAGGTTATGTGGAAGATGGGCCGTATCGGCTCACAAACCCTCTCTACTGACGGCACAAAGCTACTCTACACGCTCACCGAGTACAACCTCGCCGAGAATCGCGGCATCACAACGCTGTGGCTGCGCGATATGGCATCGGGCGAGGAGCGACGCTTGACCGACTACAACTCCTCAAATAGCGCTCCACAGTGGATTGACAACGACAACATCGCCTTCCTGTCAAACCGCTCGGGTAGCTCGCAGGTGTGGGCTATGGATACGGAGGGCGGCAACGTACGCCAGCTTACCGCCTTTGAGAAGGATGTCGAGGGCTTCGGCATCGCGGGCGACCACGCCTTCTACGTTCAGCGCGTGAAGGTTGCGCCGTTGAAGGGCTCGGATAAGTACGCCGATATGGACAAATCGCAGGTGCGCATATATGACGACCTTATGGTGCGCCACTGGGACTATTGGGATGACGGCTCATACCTGCACATCTTCGCTGCGGAGTATGCCGACAACAAGATTTCGGAGGGTAAGGACATCATCGGCGCCGACGCTGCGTGGGATGCACCCCTTGCACCCTACTTCGACACCGCCGAGATTCGTCTCTCGCCAGATGGCACGAAGCTCGCCTACACGTGCAAGCCGTTGAAGGGTACGGAGTATGCCCTCTCGACCGACTCGGACATCTTCCTCTACGACTTTGCCACCGAGCTTTCGCGCAACCTCACCAAGGAGGTAGCTACTGCCGAGGAGCCTTTCGTAGGCTACGACAAATACCCCGTCTTCTCGCCCGACGGAGAGAAGATTGCCTTCCGCTCGCAGCGCCGCGCTGGCAACGAGGCCGACCAGCAGCGTTTGTGGGTCTATGACCTTGCTACAAATAGCGTTAAGTATATCACCCGCGGCCACGACATCTGTGCTACGGAGGTGGTGTGGGATGGCAACGAGGCGCTATACTTTGTGCTTCCGTGGCGTGGCACACATCAGATTGCACACATCGACCTCGATGGCAATTTGAAGCATATCACACGTGGCAACCACGACATCAACTCGTTCACAATGGCCGAGGGTAAGATTGTGGCAAATATGAACACCATCTCTAAGGCTGTCGAGCTTTACGACGTGAACACCTCGACGGGCGAGCTTACGCAGCTTACCGACGTAAACCGCGAGATATACGATAACATCCGTTTTGGCGAGGTGCAGGAGCGCTGGATTACCACTACCGACGGCAAGCAGATGCTTACGTGGGTTATCCTTCCTCCCGACTTCGACCCCACGAAGAAGTACCCCACGTTGCTCTACTGCCAGGGTGGTCCTCAGAGCATCGTATCGCAGTTTTGGAGCTACCGCTGGAACTTCCAGCTTATGGCGGCACAGGGCTATGTTGTCGTAGCTCCCAACCGCCGCGGCTGCCCCTCGTTTGGTCAGGAGTGGACCGACCAGATTTCGGGCGACTACTCGGGACAGAACATCCGCGACTACCTCTCGGCTATCGACGCCGTTGCCCAGGAGCCGTGGGTAGATAACGACCGTATGGGCTGTGTAGGTGCGTCGTATGGCGGCTACTCTACCTACTACCTTGCAGGCGTTCACCAGAAGCGCTTTAAGGCGTTTATCGCACACTGCGGCATCTTCAACTTCGAGTCGATGTATGGTCATACCGAAGAGCTATTCTTCGTTACGAACGACTACGGCGGCGCATATTGGGACAAGGCTAATGCTACGGCACAGCGCTCTTACGCCAACTCACCCCATAAGTTGGTTGCCAACTGGGATACGCCGATTATGATTATCACGGGCGAGAAGGACTACCGCATCCCCTACACCCAGTCGTTGGAGGCATTCACGGCAGCACGTGTTCGCGGCATCGACGCCCGCTTAGTGTCGTTCGAGAATGAGGCACACCAGGTGTTCCAGCCTCAGAACTCGGTTGTTTGGAACCGCGAGTTCTTCGGCTGGCTCGATAAGTATCTAAAATAGGAGCCTTCGACACCGCGAGAGAGCGGAACGGAGAGTGAACGAGACCTCGGGAAATATATCCCGTGGTCTCCTTTTTTTGTACTTTTTTTTGGCAGTTTATGGAAAAATTAATATTTTTGTCTAATAATATGGCAAAGTTTTTATGCCAACGCCCTAACTCGAAGGGTCGATATGGCATTTAACATTTTGGCACAGAACAGAATACAAAAAGACAACTATTTTATTACCAATTAATTAATCAATTGCACTATGAAAGCAAAACAGTTATTCTATTTGCTCCTCGCTTTGCCCCTGCTGGCAGTGGCTTGTAACGAGGAACCCGAGGTGAAGCCTACACCTGCACCCGCAGAGGCTGAGCTTAACATCACTTCGGCAACATCAGTAGATTTCACAGCTGACGGTGGCAACGGCGAGATTACCTATGAGTTGAAGAATGCCGTTGAGGGTACCAAGCTTACCGCTGAGGCTGACGCCGCGTGGATTACCGACGTTACCGTAGCCGACAAGGTTACCTACTTCGTTGAGGCTAACGAGACTGAGGAGGCACGTGAGGCTACCATCACTCTTACCTACGGCGCACTTACCAAGAGCGTTGCTGTAAAGCAGGCGGCTAAGGCGGGCGAGAAACCCGAGCCCGATTTGGAGGCTTCTATCTGGTCGTTGGTAGGTACTCACAACGGTTGGGAACCCGCATCGGGTACTACTATGTATGTTATTGAGGGTTACTTCGTTGCCTATGGCTTCGAGCTTACAACCGCTTCTGAGTTCAAGTTCGTTAAGGACGGTGCTTGGGGTGGCGACCTCGGTGGCGAGGGTATTCCCGCTGAG
>JAFQAN010000002.1 GCA_017416915.1 Alistipes sp. | reverse complement strand
TCTATCAACATCGAGGATGCCGAGGGCAACAAGTTCGTTGTATTCTCGTCGAAGTACGCATCTTATGGTGCTGAGACCGTAGCACAAGGCTCTGGTACTATCAAGGGTATCTCTTCTATCAACAATGGTGCTATGCAGATTATCTTCGCTCAGGCAGGCGACTTTGCAGGCTTGACTGGCGAGCGCTTTACTGCTACTGAGCCTGAGCCAGAACCCGAGCCTGAGCCTGAGCCTGGTACAGGTACTTACACGATGATTAGCAAGGTTGCTAACCTATCAGCTGGTACTTACTTTATGGCTGGTTACCTAACAGAGTACAACGACTCTGATTGGTCGTCGTACCCCTATCACGTATGTACGGGCGTATCAACAGACCTCTACACCGACAACTACTCATTCGTTGATGGTGAACTGACTAAGGACCCATCTATTACAACAAGCTACGAGAAGTCAGAAATAGAGCTTATCGCAGTTGATGGCAAGGCAAACACCTACTACATCAAGTTTGTTAATGAGAATCAGTACTTGTACTCGTCTGAGGCTGCTACAAACCGCAAGCTCGGTCTTACGGATACGGCCACTGAGTGGGTAGCTACGGATAACGCTAATGGCGGTATCACGCTTAGCAGCAACTCGGTATATCTTGGTACCGCTGGCGCTGCATCTAAGTTGCTTCGTTCATACAAGGGTGAAGGCACGTTGAAGTATGGCGTGGTATTCTTCAAGGCTAACGACAACGAGGTTGTATCGGATGGCACTATGAACGCTACGGCAAGCATAGACGCTTCAACTTCAACAGCTTATGGCAACCTCTAATAGGTTGTAGCCATAGGCTAAAACAGAGTACCGCTCTCCTTACGGAAAGCGGTACTTTTTTATGCTACCCTACTAACGGTCGTAAACTATATATAGCAGACTAAACTGCTCCTATTATCTCACTCTGAGCCTAAGTATGTAGCCCGACCTCGATAGCCTAAATCTCTTCGCCGAAGAGAGTTGCTGACGAGCAGCCAGTGATGCGTACCTTCACATAGTCGCCAACCTTATGGTTGCCACGGTCAAAGACGACCATCTTATTTTGCGATGTACGACCCGATAGCTGCTCCTCGCTACGCTTCGACGTACACTCCACTAATATCTCGAACTCCTTACCTACATCGCGCTTGTTGCTCTGCTCCGAGAGTTGATTTTGCAGGTCGATAATCTCGGTAAGACGGCGTGTCTTGACATCCTCGGGGATGTCGTCGCCAAGGTTGCGCTGTGCAAAGGTGCCAGGGCGCTCCGAATACTTAAACATATAGGCGAAGTCGTACTGCACCTCGCGCATAAGCGACAACGTCTGCTGATGCTCCTCCTCGGTCTCGTGTGCAAAGCCCGCAATAAGGTCGGTGGTGATGGCACAATCGGGCATCAGACGTCGTATCGCCGCCACACGTTCCAAGTACCACTCACGCGTATATTTACGGTTCATACGTTTCAGCATCTCGGTAGAGCCTGACTGCGCAGGGAGATGTATGGCGCGACAGATGTTTGGCGTAGCAGCCATTGTTTCGAGCAGCTTATCGCTGATGTCTTTGGGGTGCGACGTAGCAAAGCGCACACGCAACAGAGGCGATATATCTGCCACACGCTTCAACAGCTCTGGAAAATCAACATCGCCCGTGCGGTACGAGTTTACATTTTGACCCAATAGTGTAACCTCGCGGTAACCATTTGCAAAGAGCGTACGAGCCTCCTCGACAATGGTATCGGCAGGACGGCTACGCTCGATGCCGCGAGTATAAGGCACGACACAATACGAACAGTAGTTGTTGCAACCACGCATAATAGCAATAAATGCGCTCACGCCATTCCTATCGAGGCGCACAGGGGCAATCTCGGCATAGGTCTCCTCCTTCGATAGCTCGACATTGACACCCTTCTGCCCGTTGTCCACCTCACGCACAAGGCGCGGCAAATCACGATAGGCATCGGGGCCTGCAACAATATCGACACCCGAGCCACCCTCGGTAAGTTTCTCTTTGAGGCGCTCCGCCATACAGCCGATAATGCCAATAATGAGCGACGGCTTCTGCTTGCGCATACGACGCATCTCACTCAGACGTCCCCAGATGCGCTGCTCGGCATTATCGCGGATAGAGCAGGTGTTGATTAACACTACATCTGCCTCCTCCAACGAGTCGGTATAGCGATACCCCTCCTCTTGCATAATAGAGACAACAATCTCCGAGTCGCCAACATTCATCTGGCAACCGTAGGTCTCGATATAGAGCTTGCGACCGCTACCAGTCAAGGGGCGCAAACCATTTACAGATATATTTGTCATAATAGAAGCCTTTTATAACCGACAATACCGCCACGGTGCAACTGCTCCGTAGCGATACCATCAAATCGTTAATATTTATAATGAGCCAACAGCGACACCTAAGCCCGCCTGTTGGTATCATTCTCTCTATTCGGTGGGCATACCATCCTCCTGTGGGAAGGGCTTGAAGCCCTCGCCAAAGGTGTCGTAAGCGTCGGTAACAACCACAAAGGCACGAGGGTCAAACTCCTTAATCTTGTGCTGTACGTTGCGTACCTCCTTGCGGTTTACTACCAGGAATATCATCTCCTTGTCGTTGCGTGTATAGAGACCCTGCGCCTTGATATAGGTACCGCCGCGGTTAAGCTCGTGGAGGATATACTCACGCATAGCCTCCGAGTGCTGGTCGCAGATGATGTATAGCAACTTATCGCGCGACGCACCGTCGATAGTATAGCCCAAGATCTTGGCATTTACGAAGATACATACCGCCGAGTAGAGCGAGAGCAGCAGACCCTGACCCTCCTTACCATCGGGCAGACCTACGCCAAAGCCGATAACAATCAGACCGCAAAGAACGACGAAAGCGTCAGAGAGCAACACGCCATTTGCAAACTTCATCTTAGCGAACTTATGCAGAAGCATACCCGTAATATCCGTACCGCCCGTAGCAGCGTTGTTGCGGATAACCAAACCTACACCTACACCACTGAAACAGCCACCGATGATAGCTGCAAGCATCAGGTGAGAGCTCAAATCGACATATCCATTAAGCAAAAGCGTCGGGTCGAGAGCCTCAATAGCTGCCTGATTAGGATATACCAAGTAGTCGAGCAGGTTCATAAGACCCGGGGTAACGAACGATGCAAAGATTGTGCGACCGCCAAACTTACCACCAAAGATAAGCAACGCGGTGAGAATCAACGGCACATCGAACATATAACCAAAAGTACCCACCTGTATCGAGGGGAATAGGTTGTGCAGTACGAGCGCGAGACCATAGACACCACCAGGAACCATGTCGTAAGGGTTAATGAATATCACAAAGGCGATAGCCACCAACAGACATCCTAAGACAATCTGTCCCATTGACGACCACCAACGCAGATCGGTAACAGAGTCCTTAATGGCGCTCGGGTTGAGTTTTAGCTGCATAAAAATTCAGTTTTTTAGGTTTTATTCATTTTAATATATCAAAGGTATATATTTTTTTGGTAAAAACCAACCATACGAGCTATTTTTTCGTATGTTTCAACAAGAGGCTGCACAAGAGTATTTACTTAAAATTTTGAAATTGACATTTTTTTTGTATCTTTGTATTAACCTATATACTCGGTGTATGGCTTTATACGCTGACTATTAACCTAATACAAACTAATTATGCAAGAGTGGGGAGTACTTACATACTATTGTGCCATCACGTTGGTACTAATAGCGTATCTGCTTGGCTCGATACCAAGCGCCGTATGGATTGGTAAGAAATATTATGGCATAGATATTCGCGAACACGGCTCGAAGAATGCTGGCACAACAAATATGTTGCGCGTACTCGGTAAACGAGCAGCTATACCTGTATTTATTATAGACTACTTCAAGGGCTTCGGTGCGGTAATGCTCACCGCAATAATGCGTTTCGACGACTCTATCAACGATGCGTGGCTCATCAACCTTCGCATCATCGCCACCATCGCCGTAGTCCTCGGACACGTGTTCCCGATATTTGCGGGCTTCAAGGGCGGCAAGGGCGTTGCCACGCTGCTTGGTGCAGGTACGGGCATTTACCCGCCGCTGGTGCTTATCTGCTTTGGTATCTGGGCCTTAGTATTTGCTATTTGGCACTATGTGTCGTTGGCGTCGATGGTCGCTGGCTGCTGCTACCCTATCCTCGTGCTTATATTCTCGACGATGACCTACGACGCAAGTTCTCCGTATATGAGTGTTCCGTTCATCGTCTTCTCGTGGGTTGTCGCCATTATGCTTGTATGGACACACCGCAAAAATATCAAGCGACTGAGAGATGGCACCGAGTCGAAGATTTACCTATGGTTGCCACCCGAGAAGCAAGAGTAAGGTATGACAAGTGGTAGGAGTACGCACGAATTTTTGAAGTTTGTGGTGGTGGGTGCAGTGTCGTTTATCGCCCACAACATCGTATATCTGCTACTGTGCAACATCATTCCACACGCCGTTGCCTACACTTTGGGCTACGCCTCGTGGATGATTATCAACTTCACGCTATCGAACTACGTAACATTTCATACCAAGCCTACGGTACGTCGTGCCGTGGGCTTTGCTATTAGCTCGGGCGTCTATTATCTCATACAGTTGGGCGGCTTCACGCTATGCCGCCTTGTGGCACTTCCCGACGTAATTGTAACGCCAGTGGTATATACCGTATCGTTCCCGATAAACTTTTTGATGGTGCGCTACGTGCTGAAAAGGGAGAAGTAAGCGCGAAAAGGATCGGGACGACAGGATGACGGGACAACGGGACGACGAGACAACGAGACGACGGGACGACGAGACGACGGGACGACGGGACGACTAAGAAAGACTGAGAAAGACTGAGAAAAACTGAGAAAGACTAAGAAAGACTGAGAAAAACTGAGAAAGACTGAGAAAGGCTGAGAAAGGCTGAGAAAGGCTGAGAATAGTCAGGTGCGTTATCCGCAACCGCAGAAACACAGTCATTCTCAGTCATTCTCAGTCGTTCTCAGTCGTTCTCAGTCGTGCGTGGCAGTGCGAGGCAGCTTGGTGTCAGAAGGGTTACAGATGTGTTCTATCGCAAAAGTAGAGTACCGTGGGATAGTACTAAAACGTACAGCCCACGGTACTCTACTTTTGGGGATAGGACACAGATGTACCCTTATCACGCCAAGCTAAATGCCGACGCGATCAAATATGAAATCAACATTCTTCAAATAGTACTCCAACGTGAAGCACGAATCAAGCTCCTCGCGTGAGAGTACCGCCATAACCTCGGGGGTCTGGGCAAGTAGCTCCTGATAGTCGGCACGCTCGCTCATAGCGCGCATAGCCACAGGCTGCACGGTATCGTATGCCTTCTCGCGCGAGAAACCTTTGTCGATAAGGGCATTCATCACGCGCTGCGCGAAGATTACCTTACGTGTGCGATAGATATTCTCCATCATAACATCCTTAAACACAACAAGGTTTTCGAGGATGCCACGGAAGCGTGTCAGCATATAGTCGAGCAACATTGTAGCATCGGGCAAGATGATACGCTCGGTTGAAGAGTGCGAGATGTCGCGCTCGTGCCACAGTGCCACATTCTCGTAAAATGCCGCCATATAGCCACGCATAACACGCGCACAGCCACACATATTCTCACTCGAAATGGGGTTACGCTTGTGAGGCATAGCGCTCGACCCCTTCTGTCCCTTGCCAAACGACTCCTCAACTTCGTGTACCTCGGTACGCTGCAAGTTACGAATCTCCATCGCCATCTGCTCGATGCTCGACGCGATAACAGCAAGCGTAGCCATATAGTAGGCGTGGCGGTCGCGCTGGATAACCTGCGTCGAGATATTTGCGCTCTCGATGCCGAGCTTCTCGCATACGTAGTCCTGAATAAAGGGCGGGATATTTGCAAAGTTACCCACAGCACCGCTAATCTTACCCACCTCGACAGCACGAGATGCCGCAACAAAACGTGTGAGGTTACGCTTCATCTCCTCGTACCACAACGCCCACTTCAAACCGAAGCAGGTGATGTCGGCGTGGATGCCGTGGGTACGACCGATGCAGGGCGTATCCTTGAACTCGATGGCACGACGGCGCAACACTTCGAGCATCTGCTCCAAGTCGTCGATAAGCACGGCGTTTGCCTGTTTGAGCAGGTAGCCATTCGCCGTATCAACAACGTCGGTGCTTGTCAAACCGTAGTGTACCCACTTACGCTCATCTCCCAACGTCTCGCTCACGGCACGGGTAAAGGCTACGATGTCGTGGCGTGTCTGCTGCTCAATCTCGTAGATGCGATTGATGTCGAACGACGCGCTCTTCCACAACTTTGCCACATCCTCCTTAGGCACTACGCCAAGCTGGCTCCAAGCCTCCGATGCAAGAATCTCCACTTTGAGGTATGCGTCAAACTTATTCTGCTCGGTCCAGACCTTACGCATTATCTCTCTGCTGTATCTTTCAATCATAAGTTATGTATTTTAGGTTATTAATTACTTACGCTCCATCTTACGCACAAAGCTATCAATAGTATTCTCCATAAGGCAGGTAATAGTCATCGGACCAACACCTCCTGGAACAGGTGTGATATGTGAAGCCACCTTTGATGCAGCCTCAAAATCGACATCTCCACAGAGCTTACCATTGCGACTATCGCGATTTACGCCGACATCTATAACCACAGCGCCAGGCTTAATCATATCTGCCTTGATGTATCGCTCCTTGCCTATTGCCACTACCAAGATGTCGGCACGTCGGGTAATCTCGGCGAGATTCTTGGTGCGCGAGTGTGCCACAGTAACCGTCGCATTGTTATCCAAGAGGAGCTTTGCAACAGGCAGACCCACGATATTGCTTCGTCCGACAACAACGGCCTCTTGTCCCTCGATAAGCACATTGTGGCTCTTCAACAACTTAATGATACCCTTAGGTGTGCAGGGCAGCGAGCAGGGTTGTTTGAGCCATAGTCGAGCTACGTTATAGGGGTGGAAGGCGTCCACATCCTTATCGGGCGAGATGGCGGCGATAACCTTATCCTCGTCGATATGCTTCGGCAGAGGCAACTGCACCAAGATACCATCAACGTCGTCGTCGTGGTTGAGTTCGTCGATAAGTGCAAGCAGCTCCTCCTCCGAGATGTTCTCATCACGGCGTATGGTCGTATTACGAATACCAATCTCGGTTGCAGTCTTCGCCTTGCCCGTAACATAGGATACGCTACCTGGGTCCTCGCCGACGAGGATGACAACCAGGTTGGGTGTCGAGCCATACTTTTCAGGGAAGGTGGCAACCTTCTCTGCCAATTTTGCCTTTATGGATTTAGAAATCTCTCTTCCGTTTATTTCCATACACTACTATTATTTCGTCGTTTATTGTTTATATCGCAACTATTTGAACGCCTTATTGCCAATATCGGTACGATGGAAAAGATTATCACACTCGATACGCTCGACATCCTGCTGTGCCTTACGCTGAGCCTCGGCAAGCGTCTTTGCCGACGCCACGACAATCATCACTCGACCGCCAGCAGTAACCAACTCGCCATCCTTACGCGCCGTACCCATATGGTATATCTTAGACTCGACGTTCTCCGTGCCACGTATCACGGCACCCTTATCGTAGCTGCCTGGATAGCCCTTCGACGCGAGGACAATGCCCAAAGTAGCCTCCTCCGACCACTCTGCAACAGGCTGCTTACCCTCCGCAACTGCCGAGAACAGCTCCACAGCGTCACTCTTCAAGCGTGGCAGCACCACCTCTGTCTCGGGGTCGCCAAAGCGGGCGTTAAACTCGATAACCTTAATACCCTGCGGGGTCTTCATCAAACCGCCGTATAGCACACCCGTAAAGGGAGTACCCTCCGCGACCATAGCATCGGCGACACGTTGCATAATATTCTGCATCGCGTAGGCGTGGTCCTCAGCAGTGATGAAGGGGAGCGACGTATATGCGCCCATACCTCCCGTATTAGGGCCTTCGTCATTATCGTAGGCGCGCTTATGGTCCTGAGCCACAGGCATCGGGCATATCTTATTGCCAGCAACAAAGCACATCAGCGAGAACTCCTCTCCGGTAAGGAACTCCTCGATAACTACCCTGCCCTCGCCAAACTTGGTATCGAGAAGCATATCACGCAGCGTTGCCTCTGCCTCCTCCATCGTCTCAGCGATGACAACACCCTTGCCTGCCGCCAAGCCGTCGTATTTGAGTACCGTAGGCAGCGTGCCACGACGTACATACGCCATAGCCTCCTCGAAGTCGCTGAACGTAGCATAATCTGCCGTGGGGACGTCGTACTTCTTCATAAGACGCTTGGCAAAATCCTTGCTCGACTCAATCTCCGTTGCAGCCTTCGTAGGACCAAAGATGCGCAAGCCCTCCTCGCGGAATCTATCGACAACGCCTACTGCCAACGACGCCTCGGGGCCTACAACCGTAAGACCGATGTCGTTGCTCTTAGCAAATGCCACAAGCTCCTCGACAGCCGTATCCTTGATAGCTACACACTCCGCCAACGAGGCGATACCTGCGTTACCTGGGGCGCAATATATCTTCTCGGCACGTGGCGAACGCGACAATGCCTCGACAATAGCGTGGCAGCGACCACCCGAGCCTATAACCAAAACTTTCATACACCTAATTATTATTTAATACGTCTTCACCTTCCGATAACTACCCCACCACTAATGCTTGAAGTGGCGCATACCCGTCATCGTCATTGTCATACCAAACTCGTTGGCTCGCTTCACCGAGTCCTCATCACGCACACTGCCACCAGGCTGCACGAGCGCCGTAACGCCATACTTCTGGGCAAGTGTAACGGTATCATCAAAGGGGAAGAAGCCGTCCGAGGCGAGAGTGAGGTTCTCCGTAAATCCCGCTGCGGCGGCCTGCTTCAAGGCTATCTCTGCCGAGCCAACACGATTCATCTGACCTGCACCAACACCTACGGTATGTCCATCCTTTACCACAACGATAGCGTTCGACTTAACGTGCTTAACGATACGCCAACCGAAGTTCATATCCGACAGCTCCGCCGCCGAGGGCTTACGCTCAGTAACGCACATCGACTCCTCAACCGTAAGAGTATCGGTGTCGAGGGCCTGCACCAACACGCCGCCATTTACCGTAACATACTGCATCTGACCATTCGACGATGACGACATATCGACCTGCAACAGACGCAAATTCTTCTTCGTAGAGAGTATCGCCAGAGCCTCCTCAGAGAACGAGGGAGCCATAATAATCTCCAAGAAGATGGGCTTCATAAGCTCCGCAACCTCTGCCGTAAGCTCACGGTTTACCGCAACGATGCCTCCGAAGATGCTCACCGTATCTGCCTCGTATGCCTTCTGCCACGCCTCCTTGACATCCTTGCCGATAGCGGCGCCACAGGGGTTCATATGCTTCAAGCCTACACAGAAAGGCTCCGAAAACTCGCGGACGATGTTCAACGCTGCGTTGGCATCCTGAATATTGTTGTACGATAGCTCCTTGCCATTGAGCTGCTTTGCCGTAGCCAACGAGTAGGGAACTTCGTCTGCCGAACGATAGAACTTAGCCGACTGATGGGGGTTCTCGCCATAGCGCAACGTCTGCACCAAGTCGAACGACGCAAACAGCTTCTCGTTCAGAGCCGCCTTATCGCGCATATACGTAGCAATACACATATCGTACTCCGCCGTGTGGGTATATGCCTTTGCCGAGAGCTGCAAACGTGTTTCGAGCGTCGTATTACCCGACTGCTCTATCTCGGCTATGATACGCTGATAGTCCTGAGGATCGCAAACAACGGTTACGTCGCGATAGTTCTTGGCTGCTGAGCGCAACATCGAAGGTCCGCCAATATCAATATTCTCGATAGCATCCTCCATCGTAACACCCTCCTTTGCAATGGTCTGACGGAAGGGGTAGAGATTGACGCATACCATATCAATAAACTCAATACCGTTATCGCGAAGGGCTTGCAGGTGGCTCTCGTCATCACGACGTGCCAACAGACCGCCATGCACCTTGGGATGGAGGGTCTTGACACGACCGTCGCATATTTCGGGGAAGCCCGTAACATCGCTGATGTTGATAACCTCGACACCGCTCTCTTGGAGTAGCTTCATTGTGCCGCCCGTGGCAATAATCTCCCAGCCGAGACGTCGCAAGTTCTGAGCGAACTCCACAACGCCACACTTATCGCTAACGCTTACTAATGCTCTCATATATTAATACTTCTTGTTTATCAGTTTGTTAATAGTCTTAACGTAAAGTTTATGTTCGATGGTGTGAATCAATCCGCGCAACTCCTCCACATCGCTACCCTCATAGACGATAGCCCCCTGGTCGATAATACGTCCTCCGTCGAGAGTCTCATCAACGAAGTGTGTTGTAGCACCAAAAATCTTCACGCCATACTCCACTGCATCCTCAATAGCGTGCGCTCCCTTAAACGAGGGCAACAACGAGGGGTGAATATTTACGATGCGCTGTTCATAGCGGCTCAACAACACCTTACCCACGATGCGCATATAGCCCGCTAAGCAGACATAATCGACCTCACGCTCATCAAGCATCGTAGCCAACACCGTCTCGTACGCCTCGCGCGACTCGTAATCCTTGGGATTGAACGCAAAGCACTCCGTACCGTAACGCTTGGCACGCTCCAACACCTTTGCGCCAGGCTTATCCGATACCAACAACACAACATCGGCATCAATGCGTCCATCACGACACGCCTCGACAATAGCCTCGTAGTTGCTACCACTACCGCTTGCAAAGACCGCTAATCTTGTTCGCTGCTTCATCCTATCGAAATGTTAGATGATGGTTACACCCTCGCCCTCGACAACCTTGCCGATAACCGATGCGCGCTCGCCCTCGGCCTCCAACAGTGCGATAGCCTTAGCAGCATCCTTCTGGTCGAGTGCGATGACCATACCGACACCCATATTGAAGATGTTGAACATCTCGCGGTGCTTGATGCCACCATAATGCTCCAACAGACGGAAGATGGGGAGTATCTCCCACGAGCCCTCCTTAATCTCGACACCCTGACCCTCTTTGAGGATACGAGGGATGTTCTCGTCGAAGCCGCCACCCGTGATATGGCTGATGCCGTGAACGTCGCACTCGGCGATAACCTTCAACACCTGCTTTACGTAGATGCGAGTAGGCGTAAGAAGCACCTCGCCGAGCTTACGACCCTCGATAAGGTCGTACTCCTGGTCGAGCTTCAAGCCATTGTCGCTAACAACCTTACGCACAAGGCTAAAACCGTTAGAGTGAACACCACTCGACGCAATGCCCACCAGCACGTCGCCAACCTTAACACGCTCGCCAGCGTCGATAAGCTTCGAGCGCTCGACAACACCTACCGTGAAGCCCGCGATGTCGTACTCGCCATTGCCATACATACCTGGCATCTCGGCAGTCTCGCCACCTACCAAGGCACAACCCGCCTGACGGCAGCCCTCGGCAACACCCGCAACGATAGCCTCAACCTTTGCAGGCTCATTATGTCCAACAGCCACATAATCCAAAAATACCAGAGGCTCGGCACCCTGCGCCAACACATCATTGACACACATTGCCACAGCATCAATACCGATAGTATCGTGCTTATCCATATCGAAGGCGAGTTTTAGCTTCGTACCAACGCCATCCGTACCACTTACCAACACTGGCTCCTTGATATTAAGCTCAGCGAGGTTAAACATACCGCCAAAAGCGCCGATGTTGCCCATCGAGCCGCGACGCTTGGTCGATGCCACGTGCGATTTGATGCGTCTCACTACTTCGTAACCAGCTTCGAGGTTTACACCTGCCTCTTCGTAACTCTTTGCCATAAATCTATATGTTTTTTTATTAATTATCTCTTATTCTGATACAACGACGTGGGGTAACAGCCGTTGAAACACGCCATACACAGCTCCGAACGGTTACCCGACTTCAACAACGACTCCTCCGAGAGGAACTCCAACGAGTCTGCCTCGATAGCGCGACACGCCTCCTCCTTGCTCATACGTGCGCACAGCAGCTCATCGCGAGTACTCATATCAATACCGTAGAAGCAAGGGTTGGTGATTGCAGGCGAGGCGATACGTACGTGTACCTCTCGCGCTCCCGCCTCCTTCAACAGACGTACAATGCGCAGCGACGTAGTACCTCGCACAATAGAGTCGTCGATGAGTACCACCGACTTATCCTTAACCAACGAGCGCACCGCCGAGAGCTTCATACGTACACCCTTCTCGCGCATCTCCTGCGAGGGCTGAATAAACGTACGGGCAATATACTTATTCTTAATGAGACCCATCTCGTAGGGAATGCCACTCGCCTCCGAATAGCCGATAGCGGCACTGATGCTCGAATCGGGGACACCGATAACCACATCAGCCTTGATGGGCGACTGCTCGTAGAGATAACGTCCCGAGAGCTTACGGAAGCTATGTACGTTGCAGCCCTCAATATCGCTATCGGGGCGGGCAAAGTAGATATACTCCATAGCACACATCAGATGACGCTTATACATCGAGTAGTGGTTGCTACGTATGCCGTGGTGGTCGATGGTAACAATCTCGCCTGGCTCAATATCGCGAATATACTCCGCGCCGACAATGTCCAAAGCGCAGGTTTCGCTACTTACCACATAGCCATCGCCGAGCTTACCGATTGCCAATGGACGCAGACCGTGCTTATCGCGACAAGCGTAGATACGGTTCTTGGTCATAATGAGGAAGGCAAATGCACCCTCCAACATATTAAGAGCCTCTATAATGTTGTCGATACGGTGCGTCTCGCTCTTCTCCTTCTTGATAAGATGCGCCAAAAGCTCACTATCTGACGACGAGTGAAAGAGGCTACCTCGCACCTCCAAGTAACGAGCAAGCTCCTTGCTATTTACCAGATTACCGTTGTGTGCCAACGCAAAGTCGCCCGTGTGGTGGTTGAATGAGAAGGGCTGAGCATTGTTCGCACCACCGCCACCCGTTGTCGAGTAGCGCACATGACCGATAGCAATACGTCCCGAGAGCTTAGAGAGCTTCTGCTTGTTGAAGACCTCGGTAACCAAGCCCTCGCCCTTGACCGTATTAATCTTGCCCTCGTCATCTACCGCCGAGATACCGCAGGCCTCCTGACCGCGATGCTGCAAGGCGTGAAGACCGTAATAGGCGAGATTGGGGGCATCATCAACACCAAAAATACCGAACACGCCGCACTCCTCGTGCAGGTCGTCGCCATATATATCCAATGAATCTTTTAGCATAACTCTTTACTTGTTAAGTACGTTACTCAGTCGCTTAGCAACCTCCTCGTAGGTCTCTCTCACGCGGCCCAAATCACGACGGAAGCGATCCTTGTCGAGACGCTCACCCGTAGCCGTATCCCATAGACGGCAGGTATCGGGCGTAAGCTCATCGACAAGCGTGATGCGACCATCTGCATCGCGACCAAACTCAATCTTAAAATCGACAAGCGTGATGCCCGCCTGCTTATAGAGTGCCACTAACAGAGAGTTAATCTTTGCCGACAGCTCGTAGATGGTTGCCAACTCCTCATAGGTAGCAATACCCAGAGCCACGGCGTGGTGGTCGTTGATAAGCGGATCACCCAAAAGCTCGGAATGCAGACATATATCGAAAATCGTATTCTCGGGTACAATACCCTCCTCCAAGCCCAAGCGCTTTGCCATAGAGCCAGCGATGACGTTACGCACGATAACCTCCAAGGCGATAGTCTCGACCTTACGACACAGCTGGTCGTTTGAGCCGAGACGCTCAACGAAGTGTGTTGCCACACCATTGCGGTTCAAGTAGTCGAGGACCATCGACGATATAGAGCAGTTCATCTCGCCCTTATTCTCAATCTTGGCTCGTTTGATATTATAAAATGCTGTGGCATCGTCCTTAAAGCGAACGACGATACAGTTTGGCTTATCACAAGCGTATATCTGTTTGCTCTTACCCTCGTGCAGCAGTTCAAGATGCTTCATAGTTAATCGTTTATGCTATGTTTCAACTTAGCGGCGGAAGTAACGAACGGCGTTCGAGAAGATATCCTGTATCTTGTTGCCGTGGATATTCTTCATCAAATCGCGCTCATAACGCTCCGTATGTCCCATCT
Organism: Alistipes sp.; assembly: GCA_017416915.1. Taxonomy (GTDB): domain Bacteria; phylum Bacteroidota; class Bacteroidia; order Bacteroidales; family Rikenellaceae; genus Alistipes. The sequence continues at coordinate 140,546 of JAFQAN010000002.1, read as the reverse complement.
TACCCAAAATCTGTCCGCTGGGGTCGATAATACCCTCGATGGCGAAGCTCGAACCGTTGGGGTTGTAGGGCGAATCGGTTGTGGGGCAACCCTCCGCATCGACATACTGGAATGCCACCTGACCATTGCTAAACAGCTCGTCGGCAAGCTCGTCGCTAACCACAAACTTACCCTCACCGTGGCTGACAGCGATAGAGTGCAGGTCGCCAACCTCGAACGACGAGAGCCACGGCGACGCCGTAGTACCCACACGCGTAGAGACAATCTGCGAGATATGACGATTAATATCGTTGCGGAAGAGCGTAGGCGATGACTTGGTAACCTTACCCAAGCGACCATAGGGCAACAGACCCGACTTAACCAACGCCTGGAAGCCGTTACAGATACCGAGCATCAGACCGCCACGGTCCAACAGCGCGTGGATAGCATCGGCAACATCCTTGTTATTCAGCACGTTGGCGATAAACTTACCACTACCGTCTGGCTCGTCGCCCGCCGAGAAGCCACCACTGAGCGCCATAATATGGCAACGCTCGATGCACGACTTCATCTGCGCGATAGAGTCGAAGACATCCTCGCTTGTGAGGTTACGGAATACCGACACCTCAACCTCGGCACCAGCCCTCTCGAAGGCACGTGCCGTATCATAGTCGCAGTTCGTACCAGGGAAGACTGGTATATATACTCGCACCTTATCGACCTTCTCGCCACGATACTCCACCTTGCGCTCAGCACCCTCACTTAGGCGGGTAGTAGTACCAGCAGCACCCCTATCGGCATATACCTGCGTAAAGCGCTCCGTATTGGCTTTAAGCAGCTCGTCGAGCGAGAGAGCAACGCCCGCAACGGTGATTGTCTCCTCCTCCGAAGTCCTACCGATAAGCTCGGCAGCTGGGAAGTTGAGCGTACGGCGGCTCTCAACAACGATAGAGCCATACGAGTAGTTGTAGAGCATCTGCTCGTCGCACGTAAGCTCCGCACCTACCATATTACCGAACGCCATCTTCGAGACAGCCTCGCCAACACCTCCAAAGCCTACTGCATAGGCAGAGACAATGTCGCCCTCGGCAATCTTCTGCGACACGAAGTCGAAGTTACGCTTCAAAGACTCTACCGAAGGCATATAGTTGGCCTCGGGAGTATGGCGTATTACATATATATTATTATTAGCCGTCTTAAACTCGGGGCTGATGACCGTACGAGCATCGACAGTCGTGATACCAAATGCCATAAGCATAGGCGGAACGTCAATATCGCGGAACGTGCCGCTCATCGAGTCCTTACCACCGATTGAGGGCAGACCGAGTGCCACCTGCATCTTTAACGCGCCGAGCAGTGCCGACATAGGCTTACCCCACGAACGGGCGTCGGTCATACGCTCGAAATACTCCTGATATGAGAAGCGCATCTTATCGTAGCGAGCGCCCGATGCTACCACCTTCGCACACGCCTCAACAACGGCATAGGCGGCACCGTGGTAGGGACTCCACGTAGCGATGTAGGGGTTATAGCCGAACGCCATAACACTTGCTGTATTGGTATAGGCATTGCCCACAGGGAGCTTCTGCACCGACACCTGGGTCTCGGTACACTGTGTCTTACCACCAAAAGGCATAAGCACGGTAGAGGCACCGATTGTCGAGTCAAACATCTCGATAAGACCCTTCTGCGACACCACGTTGTCGTCGGCAAGGTTACGCTTCATACGCTCCTCGACACTTGCACCCTCAACCTTGCGCTCGAACGGATTTTTATGCTCGACAGCGCCAAGACATATCTTCGTATAGTGCTTTGCACCTGCCGAGTCGATAAAATCGCGCGACAAATCCACAACGAGCTTATCGCCCGAGAACATACGCATACGGCGTGTATCAGTAACGTCGGCAACATACGTAACCTCGACATTCTCCTCGCCACACAGCTCTACGAAACGCTCCATATCGCCACGCTCGACAACAACAGCCATACGCTCCTGCGACTCACTGATGGCAAGCTCCGTAGAGTTCAGTCCGTTATACTTGGTAGGCACTCTATCAAGGTATATATCCAAGCCGTCGGTAAGCTCGCCGATAGCCACACTCACACCACCTGCGCCAAAGTCGTTCGACTTCTTGATAAGGCGTGTAACATCGCCTCTGCGGAACAGACGCGAGAGCTTGCGCTCCTCGGGAGCGTTACCCTTCTGCACCTCCGAGCTACACTTCTCCAACGATGTCAGCGTATGCTCCTTCGATGAGCCAGTAGCACCACCAACACCATCACGACCCGTACGACCGCCAAGCAACAGCACCACATCGCCAGGCGTAGGACTCTCACGGCGCACATTGTCAGCCTTAACGGCGCCAACAACAGCACCTACCTCCATACGCTTCGCCACATAGTTGGGGTGGAAGATCTCGCGAACGTGCGTAGTGGCAAGACCTATCTGATTGCCGTAGCTCGAATAGCCTGCCGCAGCCTTCGTAGAGATGATACGCTGGGGGAGCTTACCCTCCAACGTCTCATCAACACTCTTATAAATATCCCCAGCACCCGTTACACGCATCGCCTGATAGACGTAGCTACGTCCCGACAGCGGGTCGCGGATAGCTCCACCCAAACAGGTAGAGGCACCGCCAAAAGGCTCAATCTCGGTGGGGTGATTATGTGTCTCGTTCTTGAACTGCAACAACCAACGCTGCATCTCGCCATCAACATCCACATTTACAAAGATGCTGCAAGCGTTATTCTCCTCCGACTGCTCCATATCGTCGAGCTTACCCACCTTACGCAAGTAGCGCGCACCGATGGTTGCAAGCTCCATAAGGCATAGGCTCTTCTGCTGACGACCCAGCTCCGTGCGGATGTTGTGCATAAGCTCCAACGACGACTCCAACTCCTCCTTCAAGAACGATTCGTCGAGGGTAATCTCCTCGATTTCGGTAGTGAAGGTGGTGTGGCGACAGTGGTCGCTCCAATAGGTATCCAAGATACGTAGCTCCGTCTCGAAGGGGTCGCGACCCTCCGTACGGAAGTAGTTTACCACCTCTCGAAGGTCGTCGCCATTCATCGCCAGACCGTTCTGCTTACAGTAGGGGGCAAGTTGCTCCTCGGTCATCTCTCGAAAACCCTCCAACACGGGAACAGGCTTAACCTCTGCGCTCTCGGCGTCGGATAAAATATCGAGATTCTTCTTGCGCGACTCGACGGTGTTGATATAGTACTTTTCGATACGTGCCAACTCGGCATCGGTAAGCGACTTATCAAAGATAAGCAGACGCGACGACTTGATGCGCACCTCAGCCTTAGGGTCGATAAGGTGGACACAATCGACAGCCGATGCTGCACGTTGGTCGAACTGACCAGGGAGGTATTCGACAGCCAACGAGGGGCAGCCCTCGAAGTCGCACTCGTCCGACACCAAGTCGGTTACCACCTCGCCAAAGACGCTATAACGGCTCTTTTCAAGCAACTCATCCGAGAAGCCAAAGAGGTCATAAACGTTGATATAACGCAGCTTCTTAATGTTTAGGCCCAGGTTTGTATTAAGCTCCCTAAGAAGCGTATCTGCCTCGACTTGGAAGCGAGGATATTTTTCAACAAATATGCGGCGATTCTTCATATTATCCGAATTATCGTTCTATTGCATTAGTTTTTTGGGGTTAATTGATTGTTGCCTAATACCGACTACAACTCGGCTTGCAGCACCTTCTCGGTCTGCGCCTTGCGGAAGGCGATAAGACGCTCTTCGAGAGCCTTGTCGGTAAGAGCAAATATCGAGGCTGCTATAAGCGCAGCGTTCTTCGCACCGTTGATAGCGGTCGTCGATACGGGGATACCACCAGGCATCTGAACAATCGAAAGCAAAGAGTCCATACCGCCAAGCGCCGAGGTCTTGATAGGCACTCCGATAACAGGCACGGTAGTAAGAGCCGCCGTAACACCCGCCACGTGGGCTGCGCCACCCGCACCAGCGATGATAGCGCCGATACCACGCTCGCGCGCCGTGGTGGCATACTCAAACATAAGATGGGGTGTGCGGTGTGCCGAGATAACTCGCTTCTCGTACTCGATACCCAACTCTTCAAGTGTCTCGATAGCGGCCTTCATAACATCCCAGTCGCTGGTCGAACCCATAATAACTGCTACTTTCATAATGTTTTGTTTTTATACTATTTTCGTCTCACTCTTAACCTTTGCCGATGCACAGCACCACGTTCTAAATTCGACACACATCAACGCCGCACACGGCTTACTGCGCACTTAATGAAAAACAAATGACCGCATACACCCCAAAAGTGCAAGCGGTCTTAGCCCCATACTGCGCCACTCTGTCCCGACAAAGGAGATACGATTTCGGCACATCGCATCTTCGATAGGTGCATATAGTCCACCACGCTTCGGCATTGGCGAGCCATAGCCTCACAACATCCACTGCCAACAAAGTGTGGCGAGCGGCTGAATACGTGCTGTCGGTTTAGAGAATTCATAGCGCAAAGATAAGATTAATTTTAGACTTATAAAAGCGCGCGTACGACTTTTTTCAACTTTTTTTTAACATTTATCAAAAACGTAAAAATTGCACGAAAAGTTGCAAAAAATAGTTGTAAGGTTGCCAAAAAATACTTACCTTTGCACAAATTTAATCGAGATTATGACACACCAGCAAAACATAGAGTCGGGCTTCACGCCTCAATGCCTTTTTGCATCGGCTAATACTCGACGTTTTTGCTCTAACGGTGTCATTGTTTTTATATGATTTAGGCGGCTTTTGGGCCGCCTGTTTTTTGATATATGGCAACACAACGAATAATCATTAGCCGAGCCACCATTCACGGCTCAGATTACAGAGGCGTAGGCGACATCGCCATAACCGACGGACGCATCGCTGAGATAGCCTCTCGAATAGCCCCCAACCCCGACGACAAGGTCATCGAGGCAGAGGGCTTAATCGCGGCCCCCGCCTTTGTTGATGTTCACGTCCACCTTCGCGAGCCAGGCTTTGGCTACAAGGAGCGTATTGCCACAGGCAGCCTTGCCGCAGCACGTGGAGGATACTCTACGGTGTGTGCTATGCCCAACCTCAACCCCGTACCCGACAGCGTCGAAACACTCGCCAAGGAGCAGCAGATAATCGATACGGATGCCCGAATTGAGGTGCTACCCTACGCCGCAATAACAATCAAGCGTATGGGCAAGGAGCTGGTAGATTTTGCAGCTCTGCACGACAAGGTATGCGCCTTCTCGGACGACGGTAGCGGCGTACAGCAGAGCCAGATGATGGAGCAAGCTATGCAGGAGGCGGTGAAGTATGACGCCATAATTGCGGCACACTGCGAGGACGAGGAGCTACTTCGTGGTGGCTACATCCACGATGGCGAGTATGCCCGACTACACAACCACCGAGGCATCTGCTCGGAGAGCGAGTGGGGGCAGATTAAGCGCGACATCGAGCTTGCCGAAAAGACGGGATGCCGCTACCACGTATGCCACATATCGACCAAAGAGAGCGTTCAGCTGATTCGTGAGGCTAAGGCCCGCGGCGTGAAGGTTACCTGCGAGACGGGTCCTCACTACCTAATATTTACGGATATGGACCTCGAAGAGGATGCTCGCTGGAAGATGAACCCGCCGCTACGCTCGGCAGAGGACCGCGACGCCCTTATCGAGGGTATCAAGGATGGCACAATCGACCTCATCGCCACCGACCACGCACCACACACCGTCGAGGAGAAGTCGCGCGGTTTGGAGCGTAGTGCGATGGGCATCGTAGGCTTAGAGACAGCCTTCGCGGCACTCAACACACACCTCGTGGGCAAGGGCATAATAACGCTCGACCGCCTCATGGAGCTTATGAGCATCAATCCCCGTCGCGTATTCCGCATCGAGGGCGGCTTGGAGCCAGGGGCGAGGGCCGATGTGGTGTTGCTCGACACAAGACGAGAGTGGAGGGTCGATAGCGACAAGTTCTTCTCGATGGGCAAGGTGTCGATGTTCGACGGTCGCCAGATGTGCGGCGACGTGGCGATGACAATACACCGCGGCGAGGTAGTCTATGACGCCCTTACAACCAACGACAAATAGACAAAATAATAAATAACAGAGATTAGATGAAACCTTTTACCAAAAAACTTGTACTCGAAAACGGCAAGGAATTTTCTGGATATGGCTTCGGCTCGAACCGCGTGGCGGTATGCGAGTTGGTGTTCAATACCTCGATGGTAGGCTACCAGGAGATTATCTCTGACCCGACGTACACCGATCAGATTGTGGTGATGACCTACCCGCTTATGGGCAACTACGGCATTACCGACGAAGACTACGAAAGTAAGTATCCTTCGATGGGCGGTATGGTTGTAAGAGAGTGTTGCGACTCGCCAAGCAACTTCCGCTACACAAAGACCCTAAACGAGACATTCGAGGAGCTTGACATCCCTGGTATTGCAGGTGTCGATACCCGTATGATTACACGCATCCTCCGCAACGAGGGCGTTCAGAAGGCGGCAATTGTAGATTTCGATATGCCACACGACGAGGCGATGAAGCTCATCAAAGAGAAGCAGGAGGCACACGACCAGGTGGCAAGCATAAGCTGCAAGAAGCGCTGGTTCTCGCGTACACCCAACCACAAGTGGGACGTGGTTGCCATCGACTGCGGCATCAAGCACAGCTTCATACGCCAGCTCAACGCTAAGGGCTGCAACGTAACAATCGTACCCTTCAACTCGACACCCGAGGAGATTTTGGCATTCAACCCCGACGGTATCTTCCTCTCGAACGGTCCTGGCAACCCCGCCGATGTAGAGTGCGTGAGCAACACGGTTAAGGCACTACGTGGCAAGCTGCCTATCTTCGGCGTAGATTTGGGTCATCAGCTTATCGCCCTAAGCTACGGCGCAAAGAACGTGAAGATGAAGTTTGGACACCGCGGCGCTAACCACCCCGTAAGATGTCTCGACAATGGCAAGATTGACATTGTAACGCACAACCACACCTACACCGTCGATGAGGCATCGCTAAGCGGCACACCGCTGACGGTTACACATCGCAACATCTTAGATAACACCATCGCTGGTATGGAATCGGTTGCGGACAAGGTATTCTCGGTACAATACCAGCCCGACAGCTCGGCAGATGCAGAGAGCGCATCACTTTTCGATAAATTCATTAAACTGATGGAGGAGCAGAAAAATGCCTAAGAGAACAGATATAAAGAAAGTAATGGTTATCGGCTCGGGACCTATCGTCATTGGTCAGGCAGCCGAGTTCGACTATGCAGGTACGCAGGCGTGTCTTGCACTCAAAGAGGAGGGTTATCAGGTTATCTTGGTAAACTCAAACCCTGCAACAATTATGACCGACACGCATATTGCCGACAAGATATATATGGAGCCTCTCACGTTGGAGTACGTGGCGAAGATTATCCGCTACGAGCGCCCCGATGCTATCGTTCCAGGCTTGGGTGGTCAGACAGGTCTAAACCTCGCCGTGCAGCTCGCCAAGAAGGGTATCTTGGAGGAGTGCGGCGTTGAGATTCTCGGCACGTCGTTCACCTCTATCGAGGAGGCAGAGGACCGCGAGCTTTTCAAGGAGCTGTGTCTGCGCATCGGCGAGCCTGTCATCCCCTCGCACATCACCAGCTCTATTGAGGAGGGTGTCGAGGCGGCAAACGACATCGGCTACCCCGTAGTATTACGCCCCGCCTTCACACTCGGTGGCACGGGTGGCGGTTTTGCCGACAACGAGGAGGAGTTGCGCGACGTTATGCGCAACGCATTAGCACTATCGCCCATACATCAGGTGCTTGTCGAAAAGAGCATAAAGGGCTACAAGGAGATTGAGTTTGAGGTTATGCGCGATAAGAACGACACGGCGATAGCTATCTGCTCGATGGAGAATGTTGATCCCGTAGGTATCCATACGGGCGACTCTATCGTAGTGGCACCGAGTCAGACGCTTGCCAACAAGGAGTATCAGATGCTCAGAACAAGCGCCCTAAAACTTATCCGTGCGCTAAAAATCGAGGGTGGCTGCAACGTGCAGTTCGCGCTCGACCCCCTATCGTTCAAGTACTACATCATAGAGGTTAATCCCCGCGTTAGCCGCTCGTCGGCTCTCGCCTCAAAGGCAAGTGCCTACCCCATCGCCCGCGTTACGGCAAAGGTGGCGATAGGTATGACCCTCGACGAGATACGTATCGCCAATACGCCTGCAAGCTTCGAGCCTGCACTGGACTACATCGTAACAAAGGTGGCACGCTTCCCCTTCGACAAGTTCAGCGACGCATCAAACGAGTTAGGAACGCAGATGAAGGCTACGGGCGAGGTGATGAGCGTAGGTCGCACCTTCGAGGAGGGTCTATTGAAGGCGGTGCGCTCGCTCGAAACTGGCGTATGCCACATCTACCACAAGAAGTTCGACACGATGTCCGTAGAGGGCATCATCGCATACATCCGCAAGGGTACAGACGACCGTCTTTACGCCATTGCCGAGCTGATACGTCGTGGCGTTGATTTGCTGCACGTCTATGACAACACCAAAATTGACCTCTTCTTCCTCGAAAAGATTAAGAACATCGTCGAGATGGAGTGTTCTGTTCGTCAGAATGTTGGCAACATCGAGGTTCTTGCCGAGGCAAAGCGTATGGGTCTTAGCGACAAGTTTATCGGTCAGTGCTGGTCGATGAGCGAATCGGAGATATTCCTACTCCGCCGCCAAAACAACATCTTCCCCGTATATAAGATGATTGACACGTGCGCCGCAGAGTTCGAGTCGAAGATACCCTACCTCTACTCTACATACGAGCAGGAGAATGAGTCGATAGTTAGCGACCGCAAGAAAATTGTGGTACTCGGCTCGGGTCCTATCCGTATCGGACAGGGCGTCGAGTTCGACTACTCTACCGTACACGCCATCTGGTCTATCCGCGAGGCGGGCTACGAGGCTATCATCATCAACAACAACCCCGAGACGGTATCTACCGACTACTCGATAAGCGACAAGCTCTACTTCGAGCCTCTGACGGTCGAGGATGTGATGAATGTCATCGAGTTGGAGAAGCCTACGGGAGTAGTTGTATCGCTGGGCGGTCAGACGGCTATCAACCTTGCCAAGCCCCTCTCGGACTTGGGCGTAAAGATTATAGGTACGGGCATTGATGCTATCAACAACGCCGAGGACAGAAAGTGCTTCGAGGCTATTATGCGTCGTGTAGGCATCCCGCAGCCCGAGGCTGAGGCAATTACCGAGATTGAGCGCGGCGTGGCTGCTGCCGAGCGCATCGGCTACCCCGTATTGGTGCGTCCGAGCTACGTGCTTGGCGGTCGTGCAATGCAGATTGTATCGAACGAGGAGGCGTTGCGCCACTACCTCAAAAATGCCGTAGAGATTAACGAGGACCAGCCCGTTTTGGTCGATAAGTACATTATGGGTAAGGAGTTGGAGGTGGATGCCATCTGCGACGGCAAGGATGTATTCATCCCTGGCATCATGGAGCATGTGGAGCGCACGGGTATTCACTCTGGCGACTCGATAAGCGTATATCCCACGTTCAGCGTGAGCCAGAAGGTTAAGGACACCATCATCGACTACACCATCCGCTTAGGTAAGGAGATTGGCATCGTCGGTCTTTACAATATACAGTTTATCGCCGACAGCAACGATATGGTATATGTCATCGAGGTAAATCCCCGTTCGTCGCGTACCGTGCCTTTCCTCTCGAAATCGACAGGTGTGCCGATGGCGAAGATAGCCACAAACGTAATGCTCGGCAAATCGCTGCGTGAGCAGGGCGTAACCTCGACCACGGCCGAGGAGAAGAAGCGTTGGTATGTGAAGACCCCCGCCTTCTCGTTCGCTAAGATTCGCGGCGTCGATTCGTACCTCTCGCCCGAGATGAAATCTACGGGTGAGGCTATCGGCTACGACTCGTCGTTGCGTCGCGCGCTCTATAAGTCGTTGCAGTCGTCGGGAATGACTATCGCCAACTACGGTACGATATTCGTCTCGATAGCCGATGCCGACAAGCCACGCGCACTGCCGCTTATCCGTCGTTTCTATGAGCTTGGCTTCAACATCGAGGCTACGGGTGGTACGACTAAGTATCTACGCGAGAACGGCATACGCACACGCTGCTTAAAGAAGCTCAGCGAAGGCTCGACCGAGATTTTCGAGTCGCTACGCAAGGGACACGTAAACTATGTTATCAACACTATCGATATTAACCAGCACAGCGCACGTCTCGACGGCTACGACATTCGTCGTTGCGCCGTGGAGAACAACGTAACAATATTTACGGCGTTGGAGACCGTAAGCGTTCTACTCGACGTATTAGAGGAGATAACACTCGGTGTATCGACCATTGATGCAGAATAATGTATAAACAGGGAATATACAAAATCGTTAGTAACGCGCCTCTGACACCTACGGTATATCGTATGGTGTTGGAGGGCGATACGCAATACATCACCCGTTCGGGGCAGTTCATCAACATCGAGTTGGAGGGCAAGTTTCTACGCCGACCTATATCGGTCGCCGACTACGACGAGCAGACTATTACTATTATATATAAGGTAGTGGGGCGCGGCACGGAGCAGATGGCGAAGATGTGCGAGGGTATGACACTCGACATCCTAACAGGCTTGGGTAACGGCTTCTCGACCGACAACAACGCACAACGCCCGCTGCTCGTAGGTGGCGGTGTAGGTGTGCCGCCGATGTATAACCTCTGCAAGCGACTCCTTGCCGAGGGTAAGCGCCCGACGGTCGTTATGGGCTTCAACACCGAGTCGGAGCTATTCTACTACGACGAGTTCCGCGAGCTTGGCGTCGAGGTATATTGCTCGACGGCAGACGGCTCGATGGGTGTCAAGGGCTTCGTAACGGATGTAATACGCGAGAAGGCTCTCACGTTCGACTACCTCTACACGTGCGGACCACTACCAATGCTCAAAGCGCTCTACGACGCAACTACCGTAGATGCAGAGTTCAGCTTCGAGGAGCGTATGGGATGTGGCTTTGGCGCTTGTATGGGTTGCTCGTGCAAGACCAAGTATGGCAACAAACGTATTTGCAAGGATGGACCTGTACTTAAACGCGAAGAGATAATATGGTAACTCACTACGATACATCTGTCGAGTTGTGCGGTGTCAAGCTCGACAACCCCGTAATTCCTGCAAGCGGCACCTTTGGCTTTGGTAGAGAGTTTGCGGAGTACTACGACCTCGACTGCTTGGGCGCAATATCGTTCAAGGGTACGACGCGTGAGGCACGTTTTGGCAACCCTACGCCACGTATCGCCGAGTGTTCGGCAGGTATGATTAACTCTGTAGGTCTGCAAAACCCAGGCATCGACGCCGTGATTAGCGAGGAGCTACCCCACCTTCGCACGATATTTCACAAGCCTATCATCGCCAATATCAGCGGCTTCTCGTTGGAGGAGTATGAGGAGTGCTGTGCGAAGATTGACAAGGAGGAGCAGGTCGAGATTATCGAGGTTAATGTCTCTTGCCCCAATGTTCACAACGGAGGTATGAGCTTCGGCACACAGCCCGAGTCGGCAGCCGAGGTAACACGCCGCGTAAAGAGCGTAACGACAAAACCCGTATTCATCAAGCTCAGCCCCAACGTTACGGACATCGTTGCCATAGCACGAGCCTGCGAGGATGCAGGAGCCGACGGCATCTGCCTGATTAACACGCTACTGGGTATGCGTATCGACACTATGCGTCGTAAGCCCGTCATCGCCAACAAGATGGGCGGCTTCTCGGGCGATGCAGTATTCCCCGTAGCGGTACGTATGGTATATCAGGTGGCTAACGCCTGCCAAATTCCCGTTATGGGCTGCGGCGGCGTAAGCTCGGCGTCAGACGTTATCGAGATGATGATGGCGGGAGCTACTGCTGTACAGGTGGGTGCAGCCAACCTGCGCAACCCCTACGCCTCAAAGCTAATTGTCGAGGCGCTACTCCAAGAGATGGAGCGTCTTGGCATCGAGCGCCTCAGAGATATAATCGGAATAGTAAAATAAAACCTATAACTACGAATGAAACGAGATGTAATTATCGCCTGCGATTTTAGCAGCAAGGAGCAGACACTCAACTTTTTGGATAAGTTCACTGGTCGCAAGCCCTTTGTGAAGATTGGTATGGAGCTATTCTATGCCGAGGGTCCCGAGATTGTGCGCACCATCAAGGCACGTGGTCATCGCATCTTCCTCGACCTCAAACTCCACGACATCCCCAACACCGTAAAAAAGGCAATGTCGGTACTCCGCAACTTGGATGTCGATATGACCAACGTACACGCTGCGGGCACCGTAGATATGATGCGCGCCGCCATCGAGGGCCTCACACGCGAGGATGGCACACGCCCATTGCTTATTGCCGTTACGCAGCTCACCTCCACCTCGGAGGAGCGTATGCAGAAGGAGCTGTTGATTAACGCCTCGATTAACGACACTATCGTAAAGTATGCCGAGAATACGAAGCTTGCAGGCTTGGACGGCGTAGTATGCTCGCCATTGGAGGCCGCAATGGTTAAGAAGGCGTGCGGCACGGAGTTTATGACAATTACGCCTGGTGTTCGCTTTGCCGATGGAGAGGTAGGCGACCAAGTACGTGTAACAACCCCTGCCAAGGCTCGCGAGATTGGCTCTGACTTTATCGTCGTAGGTCGTCCCATCACCGCTGCCGATGACCCCGTAGCGGCATACGAGCGTTGCCTGAGAGAGTTTGTCGCAGAGGAGTAATCATCCAAGATAGACAACCACTAAACAAAGTATAAACATCTAATAAAGAAGATATTATGGAAAAGAAGATAGCAAAAGACCTTTTGTCGATTGGTGCAGTATTTTTACGTCCCGAGCAGCCCTTCACGTGGGCAAGTGGCATAAAGAGCCCCATCTACTGCGATAACCGTCTCACGCTGACCGCTCCCGAGGTGCGCAACCACGTTGAGGAGGGCTTGGCGGAGCTTATCCGCAAGCACTACCCCGAGGTAGAGGTGCTTATGGGAACATCGACTGCGGGTATCGCCCACGCCGCCATCACCGCAACAATCCTTAACCTGCCTATGGGCTACGTGCGCTCGGGTTCTAAGGACCACGGTCGCGGTAACCAGATTGAGGGTAAGTTGGAGAAGGGACAGAAGGTTGTAGTTGTCGAGGACCTTATCTCAACGGCAGGCAGCTGCATCGAGGTTGTCGAGGCACTGCGCGCTGCGGGTGCTGACGTACTCGGCATCGTGAGCATCTTCACCTACGGTATGCAGAAGGGCTTGGACCGCTTGGCTGCCGCCGATGCTAAGAACTACTCGCTCTCGAACTTGGACGCTCTGGTAGAGGTAGCTGCCGAGGAGGGCTATATCAAGGCTGAGGATAAGGAGCGTATATTGCGCTTCCGCAGCAACCCCTCGGACGAGAGCTGGATTAAGTAGTGAACCATTAGAGAGGACGACAGAGAGTATAACGTGCCGTCGATAGCCAAATAAAGCAATACAACATTTTGAATATGAAGCATTTGATTGACCCCACAGACCTCTCGGTACAGGAGATTGCCGAGATTATAGCATTGGCAGAAGATATTATCGCCAACCGTGAACAGTATAGCGAGGTGTGCCGTGGCAAGAAACTCGCGACGCTCTTTTACGAGCCGAGTACCCGTACACGCCTGAGCTTCACATCGGCGATGATGGAGCTTGGCGGCAACGTGATAGGCTTTGCCGATGCCCGCTCATCGTCGGTATCGAAGGGAGAGACCGTGCAGGATACCGTGCGCGTCATCAACTGCTTCGCAGATATTATCGCCATGCGACACAAGGTCGAGGGCGCACCCCTCGCCGCAACAGAGGTGTCGCGCACACCTATTATCAACGCGGGCGATGGTAGCCACAGCCACCCTACGCAGACGATGACCGACCTGCTCACCATCAAGCGTGAGTTGGGTACGCTCAACAACCTCACCATAGGCTTTGTGGGCGACTTAAAGTATGGTCGCACAGTTCACTCGCTTATCAAGGCGATGACGCGCTACCAAAATACCAAGTTTGTGCTTATCTCGCCCCCTGAGTTGGCTCTGCCCGACTACATCAAGCGCGATGTATGCGACCGCTATGGCGTGGAGTACCGCGAGGCGAACGACATAGAGAGCGTTATCGGCGACATCGACATTCTCTATATGACACGCGTACAGCAGGAGCGCTTTACCGACCTTGCGGAGTATGAGCGTGTTAAAGACTGCTTTATCCTCGACGCGAATAAGATGCAGGGCGCCAAGCAGCGTATGGCAGTGCTACACCCGCTACCCCGCGTAAATGAGATTGCTATCGACGTGGATAGCGACCCGCGCGCCGCATACTTCCGTCAGGTGGAGAATGGCAAGTTTGTACGTATGGCTCTTATCCTCAAACTCTTGGAGTGGCAGAACGACCCCGAACGAAAGTTTGCGCAGGCCGACGGTCGCGCCATTGCTGGCTGCAAGTGTCCCAACCCCGTCTGCATATCTAACCTCGAACCTGTACGTCCACGTTTCGAGGAGTCGCAGTTCGAGCCAGGCGTAGTACGTTGTGTATATTGCGAATCGAAGGCTGAGTAACGCCAAACGAGCGATAACGTTTGATAAATTGACAAATAATTTGTAACTTCGTAACAAATATAAACTAAAACCAGACGACTATGAAGAAGATTTTTATGCTTATGGCTCTGTGCGCATCTATCGCACTTACATCTTGTACTTGGATTCACGAAACCTTCTATTCGACGGAAGATTGCTGCGAGTGGTATTTCGACGAGCTTTACGAGGCTGCTGTCGATAGAGATGCCAAGAAGTTTAGAGATCGCGCCAACGACTTTACGAAGTGGGAGAATGGCCTCTCTGCATCGGAGTTGGACGAGAACTACAATGCTGGTCTAAGATATGGTATGGCAAATCCGAATAAGGTAAACACGATTTTTATGTACGCTTATGAACTCGGTGTCAATTTAGAGTAAATTGTAACGCTAAGAATAGGTGGGCTGACCCGAAATATCGGGTCAGCCCATTATTTTTTTACATTATACAACTAATAATCAGTCGGTTACATCGTTTTTCACAAACCATCCAAAATCATCGTTGTAACTCTCTGATAATCAACGTGTTGAAAATCTACCCGATTTTAAGTTTTCAGCATACTGATTATCAACGAGTTATACAGCTATTGCTGAAAAATTAGCCGACGATAAATTTGTTTTAAGCCGCTCTTATAGTCTAACTTTGCAGTAGCGAAACGAAAAAACGCGCAGGTTAAACAGATATAATAAATAAGTAGTAAGATGAGACATCTAAGAGACATTTTTATCGTAGCGCTCTTTGCGGCAGTGGCTGCATCGTGCGACAACAACGAGGAGCCCATCATCATTGGTGGCGACGACAACGACAAGTGGGAGCAGGGAGCAGTCTATGAAGGTACGCTGATTAAAGACGAGAATACGCAGATTTCGGATACCACTATCGCCTGGGAGTATATCCCCTACGACGGCAGCTATGAGCTACATATTCAGATGCCCAACGAGCAGATTTGGCTCACAACATTGAGTGGCAGAGTTGATAATGGCACGGTTGCGCTTCAAGACGAGGATGTAGCGATGCGCATAGAGTACAACGGTCCGATAGTCGAAGAGAGTACAGCACTTGGCGTAAACGCTGTTATCACAGCCGATACAATGTCGCTCGACATAACCACAGCTACGCAGACGTGGCGCTTCACGGGCAAGCGACAGATACCTAAAATAGCGTAAAACCAATTAAACATTATAGACGTATGAAACGATTATCTATTTTATTTGCAGTTGCAGCCACAATGGCAGCCTGCGAGGGACCGATGGATGTACCCGAGGTAAACATCGACTTGGAGAGCATCGTGGCACCTACGGAGGGTGGCGTGATGACAATAGATGTAAATTCGACAGGCATTGACGATGTTGTTATACTCTACAATAAGGGCGACCGCTGGACAACAGATTCACAGACAGGCGACCTCTATCCCGCAGAGGGATGGATTACCATAAACAAGGTGGACTATGACACCACACGAGCTCTTCCCGTTTGGGACTCGAAAGTAGAGATTACCGTAGCACCCAACGACACAGGGTACGAACGTGTAGCACGCATAAAGGTAATCAGCTTTATGGCAGAGGACACTATCGAGATTAGACAGCAGTAATCAATCCAAAACGGAAAAGGAGGTGGCTAATTAACTTTTAGCCACCTCCTTATTCTACCCTACTTAACGAACTCGACTACGTTTACATCGCGCCAGCCGAGCAATAGCTCCTTGATTGCCATACGGCGCTTGCCTGCAAGCTGCAAATCATCAAGATAGATAACGCCATCGTAGCAACGAACACCCAAGTAGGTGCGCATATCGGTTACCACTTCGCCAACACTGCCCGTCTTGTTATCCGCCTCAAAGCGCACACCGAAGAGCTTTATAGAGCCGCACTCCTCGCCCTCGCGATAGATAGGCGTCCACGCCGCAGGATAGGGCGCAAGACCGCGAACGAGGTTTACAATATCTCTTCCCGAGCGCGACCAATCGACCTTGCAGTCATCCTTGAAAATCTTGGGGGCAGGCTTCAACGTAGCCTCGTCGATATGCATCTGCTCAATGGTGGCATAACCACCCGATGCGACCTTCTCAACGGTACGTACAACCAACTCGGAGCCTATATTCATCAGCTTATCGTAGAGCGTACCGATATTATCCTCAGCGAGAATATCCACCGCCTCCTGCTCGATAATAGCGCCTTTATCAATCTCGTGGTTAAGCAGGAAGGTGGTAACACCCGTGCGGGTCTCGCCATTGATGATAGCCCAATTTATGGGTGCTGCACCACGGTACTCAGGGAGCAGTGAGGCGTGTAGGTTGAAGGTACCCAAACGCGGCATAGCCCACACCACCTCGGGCAACATACGAAAGGCTATGACAATACCCAAGTCGGGCTGCAATGCACGTAACGCCGCGAGAAACTCCTCGTCGCGTAGCTTCTCGGGCTGCAACAGCGTAAGACCAAGATCGAGGGCCGTGAGCTTAACATCGCTAAGGTGCATCTTCTGTCCGCGACCTGCGGGCTTATCGGGAGTTGTTACCACAGCCACTATGTTGTAGCCCTCATCAACCAAACGCCGTAGCGAGGTCGATGCAAACTCGGGCGTACCCATAAATACTATACGTAAATCTTTGGCGTTCATCACTTTGCAATTTTAGTTCTCTTTTTACGCTTAAACAGCTTGCCCAGACGCTTAGACACCTTACGGCGCAACTTACGGATACGTCCGTCATACCAATCGGTATCGAGCAGCGACGAGTCGTTGGTGGCCTTGATTGTAAGGTATATTGCGACGGGCGTGAGGATAGCTATCGGCAGCCACATACCGTACAGCGCATCCCACGTACCCTCCTTCGACATCTTCTCGCCCGTAACACTGATGATGTAGTAGATGACAAAGAAGATGACCGAGATAACGATGGGCGTACCGAAACCACCCTTGCGGATGATAGCTCCCAACGGCGCACCAATCATAAAGAAGATGAGAATCGAAATGGGCAACGTCAGCTTGCGGTGCCACTCATTCTCGGAGCGGTAGAGCTGCGTGATGGCAATCTTCGACGAGTGTTCATCGAAGGTATAGGCACCACGCGAGGCACGAGCCGTATTTGCGGCACTTGAATAGACCTTTGCCAACTCACGTGTAGAGAGGTGGCGCATCGAGTCGGCGGCATTGACCACACGGAAGCCCGAACGGTCAATCGTAATGCTATCGTTAGGCAGTATGGTGGTATCGCGCGCAAAAATCTGCTCTTTGAGCAGCGGTGCATACGAGGCGAGCGTACTGCGGTCGATGAGGATGTGTAGCGAGTCCATCAACTCCTCCAACTCGTTCATATTTCGGGTCTGCGACTCACTGAACTCGCGCGACATATCACCCTCACGCGGCGTAACCTTCTCGATGGGGAATGAGCCGTCCTGACGGTCGAACTTATGCTCACGCATTGTGTTGTGGTCGTACCACTGCGTACTTCGCGTATGCTCGTAGGTTTGACCGTTGTAGAGCGTGAGGTACAAGAAGCTCTTATCGTCGGACATACGTATATATCCCGAGTCGGCGATGGTTGTGGTCATATCGCCATTTTCGGCGCGTGTATCGAACATAAGCACGTCGGTAAGCAGCTTCGTCTCAGGGTCTTGATGCGTTACACGGATACTCATATTGGGCAGTCCGTTGAAGAACATACCATCCTTAAAGCTAATCTCTTGACGCTGCTCACGTATGTCGAACATAATATCGTACATTCGCTGATTTGCCCACGGCACGAGGTTGTTCGAGATAAAGAAACCGCCGACCGAGATAAGCGACACCAACACAATAAGTGGACTGAGAATACGCGGGAGCGACATACCCGCCGACTTCATAGCAAGTAGCTCGTAGCTCTCGCCGAGGTTACCCAACGCCATAATCGACGAAAGGAGCATAGCCAAAGGCAGACCCAACGGAATCATATTTGCCGTGGCACAGGCAAACAGCTCGACAATAGTGCCTACGTCGAGACCCTTACCCGTAAGCTCGTCGATATAACGCCACACGAAGTTCATCATCAGCACAAACTGCACGATGAAGAAGGTCGCAACGAGAGGACCTAAGTAGGCTTTGAGAACAAGTTTATGTATCTTTTTCATCGACTGACGCTCCTATTACGGCACAAAGTTAAAAGTTTTACACAAATTAGCGCAAAGGTCAGCATAAATATTATGCAACTACCCGTCGGAAGGTTGTATTCGTAGCTAAGGACGAAGCCCGAAATATTGCCCACAACGCCAATTAGAGCTGAGGCGATGGCAATACGACGATAGTCCTTGGTAAAGCTATTGGCGATAACCGTGGGTATGGTAAGCAGCGACAGCAGCAGCACGATACCCATAACCTTTATAGATAGCACGACCGTAACGGCGACAACAACTGCCATAATGTAGCACATCGCCGATGTAGCAACACCCTGACTACGAGCATACTCCTCGTCGAAGACAACATACATCAAACGTCTGAGCATAGCCACAGCGCCCACCACGACAAATAGCGTAAGCAGCGCGAGGTAGAGTATGTCGTCGTCGGTTACAAGCAGTATATTTCCGAAAAGATAGCTCGTCAAATCTGTCGCATAGCCTGGGCGCAACGACATAAACAAGGCTCCAAGAGCCATACCTACCGACCAGATGATGCCCACCACCGAGTCTTCGCGCATACGTCCGCGACGCGATGCGTACTCGATGCCGACCGACGCCAGCGCCGCAAAACCGAGCGCACCAACAACGGGGCTAACACCCGCATAGAGTGCCATACCCAAGCCTCCGAACGAGGCGTGTGTGATACCACCACTAAGGAAGACCATACGCCGTGCCACGATATAACTACCTACTACACCGCACGTTATACCCGACAAGATGCAGGCATAGAGCGCATTTACGAGAAAGTCGTAACTCAGTATGTCATCAAAGAGCGAAAACACGGCTACTCTATTTTGTGGTTAATATAAAATATTAAGTGCGCAAATTTACTTCTTTTTTCGCGATTGAACAAAAAGTTTTTGTAACTTCGCAAGCGAAAAGTGAATATTTAGGCAATTTTGGGTGGTACGACTACCGAGCAAGAGTACCTTAACGAGATACCTCAAAGCTCTAAACATAGCCCCACCCTCGCAATACAAACAACGCAACAATGAGCCAAAAGCGTGTAAGTTTTCATACGTTGGGCTGCAAGCTCAACTTCTCGGAATCATCGACCTTAGCGCGACAGTTCGAGCGTGGCGGATACCGCCGTGTTGAGCCATCGGAGGCTACCGACGTGGCGGTGATAAACAGCTGCTCGGTAACCGAGCATGCCGACAAGAAATGCCGCAACATAATACGCAAAATACACCGTCGCAACCCCAATGCCATAATCGCCGTAACGGGGTGTTACGCACAGCTTAAACCCGACGAAATAGCCGCCATTGATGGCGTGGATATTGTATTGAGCAACAACCATAAAGGCGACTTATATCAACGAGTAGTAGAGCTTCAAGAACGCGGCAAAACGGAGGTATATAGCTGCTCCGTGGATGAGCTTACGCGCTTCTTTGCCGCCTACTCCTCTGCCGACCGCACACGTTCGTTTCTCAAAGTGCAGGACGGCTGCGACTACAAGTGTGCCTACTGCACCATACATTATGCCCGAGGCGCAAGCCGCAACATCCCCATTGCGGAGATTGTTGCCGAGGCCGAGGAGATTGCAGCAGCAGGTCAGCGCGAGATTGTCATCACGGGAGTAAATACGGGAGATTTCGGACGCACAACAGGCGAGAAATTCATCGACCTACTCAAAGCTTTGGACCGCGTAAAGGGCATAGACCGCTACCGCATATCGAGTATCGAGCCAAACCTTATAACTGACGAGATTATAGAGTTTTGCGCCGCCTCACCTCGCTTTCAGCCCCACTTCCACATCCCACTACAAAGCGGCTCCACACGCATCCTCGGACTTATGCGTCGTCGCTACACTGCCGAGCGCTACCGCGACCGCATAGCCAAGATACGTAGTCTTATGCCCGACGCCTTCATAGGCATCGACGTTATCGTAGGCTTCCCTGGCGAGGGCGAAGAGGAGTTTATGGAGACCTATCGTCTATTGGAGCAGGTCGAGGCTTCGTTCATCCACATCTTCCCATTCTCGGAGCGACCTGGGACACCCGCCGTAGCGATGCCCAACAAGGTCCAATCGAGCATATCGACAGCGCGTGTAGCACGCCTCGAAGAGCTATGCAGTAGGCTACATAACGCCTTTGCCACCAAATTCTTAGGCACGGAGCGTGAGGTGCTATTCGAGAGTACCGACCGCAACGGTCTGATGTATGGCTACACGGACAACTACCTACGTGTAGCAGCATCCTACCAAACCTCAAAAATTAATACGATTTGTCGTGTAAAACTCGGCTCGATTGATGCAAATGGCGACATTAGCTGCGAAATAGTTGGATAATTCACACAAAAGTATTACTTTTGTCGCATTGTATCATTTAGCTCGAAAGAGGTATGTTTTTACAGAAATTACGCAACCATCTTCAAATTAACACCATATCACGTCGTATGCGTACGGCGTTTATGAGTATCATTCTGTTGCTCATCGTCTCGGGAGCGATGTCGCTCTTCGAGTTGGAGCGCGTAAGCCACGACACCGAGGAGATTCTTACGGCGAGCAAGACCAACGTCGATCTTGCAGGCGAGATGATCTCGGCGCTCAACGAGCAGAACGACGCAATGATTTATATGGCGGTATTGGGCGACGAGAGCGAGGGACATCGCATAAGTTGTAACCACTCTATATCGCACCTATCGAAGACCACCGAGGCGGCACGTCAGCGTATGCTCAACACGGACAACCCCGCAGCAACCGACTCGCTAATAATTCACACTAACCGCATAAACTCGCTTGCAAAGGACTTTCTCGATAAGCGAGTACACCTATACCTGCTCGAAGAGTCGGAGCGCGACACCATCTCGGTACTCAACACCCAGACGTGGTATGCCGACGAGTACAAGACCGAGTATCTGAACGTATCGCAACAGATACGCAAGTATATGACTGGTACGAACAGCACACTCGGCCCCGAGGTAAACCGTCTGAGTAACACGGCTCGACGCGCCGTAACACCCGTGTTCATATCACTGGTTGTGATGCTGGTTATCGTGTTGTTGCTCTACTTCTTTATGAAGGGCTACTTCATCAACCCAATTCTGCGCATCAACCGTAGCCTTGGCGACTTCCTCACCTACAAGATGCCCTTCGACGAGAGCATCCCCTCGCGCGACGAGTTAGCGACACTACGCGACCGCATTGCACAACTTATAGCTAAGTTCAAATAACATAGGCCTCGGACGATGAGAATACAGGTTGTCATACGATATATCGGTATGGTGCTACAATTCATTGCAGCATTTATGCTCGCATCGGCATTCGTATCGCTTATCAACGACTACGACTCGGCATACTACCCCTTGCTGCTGTCGGCATTTCTCACCGCACTACTGGGTCTCTTTCCCCTGATATTCATCGAAAAAGTTACCGAGATTAAGACCAAAGAGGGATACGGCATCGTCGTAGGCTCGTGGCTTGTGGCGTGTATCGTAGGTATGTTTCCCTATCTTATATGGGGTGGCGAGTTCTCGGCGATAAATGCGTGGTTTGAGAGTGTATCGGGCTTTACGACCACGGGCGCCTCTATCCTCAACGACATCGAGTTTCTGCCGCGAGGACTGCTCTTCTGGCGCTCGGTATCGTGCTGGATAGGTGGTATCGGCGTAGTTATGTTTGCGCTGGTCATCCTGCCATCTATTGGTCGTAGCCGCCATATGCTCTCAAACGTGGAGCTTTCGACAATTGCAAAGGATAACTTCCACTATCGCTCGAAGGTTATCATCCGCATCCTTGTATTGGTCTATGTGGGCTTGACGCTTATCACGACCATTGCACTAAAATATGCTGGTATGTGCTGGTTTGACGCCATAACACACGCTATGTCGGCGTGTGGCACGTGCGGTTTCAGCACCAAAAACAGCTCGATAGCCTTCTTCGACAGCGCAACAATCGAGGCAATACTTATGATAGCTATGACGCTGTCGGGTATCCACTTTGGCGTACTATATGCAACCCTTCTTGGCAAGCGAAACAATATTTTCCGCTCGGAGATCGTTCGTACGTATATAGGGATGATGCTCATTGTGAGTGTTGCCATAGCAATATCGCTATACAGCAACGATATTTACGACTCGTTGAGCGAGGCGATGCGACACTCTACCTTCCAGGTGGTCAGCTACACCACCACCTCGGGATATGCCACGGCAGATGCCAACCTCTGGACACCGTTTGCCATAGTGCTACTTATGTTCTGCTCGGTGGTGTGCGGATGTGCAGGCTCAACATCGGGTGGTATCAAGGTGGATAGAATGGTGATTGCCGCCAAGGTTGTACGCAACCGCGTAAAACAACAGCAGCACCCCAACGCCGTCATAAGCACAAAGATTGACGGTGTGGTACGCGACGACGGTACGCAGAGTATCGTGATGACATTTTTGGTGGCATACGTGATGTTAGTCCTCATAGGCACCATCATCAACGCAATGTTTGGCTGCGACCTACTCACAGGCTTCTCGGCGGCCATAGCCTGCATCAGCAACGTAGGTCCAGGCTTCGGCGAGGTAGGCTCTATGGACAACTACTCGGAGCTACCAGCGATACTTAAACTAAACGCCTCGTTGCTTATGTTGGTAGGACGTTTGGAGATTTTTGGATTTATACAACTCTTCTTTATCCGTTCGTGGAGATAGTTTGATAAGAGACAATGAATAGACGATTTTTCATAATAGCATCTCTTCTGCTTGCCACGCTCTCGGCAAGCACGATAGCTGCAACCCATAGCCAACAACCCATCAAGGAGCTGTCGGCAAATAGAGAGTATATGTCGCTAATTACGCAAAACGAGGAGCTCAGAGTAGAAGAGGACTCTATTAGCCACCTCATCAGCGCGGCTCGCAGCGAGTACTCAGCAATGCGCGACACTGCAACGCTGAGCAGTGAGGAGATTGACCGCTTCGACTCATACATCATCGACTTGGAGCAGCAGATATTCGACATACGTACACGTCGTGGTGCTATTACCAGCCGCATAAACAACATCGAGCAGGAGTGGGTACTCGCACAGCTTACAGCGCCCACGCCCTCAACCGAGGATATTGCTGAGGCCGATACCGTGCAGACCGACATAGGGCAGAATATCGACGTTGCTAATACCGCCACCGATACGCTGTCGGGCAGCGTCGTGGAGGAGATACCGCAGCGCATAACCTACCGCAACCTTATCGACAACGAGTGCTTCACGGCGCTCTCAGCTGAGGACATTGCCGAATTGCGCCGCTCCGAGCAAAACCAGAGAGACTTAACGTCGCTTGCCGAGCAGTACAAGGAGCTGCACAGCAAGGCGTTAGCAACTGCACGAGACTACCGCGCCACCTCTGACGAGAATAGCGCCAACACCCTATACGACAGCTTCGGGGAGCTATCACAGCGTATGGAGGAGCTATCGTCAAAGATTGACAGATTGTGGAACCATACGCTCGATAGCAAGTATTTCGCCTACAACTACATCTTAGAGACCGAGCATAAATACGACCTGCTGGATAGCTCGTCGGCGGACTTTACCTCGATGCAGATGGAGTGTAGCTCGAATGATGGCATATACTCTTCTGACGCCCTTATGCACTACGCCATAGGTCGTTCAACGCTGCTATCATACGAACGCGACTTCGCCCGAGAGATGGGACTTATGGAGGCCGCCGACTCGCTCAGTGCAGCACTCGACAACCTACCGCACATAGAGTACCGCTTGGAGCCGTTGGAGTTGGAGAAGCGCCTATTCCTCGATTACAGCCCCATAACTATCGGTCGCACAAACTTCTACAATGCCTCAAACCCGTTACCAGCGCTCAAAGTTTATGAGAAGGGGACGATATACCGCATACTGCTCGGCAAGTTCCGCTCGAAGCAGCCGATGACACTCTTTAAGGGTGTGCAGCCCCTATACATCGACTACGACAGCGAGGAGGAGGTGTATTGCTACTACGCAGGAGGCTTTGCTACACGCCGTGAGGCTGACGAGGCTCAGCAGTTCCTCCTCGACAAGGGCTTCAAAGCCCCCGAGGTATGCCGTTGGGCAGATAGCGAAATGAAGAATATCACACTTTTAGAGAGTAGCGACGAGGGCAACGAGGGTGATAGCCCCATTGTGGGACAGCGCTACGTGGTGCATATCGAGACCGATGCGATAAGCGACCAGATGCGCAGCATCATAGAGCAGACAGCACCCAAGAAGAGCATCTCGCGCATCGGAGGTAGGTTTATGGTGGGTACGTTCACATCGCGCGCCGATGCCGACCTGCTGCTCACGGTACTTAGCGAGGCATACCCCGACTGCACCGTAACAATAAGTGAATTGGAGCTTAACTAAACCGTCAAAAAACGAAAATTACTATATGAGACAGACACTGCGTAACGTAACGCTACTTATGAGCCTCGTTCTAATGGCTCTTGCCACCTCGTGCGAGAAGAGCGAGACAAGCTCGTTTGCTGTACCCTCGGAGAGCATCTTGGTAAGGATGCCTGGCGAGAGTGGCACGACGAACTTCGACAGCTCGAACATCGCCTCTATTGAGGTAACATCCATACCCAAAGGCTGGGTAGTCAATGATATCAACCTCTACGAAGGTACTATCACCGTGACGGCGCCCACATCGTTCGACGACGAGGAGATGATAGACGGCGATATGGTCCTCACGGGATACACGCCGACGGGTAACACCAGAAAGGTTACAATCTTTGTTGCAATACTCCAAAACAACGACGTGGACTTCACGCAGTCGCCTGCAAACTGCTACATAGCATCAAAGCCCAAGACACGCTACCTCTTCAACCCCTACGTAGGAGGCAGCTCGACACCACTCGCAACCGAGAGTATCGAGATACTTTGGCAGACAAAAAGAGACCTTATCAAGTATTTAGATTTGCGCGATGGCAAGGCGTCATTCTACTTGGAGATGGCTCTAAACGATGACGACGAGGAGCTAAACGAGGTATATGCGGGCAACGCCCTCATTGGCGCTCGTAATGCCGAGGGCGAGCTTATTTGGAGCTGGCACATCTGGGTAACCAACAGCGACCCCACCACTGAGGTTATCACGCTCAATGGCAAGACGCTCATGAACCTCAACCTCGGTGCCGACTGCAACAGCAATGGCGAGAGGGATGGCGACAAGATATTCAACTCGTATGGTATGTACTACCAGTGGGGCAACAAGACACCTCTTGTAGGACCCTTCTCGTGGGACTTCGCGGGCAACGAGGATGACGCGATGTACGACATTGAGGACGAGCGCGTAGCGTTGCAATACGAGACATCATCAGCTACGACGGGTACACTTGCTTGGAGTACCGCAAACCCCGTAGCCATCATCAAGGGTAACCCTGACAACGACTACGACTGGCTATACGCCGAACACGACAATACGCTGTGGAGCGAGAGCCACAAGAGCGAGAATGACCCCTGCCCCGCAGGTTGGCGCATCCCCGACAGCTCGATATACTCGACGCTGACAATATCGGCCACGGACGACGCCATCAACTGGCAGGAGGCTCAGGGTATGTATGGCTGGCACTTAGAGGATACCGCCACGGGCAACGCATACTTCTTCTCGGCAGCAGGTCGTCGCAACTACCTCGATGGTCGTCTCGACATTGTGAATACCAACCCTGTGCGTCCTGTGCCTTGGTCGGGCTACTATTGGACAACGACGACCGAGGGCAACGACGCTGTTGCGATGTACTTCAACCTCAACTCTACAACGCGCACGTGGAATGGCTTTGATGCACACTACCCTATGCACCGTGCCAATGCGCTCCCCGTACGCTGCGTGAAGGAGTAAACTGACGATAACAGATACAGAGTGATGGGCTACGAGCCGCCTAAGAGCGTGCCGTGGCCCATCTCTATTATAAGTGGTCCATCTTTATAAATAGGCATACGCGCGCGGGCGTAGGTTGGTATGGTGGTTGTAATAGCGCCAAACAAAAGAGGCAATTATGACAATCACAACAGGTAAAGGGTCGCTGGGGCTTGCCGCCGTAGTGGCTATATGGTCTGTCTCGGCGATAGTGTCGCTCCCAGGTCTTGCCATTTCGCCAATAATGGGCGAATTGGACCACATATTTCCACACGCAGGAGAGCTCGAAATAGAGATGCTCGAATCGCTGCCGTCGCTGATGATAATCCCCGTGATGCTGCTTACGGGACAGCGCTCCGTGAGGGGCAATAAACTACGACTGCTTGGTATCGGCACGACGATATTCTTTCTTAGCGGCGTGGGGTGTATGCTGACACGCGATATTGTCTGGCTTATCGCCATTGGCGGCATTATGGGCATCGGTGCGGGTATGGTTATACCCCTCTCAACGGGACTTATCGTCGATTACTTCACGGGCGACTACCGCGTCAAACAGCTCGGCATTAGCTCGGCGATAAACAACCTTACGCTGGTACTCGCCACGGCACTTAGCGGCTGGTTGGCAGATATAGAGTGGCACTTGGCCTTTGTGGTCTATCTCTTTCCGCTGGCGACACTCCTACTGCTCCCCGCCCTGCGCAATACCCACCCGCAGCCCGAGCCTCCCGAAGGCGCACAGAATAGGCAGACGACAATCAACCGTGGTATTATCTTTGGGCTTATGCTATTCTACTTTGCCATCACCTACCTCTCGCTGATTGTTACGTTCAACACCTCGTTTCTTGTCGAACGTGATGGTATGGACAGCTCCGTTGCGGGTATTATAATCTCGATATTCTTCCTCGCGATAATGGCACCAGGCTTCGTGCTTAACAGCATTGTGCGCATCTTCTCAAAGAGGGTCAATCTGTGGGCGCTGGTGATTATGGGCGTAGGGCTGCTTGTTATGTCGCTCAACCGCCATAACGTCCTCACACTCATCCTTGGCGCAGCGATGACGGGCGTAGGATATGGTGTTATGCAGCCCATAATTTACGATAAGGCGGCGACAAACTCGCCACCACGCCTTGCAACCCTCGCGCTCTCGATAACGATGGCGGTAAACTACCTTGCAATACTCGTTGCGCCCTTCATTATCGAGGCTGTCGGCAAGCTCTTCGATAAGGCGTCGCCATCGTTTGGCTTTATCTTCAACGGCATCGTTACGCTGCTTCTCGCCCTCGTTACGCTTCTAAGCTACCGCCGTAGCCGCATCCTCGGCTCTGACGATTGAAAGAGAGCTGAGAACGGCTGGGCAGTGCGCTATCACGACGCTCCTAAGCGAGATGAATTTTTGTCAGAAGGGGTTAGATGTGGCGCTATCCCGAAGGCTGACTGGATGGGGGTGTACTTGGGCGTACATCCCCATTCAGGCAGATGAGGGTAGTGCCGCAGATGACCCCTTATCACAAAAATTGCTTGGTGTCAGAGTGGTGTAGCAGTGTCGCCGATAAAGAGATTGGGCTGGATGGATAGTACTGTGCGTACATTCCATCCAGCCCAATGATTGAGGCGGCGCTGATGCGCTCTTATCACGGTGCCTCGCAATACTCAATCTTCAACCTCTCGATACATGTGGTAGGAAGCGGAAGTGCCGATTCATGCTCAATCTGGAAACACGGATATTCATCTGTCATCTTTACGGGTTTCGAAGTAGCCGACCTCGTTTTGAGGAAATAGAGGTCGAGAGCCACCATCTGCTCCTGCTCGCCATTGACCTCGTAGTCGCCACCCATCTCGGTTGATTGCGACAACGATACCGTAACGGGGTCTATGCCCGATGCCTGTAAAGCCTTCATATAACCCTGCACGTAGAATGGCTCAGGGATGTAGAACTTGTGCGATAGTATCTGAGGCCAACGTGGCGCCTTCAAGTTAGACTGCAACGTTACGCCATCGTGTCCCATCCACGCAACAACACCCGACTTATCGCCATTGTTGCACTCCTCCCAGTAGAATTTGTGTTGCTCATCGGTGTACATATCCAACCAATTGATGCTATCTGTCGTATAGAAACCGTGGCAAGCACCATTCTCCGTGTCATAGGGGACACCCGTAACGTGCAAGATAATCTCATCAGAGTATATCATAGTGCCGTCATCAACCAAGATATAGGCTCTTGCGGCATACGTTCCCAAATCTATCTCTTCATATCCAATATAGGCACCCGAATTGGCTCCGATATAACCATCGGCAAAGGGTAGAGGCACATTTATAACGTCCGACGTACCAGGAGTATAGACCTCAACTCCAGCCGAGACGATGTCTTTATCCCAAATTCCCTCGTACGTAGAGTAGGCATAGGTAGGCGCGCCAGAACCATTGGGACCCTCGACATACGCGCCCAGCGCAATTGCAGCAGTGTGCATCTCGTTTGCTACACCGAAGTTATGATTCTTGTAGAAGGTGTAGCTCGAACGTGCGCCGCAGACAACCTTCGGGTCGCAACCCGTAGTGGTAACCTCCGTAGAGGCAAGACCGTAGCTATCGCCATCGTTGTATTTACCTACGGTATAGATGGTATAGGTGGTGTTATATTTCATCTCTTGGATGTAGTCTCCCATAAGATAGTGCGTTTGGAGATATACACCATTCGACCCGCTCTTAGTGCTATTGGCGACCTCGCCCATATCAAAAATCGCCTTTGCATCGGTAAGGTTGGGGTCCTCGGAGAAGTAGAAGCGTATCTCGTCGTAACCCGTATGGTCGGCACGACACCAGATATAGTCCTCGGTAACCTTCAGCACCCTGGCATTTATCTCCAAAGCTGAGGTTACAAACGAAACCTTCTCCATCTGATAATAGCCACCCTTATTACCAACGGCGTAGAGAGTATATTTTGTCGAAGGCACCAACTTCTCGTACTCCGCTACGTATGAGACGTAGTAAGGATCTATACTATGGTTGTTATAGGACCAAATTATCTTCTCGCCCGCATCGTATATCGCCTTGGCGTCGGTAAGCGTATCATCTGTCGAGAGCAGAGCGTGCATCTCGTCAGTCTTGTAGTTATAACCATAGCCATAGATATATGCGTGAGCTGTGCGAGAGTAGCTGAAAAGATTAACAGTGACGTACGAGTCGAGCGCCACGGTAGTTATAGGCTCCGACTTTGCCGAGAGGTAACACTTCTCGCCCTCGTCGTTAGTGTAGCGTCCTGCGGCAAGTATCACATAGGTTGTATCCTCGGTCAGCTCTTCGAATTTGTGCTTCGAAATGCGCTCAGACGCAGAGCCGCCATTTACAGCCTCGCCATGCTCAAAAATCTCCAAGGCGGTGAGCGCCTCATAACCTTCGGGGACGATTAAACAGCGAATCTCCTCCAAGTGATCCGATACCACATACGAGTCGATATAGGATGCTCCGACACCTTGCGGGAATATGCCATACAACGCATGCTTCTGCCAATTGACGATGGTGGTGTAGGAGTAGCCCGCTTTTAGCTCATTCATATCGAACTTCTTGACTGCCGAGCTGCCATCAACGCCCTCAACCTTCATAGCCACTAAATCACCCTCGGAGCGCTTATAGGGAGGCAACGAGATAAAAAACTCCTCCTTGATACCTGGCGCCATCGTAAATTGCAGAGGCGTAGCCTCACTGCCGCTCTCCACGATAGGGGTACTCTCGCCCGTGCGGATGTCGTAGTAGTAGCCCGTGTAGTTATTGGGATGTATATCAAATGTAGCCTTCTGCATCATAACACCGCCATTATCAATGCCGACGTGAAGTATTACGTTGATAGGCTTAAAGTCGAAGTGAATCTTGTCGCCCGTAACATTCTCACTCATAGCTGCAAGCACCGCCGCATGGCTTGCCGTACCATCCTGATTGAGCTTATCGACATCAACTATGACCTTGCCATCAACCATATCCAACGTAGCGGGATAGAGAGCGTAGTAGGTATCCGTCGCAAGCAGTGGCTTGAAGTCGCCCTCGAACTTGATACCCGTCTTACCCGACGCCGTGGCGGTCATAACAACATCGACACCACCATCAGAGAGGATACGTACCTGATCACCCACCTCGAATGAGTACTCGGTGTAGTACGAGCCACCTATGCCGACACCCCACAACGGGAGGTCGCCCTCATAGCCGTCATTCTCGATACTCTTCGAGTCGGCAGTAATCTCAACCCTATCGGGCAGAGTGTTATTTACTTGCTTATCTGTCTCGCAAGAGAGTGCAAAAAGCGAAAAAAGCAATAAATAGAGTAACTTTTTCATTTTAATCTGTCCAATTGTTTTGTTCTACAAATACTTTCGAATACAAATATATAGATAAATTTGGAATATTTTGTATAAAATATCAATGTTTTTAGCAACAAAACTTTTACAACTTGATTTTCAGAGTAATATATACTACACAGATATTGATTATTGGAGTGCGCAGATAGCGAAGAGGGGGAGTTGCAAGCGGCAAATAGCAGTTTTTTTTTGCGTTTGTGAGGAAAAACTATTTTTTTATTATAAAAATATTCCTTAAAATTCTGAACAATACCCCCTCAGATGTTGTCCGTTTCGGAAAAATTGTTTAATTTTGTAGTGCTATTACTCAAATAGCAGACATATCGAAAGTGTTTTTTCGCTTTTGTCCGAGTATGAAAATGTGGAAGTTTTCAAGTGCAAATGGACAGAACGGACAACACTCATCTTTGGTATAGTTATGTGGCTATGCACTGTTCTTGTGCATACATCCCATACTATCCAAGTGTGGGGTATTGTAACGTTTATTTTGCACAGGTCTTTCCACAACCTTCATACTGATAAACGAAAAACGACTCCACACTTTCTGTTTTAATAATACAGCGTACAGGAGTTGAGACGCTAACCAAAACTTTTTTCGTTATGAAAAAATCTCTGTCTTTGGTTGTTATGTTCGTAGCAGCTACCCTACTATTCACCAGTTGCGGAATCAGCCAAAACCTCACATCAAACACCAATGTAAACCAGACAAACGTCGTTCTTTCGAAGAAGAACTTCCACGTTGTTAAGACCGTATCGGCAGAGGTAGAGGCCACATACGTACTCGGCATCGGCGGTTTGAGCAAAAAGGCTCTGCGCAACAATGCGGTAGCAGAACTCACAAAGAAGGCTAACCTCACTGGCTCACAGGCGTTGGTAAACGTAACCGTAAAGCAATCGACCTCGTTGTTCTACGTCTTCTATCAGAAGATGACTTGCTACGCCGAGGGTACGGTTATCGAATTTGACGAATAGTTATAAACATTAATATTGGTACTCGGCTTTGGCAGAGGTACTATCAAAGATTTTGTTGGCGGCTTTAATGTAGGTGTTCGTCTCGGCATAGCGTTTAACGACCAATTTGACGGCTGTGCAGCGCGCAATTAGCTGAGAATACCTGAGAATGACTGAGAAAGACTGTGAACGACTGGGTAGCGCGCCACAAGACCGCGAGACGACGAGAACACGAGAACACGAGAACACGAGAACACGAGACTGCAAAAAACACGGGCATCGCCCGCAATATCCCGTAGTCCCGAAGTCTCGAAGTCTCGTAATCCCTGAAAAACACAGGCGTTCTCAGGCGTTCTCAGTCATTCCCAGTCGTGCGAGGCTGTGCGAGGCAGCTTGGTGGGAGAAGGGGTAAGATGTGGTGCATCGCAAAAGAAAGCACCACGGGATAGTACTAAAACGTACAGCCCGTGGTGCTTTACTTTTTGGGATGTGCCGCAGATTGCCCCTTATCACACCAAGCTCTGTTTGTGCCAGCGTATATACCCCACAACAGCTAATATGCAGTAAATGGTGTATAGCAACGCCGTAAGCGGTATGCCCTTATAGAGATAGAGACCAACGCTTATCATATCCACAACAAGCCATACGAGCCACTGCTCGACAAGCTTGCGCGAGAGCATCCACATAGCCGTAATGCTGAGTGCCGTTGACATAGAGTCAAAAAATGGCACACGGCTGTCGGTAAACTCGGTAAGCAACAGATATAGCACTACGTGTAGCACCGCATAGACCGCAACAAGCCACCCTATCCAGTTCGCAGGCGTATGGCGTATCTTGCCATCATCGCTACTCTTAGGCTTGCGACGCCATACCATAAGACCATAGACCCCCGCAGCGACATAGTAGAGCTGCATCGCCGCATCGGCATAGATGCCCTTAGTGAGGTATAACACACCGTGTACCAACGGCATAATAGCGCCGATAACCCACACCCATATATTCGCCTTATACTCCAACCATAGATATACAAGACCGAGTGTAGTGCCTATAATTTGCAGGGCAAGAGCCAAGTCCATAGCGTCGTTGAGTTTTTACAATTTAGAAGTTTAGCGTTACATTTGCCAAGCAGTTGATAGGTGCTTGCGGGAAGTAAAAAGCATCGTCGTAGCGCTCGCCATCCCACATATACGAGTAACCGTAGCCATTCGACTCATAGAGCGTCGAGAAGAGGTTGTTTATCGTTACACCGAAACGCACCGAGCTGAGGCGACGTCCCATACGCTGCTTGGGAGTGAGCGTATAGCTCAAATCGAGGTTTGTAACGCAGTAGGCATCGAGCGACAGAGCCTCCGTCTGGTTATTTGTGAAGTACTGCTTACCGACATACTGCGTATGCCATACGGCGTTGAAGCCCTTGATATGGAAGTCGGCAAATAGCGACCCCATCACCGAGGGCGAATACGAGATGGTCATATCTCCAAGCGTCTGACCATAGGTGGGGCTATCTTTGAGCATATCGACATAGTCGCAGATGCGGTTTTGCGAGAGCGTAGCATTTGCCGAGAGCGTGAGCCACCTTGTCGTATTCCACGCCACCATAAGCTCTACACCACGGCGGTAACTTCTATCGACATTGACATTTAGAGCGTCGTCGCCATCGTTTACCATACCCGTAGCCACAAGCTGGTTGCGGTAGTACATATAATATAGGTTTACACCCACCGAGACGTGCTTATTTGTGAAGGTATAGCCCACCTCCGTATCGTACAGACGCTCAGCTACGGGGTAGCTATCATCTGCCGAGAACATATGTCTGTCGGTAAAGTCGGAGCGCGTAGGCTCGCGGTGAGCCACGGCAAACGAGGCATACAACTTATGGTTGCGGTGCGTATAGTTGATGCCGAGGCGAGGGTTGAAGAAGTTGTAACGCTTATCGACATCAATGGGTTGCATCGACACCGAGCCGTCGTCTGCCCATATAGCGTTGTCGTTGGTACCCCACGCCTCGTAGTGGACGAAACGGTACTGCAAGTCGGCAAACAGACGCAGTGCATTGCCACGGTCGCCCTCAAACACCTTCCAATTTGCACGTGCGAAGATGTTGGCATCCTGCTTTGCCACGTCGTTATCGTACCAGCGACCATCAACAGCCGACACGCCATCGACCCAGCTCACTTCGCCCCAGTGGGGACAGGTGTAGTAGCTCCACGAGCCACCAAACGTAAGGTCAAGGTTATCAACATTGTATGTCGCTGCGGCATTAAGTCCGCCGAGGTGGTTACGCATAACCTTACGACGTATAAGGTCGGCCTGAGCATCATCGGTATTGAGGTTGGTATATCCCGCCAGCCACGCATCGTCCTTATATTGGTTATAATAGCCGTAGCCATAGGTATAGAAGAGCGTAGCGTTGAGTTGCCACTGATTGTTAAAACGATGGTTTACAACGAGCTGATTGTTGATTTGAAGATAGTTATCTGTCTCGTCGTCGTGGTAGGCAACGTGCGTACCATCGGCAAGGACAAACTCGCCCGACGAGGTTACGTACTGCCCCGAAGTGTGGTAGCGACGACCATATAGCTCCATATCCTCACGCGACACACCATTATATGTAAGGTATGTCTTAGCCACGCCACCGAACGACAGCAGCTTAACCTTGGTATTAGCACCATAATAGCCCGCCTGCGCCATATACGATTTAAGGTCTGTCGAGCCACGGTCAATATAGCCGTCGGAGCCAATATGCGTGAGGCGCGCATCGACAACCCAGTGGTCGCGCATAAGTCCCGAGGAGAGCTGCAACGCCTGCTTGTTGGTGTTGAAAGAGCCGTATGAGAGCGACGCCGAGCCACCAAACTCCGTCTCCAAAGCATCGGTAGTCATCGCCACCGAGCCGCCAAACGCTCCTGTGCCGTTTGTTGAGAGACCTGCGCCACGCTGCACCTGCACACTGCCAACCGACGATATAAGGTCGGGCGTATCGTACCAATATACCGAGTGCGAGTCGGGGTTGTTGAGAGGTACGCCGTTGATTGTTACGTTGATACGTGTAGCATCCGTGCCACGCAGACGTATCGACGTAGCACCAATGCCGATACCCGTCTCGTTGGTGGCAACCATAGATGGGGTGAGCGCAAGCGCCGAGGGTAGGTCGTTGCCATAGCTGCTACGGATAATATCGGCACGCGACAAATCGTCGTAACCGACAGGGTGGGCGGCTGTTGCAGCGGTGGTCATTACCTCAACAACATCCATCTCATAAACACGTGTTGTGTCAAGAAGCATCTGCCTCTCTTGGGCAGATAGCACCTCGGGCAGAGCGCCTAAGAGTGCAAGAAAACAAAAAAACCTTTTCATACTTTAATATTTTTTAAGTTGAAAAGGGGTCTTTTAAGATATGTCCAATCCTGGTATCAGCATTACCCGTATCCAGTACAATGGGTATAATCTCAGCCAACAGCAACGCTGTCAGCACCCCTATAACTGACGCAAAGGTACGAAAATAAAATCGTTCTGCAATGCGGAAAGTTCAAAAAATTAGTAGCTGAACGGACGCTTGACTAAGAGAGGCCCTAAAATTGCGCTACGAGAGCCACTACCCCACCTCTTATAGTAGCCCCGCCTTATAATAGAGGACAATCTGTTCGAGCATAGCATCCTCGCCCTCGGGGTCGTATTGTAGTTTTAGGTTGTTACCAAATAGGCGCGCAATGGTCTGATAGAAGCCTGCCGTGAAGCCACTACGATAGGTTTTAAGTATCGAGAATACGGTATGGTCTGTCTCGCGGTCGATAAGTTTTAGAAGTATCTTACCCTCGTAGCGTGTCATCTTCCAGAGCATCGGCGTTATCTCCTTCTTTATCGCCTCCTCCATCTCGGCAGTATATCTCTTGCGGTCGCGACGACGTAGCTCGTCAAGCTCGACATCCACCTTTGCCATACGCCTCGACGCCTCCAAAGCCAACGGATATACCTTTTTAACCGCCTTTACCATCTTCTGGTACTGCCTTATGTCGCGCATACGATGGTAGATGTTTACCTGCATAAGCGTAACGTGCAGCGTAGAGTCGCCACTACTATCCACCTCCCAACGTGCCGACGTAGCTCCACGCACACGTGTTCTGCGCGCCTGAGCATCTGCATTAAGGGGTGTAAAGAGGACAAGCAGTATAAAAAGTGGCGATATGTAACGTAGCGGTTTCATTGTTCGGTTGCACAAATATAACGAATAAATATCTGTTTAGGTTGTGCGGTACGGATATTTTTTTTATCTTTGCATAAATATTACCCAATAAAACAACACCTTATATGTTAGAGATAGGATTACAGCATAGTACCATTATGCAGGTTACTGAGAGCAATACCGCCGAGTTTATCGGCTCGGGCGATATGGCAGTTCTTGCAACCCCCGCAATGGTGGCACTTATGGAGAATGCCGCAATGTTAGCAGTAGCTACAAAGATTGACGACGACCAGACCACCGTGGGCGCACATATAGCAACCTCGCACCTCAAACCCTCAAAAGTGGGTGCGCACGTTCTCGCTATTGCGGAGCTAACAGCAATTGATGGTCGCAAGCTGACCTTCTCGGTTAAGGCTTACGAGGGCGAGACGCTTATCGGCGAAGGCGAACATACGCGCTACGTGGTAAACCGCGAGAAGTTCCTATCGAAGTTATAGTTTTTAATAAGAAGGTCGTTACGATACAAAAAAAGATGCTGGTGGATCCCCCCAATCCATTGCCAATCAAATACCCAAATGAAAGCCTCATTAACCCCAATTAGCAACAGACATTGTCCACCAGCACACATGTCTAATATTTCGGGGCAAAATTAATACGCACTGCGGCACAACAAAATAGATAGGTAACGGAATTAATTACCAATTTTACTGATTGGCGACAATTCTCTATATCACCTATCTCTACGCAGTGGTATATAGTATAATGAGTGTAGTAAAATATTCACAAAATCGAGAATTTGGGTTATGAGTAATGGGGTTTTCAGGTTAGACAGCATCGGTAATTGTAACGAGCATCTGAGCATCAAGCAACAACACCCTTTGATAAGTGTTGTCAAACTTTCGGAACTCAAAAACATACCGATTATTCCGCTATATTTCGGAGTCTATGGCATCTTATGCAACATCTCAAATAGGGCCGACAATGCACAACATCAAAGCGATACAGATGAGGTTAAGGCTACACTGAGGTTTGTTGCGCCAGGTCATACGTGCAGCTGTCGTTCCAACGTAGAGAGCGACATTGATGGCTGGTTGTTGCTATTTCATCCCGACATAATCAAGAAGACCGTCTTGGAACACTACATATCGGTTTTCCCGTTCTTCGATGCGCACAAGTCGCTGTATATAAACTCTGCGGAATTTAACGCCATAAACAACTATATGCAGAGCCTATATGACGAGTTGCACGAGATAGACTCTCACACCCACAATATCGTCATATCGGGAATTTCGGTTATATTGTGTCTATGTATGCGCTACTTCGAGCGACAGACATCCGCCACCGATAAGCAAAATCAAAGTCTCATAGTACGTCTCGAAAGGCTGCTCAACAACCACCTCTCGGAGAGGTCTGCGAAGCGCTCAATACCTACGGTGGCTTGGTGTGCCAACCAGCTAAACCTCTCGCCCAACTACTTCGGCGACTTAGTGAAGAGGCAGACGGGACGGTCGGCACAGGAGTATATCCAGCGACGCATCATCGACGAGGCTAAGATGCTGCTTACGAGCGGCAAGTTCTCCGTGAGCGAAGTGGCGTACCGCCTCGGCTTCAAGTACCCGCACCACCTTACACGTATGTTCAAACGCTTGGAGGGCTGCACACCAAACAGATACCACAGAGTGTAATGACGATTTGGTAATATTTATAGCCGACAAATTTTGTAGTTTGAAAACTTTACACTATCTTTGCGTCGCTTACGAGCAACGA
The DNA here is from genome assembly GCA_017416915.1 of Alistipes sp. Taxonomy (GTDB): domain Bacteria; phylum Bacteroidota; class Bacteroidia; order Bacteroidales; family Rikenellaceae; genus Alistipes. Next base: position 102,763 of record JAFQAN010000002.1, on the reverse strand, counting down.
TTGAGCTATGGTGTAACGGTAACACAGCAGATTTTGGTTCTGTTATTCTGAGTTCGAATCTCGGTAGCTCAACCACGAAATACTTATGCGACGATTGTCGTATAAGTATTTTTTTTCGTATCTTTGCATTAAAGAATTTACAATATGGCATTTCCTATCGAAAATAAACTTGTCGTCGCCGTATCGTCGTCGGCGCTCTTCGACCTCTCGGAGTCGGACAAAATATATAATGAGTGCGGCTTAGCAGAGTACCGCCGCTACCAGGAGCAGAACATAGATGTACCTCTAAGTAAGGGCGTTGCCTTCCCCTTTGTAAAGCGATTGTTGAGTTTTAACGAGATATTCGCCGACGAGCAGCCCGTAGAGGTTGTGCTACTATCGCGTAACTCTCCCGAGACGGGGTTGAGGGTGTTCCGCACCATCGAACACTACGGCTTGGATATTACACGCGCCTCGTTCTTCTCGGGCGAGTCGCCATATAAGTACTTGCCCGCGTTCAATGCGTCGCTATTTCTCTCCGCTTCGGAGCGCGATGTACGCCGTGCCTGCGATGCGGGCTACGCCGCGGGCAGAGTACTCGACAGCGAGGTTATGGATGATGTGAGCGATAATGAGCTACGTATCGCCTTCGACTTCGACGGTGTTATCGCCGACGACGAGAGCGAGAAGATATATAAGGAGCAGGGACTCTCGGCATTTCATAAACACGAAGCCGCCACACGCCGACCTCTCGACCCAGGACCATTGGCAGACCTGCTAATGAAAATATCAAACTTACAGAAGCTTGAAACACAACGCATAGCAGCCAACCCCGACTATCATCGTTGGCTAAAAATATCTATCGTAACGGCGCGTAATGCACCCGCCCACGAGCGCGTTGTAAATACGTTGAAGAGTTGGGGTGTAGAGGTTACAGAGGCCTTCTTCCTCGGCGGCATATCTAAGGATAGAGTGTTGGAGATTATGCGACCACACATCTTCTTTGACGACCAGATGTCGCACTTAGACCATCTGCGCAACGTACCAGCAGTACATATTCCGATGGGTATCGCCAACGAGTAATCGTTAGATTAGAGAATTTAGAGTTAAGGGATGTGCGGGTGTTGCCCGCTACAAACTGAGTATCTGACGTCTTACCGCTAAATCGGGCGGTGCGCGATTGACTGAGGGGCGCGCGAGTGGCTGAGAACGACTGAGAACGACTGAGAACGACTGGGAACGACTGGGAATCGCGCCCGCGAGACTGCGAGACCACGAGACTGCGAGACGACGAGACGACGAGACTATGAGACCCTTGAAAAACACAGGCGTTCTCAGTCGTTCTCAGTCATTCTCAGTCGTTCTCAGCAGTGCGAGGCTGTGCGCGGCTGCGCGAGGCAGCTTGGCGTCAGAGTGGTGCAGATGTGGTGCCAAGTCGAAGTTTGGCTGGATGGGGGTGTACTTGGGCGTACATCCCCATTCAGACGAACGAGCTTGGTGCCGCAGATGCGCCGCTATCACGACAAGGGCTTGGTTTCAGAAGGGTGCCGAGTGCTACACTCGGCAAAAATGCCGTCGATGGGTAGTACTTGCGCGTACGTCCCATTGACGGCATTTTTTGTTAGGGGACGCAATCGACCCCTTATCACACCAAGCATAGCTGAGCAAAATTACTTTTGTCGGAAGTATATTTGGATAGGCACGCCCGAGAAGTCCCACTGCTCGCGCAACTTGTTCTCCAAGAAGCGACGATACGACTCCTTGATATACTGCGGCAAATTCACAAAGAATGCAAACTGCGGCGTGGGGGTGGGCAGCTGCGTTACATACTTAATCTTGATATATTTGCCCTTTGTCGCTGCGGGAGGATAGTTCTCGATAAGCGGCAAGAAGAAGTCGTTAAGCTCGGATGTCGATATACGGCGCTTACGCGACTGATATACACGTATGGCGTTCTGCAACACGTCGAGGATACGCTGCTTGTTGATTACCGAGGTGAAGATAATCGGAATATCACTAAACGGAGCGAGCTTCTTCTCCAAGAACTCGCGCCATACCTTCATAGTGTTGCTATCCTTCTCCACCAAGTCCCACTTATTGACCACTATAACACAGCCCTTGCGGTTACGCACGATGAGGTTGTGGATATTGAGGTCCTGCGACTCGATGCCCTGCTCAGCGTCGAGCATAAGTACGCATACGTCCGAGTTCTCGATGGCGCGTATCGAGCGCATAACAGAGTAAAATTCGAGGTCCTCTGTAACCTTACCCTTCTTACGCATACCCGCCGTGTCGATGAGGTAGAAGTCCATACCATACATATTGTAGCGGGTGTGTATCGAGTCGCGCGTGGTACCTGCCACGTTAGTTACGATGTTGCGCTCCTGACCCAAGAGGGCATTTGTCATCGACGACTTACCTACGTTGGGGCGTCCCACGATGGCGATGCGGGGCAACGAGGCGTCGTACTCGGCAGTGGTATCCTCTGGGAGGTTTGCCAAGATGGCATCCATCATATCGCCTGTGCCGCTACCCGACATCGAGCTGATGCAGAAAGGCTCGCCAAGACCCAAGGCGTGAAACTCGTGCGAGAAGTAGATAAGGTCGTAGGTATCGACCTTGTTGCATACGAGCATCACCTTCTTGCCCGAGCGACGCAGTATGTCTGCCATCATCATATCGAGGTCGGTAATGCCTGTGCGCACCTCAACAAGGAAGAGTATGAGGTCCGCCTCGTCAATAGCAAGCATCACCTGACGGCGTATCTCATCCTCAAAGATGTCCTCCGAGTTTACGGTGTAACCACCAGTATCAATCACCGAGAACTCTTTGCCGTTCCAGTCGGTTTTGCCATAGTGGCGATCGCGCGTCGTACCTGCCGTCTCATCGACGATTGCCTGACGCTGACCCACAAGGCGGTTGAAGAGTGTCGATTTACCCACATTGGGGCGACCTACAATAGCTACTAAACTCATAGTTATATCCTGTTTATTGTTTTGTTACGTTTTGTCTTGACAAGCGGCCAAGTAGCGCACAGTTTGCTCCACTATTAGAACTACATATGCGCCACAAAGATACGTCAATAAACCCAAAATAAAAAGCCTTACAAAATAAATAACACAATTTTTGGTTTTTTTTATAAAAAACCGTACCTTTGAAAGATATTCGACGTATAGTATGTTGAACTATCGGTTTTGAAAGAGTAAATATGAAGAGTATAAAGTACATAGTTGCGCTTATCGCATTAGTTGGATGCACCATCCTATCGGCGTCGGCACAGAATCTTGCCGACAAGACAGAGAAGAAGATACGTATGGAGATGGGTATCGGCTTGGATGCTGTATATACGGGCATCCACAATGTTAGCAGCAGCGACATCAAGCTATCGCCACGTATCGGCTTTGGCGGACACTTCGATATGGGAGTGGTCTTTGGTCGTAACTTCGCCATCGAGACAGAGGTCGCCTACCAGCGAGGCTCGTTAATTGCGGCAAGCAGCTCACTCGACAACGAGTATAAGGTTAAGACCACGACAATAGACATCCCCGTACTGCTATCGTTGCGTGTGGCAGGTCAGCGCCTACGCTTCATCGCTGGTCCCGTGTTTACGGTTATGAGCAAGGCGCAATATAGCGCTGACGACCAAAAGTATGAGTTCGGCCCCGTAAGCCCCACCTGGAACGTGGCGGGAGGTATCGCGGTATGTATGGGCGGACACTTTCAGCTCGAAGCGCGCTACGTACACGCCCTCAAAGCTACGCTCAACCAGATTGGATGCAAGGAGGGCGAGCCTGGCGAAGAGTTTAACACGAATGTCTATCGTCTGACGGTAGGTTTCTCTGTACTTTTTTAAGGTAGTGAGCTATGAGCGAGGAGATTGTAAAGGAGATACTTGTAGAGGGGGTAGATGCCCGAGAGCTATACGGCGCACAGAATGCCTACTTGGAGCAGATGCGTGAGCTATGCCCCAAGATTAAGATTGTGGCACGTGGCGACAAGATTAAGGCGCTGGGCGCACGAAGTGATGTTGCCGCCTTTGAGCGTAGGATGAACGCATTGGTCGATTACTACATAAAGTATGGGCATATATCGTCGGAGGTGGTGTCGCAGGCATTCTCATCGAGCCTTGCGGAGCTTAGCAGCGAGCCACCCGCCATCGACAAGGATGTCATCGTCTATGGCAACAACGGCGCAATAATACGTGCCAGGACGGTAAACCAACAGCGTTTAGTAAAGCTCGCCGAGAGGTGCGACCTGCTCTTTGCCGTAGGTCCTGCTGGCTCGGGTAAGACATACACCGCCATAGCCCTTGCCGTCAGAGCGCTCAAAGAGCGAGAGGTGCGCCGCATAATACTTACGCGTCCTGCTGTCGAGGCGGGCGAGAAGCTTGGCTTCCTGCCAGGCGACCTCAAAGAGAAGCTCGACCCCTACTTGCAGCCGCTATACGACGCCCTAAACGATATGATACCCGCCGCCAAGTTGCAGAAGTATATCGAGGAGGGTACGGTGCAGATAGCACCCTTAGCGTATATGCGTGGGCGCACGTTGGACAACGCCTTCGTCATCCTCGATGAGGCGCAGAACACCACCCTATCGCAAATCAAGATGTTCTTGACGCGTATGGGACGCAACGCCAAGTTTATCGTTACGGGCGATGTAACACAGATAGACCTGCCACGACGCTCGGATAGCGGTCTAACGAAGGCGATGGATACGCTGCGCGGCATCGACGACATAGGCATCGTCGAGTTCGACAAGCGCGACATCGTACGCCACAAGTTGGTCAAGTATATTGTCGATGCCTTCGAGCGACGCGCCGAGTTGGAGAACGGGCTGCGAAATAAGGAGGTCAAAGATACGGAGTGCGACTAAGCAGATAACGCACTAACAATGAATAATGTAAATAATTTATTAACAACTAAATAAAACCTTAAAAATTATGGACAAGAACTTAAAAGCATTGAAGCCAGCTCTGGTTTGGAAGCACTTTGCCGAGATTTGCAACATTCCGCACCCCTCACACTCGGAGGATGCCATTCGCGCATATATCGTAAAGTGGGCAGAGGAGCTTGGCTTAGAGCATAAGATTGACGAGGCTCAGAACGTCTATGTGTATAAGCCCGCAACTCCTGGTATGGAGGACCGCAAGGGTATCATCTTGCAGGCACATACCGATATGGTGCCTCAGAAGAACAACGACAAGGTCTTCGACTTTGAGACCGACCCCATCGAGGCATATATCGACGGCGAGTGGGTTACAGCAAACGGCACTACTCTCGGTGCTGACAACGGCATCGGCGTAGCAGCTGCTATGGCGGCGTTGGAGGACGACGAGTTGGTACACGGTCCGTTGGAGGCACTCTTCACCGCCACCGAGGAGACGGGTATGGATGGTGCTTTCGGCTTGCAGGGCGGTATGCTCAAAGGCGAGATATTGCTCAACCTCGACTCGGAGACCGAGGGCGAGTTGTACGTAGGCTGCGCTGGTGGTTTAGATGCAAACATCACTTTCAAGTATAAGGAGCAGCCTTTGGAGGGCAAGTTCGCCGCCTACCGCGTAACGGTAAAGGGCTTGAAGGGTGGACACTCAGGTATTCAGATTGGCTATCAGCGTGCCAACGCCAACAAGGTGCTTTTCCGCCTGTTGCGTCAGGAGACCGAGTCATACGGCTTGGAGGTTGCCGAGGTTGATGGCGGTGGCTTGCGCAACGCTATACCTCGTGAGGCTCAGGCTGTCATCGTCGTTCGCGAGGCAGAGAAGTCTATCTTCGAGGCTAACGTCAAGTCGTTCGAGAAGGTCATCATCAAGGAGTTCGAGGGTATCGAGGACAACATCCAGATTTTTGCCGAGGAGGTTGCCTGCCCCGAGAAGATTATGCCGCACCTCACCTCACACTCGCTCATCCGCGCCATCTGCGGCTGCCCCAACGGCGTGCAGCGTATGTCGATGGCTATGGAGGGTCTGGTGCAGACATCGACAAACCTTGCCCGCGTGGTGTCGGACGGCTCGACAATCAAGATTCAGTGTCTGTTGCGCTCGTCGGTAGATACCGAGAAGGGCGAGTTGGCAGGCGCTATCTCGTCGGTATTTGAGCTTGCAGGCGCCGATGTTGAGCTTTCGGGTTCGTACAGCGGCTGGAACCCCAATATGCAGTCGCCCATCCTGCACACTATGCTCGCTTCATACGAGAAGCTCTACGGCAAGAAGCCATCTGTAACAGCTATTCACGCAGGTTTGGAGTGCGGCATCATTGGTGCTAAGTACCCTGGAATGGATATGATTTCGTTTGGTCCTACCATCTGCTACCCCCACTCTCCCGACGAGAAGGTGGAGATTGCTTCGGTAGAGAAGTTCTACGACTTCCTGCTCAACACCCTGCGTAACGCTCCCAAGAAGTAGTAACCAAACATCGGAGCGATGAAGCAACAGACGTTGGATAGGCCCACCGTTGAGAGTGGCGTTAAGTGGTTTGTAATCGTCAATCCCATTGCTGGCTCAGGCAAGGGTTTGGACGATTACCCCCTCATCTCGAAGCTACTGCGCGACAATGGCATAGCCTGCGAGGCGGTCTTCACGGAGCATAAGTGCCACGCCACGGAGCTAACGGTGTCGGCTGTGGAGATGGGCTATCGCCATATCATCGTTGTCGGTGGCGACGGCACGTTGCACGAGGTGGTAAACGGACTCTTCATCCAGAAGAGCGTGGCACCCACCGACGTTACCATTGCCGTTATCGCTGTGGGTACGGGCAACGACTGGATACGTATGTACGGCATTCCCACGCACTACTCGGAGGCTATACGCGCCTTGAAGGAGGGTTACACCTTCTTGCAGGATGTCGCGGAGGTCGATTACGAGGAGTCGCTATACCGCCAGACGCGCCATATGGCCAACGTGGCGGGTGTAGGCTTCGACGCCGTGGTAAACCGCGGCTACCAGCACCTGAAAACCAAAGGGCGCTCGGGAGCAAGTATCTACCTATGGTGTATGATACGTTCGTTCTTCAAGTACAAATCTACGGGTGTCAAGATATGGGTTGATGACCGACTCATATACAACAACCTGCTATTCAGTATCGCTATCGGTGTCGGTAAGTACAACGGTGGTGGTATGCAGCAGCTCCCTGCGGCTGTTGCCGATGATGGTCTGCTCGATATTACGATGATTAAGCCGATGCACTGGTGGCACGTGCTATTCCGCATACGTAGGTTGTTCAATGGCGACATCTACTCTATCGGACACGTGCTTCACGCCCAAGGGCGCAAGATTCGCATCGAGTCATCGCCCGAGACACCATTGGAGGTCGATGGCGAGTGGTTGGGCGTAACGCCCATAGAGTTTAGGGTGCTACACCGCGAGGTGCGCGTCATCGTAAACAGGTCGTTCTTAGAGAGATACAAACATTAAAAAACAGAATTTTAACTACTAATAATTATTCATCTATGAGAAAACTTTTTCTTTTACTCGCAATGGGTCTTATGTTGGCAAGCTGCGAGGATAACACGCCTGACAACAACGGGCCTACCCCGACCCCTACACCTACGCCTACCCCTACACCTGGCGACGAGGTTGAGCTAACCCTACTGTCGGAGGGCGCTATGGTATTTAGCGCTAATGGTGGTAATGGTACTATTAGCTACTCTATTACGGGTGCTTCGGCAAGCGACATTGTCGTAACAACCGATTTGGAGGAGAATGACCAATGGGTTATCCACATCAACAGCCAGACTCCTAACGAGATTACGTTCTCGGTGAAGCGCAACCAAACCAATTTCTCGCGCTCGTGCAACATCACGGCATCGTGCGGCGAGGAGTCGTTTACGGTGATGGTTAATCAGAAGGCTAACAGCGAGATTGACGAGACTGTCGTAGCACCTAAGCTGCACGGTATCTACTATGGCAACCGCGACGGCGCCGACTACAACTACTACCTCTTCTTCACAGATGGAGAGCTTAGCGGTGGTGATTGGGCGCAGGAGCAGGGCTACGGTTGGTTCCGCAAGTTTACCCATAATACCCCCAATGCCTACTACTACACCGTTGATTTGTACTCTAACAAGCCCGACGATGGCACACTCACTGTTCCCGACGGCGAGTACGAGGTTAAGTGGCAAGCAACAGGTATGGGTCCCGTTATCGAGGGAGGTTTCAGCGTATATGAGCGCATGAATGAGTATGGTGGTGTTGCAGAGAGCTGGAATTTCTCGGATGGCAAGCTTATTGTCGAGGGCAACAAATTTGAGTTGCTCGTAACGCTCTACGACTTTGAGAATGGCGTTCGTATCGGTCGCCACTACGTAACCTTCGAGGGCGACTATTCGCTCTACAATGACTCTACTGGTCAGATTATCGAGTAACAACTCTCACAGTAAAACAATATCTGCATCCCAGCCTTTGGGGTGCAGATATTTTTTTATTGTTGCTGAGAGGCGCGATTGGCTGAGAACGGCTGAGAGGCGCGCAATTGGCTGAGAAAGACTGAGAACGGCTGGGAATAACTGGGAAAGACTGGGAGGCGCGCCAACGGGACTACGGGACTGCGAGACTGCGGGACTGCGGGACCACAGGACCACAGGACCGCGAGACTGCGAGACTACGAGACCCCTAAAAACACAGTCGTTCTCAGGCATTCTCAGACGTTCTCAGCTGCGCGTAGCCCGTGCGCGGCGGCTTGGAGTGATAGCCGCGCATCGCAAAAAGAGTACCCCTCGGCAACGCACCCAAAAGCACGTCCGAGGGGTATCTCTTAGCAGATAGTTAGTAGGTCGCAACCTACGACACTAAATATTAGTTGTCTGCCGAGCCATAGCCCGAAATAGGATGTAGCGACACTACATAACAAGCACCATATCGCGAGCCTCCCGACAGTTTAATCTGCGAATTACCTGTACCAATCGACACGGTGTACTCGTTGAGTATCTGCGACTTAGGCTCGTCCTCCAAGTCGTCAGAGTCGGTAATCCATACTCGCGTAAGAAGACCCGTAGTTTTGTCAATCTCATAGCCCCACAAGGTTGTTGCGTGGTGCGTGGAGCTGAGGGTTGCAGAAAGACTTATAGTAAGACCCGCCATACCATGTTCAAACGCCTCTACTACAAGGTCCGAGAACTTCTTTAACCTATCTGTGCCAGTATATGATGAGCCATTACCCCAAATATAGTAGTTATTATAGCATGTGGCATATCCGACATTACTATCATATCCTCTATACATATATGGAGTTATACTACTCCACACACTTGAAAAATAGCCACCCGCTGTCAAAGGATATGCTTGCGAGCCTGATGATGCAAGCTCGCCACCATTCAATACGCCCTCAAAGTACCAAGGAATAGCCTGCTCCATATGACCACCCTTTTCATTATTCCACTGTGTTAGGAACATATTCATAAGTTCAAGCTCGTATGGACCATAGTTCGTATATGAGGTTGTACCAGGACCGCTTATCGCACCCGAAGGGAGTGTATTGCCAGCAGCAACATATCTATCCTGCCACCACTGAATGATATTTGAAGAGGCAGCTGCCCAACACATATTGATATCGCCATTGAGACCTGTTGCCTTCTTGTTTACATCGTACCAACCAGTGGTGAGAGTTACGCCCTCGGCAAATACTATCTCATAGTTAGAGGGGTCGGGAGCAGTCGCCGTAAGCGTTACGGTATTAGACTTCACGCCCTGATACATAGCATATACGCTATATGTACCCGCCGAGGCTGCTGTAAAGGTCGAGCCATTGTTACGAACACCATTTACATATATCTCGGCACTTGTCGTGATGTTGGTGCTACCCTGCTTAACGGTAAAGGTTACACTATCAACACTATTGGCAACCAACTCTATCTTGCTTGCAGTGAGTGTGATAGACTGAACTACATACTCCTCAACCGTAATAGTAAGCTCGTTTGACTTAACACCACCCTTTTGAGCATATACGGTATATGTACCAGGCGTGGTCGATGAGAAGGTTGCATCATACGTAGCGCTACCATTGATGTAGATAGTACACTGCGATGTTACATCGGCGCCAGCCTGCGTTACGGTAAAGTAGGTGTAGTCGTTGCCGCTACCCTCAATCGAACTCTTAGAGGCAATGAGGTAGAGGTTGTTGTCGGCAACATTACTTATAACGCCACCAAAGGTATATCGCTGCGACGTGCCATCGTCGAAGTTAAGGTTTACGCTGAGGTTTACGTTGTTGCTGCTTGCCGAGGTAACGTGCATCATACCCGACACAACACCACTCTTCGCAGAGCCGTTGATAGTGAGGTTATTGGCATAGAATAGAGCCTCGTTATTGGCATAGGTGCTATTTGTAAACTCGTAGAGACCACGAGAGATGGTATTTACCGTAGCTCCCTGCGTATTTACGTATAGGTCGATGGTATTGCCATTAGCATCAACGCCCGCGAACGAGTAGCAGCCATTGGACGCTACACCCTGCGCCGTAAGTGAGTTAAGCTCGATATCCGAAGAGCCTGAGCCGCTACCCGAGCCACCCGAGCCACCCGACTCAGTAGGCACATAACCGCCATTCTCCACGTTAAGCTCACCGATATACTGTATCTTCTTTGTTGTAGAGTTTGTATCAGTTAATGTAATGTCAATAACATATTTACCATCCACCTTAGATACAACCATTTGCCCCTCTTTTAGAGTTGTAGTATTTTTCAATCCCAAAGCATACAAACCAGCACCATTACGTACTGTAAAATCAACAAACGAATTGTAGCCAAACCACGACGAACTCGTCCACGTATAATCTCCCTCATTGATAGATGACGTAGTGGCATGTGTGGCTGGAATATGCACATCGACATATGAGCCATTAACATAGGCACGAAAACCTATGCCATATGACCCAGAGATACCAGAAACACCCGACATAAACGTAGTGATATAGTAGTCGGGGTTAAAGTCGCTATTGATGGTGGGACCTGAGCTGCCCGATGAACTCTCCTCCTTGACCTTGTTATCCTCGGTGAGGGCGAGATTGATTGTCGAACTCTTGCCCGCCGACATCTTGAAGCTCGAAATAGGACCCTTCTCGATAGCATACTGCTTCTTACCGTCGATATAGACATTGAAGAGGAGCGTTACGTTGGTAGCCTCGAAGGGGAAAATCATAGACGATGCAACAGGCTCCGATGCAAAGTTATGGTCGATGATGCCCGAGAAGTGCGACTTGGTAGTAGCCTTACTACTCCACTCGCCACTATACATATCGTAACCACCAAACTGTATAAGGTCCAACGTCGTGTCATTAGAGCTTGCCACCATCTCAACAGCGATATTGTTGTAGTTGACATCGCCCGTAAGCTTATAGTCAATCTTGTGCATATGGTGTGCAAGAGACATCGTTACAACAACACTCTTGCCCTCGGCAACAACCAAATTGTCGGCGTAATCAACAACGCCTCCCATATAGACATTCTGCGAGGCGTGCTCATTCACAGCAAGCGAGTCGCTGCCCGTAGCAACACCAGGATAGAGAGCAACGGCGCGAGAGTAGCTACCCGCAGGGACCATACCCCTAAACTTAGCGCACTTGCCATCGCTGACAATCTGCGAAGCATCGGTAATCTCAAACGTAACAAACTGAGTGGTAGAGGCGCCCGTAAACATCACGCTAATCTTATCGCCTACCTCCCACTTGACCACATTGCCATCGACATCGAGACGTGTCGCACTATCCTCGACACTTAGCTCAACAGGCACCAAGTCCAACTTAGGCGTAGAGACCTCCACACCATCCGTAACACAAGCCATAGCAACAAACATAGATGCAATGGCAAAAAATAGCTTTTTCATACCTTACAACTACCTTTGTTTATAACTCGTTCTCATTATCGAAGTCGGGGGCGGTAACACCGCTCACATCAAAGCCCGACTCTACCTCGATATCCAAAATATTGAATGTAGGGGCATCGTACGATGGTACGACACCCACAACACCAAACTTAGATGCTGAATTATTTGTCATATTCTTCATTTTTTTTGCATCCTTGATTAGTTGTTCGCAACGCCTGAGCCATAGCCCGAGAGAGGCTGCAACTCCATAGCATACGCCTCACCATAGCGGGTATTACCTTTAAGCGCAACGCGGTAGTTACCATCCAAAGCACTAACCGTGTACTCATTGAGCAACGACTGCTTAGGACCATACTCCAAATCGTCCGAATCGGTAATCCAAATGCGTGTTACCAGACCCGTCGCATTATCGTACTCACAGCCCCACAACGTAGTTGCGTGAGAGGTACCACCATTGGGGTTGGTCGATATTGTCAGCTCTGAAACACCGCGCTCCAAGAACTCGATAACACGACGCGAGAACGCTACATAGGCATCTGTACCACGCAATGTGGCACTGTCAGAACAAGCCTCATCCCAACCTGTCCAAGCCAAGAATGAGCCTGTATAAAGGTTTTTGTACCAATAGAACATATAGTTGTAGTCGTGGTAGAGGTTCGGATAAATATCGCGCCACACGTCCTTCCAATAACCGCCCGCGGTCAAAGGATATGCCTGAGAACCAGCCGACGCAGATTCTCCATAGTTCACACCCTCGAAGTACCAAGGAATAGCCTCAACAACCTGACAGCCGCGATCGTTATTCCACTCCGAGTGGAACATACTCATAAGTTCGAGTTCGTATGGGCCATAGTTGGTGTATGACGTTACGCCAGGACCTGTTACAGCACCAGCGGGAAGCTCATTGCCAGCAGCAACGTAGCGATCCTGCCACCACTGAATCATATTTGCAGCGGTCGCTGCCCAACACATATTAATATCGCCATTGTTGCCCTTATCCTTCTTGTTTACATCGTACCAGCCCGACGCGATAGATACACCCTCGGCAAAGAGTACGGTTTTACCCGTATCGGTAACCTCCTCGGCGGTAACAACAACCTCGTTAGATGTTACACTGCCCTTAACGGCATAGAAGGTGTATGTGCCAGCTGCATAGGTCGAGAAACGGCTGCCGTTGAGCTTCGCGCCATCAACATAGATAGTGCAAGCGTCGGTAACGATATTTCCCTCCTGCTTAACGGTAAACGCCACAGCATCGACGCCATTAGCGCGGATAGTATCAACCGATGCAGAGAGCTCGATAGGCTTCTCCTCGACAACAGGCTCCGCCTTAGCAACGACCGTAACGCTCTGTGAGCGCTTAGCACCCTCCACCTCGGCAAAGAACTTATAGGTACCCTCCTCGGTGGTGGTAAAGCTGTTGCCTTCGAGAGGCTGATTGCTACTCTCCAAATAGATCTTTGCATCGTTGGTAACATCCTCATTATCGACACTTACAACGAAGATAGCGGCATCAGTACCGTTGCTGATAATCTCCGACTTAGAGACGCTCAACACCGCAACCTTCTCGGCAGGGGTCTCGCCAGCAGCAAGTACATCGATAACCACGGTATTCGACTTCATCGAGCCTCGCGTAGCGTAGAACGAGTAGCGACCCTCCGTCGTAGAGGTAAAGAAGCTGCCGCTGAGTGGCTCGCCGCTCTCGACATTATAGATGTAGCAGTCGCTTGTAACGACCTCGTTGTTGAGCTTCACGGTAAAATTCGCAACCGACATACCGTCAGCCGTAATACTCTCGACATCGGCGCTAAGCACCAAGCCATCCTGAGCATCGGGTAGAGGCTTATCCTGCTCACAGGCTACGAAGCCCAAGAGAGCAAACATAAGCATCAAAAATGAAAATCTCTTCATTCGATATATTTATTTGAATTAAACATTAACAAAATCGTGCGATATTAGGCGCGCACTACGGAGAATAGACCTCTGCACACTGAAACGTATGCGCAGACCTCCATACGTAGCGCAACGCCTAAATATCTATACACCTCTACTTGCGTGTAAGCGTTATATTGCTCGTTGCAACGCTCCAACACTCACTGCCACGGAACACCGCGGGATAGTAAGTACCGAAGCTAAACTCTGCTCCCGACACGTAGGGCTTGATGGTCAAAGTATTGCCATCCGTAGACAACTCCACGGGGAAGGGTGCAGGTGCTGTCTGCATCTTCTGGCGGTCGGCACCATAGAAGTCGAGGAGGTTGCCGTACTCGTCCCAGTGATAGAGGCAGGTATTCTTTGCGGTAGGCATAGTGATAACATCGCCTGCGCCAATTTCGAGGAAGACCTTAGGACCGTAGTCGCGGTATGCCAACGTCTCATACGGGTCGCGCCAGCTCCAATGACTCTCCATAAGCACGTCGGGACTCATAAAAGGAATATCCTCCTTTTGGAACTGCCAGCCTGTGATAACAAGACGATTCTGAGCGCGATAATCTGCCTCGGTCTTATCATCCACACCCTGGCAAATATTGACAACCTTGCCGCTCATAGTCTGAGAATTGCCCTGAACATCAATATAAGAGTACGAGAGATACCACTCGCCCTGCAACGACTCGAACAACGACGACTCAACACGCGCAGGAGTAGGCGCCATCTCGGTATTGACAGTTACAACCTCTACCGTCTCGGTCTTCTCGGCAGTTACCGCATATACGATAACCTTATACTCAGCCTCGGGCCACAAATCCTCGCGAGTGAAGGTAAGGGTGCCATTAAGCGCCTGCGACAACTCATCGGCAGTAAACATAATACCGTTGAACTTAGCTACCGATGCGGCATTGTCATTCTGAGCTTTGAGCTGCTCATCAACAGCTGCGCTATCGTTAAACGCCCAACGCATCTCAACAGCATCCTTTGCCGAAATCTTGATATCGACAGCCGTAGAGGGCGACTTTGTCGAAGGAGTCATCTCTACATCCACCTCTGCCTTAATACCCGAGCCAGTGCCAGAGGTAAAGGTCATATCGTAGTTGAAGTTCTGATTGTTCTGGTTATCTACAACTTTAACACATACATAGTACTCAGTGTCGGGGATAAGACCTGTCCACGTGCCACTAAACTCGCCCGACTTTGACCAGGCAGCACCCGTATCCATAAGTGCAATTAGCGTAGGAAGACCATAAGAGGGGTTCTCGACAATACCATCAATCGTAGCCTTAGGCTGGATGAGGATATTGTAGTGAGCAACCGACGCATCTGGCTCACACTTAACATCAACACTCGTAGATGTGATATTGCTCAACGTAATCTTTACCAACGCCTCACTCTCAGGTGCCTCAGGCGCATCGAACTCCAAAGTGTAGCACTCGCCATACACATTACCGCTTCGGTCGCACTCCTGAACACCGATGACGTGTGTAGCACCAGGCATAACCATAATAATATTACCATCGGGACCCTTCTCGCCAGAGATGTACTCATAATCCTGGACGCCCGACGAAACAGGAGCGACTGCTACCCACGTCTCAGGGGTCTGACCAAACGATTGAAGAGTGGTCTTAGGGAGCGCAAAGTAACGGTAGTAACCGCTCAAATTAACCTTGAACGCAAAGCGGTCGTGCTGCGCCGAGATAAGAGTGATAGGACCAGCATTGGCACTATTCTTTGTAGTAAACTCCATCTTTGCCACATCGCTATACAGACCACCATCGGTAGAACGTACAACGACAAACAGCTCATACTTAACACCCGCTGCGAGGTCCTCGATGGTTACGCTTGCCTTACCATCAACCTTGCCTGAGTTCTCGTTAAACCACTCGGGCATATTGGGGCGTGGCGTGTTGTCATAAACATTAGCGCAGAAGTATGCATAGTCGCCTGGAACATCCGATGTTACCTCGAAAGTAAAGCTCTCTGACGTAACATCAGTCTGCTGAATAGAGATTGTGGGCTTTACATACTCAACACCTGGCTCTGGCTCTGGCTCTGGGGTCGGTGTAGGCGTAGGATCATCTCCACAAGCCACCATAAATATTGCGCCCAAAAGAAACGCAACCAAAGAGTAGATTTTTTTCATAGAGTTAAATATTTAATTATTAATTATTTATATAAAATTTTCTCACACACCAAAACGTCTCACGTACGCACCAGCGCACACACACGCATTTTATTAATGTGCAAAAATAACAAAAAATTTTTATTCTGCAACTCCATCGCAAACATTTGCACAATTTCACAACCCCCGCAGCGGCGGTTTGAGGTGTCGCGAAAAAAAATTAAATGGTCTTTATTTTGCTTTTTTTCACATACTGAGTATCTTTGTCGTATGGATTTTAAGTTAGTGGCAGAATATAAGCCGACAGGCGACCAGCCCGAGGCCATCGAGCAGCTCACAGAGGTCATCCGCTCGGGGGCATCGAACGCTACGCTGATGGGTGTTACAGGCTCAGGCAAGACGTTTACGATAGCAAACGTCATAGCTGAGCTAAACCGCCCTATCCTTGTACTCAGCCACAACAAGACACTCGCCGCACAGCTATATGGCGAGTTCAAGAACTTCTTTCCTGAAAATGCTGTCGAGTACTTCGTCTCGTACTACGACTACTACCAGCCCGAGGCCTATCTGCCGACGACAGACACCTACATTGAGAAGGACCTTTCGATAAACGACGAGATAGAGAAGCTGCGACTGAAAACCGTCGCCACGCTACTCTCGGGACGCCGCGACGTCATCGTCGTATCGAGCGTATCTTGCCTCTACGGCTGCGGCAACCCCGAAGATTTCCACAAGACGGCGATAAACATCCGTGTCGGCGAGACATACAACCGCCGCCACTTCCTTTACAGCCTTGTCGAGGCACTTTACACCCGCACCGAGTTGGAGCTACAACCCGCAACATTCCGCGTTACGGGTGAAACGATAGATATTATGGCAGCCTTTGGAGAGTTTGGCAACCAGTGCTTCCGCGTCGTATTCTTCGATGACGAGGTGGAGGCGATATACAGCATAGACCCCGCCACGGGACATAAGATAAGCTCGTTGGATAGCGTTACGCTCTACCCCACCAACCTCTTCGTAACTACACAAGAGCGCATAAACACCGCCATATCGGAGATATACGTTGATCTGGGCAAGCAGCTCGACTACTTCGAGAAGGAGGGTCGCGAGATGGAGGCACAGCGCCTAAAACAGCGCGTCGAGTACGACCTCGAAATGATAAAGGAGCTGGGCTACTGCTCTGGCATAGAGAACTATTCGCGCTACTTCGACGGTCGCCCCGCAGGGTCGCGCCCCTTCTGCCTTATCGACTTCTTCCCCGAAGATTTCATCACTATTGTCGATGAGAGCCACGTGACACTGCCACAGGTACACGGTATGTTTGGTGGCGACCGAGCCCGCAAAGAGAACCTCGTGGAGTATGGCTTCCGCCTACCTGCTGCAAAGGATAACAGACCGCTGAAATTTCACGAGTTTGAGGCACTTACGCCGACAAAAATATATGTCAGCGCCACGCCCGCCGCATACGAGCTTACCAAGTGCGAAGGGTTAGTAATTGAGCAGCTTATCCGCCCCACGGGACTTATCGACCCGCCCCTTGACGTACGCATAACAAACCAGCAGATAGACGACCTCTTGGAGCTGATTAACAGCACGGTACGCAAGGGCGACAAGGTTATGGTTACCACCATCACAAAGCGTATGGCAGAGGAGCTTTCGAAGTACCTCGACCGCATAGGCATCCGCAACCGCTACATACACTCGGACGTCGATACGCTCGACAGAATACAGATTTTGGAGGACCTGCGCGACGATATGATAGATGTTTTGGTGGGCGTAAACCTGCTGCGCGAGGGTCTGGATATGCCCGAAGTTAGCCTCGTGGCGATACTCGACGCCGACAAGGAGGGCTTCTTGCGTAACATACGCTCTATCACGCAGATTTCGGGGCGTGCAGCGCGCCACTCCAACGGACACGTGGTGCTATATGCCGATAAGATTACCGACTCGATGATACTCGCCATCGAGGAGAGCAACCGCCGCCGCGAGAAGCAGATACGCTACAACCTCGAAAACGGCATTATGCCACGTCAAGCACAGAAGAGCGGCAAGGGACAGAGTACGCTGTTAGGCGATAAGGCGGAGCGTCCAGCGGACATCAACGTCTATCCGCTCTATGAAGACCACTACGCTGCGCCACAGGCGGCTGACACGCAGACCAACTACCTCACGGGGACAAACTTAGACAAGCTAATAACGCAGGCACGCCACGATATGGAGCGAGCCGCCAAGAGCCTCGACTTCCTCGCTGCGGCGCGCTATCGCGACCGTATGTATGAGCTACAAAAGCTCCGCGACGACAACAAGGAGATAAAGTTATAAACGCAGGGGTATGCATAAGGTCTTCGCGGGGCTCTGCCTCGACATAATGACATTTTACCCAGACGCTCTCGGCGTCCTTTTAGCTCCTCATCACCAACGCCATCCACAATTACCACATTTAGGAGCGACATCACGAAAACTCACCTCTTAAACAGCACGCCTCTTCTGCGCGCACCGCCAAGCAAAAGCCAAAACACCGCCAGATTTTCCACAGAAGAACGCTAATCTTTCGCAGATATATCGAATATTTATTGATAATAATTGTATTTTTATGCAATAACAGAGATTTTGGGAGGTTGTGAATAGACAGCCCATTAGAATCTCAATCGCGAAGCAGGGCGGCACACTTAAAGCCGAACGTCATCGGAAAAGGAGATACCGTATAATATATAAGTAGCAAATCTGCTGCAATGCGGCGAGAACAAAGCCCGACAATCGCAAGATTCGCAACTGGGCGCACACGCGATATAAACCAACCAAAAGAGGGCATCAAAGGTCTGCGTTTTGGGGATAGCAAAATTCGACAAAACAAAAAAAAGTGAGCCACGAAAATTGGCCCACTTTCAACCTCATTAGAAGAACTCTACTTTATCGAGTAACTGTCGAACGACTTATCCGAATAGAGAACAATTACTCTTTCGACACTTTTTCCGCAATTTGCAGCAGGAGAAAAAATGGAAGGTTGCTCATTTTTCTCTTCGTTTTTACTCTCCGAGATTTGATTATTTTGCGACGCAACGAAAAGTGATGCAGCCTCAGAATTGTTATCATCGAAACTTTGCGCAGCTGCAAGTTCAGTAGCGGTAGGGTTGCGATACACCTGGTCGGAATCTAAGAGCAGCCAGTCGGGATTAACATCAGGGAATGCGCGCAAGACTTTTACGACAAGATCGAAGCTCGGCTTATTACGACCCGACAAGATATGCGACAAACCCGATGGCTGAATGTCGAGCAGTCGGGCAAGAGATGTAGCTGTATAATTGCCAGCACGGAGCAAATATTCGATTTTTTCCTTCATATACTATATTTTTCACAAATATAAAACATTTATTTTTGTAAACCAAATATTTTACACAAAAGTAACAAGTTAATAGCTGTTGATAACTATTACAATTGTAACGCATCGAATTATCGTAAAAACCACAAAATCGCCAAATCTATAATTTAATTGATATAAAAAATAGTATTTTACTATATATCAATATATTTACATCGCGCAATACTATATTTCACCATTAAGCAGCTGCATTTTTAATTAAAGAGTATTTCAACTTTATTTAACTTGAATTAAAAATTATTTTGCATTAGATTTACAGATAGTTAGCTATTGAAAGTTTAATAAATTAATCCATCTTTGACACGTGATTTTTGATGATAATTTTCGCTCTTTACAAATATGACTTTTGTAATAATTAACACTTATTAACAATCGCGATTATATACAATTTTGTAAAACAAGTGGAGAGTTTACAGATGTTTTGAGTTTACATTTGTAATTACATTTGTGAAAATATTGCGAAAATAATTTAAGCAACTGCGAAGTGCGAAGAATTTAGAGCGAAATAAAGCTCAGTAGCTACATTATGTTAATAAAAGATAGTCGGGCAGGCTAATATAAACAACCTACCCGACTATAAATCAATGACTTATAAAGTTATTAACAGCGGTTAATTACTGCAACGACTTTGCTATTTCTGCGAACTCTTCTGGCGTCAAAGAGAGCTTCTCTTTACTGAAATCTACATCTTTTTCGCTGTTCATAGGTATCAAATGTATGTGCGCATGGGCTACTTCGAGACCCAAAACCACCGTTGCGACCTTAGTACACTGCGTAGTTGCCTTAATTTTCTTCGCAATTTGCTTAGCAAAGGTTATCATCCCCTGCAATTCATCATCCTCCAAGTCGTAGAAATAGTCCACCTCGCGCTTAGGAACTACCAACGTGTGTCCCTTAGCCAGAGGAGCGATGTCGAGAAATGCGAAGAAACGATCGTTCTCTGCAACCTTATAACAGGGAATCTCCCCCGCTATAATTCGTGAAAATATTGATGCCATAATCTCTATTGAATATTTGATTAAAATTGTTCTGTTTTCTACACTGTCATAATCAGCGTTCAAAATCGCGTAGCATAAGCCACATCACTCAACTCAGCACTACCCTTCTCAGCATACGAAGGAAAAAGGTAGATGGATGGTCAAATGGCTCTAAAAATCGAGAGAAGGCAAAATAGTCCAAATTTGAGCTATATTCTACCACGTTTGTCAATGAGTGCCACGACGCAATTTTACCTCTCTACCCCACCTAATTCGTGGCGAACTACCCTACCACAATCGACCCATTTGGGCGTGGCGCGACTATGCGCTGCGACCCTTTACAAAGATTATGTACTAAGCAGACGCTTGACGCTCTCGATACCTTTTATAGCACGAATATTATCGAGCAACGCATTAAGGCTGTCGATATCCTTTACGTACAAACTGATAGTACCTTCGAAGATACCGTCGTGGCTCTGTATGCTGACAGCTCGCATATTTATACTAAAATCGGCCGTTATAAGTTTCGTTAAATCGAGAATGATGCCCGCACGGTCGATACCACGCACCTCTACCGACGCCAAATATGACACCGCCTTCTGCTGCGACCACTGTATCTTCTCCTTCACGATATTCTGTCCGAACTGCGCGGCGAGGCGAATGAGTGTATCGCACGTCGATTTATGGACTATGATACGTCCGCTATGCGGGTCGCGATAGCCCACGACATTGTCGCCAGGGATAGGCTCACAGCACTCAGCCATCACAAACTCTGGCTCCGCCTCCTCGTGCGACGACGACTCATCAACAACCGCAGTATCGTCGAGTGAGGCTGCCTCATCATCGAGGTCTATATCGGCATCCGTGGATGACGAACGACCTGGGATAAAGAGCTTCCAAAACTTCAAAATCTTACGATCGGAGTTCTCTTTAAGGAGGCTGTCGAGGTTATCAAGTTTGATAATGCCAGCGCCAATCTTGCTATACAGCTCATCCTTATTGCGACACTCATACGCAGGCATCAGCTTACGTAGCACACGGCCGCTAAGCTGCACGTTATGCTCTGCAAGACGATCCGATAGCAGCTGCATACCATACTCGATATTGTTATCGTGCTCGCGTTTTAGAAAGTCCTGTATCGACTGACGCGCCTTACTCGTAACGACAATGCTGAGCCACTCCGCCTTGGGATGCCCGCTCTCGGCGGTGATAATCTCCACCTGGTCGCCGCTTTTCAGCACGGTCGTAATAGGCTGTATCTTATGGTTTATCTTTGCGCCAATGGCGTGGTTGCCAATCTTTGTATGTATTTCGTACGCGAAGTCGATGGCAGTAGCGCCATTGGGCAGCGTCAGAGGCTCGCCCTTAGGCGTAAAGACCACCACATCGGTAGTATATAACGAGAGCTTGAAGTTATCGAGAAAGTCGAGAGCGTTCTCCGTAGGACCGTTCAGCGCATCACGCACCTTTTTGAGCCACTTATCCAAGCCATCCTCCTCCTGTGATATCGAGGCATGCTTATACTTCCAGTGTGCCGCAAAGCCTCGCTCAGCGATGTCATCCATACGCTCAGTACGCACCTGTACCTCTACCCACGTGCCATCGGGACCCATCACCGTAGAGTGCAACGCCTCGTAGCCATTGCTCTTAGGGATACTTATCCAGTCGCGCAGACGGTCAGGCTTAGGCGTGTATATATCCGTTACGCACGAATATACCTGCCAGCACTGCGTCTTTTCGGAGGGAAATGGCAGCGCCTTAAAGACGATGCGTATGGCGAACAGGTCATAGACCTCCTCGAAGGGTATCTCCTTACGGCGCATCTTCTGCCAGATGGAATAGACACTCTTTACGCGCGCCGAGATGTCATACTGGAAGCCGTTGCGGTCCAAGACTTCGATGATAGGCGCCATAAATCGCTCTATATATGACTCGCGTTCGAGCTTTGTCTCGTCAATCTTACGCTCAATCTCGGCATACTCCTTCGGGAAGCGATACTTCATACATAGGTCTTCCAGCTCGCTCTTTATGGCGTGCAAACCCAAGCGGTATGCCAACGGCACAAAGAGATAGATGGTCTCGCTGGTAATCTTTATCTGCTTATTCAGGGGCATAGAGCCGAGCGTACGCATATTGTGCAGGCGGTCGGCAATCTTTATGATTATGACACGCACATCGTCCGAGAGCGTAAGCAGCACCTTACGAAAGTACTCTGCCTGCTCGGAGCTGTCGGCATTGAAGACGCCCGACATCTTGGTAAGACCATCTACCATCGAGGCTATCTTCGGCGTGAAGATGCGCGATATATCCTCGACCGTGTACTCCGTGTCCTCCACAACGTCGTGGAGCAGTGCCGCCACGACAGACTTTTTGCCCAACCCTATCTCGCGCACCGCTATTAGCGCCACCTCAATAGGATGGATGATATAAGGCTCGCCAGAGCGACGACGCACCCCCTTATGAGCCTCACGAGCCAAGAAGAAGGCGCGCTTGACAAAGTCCCAGTCATCCTCGCGGCGACATATCTTTGCCGTGCGGCAAGCCGCCAGAAGCTCCTGCCACTTCTCTTCAATCAATATTTCATCCTGCGGCGTGTACTCCATAACTTCTTGGTTTAATGTTTCAAAATGGCCAAAACACGACTGCCATAGCAGCCGTGTTCTGGGTTGGTGTATCGTGTGGCGAGGCTACTTGTTGCGGGCCTCTGCCATAGCCTCTATCAGGCGCAACTCTATCTCCTCGCGCAGAGCGTCATCGTTTTTAAGTAGCTCCTTGACAGCGTCGCGTCCCTGACCAATCTTACGATCGCCATACGAGAACCACGAGCCAGACTTACGAAGCACCTCGTAATCGACGCCCAAATCGACAATCTCGCCTACGCGAGAGATACCCTCGCCAAACATAATGTCGAACTCTGCCTTCTTGAACGGAGGCGCCACCTTGTTCTTCACAACCTTAACCTTGGTGCGTGTGCCGAGCTGCTCCTCGCCATCCTTGATTACCGACGTGCGGCGGATGTCGATACGTACGCTGGCGTAGAACTTCAAGGCGTTACCACCCGTCGTTGTCTCAGGGTTGCCATAAATCACGCCAATCTTATCACGCAGCTGGTTGATAAATATACATACGGTCTTGGTCTTCGATATTGAGGCGGTTAGCTTACGCAGTGCCTGCGACATAAGACGTGCCTGCAAGCCCATCTTCGAGTCGCCCATCTCGCCCTCAATCTCTGCCTTGGGCGTGAGCGCCGCCACCGAGTCGATGACGATGATGTCGATGGCCGACGAACGTATCAGCGAGTCGGCAATCTCCAACGCCTGCTCGCCATTGTCGGGCTGCGACACAAGCAGGTTGTCGACATCGACGCCCAACTTCTGGGCGTAGTAGCTGTCGAAGGCGTGCTCTGCGTCGATGAACGCCGCTATACCTCCCGCCTTCTGCGCCTCGGCAATAGCGTGTATCGCCAAGGTCGTCTTACCCGACGACTCGGGGCCAAAAATCTCGATTACACGACCCTTGGGGTAGCCACCTACGCCCAACGCCATATCGAGCGTTACCGAGCCAGTTGGAATTACAGGAACATCGGTAACCGTCTCGCTCGACATACGCATAATCGAGCCTTTACCAAAATCCTTCTCGATTTTGTCCATCACCGCCGACAACACTTTGAGCTTGTCGGCATTTACTTGCTGTTTCTCTGCCATAACTATATCTATTTTATTATTTTACACCTATTTTGGGGTCGCTACTCGGCATCGAGCAACGATAAAATCTGCTGGTAGTGGTTCTTGGTATCCACCTTCGATATGATGTGCGTTATGCGCGCCTCGGCGTCGAGTAGAAACGTGGTACGCACAATGCCCATATACTCTCTGCCGTACATTCGCTTCTGCTGCCATACGCCAAACGCCTCGGATAGCGAGTGGTCGGTGTCGGCAAGCAGCGTGAAGTTAAGCTCGTGCTTGGCGCAGAAGTTCTGGTGCGACTTTACGCTGTCGGGGCTTACGCCGATAATCTTGTAGCCGCGACGCTGCAACTCCTCCTTACCGTCGCGCAGGCTCTTCGCTTCGAGCGTGCAGCCCGACGTGTTGTCTTTCGGGTAGAAGTATAACACCGTGGGCGAGCCTTTCAGCTGCTCCGACGAGAATATCTCGCCGCGGTCGGTTGTCGAAGTAAAGGCGGGTGCCAATGCCCCTATATCAATCTTACTCATACTATGTTTTGCTTTTTAATTTTGTAGCCTTGTTGCCGCATCGTTTCGAGTGGGCAAAAACTCTTTCAAAGTTAATAATTTTTTCTTTAACCACACTATTCTCGCCACATTTTTTCGCTATGGTCGCTTCTCAACCCTTACCTGAGCGCGGAAATCTGCCATCGAGGTATTGAGTTTTGCTCGACACACGGGGCAACGAATAGCGCACTCGGTGTCTAAGTGCATCTGCGCGTAGAGGTCGTCGTAACGCATCGTGCGAACATTCGTATAGGTGTAGTGTTCGCTATGTGAGCCGCAGTGTCGGCAGTCGATAGTGTAGTTAAGTCCCATAGTCGTTCCTGTTTATCATTGTTTCACGATGCAAAGTAACCACCACTTTTTGACAGGTCCTGTCAAAATTAAAAATAGTAGTAAATTTTGATAAAAAAAAACTCCCCGCGCCGAAAGCGCGAGGAGAGGTATTAAATCTACGATAATCGATAAAACATCATATCGAAAAAAGCACTATCTTTGCAGTTAGTAACGCAAAAACATCTACCACAATGGTTCAGAATACACCTTTGGAGCGCATACCCGCAATACTCAAAGCGCAGCGTAGCTTCTTCGCAACACACGCTACCCTACCGTTGGAGTATCGTCTCGGGATGTTGCGCCGCCTACGCGAAGGCATACTGCGGCACGAGAAGGCGCTATGCGACGCACTATACAAAGACCTACACAAATCTTACGAGGAGGCATACCTCACCGAGATAAGCATCATCCTCGGCGAGATTGACAACTTCTTGAAACACCTCAAAGCGTGGGCAGCACCTTCGACCAAGCGCACACCATTGAAGCTCTTTCCATCGCGCAGTGCCGTTATCACCGAGCCTCTGGGCGTAGCACTTATCATAGCGCCGTGGAACTACCCCGTGCAGCTGCTTCTAAACCCGCTTATCGGCGCTATCGCCGCAGGCTGCACCGCCATAGTGAAGCCCTCGCCCTACACGCCCAACGTGGCAGAGGCGCTCGAAGAGCTTATCCGCGAACTCTTCGACAAGGAGTATATATGCCTCGTGCAGGGCAACCGCGAGGTGAACAGCGCACTACTCAAAGAGCGTTACGACATCATCTTCTTCACAGGCTCGCCACAGCTCGGACGTGTGGTAATGCGCGCCGCAGCCGAGAACGCCACACCCGTAATATTGGAGCTTGGCGGCAAGAGTCCCGTGGTCATCGACAAGAGCGCCAACATAGCTATTGCCGCCAAGCGCATAGCGTGGGGCAAGACGCTCAACGCTGGACAGACCTGCATAGCGCCCGACTACGTGCTTATCCATCGCGAGGTAAAGAGCGCCTTCTCGGAGGCATTCGCCCGTACCATAAGGGAGCTACACGGCGACGATGTGCGCCTCAGCAAGCACTACGTGCGCCTGGTAAGCGACGCCGCCTTTGAGCGTGTGAGCAGCTACATCGGCGAGGGAAGAGTACTCTTTGGCGGCAACACCGTAGCCGAGGAGCGGTATATCGAGCCGACGCTGATAGACAACGTGGCGTTGGATAGTAAGGTGATGACCACCGAGATTTTTGGCCCCGTGCTACCGCTCATCGAGATAGAGGAGATGGAGGAGGCTATACGCTTTATCAACGAGCGCGAGAAGCCCCTTGCACTCTATGTCTTTGCCGAGAAAGAGCGCGCACTAAACGTCATACGCCACACCTCGTCGGGCGGCGCCTGCATCAACGATACCATTATGCACATCGCCAACGAAAACCTGCCCTTTGGCGGTGTAGGCAACTCGGGTATGGGACGCTACCACGGTCGCGATAGCCTCTACTCGTTTTCGCACCGCCGCTCGGTGCTGATGACTACGACGTGGCTCGACCTGCCGTTTAGATATATGCCTTATAAGTGGTTTAAGTGGGCAAAGAGGCTATTGTAGCACAGCCCTTTAATACGATTTATACAACAAGTGGGACACCCGACGGATGTCCCACTTATATTTATATATATTTTTCAAACGCGACCTATTAGTTTTTGCCCAAAACTATACGCTCAATCTCCTCAATCTGCATCTTAAACTGCTTGTCGGTATCAATCATATCGGCTACCGCCTTGCAGCTGTGCAATACCGTGGCGTGGTTACGGCCACCTATCGACGAGCCTATCACCGTCAGCGGCGCCTTGGTGTGCTGCTTCGAGAGATACATCGCCACCTGACGCGCCTGCGCCACATCACGCGTACGCTTTGCCGAGTTGAAGGTGTCGAGTTCGATATTGAAGTAGTCGCACACAACCTTGACGATATGGTCGATGGTTATCTCGCGCTGCGTAAGCTTGACATAGACCTTCAAAATATCCTTTGCCAACGATATTGTAATCTTGCGTCCGAGGAACGAAGCATTGGCGATAAGCGACGAGAGCGCACCCTCAATCTCGCGCACATTTGCCGAGATGTTCTCCGCAAGGTAGGTTACCACATCCTCGGGAATATGGGCGCCGAGGCGCTGCGCCTTAGCTCGGATAATCTTTACCTTGGTCTGGTAGTCGGGGACGCTGAGGTATGCCGACAAGCCCCACTTGAAGCGGGTGAGCAGTCGCTGCTCAATATCTTTCAGCTCCACAGGCGGCTTATCCGACGTAAGGATAAGCTGCTTACCAGCGAGTTGCAGATGGTTAAAGATGTTGAAGAAGGCGTTTTGAGTACCCGTCTTACCCGTCAGCTCCTGAATATCGTCGATAATCAGCACGTCGATAGTCTGGTAGAAGTGTATAAAGTCGGTAATCTCGCCATTCTTATATGCCGTCTGGAACTGCGCCTGGAACTTGTTCATCGAGACGTATAGCACCTGCAATTCGGGATGACGCTGACGCACCTCGTGACCAATAGCCTGCACCACGTGGGTCTTACCCAAGCCCGAGTCGCCATAGATGTATAGCGGGTTGAAGGCGTTGTTGCCAGGCGAAACCGCCACAGCCATACCCGCCGAGCGCGCCAGACGGTTGCACTCGCCCTCGATATGGTTCTCGAAGGTGTAGTTAGGGTTGAGCTGCGGGTCAATAATCATACGACGAATGCCCGGAATTACAAAAGGATTTTTTATATTTGCAGTGTCGGTAGGCTGCGTAAAGCGTGGCACGGCGATTGTGTCGGTTGCAACTGACGGCTGCTGAGCGCGACGCGGAATAGCGTAACACAGCTTAGTATCAGCACCATACAGCTCAGCAATGATAGGCACTAAGTAGCGCATATAGCGCTTTTCGATGCTCGAAATGAAGCTCTCGTTGGGTACACGCAAACGCAACTCCACACCGTCGAAGCCGATGGGGCTGATAGGCTTAAACCACTTGACGAACTCCTCCTCGGTAATCGAGAGGCGAAGTCTATCGAGACAGTCTTGCCACATTTGGTTGTATGTTTGCGTCTGCATCATAAAAGTTCTTAACAAGCTCTAAACTGTCATCAAAAAAGAGGCGATAATTCCCCCGAAACAGCTGTCTAAGTTCTGTTTCAACGAGTTATGATTTTTACCTTCTTTTTTGCTTAACGCGCCCTCGATTTGCTTTGCGCAATAAGAGCGTTTTGACATTGCAAATATGTGGATAATTTTATTAAAATATTCTCAAAAAAGAGTTGCATAATTCGATTTTTTTGATATGGCTAAATCGCCTAAAATTTTGCTTGATTTTTTAATCGCCTGATACTGCAATATATGAAAGATTTTTTGTATATTTGCATATTGGAAATTCCACGGAAAGATATATATGTTATAAATAAAACTAATACGATTATGGCAAACGATTTAGACAAGCAGGTATTGTCGCGTGCGCAAGCGTGGCTTGATGGCGACTATGACGAGGCAACCAAAGCACAGGTACGTCTATTGATGGAAACCAATCATAATGAGCTTGTTGAGAGCTTCTACAAGGATCTTGAATTTGGCACAGGTGGTCTGCGCGGCATTATGGGCGTAGGCACTAACCGTATGAATATCTACACCGTAGGCGCAGCCACGCAGGGTTTGGCGAACTACTTGAAGCGCAACTTCGAGGGCGAGCAGATTAAGGTGGCCATCTCGCACGACAGCCGCAACAACTCGCGTATGTTCGCAGAGCGTGTTGCCGACATCTTCGCCTCTAATGGTTTTGTGGTATATCTGTTCGATGCCCTGCGCCCCACTCCCGAGCTGAGCTTTGCCATCCGCGAGCTGGGCTGCCACTCGGGCGTTATGGTTACCGCATCACACAACCCCAAGGAGTATAACGGCTACAAGGCGTACTGGACCGACGGTTCGCAGGTAACCTCGCCACACGATGTAAACATCATCGAAGAGGTGCTTAAAGTTACCGAAACATCGCAGGTGCTGACGGGCAAGAACCCCGAGAACATCCACACCCTCGGCGAGGAGTTCGACAAGGTATATCTCGCCGCCATCAAGGAGCTATCGTTGTCGCCCGAGGCCGTTGCCAAGCACAACGATATGAAGATTGTCTATACACCGTTGCACGGTGCAGGCGTGAAGCTCGTACCACAGTCGCTGCGTAACTATGGCTTTAATAATATTATATGTGTAGATGAGCAGATGGTACTCGACGGCAACTTCCCCACCGTGGCATCACCCAACCCCGAGGAGCGCAAGACTATGGCAATGGCTATCGAGCGCGCCGAGAAGGAGGGTGCCGACTTCGCTATGGCCACCGACCCCGACGCCGACCGCTTGGGCGTGGCACTGCGCACTGGCAAGGGCGACTACGTGCTGCTCAACGGCAACCAGACCCTCGTGCTGCTTATGAGCTACCAGCTCACACGCTGGGCAGAGCTTGGTAAGATTACGGGCAAGGAGTTCGTCGTTAAGACTATCGTAACGTCGATGATGCCCGACGCTATTGCCGAGCATTATGGCGTTAAGTGCTACAACTGCCTCACTGGCTTCAAGTATATCGCTAAGATTATTCGCGAGCAGGAGGGTAAGACCAAGTATATCGGTGGTGGCGAGGAGTCGTTCGGATATCTTCCTGGCGACTTTGTACGCGACAAGGATGGTGTTGCCGCTATTACGCTCGTCGCCGAGGCAGCAGCGTGGGCGCGCGAGACTATGGGCATCACTCTCTACGAGTGGTTGCAGCAGCTATATGTCAAGTACGGCTTCTTCCGCGAGGGCTTGGTAAATGTTGTACGCAAGGGCAAGGATGGCGCTGCCGAGATTCAGCAGATGATGGTCGATTACCGCCAGAATCCGCCCAAGAGCATCCTTGGCTCGGAGGTTGTCAAGATTTACGACTATAAGACGTTGGAGGTACTCGACGTTAAGAGCGGCACGAAGTCGCCTATCGAGGGCGTTGAGGATAAGAGCAACGTATTGCAGTGGCTCACAGAGGATGGCACCAAGGTATCGGTACGTCCTTCGGGTACAGAGCCTAAGATTAAGTTCTACTTCGGCGTTAAGGCTCCGTTGTGCTGCGTTGAGAAGTTCGACGAGGTGCAGGCAGCCTTGGATAAGAAGATTGAGGATATCAAGGCAGAGCTTAACCTGCTGTAATATATCTTATATATAGGTAAGCAAGCCGCCCGCAAGTTGCGAGCGGCTTGTTTAGTTTGAAGGAAGGTAAGTAGCGAGCGGACTTTCGCCGTCTGCTATATTACGGGACTACGGGGCGACGAGACGACGGGACCACGGGACGACGAGACCACGAGACGACGGGACGACGAGACAACGAGACGACAGGACGACGAAAAAACACAGGCGTTCTCAGGCATTCTCAGTCTTTCTCAGGCGTTCCCAGCAGTGCGTGGCAGCGCGAGGCAGCTTGGCGTCAGAGTGGCGCAGATGTGGTGCCAAGTCGAAGTTTGGCTGGATGGGGGTGTACTTGGCGTACATCCCCATTCAGACGAACGAGCTTGGTGCCGCAGATGCGCCGCTATCACGACAAGAGCTTGGCGTCAGAAGGGTGCCGAGTGCTACACTCGGCAAAAATGCCGTCGATGGGTAGTACTTGAACGTACGTCCCATTGACGGCATTTTTTGTTAGGGGACGCAATCGACCCCTTATCACGCCAAGCGCCCCTTATCGCAATAAATTATATGATGTTGAACGCAATCTCCATCATATTAGTAAACGATGTCTGACGCTCCTCTGCCGAGCAAGCAGTACCGTGTACCAATGAGTCCGATATGGTGCAGATGCAAAGCGCCTTTTTATTGGCACGCGCCGCATTCATATAGAGTGCCGTTGCCTCCATCTCGACAGCCAACACACCCATCTTCTGCCACTTACGCCACTCGTCGGCATTGTCGCCATAGAAGACATCGCTGGCGAGGATGTTGCCCACCTTGTAGTCGATACCCAGCTCGTCAGCCTTCTCGGCAGCACGACGCAGCAGCTCAAAATCGGCAATAGGGGCAAACGTGCCAGGGAGGTCATACTGACGAGCATAGTTCGAGTCGGTACAAGAGCCCATACCAAGCACCACGTCGCCGAGCTTCAACGATGGGTCATAAGCACCTGCCGAGCCGCAGCGGATGATTGTCTCCACGTCGTAGAAGTTGAAAAGCTCGTAGCTATAAATACCTATTGACGGGATACCCATACCGTGTCCCTGCACCGACACACGCTTACCCTTATAGGTACCCGTAAAGCCGAGCATACCACGCACATTGTTATATTGAACGGGATTTTCCAAGAAGTTCTCTGCCATAAACTTAGCGCGCAAAGGGTCGCCCGCCATAATTACCTTATCGGCGATCTCGCCATACTTTGCCCCAATATGAGGCGTAGGTGTCTTACCTGCCATAGTGTTACTCTATTTAATAGTTATTATTTTACGATGTCTGTTTACGATGTTATTATATTACAAGCACATCTCGTATATGCGCTCCACATCCTCCGCTGTGAGTCGCTTGAAGCCGTTGATGTCGCCATAACGACACGCCTTACGAGCCATAAGCGCAAAATCTTCGCGCTTGATACCCAACTCCGAGAGCGTACGCTGCAAGCCGAGCGTGTCGAAGAAGAACTCCGAGAGGCGCTTAATGCTCTCACGCGCAATAGCCATAGGCTCCAACGACGCATCTATGCCAAAGACGTTCGTACCGAACGACACATATCTATCGACAGTCGTCTCGTCGAGGCAGTACCCCATCCATCGCGGCGTGAGGATAGCCAAGCCAAGACCGTGCGTAATGTCGTAGAGTGCCGACAGCTCGTGTTCCATAGGATGACAGCTCCACGCCTTGCGACGACCGCCATTTATAAAGCCGTTGATAGCCCACGACGATGTCCACATAAGGTTGGCACGCGCCTCGTAGTTTTCGGGGTCGCGCACAGCAATAGGCGCAAACTTAACCACGGTTTTGAGCATCGCCTCCATACAGCTGTCGAGCAGGAAGAGGTCCTTGTTGGTATTGAAATAGACCTCCATAATGTGCGACATAATATCCGCCGCACCACACGCCGTCTGATACTTGCTCACCGAGTAGGTCAGCGTAGGGTCAAGAAACGAGACTTTGGGCAGCATAGGCTGCGCCATACGACCGAGCTTGTCGCCCGTCGCAAGGTTGCTAATCACGCCTCCCGCATCCATCTCCGAGCCTGTTGCCGAGAGCGTAAGGATAGTTACGATGGGCAGCGCGCGTTCGATAGGCTTCGCATCGGCACCGAAGAACTCCCAAGCATCGTGTTCGACACAGGCTCCCGCCGCCATAAACTTGGTGGCGTCAATGGTCGAGCCGCCACCCACGGCCAAAAGCACGTCGATACCCTGCTGCTTGCAAATATCGACACCCGCTCTTACCGACTCGATACGCGGGTTAGGCTCGATGCCCGAAAGCTCAAAGAGGTCGAGACCTGCACTACGTATCTCTTCGACAACCTTATCGTAGAGGCCAATACGCTTAATCGAGCCACCGCCGTATGTGAGCAACACGCGCTGTCCGTAGCGTTTAAGCTCCGTACCGAGGTTTGAGAGCTGGTTTTCGCCGAAATATACCTTTACTGGAATATCATATATAAAATTGTTCATAATCGTAGTATTTGAGTTATTCATATTACACTTGACATCACGCGAAGTTACAAAATTATACGGACTAAAACAATCCCTTATAAACAAAAAATTTGCCTTGACGAAAAAAAAGAGCGTTTCGCTTGGCGGTTTTCGGGAAAATGTGTATCTTCGTATGATTATTGTATCTACAACTAAACACACCTAATATGAACTGTCAGTTTTCTGCACAAGAGCGCCGCGAGATTATAGCTCTGATGAACCGCGAGATTGTTCCCGCCATAGGTTGTACCGAGCCTATCGCCGTCGCCCTCTGCGTAGCTAAGGCTACCGAGACTCTTGGCTGCCGCCCCGAGCGTATCGAGGCACGTCTAAGCGCCAACGTTCTCAAAAATGCTATGGGCGTAGGTATCCCAGGAACAGGTATGACTGGACTCCCGATAGCTATGGCATTGGGAGCTATCGTAGGACGCTCGGAGTATGGCTTGGAGGTACTCAAAGATGCCGACAAGGATGCCGTCGAAGAGGGCAAGAAGATGATTGCCGAAAAGCGCATATCGGTAGATTTGAAGAGCGACATCAGCGAGAAGCTATATATAGAGATTGAGGTATTTGCAAGTGGCAGACGTGCGCTTGCCATCATCTCGGGTGGACACACTCGCTTCGTGCGCATAGAGCGCGACGATGAGCTACTACTCCACGTCGAGACGGAGACCTCGACAAACGATGCTACGGATGGCAATAGCAACGAGCCACAGCTGACACTTCGCAAGGTGTGGGACTTCGCACTGACAGCCCCTATCGAGGAGCTACAATTTATCCTTGAAGCACGTCGTCTGAATATGGCAGCTGCCGAGACATCGCTCAAAGGCGACTACGGCCACGCTATCGGCAAATTATTCCGTGCAGAGTCCGAGCGCAACATTATGGGCGACACGCTACACTGCCAAATCGTGGGTATGACAACTGCCGCTTGCGATGCACGTATGGCAGGAGCTATGATACCCGTGATGAGCAACTCAGGCAGTGGTAATCAGGGACTTACATCTACCGTACCCGTGGTAGTATATGCCGAGCAGACGGGCGCAAGCGAGGAGCAACTCACACGCGCACTGATACTGAGCCACCTGACGGTGATATATATCAAGCAGAGCTTAGGTCGTCTATCTGCATTGTGTGGCTGCGTCGTTGCCGCCACAGGCTCGTGCTGCGGCATCACATACCTTATGGACGGCACATACGACGAGTGTTCGGCGGCGGTAAAAAATATGATTGCCAACCTTACAGGTATGATTTGCGACGGCGCAAAACCTTCGTGTGCATTGAAGTGCGCTTCGGGTGTATCAATGGCAGTTATGTCGGCACTAATGGCAAAGAACGGTCGCTGCGTAAAGTCGGTTGAGGGCATCATCGACGACGATGTAGATCGCTCGATACGCAACCTCACGGACATCGGACGCGATGCGATGACACACACCGACGCGATGATTCTTCATATTATGACGAACAAGAGTTAATCGAAAGCTAATAATTGGTAAAAGGTGCATCGGTTGTTGCTGATGCACCTTTTATGTATCCGTCCCCCCGTCGAACGAAAAACGAAACGCTGTGAGAGGGGCTAAAAATAGCGTTTAACGCCATTTTTCAAGAAAAAGATTTCGAGAGCATCCATTTTTCAACTCTATTTTTTGCTTAAATCGAAAATAAGACGTAAATTTGCACACCTATATATATAATACGCGCGTATGTAGGCCTAACCGATTACGCGCCATAAGGGTTGAGGTGCAGACAACGCACCACAATAAAAGAGAAGACAACGATTAACTAAACTATAAGATGACAGAAGAGCAGAACAACACAGGTTTGACAGGTCGCATAGTACAGGTCAATCTCGAAGAGCAGATGAAGTCGGCATACATCGACTACTCGATGTCGGTGATTGTGTCGCGTGCGCTGCCCGATGTGCGCGATGGCTTGAAGCCCGTACACCGTCGTATCCTATACGATATGTCTGCCGAGCTTAACCTTTACTCGGATAAGCCTACGCGTAAGAGTGCGCGTATTGTCGGTGATGTACTCGGTAAGTTCCACCCCCACGGCGATAGCTCGGTATATGAGGCTATGGTACGTATGGCGCAGGACTGGTCGATGCGTTATCCGCTTGTCGAGGGTCAGGGTAACTTCGGCTCGATGGACGGCGACTCGCCCGCAGCAATGCGTTACACCGAGGCGCGTATGCAGAAGATTACCGACGAGGTAATGGCAGACATCGAGAAGGAGACTATCGACTGGACACTCAACTTCGATGACACAATCAAGGAGCCTACGGTACTTCCCACCAAGATTCCATTGCTTTTGGTAAACGGTGCAAGTGGTATCGCCGTAGGTATGGCAACAAATATGGCACCTCACAACCTCTCGGAGGTTGTTGATGCCTGCTGCGCATATATCGACAACCCCGAGTTGGAGTGCGAGGAGTTACTCGACTACGTTAAGGGTCCCGACTTCCCCACGGGCGGTATCATCTATGGCTACGAGGGTGTCAAGGAGGCGTTGCTAACGGGTCGCGGCCGCGTGGTTATGCGCGCCAAGACCGAGATTGAGCATACGGCATCGGGACGCGAGTGCATCGTAATCACCGAGATTCCATATATGGTGAATAAGGCGGAGATGATTAAGAAGATTGCCGACCTTATCAACGAAAAGAAGATAGACGGCATCTCGTACATCAACGATGAGTCGGACCGTCAGGGTATGCGCATTGTCATCATCCTCAAACAGGACGCTGTGGCAAATGTTGTTCTCAACACCCTGTTCAAGAACACGCCATTGCAGTCGTCGTTCGCTGTGAATAACATCGCACTGGTTAATGGTCGCCCCGAGTTGCTCAACCTCAAAGACCTTATACGACACTTCGTTGATCACCGCCACGATGTCATCGTGCGTCGTTCACGCTTCGACTTGCAGAAGGCCGAAGAGCGCCTGCACATCGTGCAGGGTCTGCTGATTGCGCAGGACAACATCGACGAGGTGGTACACATCATCCGCTCGTCGAAGACCGTCGAGGAGGCAAAGAACCGCTTGCAGGAGCGCTTCACCCTCTCGGAGTTGCAGTCGGCAGCGATTGTCGAGATGCGTCTGCGTCAGCTCACAGGCTTGCAGCGCGAGAAGCTCGAAGCCGAGCGCGACGAGTTGGTCAAGACAATCGACTACCTCAACGCCGTACTATCGAATGTCGATATGCAGATGCAGATTATCAAGGACGAGCTTACGGAGATGAAGGAGAAGTATGGCGACGAGCGCCGTTCGGAGATTGTTTACTCTTCGGAGGAGTTCAACCCCGAGGACTTCTATGCCGACGACGACATGGTCATCACCATCTCACATATGGGCTACATCAAGCGTACACCTCTTGCCGAGTACCGCACACAAAACCGTGGCGGCGTAGGTGCTAAGGGCAGTGCTACACGCGATGAGGACTTCATCGAGCATATCTACGTAGCGTCGATGCACAATACGATGATGTTCTTTACCGAGATGGGACGTTGCTACTGGTTGAAGGTATATCAGATACCCGAGGGTACACGCTCGTCTAAGGGTCGCGCTATACAGAACGTCATCCAGATTGACCCAGGCGACAAGGTACGCGCCTACCTCAACGTCAAAAACCTCAACGACAAAGAGTTCGTCGAGAGCAACTATATCGTGATGTGTACCAAGCGCGGTGTCATCAAGAAGACCACGTTGGAGGCGTATTCGCGTCCCCGCGCCAATGGTGTGAACGCCATCGTCATCCGCGAGGGCGACCAACTGTTGGAGGTTAAGCTCACAAGTGGCAATGCCGAGATTATGATTGCAGCCCGCGAGGGTAAGGCTATCCGCTTCAACGAGAGTACGGTACGTCCTATGGGTCGTATAAGTACGGGTGTTCGCGCTATATCGGTCGATGACGACAATGAGGTTATCGGTATGATTTGTATCGAGCCAGACTCTAAGCAGGATGTCTTGGTACTTAGCGAGAATGGCTACGGCAAGCGTACCGACCTCGACGAGTACCGCATCACCAACCGTGGTGGTAAGGGTGTAAAGACCATCAACATCACCGAGAAGACAGGTAAGCTAATCTCGATACAGGCTGTTACCGACGAAAACGACCTGATGATTATCAACCGTTCGGGTCTGACAATACGTACGCTCGTAAGCCAGATTAGCGTCTCGGGACGTGCTACGCAGGGAGTACGTGTGATCAACCTACGCGACGGCGACGCCATAGCGTCGGTTACGGCAGTACCCAAGACCGACGAGGAGGAGTTGGAGGAGGCTACAACAGCAGAGACCAACACCGAGAAGGTGAAGGACGTAGCTGTTGAGGCAACAAATAGTGAGGTTTCAGCAGACGAAAACGGTAACGCTTAACGTTATATATTAAAGCTCTTGGTGGTGCGGCTCAAAATAGCGCACCCCAAGGCATAACAAAATGAACAAAAACGAATAATCTAATACACACTTAAACTATGAAAAAGTTAGTATTGATGGCTGTCGCAATGTTCGCTTTAACATTGACCACAGCAACGGCACAGAGAGTTAATACTGCATCGGAGCTTGGCAAGCTCGAAAAGGCCGATGCCGCTTGCGAAGATGTTAAGAAGGGTACAAAGTCTGCTACGTGGATTGCACGAGGCAAGGCATATACCAACGCCTATATGCTTCCCACAAAGGAGATTGGCGTAGGCGTCCCCGTACAGGTTTTGCAGATGAACGTGGGTCAGCCCGACGCAATGGTTGAGGAGGTATTCCTGAACAACCCTGTGGTTACATGCCAGTATGAGTATGTTGATATATATGTAAACGCAGCAACAGGTCTTATCGAGGGCTGGAAGCAGAAGAAGTCTATTAAGGACAATCTTGCCGAGACCGCTATCGAGTCATTCAAGAGAGCCTACGAGATGGACCCTGCAAGTGGCCCTAAGATTATCCCTTTGACCCAGAATCTTGCTAATGCACTCGCTCAGCAGGGCGACGCTCTGAACAGCATCGGCAACATCAAGGAGTCGGGATACGCCTTTGAGTTAGCATTCCGCGCACAGAGCATCGTACCTGAGGCTAAGGCGGACTACAACTACCTCTACAATGCGGGGATGCAGTACACGATGTACGCTTCAACACTTCAAGGCGAAGAGGCTATTGCCGCCTTTGAGAACGCTGCCAACATCTTCAACGAGGCATTAGAGGCAGGCTATTGCGACCAGGAGGGTAATCTCTACTACTTCCTTTTCCACTGCTACTATGGTCAGCGCGAGAAAGATCGTGAGTATCTTGCAAAGGCTAAGGAGGCGCTACTGCAAGGTATCAAGCTCTATCCTAAGAACACCACCATCCTCGATGGTCTTATGAACCTCTACACCGCAGAGGAGGGTATAGGCGACCCCGCAGAGCTTATCGAGATGACTGAGAATTCGTTGAATGAGGACCCCACAAACTACGATTTGTGGTTTGGCCGTGGTCGCGTATATAACGCCTTGAAGAACCACGACGAGTGCATCAAGTCGTTCGAGAAGTGCGCCGAGTTGCGTCCCAACGAGTTCGAGCCTAACTTCTATGTAGGATACTTCATCATCGAGAAGGCTAACTCGCTTATCGAGACCTTGAATAGCACTCCCAATATGAGCTATGAGGCATACGAGGCTGAGAACGCTAAAATCAACCTTGTATTTGCCGAGGCAGTACCCTGGTTGGAGAAGGCTCACGCTATCGACCCTGCACACGTTGCAACCATCGAATATCTCAACGGTGTATGCTTCCGTCTGCGCGATATGGATGGTATGATGGATAAGTACAACAAGTACCACGAGTTGTATGTAAACACTCGCTAAAAGAATTATTGCTAAATAGCTGAGGCTGAATAAAAAGTGTATTTTGTCGCTAAGCTCGCAAGCCTAAAACTACATCTTTTTATTCAACCCCACAACAAAAATGGAGGTGGCTAATTAACTTTTTAGTCACCTCCAATTGTTTATGCTACGTTAAAAGGTTACAACTCAACATCCTCGATACGTTTGAGTAGCGGTGTGAAGTCCGAGTGGGCATCGGCAAACTCGTCGTACGAGTGTTCCGAGTGTCCCGCCTCGGGAACATCCGATACGTACTTGACCGCCAGAACGGGGATATTGCCATACAGCTCTGCAACCTGACATATTGCAGCAATCTCCATATCGAAAAGAGCGCACTCAACACCAAAGCGGCGCTTTATATCTCGGACAATATCGGCATTGACGAACGAGTCGCCCGTAAATACCGTCTCGGCATCCCTACCTACGAGCTTACGTGGGTCGGTAATCTCGGGGCAAAAGCCCTCGGGGATGATGGCGTCGTGGTGTATAGCAGACGAGGGCATAACAATATCGCCCTGCTGGCGACCAAGTGCCGCAGCAGCAAAGCCCACAACGGCGAGCATATCATAACGCCCCTCGGCGAGGGTCAGCGCGCGTGAGAGACCCGCTGCCGACAGCGCCTTACCGATACCTACCTCCACAAGGTCGTACTCATTGCGCAGATTTTGCGCCCTATCCAGAGCGTAGCGCATAGCGCGATACTCGCGCGACGTAGGCGCACAGATAAGCACTCTCATACTACCACCAACGCTTATATACATCGCCTATGCCATACTGCTCTGCCTCCTCAGCACTGAACAACACGCGCATATACTCCGCCATTGCGGCATTTGTCGTGTCGATAGCGTACAATCCAGGGTTGCCGCACTGTATCTCATTGAGACCCACCACATCGGCGGCGGACTTCAACGGAAATACCTGCTTATAGACCTTTGCCAATGCCTGACGTATATCCTCCACCTCGACATCGTTCATCGTCGAGAGGTAGAAGCCCGTCTTGCAGCCCATCGGGCAGAACGACACGATGCGTGAGCCTATCTTCTCGTCCAAGCGCAGATAGTACGCCATAAGATGCTCGATGGTGTGTACCTCACCCGAGCCGAGGGGAGCGTGAGACATAGGCGCACGGAAGCGCAAGTCCCACGAGTGTACGGCGAACTCATCATTAATAGTATATACCGAGCGCAGGTAGAGACCAGCGTCGAGTGTACGATGATCAACATCGAAAGATGACACTACATTCTTCTTCATAATATTCGGTTTTTCGCTATTGTACGACAAAGTTAATAAAAAATTCGGTTGTGTGGACAAAAAATAGTATCTTCGCAACAAATTATCAACCAACCATCAACAATGAACAGTTCACTCGACAACTCGACGATAAGCACCTCAAATGGCGAGCGCGTGGTATTTTTAGATTATCTGCGCGTCGCGGCATGCTTTATGGTAATCTTGGTACACTGCATCGAGCCCTTCTACCTCGGCGGCAATGGCACCTATATCGCCTCGCACAGCGATGCTCTGTGGGTTACGCTTATCAACTCGCTA
This sequence comes from Alistipes sp., assembly GCA_017416915.1. Taxonomy (GTDB): domain Bacteria; phylum Bacteroidota; class Bacteroidia; order Bacteroidales; family Rikenellaceae; genus Alistipes. Next base: position 62,928 of record JAFQAN010000002.1, on the reverse strand, counting down.
CTACGCATCGCCGTACCGCTCTTTGTGATGACATCGAGCTACCTACTCGTCCCTATTAAAGGGGAGACATCGCGCTTCTTCAAGCGCCGTGCGGAGCGTGTAGTCATACCATTTGTCATCTGGTCGTTGCTATACGCCGTGGTGCCTATGTGGGGTTCGGGCGGCGAGATAGACATTACACGTAACCTCGAAGTGCTAACACTCAACTTTATGCCCCACGGAGGACATCTGTGGTTTATATATATGCTCTTAGGCGTATATCTCGTTATGCCGATTATCTCGCCCTGGTTGGAGCGAGTGTCGGCACGTGGCGAACGCATATTTCTCGCTCTATGGCTGCTTGCCACGGCAGTTCCATTCTTGCGCGTTATGGCAGAGCCTCTAAGAGGCAGCTACGCCGTATGGGGAGAGGCGAGTTGGAACGAATTTGGCACACTGTACTACGTAAGCGGGTTTGTGGGCTACGTCGTAGCGGCACACTACATCCGTACACACCTCAGTTGGAGTGCAAAACGTAGGATTGCCGCGGCACTGCCGATGCTCGTCGTGGGCTACGTCATCACGGCACTACCCTTCTATCAGCAGATACCCGCCACCTTTCCCGTGAACGAGAGCATAGATTTGGCGATTAAGATGGAGCTTAGTTGGAGCTTCGCCACAACAGGTACCGCGCTGCAAACAATCGCTGTCTTCCTGCTGTTCAGCCTTATACAGCGCCCCTGCGGCATATATCCGCTCATACGCTCAATATCGGAGCGTAGCTACGGCATCTACCTTATGCATATGTTCATCCTTGTCATCGTCTTTGAGTATGTCAAGGGCTGGGCTTTGGCAACACCACTTACGATGATACTCTCGGCAGTGATAACATTTACGCTATGCTCACTAATCACACGACTAATATCGTATCTACCTAAGAGTAAGTATATTATAGGATAGTATGAAGCTTCGTACCGAAATAGAAATAACGCCGTGGCAGCGCACAATCGACTACCATAGTCGCATCCTCAGCATAGGCTCGTGCTTCGCACAAAATATCGCCGAGCGACTCGCCGAGTGCAAGTTCAACATAGCCACATCTCCCTCGGGCATACTCTTCAACCCTGCGTCAATAGCGCGCACGATAGAGCGTTTTCGCCAGCGCCGTGAGGTATGTGCCGACGACCTCTTTCAAAGTGACGGTCGCTGGCTCAGCTACCACTTTCACTCGACGCTCTCGGCAGCCAACCGCGACGAGGCACAGCGACAGATGACAAGTGCCGTAGAGCGTGGCGCAGAGCTATTGGAGAGCGCTGACCACCTGATAGTTACGCTCGGCACAGCGTGGACGTATCGTCTTCGCTCAACAGGCGAGGTTGTCGCCAACTGCCACAAGCAGCCCCACTCGCTATTTTGCCGCGAACTACTCAGCACCAACGAGTGCATTGACGAGCTACAACGCATTGTCGATAGCACCGACCCTAAGACACATATAATACTCACTCTCAGCCCAGTAAGACATATTGGCGAGGGTATGGAGGACAACTCGCTAAGCAAGGCTATACTGCGCGTCGCTATCGACGAGGTAGTACGTCGCAATGAGCGCGTCAGCTACTTCCCGTCGTTCGAGATAATGATGGACGACCTGCGCGACTACCGCTTCTATGGCGATGACTTGGTACACCCCTCTCAGATGGCGATAAGCTACATCACCGATAAGTTCTTTGAGACGGCACTATCAAACAGCGCAAAGGAGATGATGCACAGCGTATTAGACATTGTTCGGGCGGCGAAGCACCGTCCAATGAACGCAGCGAGTGAGCAGTATCGCACGTTCTGCCAAAAGCAGCTTGCGGCGATAGCCACCCTAGAAAACATCAATTTCGACGAAGAAAAACGCCACTTCGAGAGTATGTTACAAATAAATTTGTAACTTTGCGCGATAATTAACTATGATGAGACGAATTAACATACTCAGCCTTGTGGCGCTCTTCGCTATCGCGTCGAATTTCGTCGCTCGCGCCGAGTCGCCGCGACTTGTAATCAACATTGTGGTTAGCTCGATGCGCGCAAGCGACATAGACCGCTACGGCGACAACTTCATAGAGGGTGGCTTCAACCACCTCATCGACAACGGCACACGCTTTACCGACGCACATCACAGCTACCTGCTCAACTCGACACCCACGGGCTTAGCGACACTTTCAACGGGTGCGCTACCCTCGGTACACGGCATCGTGGGCGATATGTGGTGGAACTATGTCGATTCGTCGAAGGTAACGCTTATCGAGGACCGCAAGCAGCGCCCTGTGGAGTTCAGCACTGGCTCGGGCAACCACTCGGCACACCGCCTTATAGCCCCCACGTTGGGCGATATGCTCCTCGCAGATGATAATCAGTCGCGCCAATACACCATCGCCATAGATGCACTCTCGTCGATAGTTCTCAACGGCAAGGCGGGCGTAGCGTTATGGGCAGAGCGCAACCAGACACATTGGACAACATCGTCGGCATATCTTAACGAGATGCCTCGCTGGATAAAAGATTATAACGCACACGACACCAACAACTTCTATACCCTATCTCGCTGGACACCTATCCACGAGCCAACGGCATATCACAACGACGAGGTGGCCGTTGTTGAAGACCTCACGGGCAAGCAGACACGCCTTCTTAGCGACATCAACCTGCGCTTAGCAAAGGATGCCTACGGTCGTATGTGTTACACCCCCGCGGGCAATACGATGATACTTAAATTCGCACGTAGCCTGCTAACGCTCGAAAAGCTCGGCAAGGATAGCCATACCGACATCCTCAACCTATGCTTCGACACGTCGCGATACATTGCTGAGAGCTACGGCTCGGAGTCTATCGAGTACGAAGATATGCTCTACCGCCTGGATAAGGATCTCGCCGACTTCTTCGAGTTTGTCTATTCACACGTGGGCAGTCGCGAAGATGTCATCATCACGCTAAGCTCCGACCACGGCACATCGCCCTCCTTCAACCCCGTGGGTGGTGCAGCGAAGGAGCGCTTCAACGTGCGACAGATGGAGGTCATCGTAAATGCCTTCCTCGGTGCGCGCTACGGCTCCGATAGCTACATCTTGGGCTACCACAACAATGCACTATACCTCAACCACCAGCTAATCCTCAACAAGCGACTATCGCTAAACGACATACGCGAGGAGGTGGCAGTATTTATGCTACAACTACGAGGCGTAGCATCGGCACTCTCGGCGACAGCCCTGCGTAACACCTCGTTTGCCGAGGGTCGTAGCCGTCTTATGCAGCGTAGCTTCTACGCCACACGCTCTGGCGACGTACTCATAGAGCTTATGCCAGGGTGGATGGAGGAGGATAACAACCTACGCTCAACATCCATATCGGGCTACAACTACTCGACGCACGTGCCTATGATTATCGCTGGCGGCAACATACCGCACTCGATAATAGAGCGCGAAACGGATGTTACGGTGTTAGCACCGACGCTTGCGCGCCTCATTGGTATAGACTCGCCGTGGGCATCAACCGCAAAGGCCGTGCGCGAAATTATTGAATAACAAGTTACTACACTATATATGAACACAGACAAAATTCAGGAGGATATTATCGAGGAGTTCTCGATTTTTGACGATTGGTTGGATAAATACGACTATCTTATCAGCCTGAGCGACACACTCCCCGCAATGGAGCAGTCGTTGCGTACCGAGCGCCACATTATCGAAGGTTGCCAATCGAGAGTATGGGTAGCCGCAGAGCTTATCGACGGCAAGATGTACTATCAGGCGGACAGCGACGCAATAATCACCAAAGGTATCGTCGCCCTACTTGTAAGGGTGATGAATGGCCGTACGCCCTCGGAGGCTGCCAATATCGACCTCTACTTCATCGACGCCATAGGTCTTGGCGAGAATCTATCGCCCACGCGCAGCAACGGACTTCGTTCGATGATTAAGCAGATGAAGCTATACGCTTTGGTACTTGCCGAGAAACAAAAAGCATAAGTTATGACGCCCGAAGAGATACTTGCTGTTGAGAAGAATATCGTTCTCACACTCAAAAACATATACGACCCTGAGATTCCCGTAAACATCTACGACTTGGGGCTTATCTACGAGATTAACTACGACCCTGCGGGTGTCGCCGATATTATCATGACGCTCACTGCGCCCAACTGCCCTATGGCAGACCAGCTGCTTGCCGACATCAACCACGAGGTTGGCAAGGTTGCGGGGGTGGATAAGGTAAACATCACGCTCACGTTTGAGCCTCAGTGGGATAAGTCGATGATGAGCGAAGAGGCGCTCCTCGAACTCAACCTATTGTAGTCTCTGCGACTATATCACGATGGCAGCAGAGGGTACAAAATACACGTTGGAGCAGCTTCAAGCGGGACGTATGCGCGGAGCGTGCTGTGAACATATCCTCAGCCTCGACGCGATACACCGTATCGAACTATTCAACAAGCTCGCCTTTGAGCGTCTGCAACGCAAAAACAACGACATCTTGGAGATTCATCGCTCGGCAGGCGAAAACTGGAATCAGACGTTTCATATTCTGCTCTTCCGCGTGGTTGGCGGCACAAGCAACCGCGAGGCATTCGACAGATTGGCCCGTCGCGTAACGTACCATACGCTGATGCGTGAGAATAGCTCCGTGGAGAGCCTCGAAGCACTGCTGCTTGGCACGTCGGGGCTATTGGAGTTGTACGCCGAGGATGACTACATACGTCGTCTGAGAAAAGAGTTTGACCACCTCCGCGCGAAGTACGACATCGTGCCGATGACCATCGATGAGTGGCAACTCACACGCATCTACCCTCACAACCACCCTACGCTACGTCTTGTGCAGTTGGCAGCCTGCCTCAGAGACAATATGCTCACTATGCAGAGCGCCACATCGTGCCGCAAACGTAGCGATGTATATCGTCTCTTTGCGGGTCGTGCCTCGACCTACTGGGCAGAGCGGTTTATGCCGACCGCCAATAAGATGACTATCACACGACGCATCGGGCAGTTTAAGAGCGACCTGCTGGGTATCAACCTCGTAGCACAGATTATCTTCGCCTATGGCAACTACCTACAATCCGACACACTCATCGACAATGCCATAGCCCTTTTGGAGGACATACCTGCCGAGGATAACCGCTACATAAACCTGTGGAACAGCTTAGAGCGCATCACGCACAGTGCATACGACAGCCAAGCACTCATACAGCTATCTACCGAGTACTGCCTAAAACGGGGCTGCGAAGAGTGTCCTCTTGCCACCGCCCTTACGCGCCTATAACTCTGCCGTATAGCCCTTTATGTGGCAATATCGAGGCTTGTACCGCCATATTTTTGCACAACCTATTGGCACATTATAAAATTATCTGTATATTTGCACGATATATGCGCGCGCGGGTAGGCTTGTGTGCGCACGTTGAAACATTTTAAGCGAAACAAAAACAGACACAATATGGACGTATTATCGAAAATTATCAAAGTCTTCTTCGGTTCTAAGTCAGACAAAGACCGCAAAGAGATTATGCCCTATGTCGAGAAGATTAAGGCGATATATCCCTCTATCACGGCGCTTACGAACGACGAGCTGCGCGCGCGCTCGGCAGCGCTGAGCAAGGCTATCGCCGACTTCATCGCCGAGGATGAGAAGCATATCGCCACACAGAAGCAGAAGCTCGAACTTGCTGAGACATCGCTCGCTGACAAGGAGCGCATATCGAAGGATATAGACGACACAACGAAGCGCATCGACGACAAGATTGAGCAGAAGTTAGAGGAGATACTTCCCGAGGCTTTCGCCATTATGAAGGATACGGCACGTCGTTTTGCCGAAAACGAGCAGGTGGTAGTTACCGCCAACGACTTCGACCGCGACCTTGCAACCGAGCGTCAGGACCTCGTAACAATCGACGGCGACAAGGCTATTTACAACAATCGTTGGTCAGCAGGTGGCAACGACATACGCTGGGATATGGTACACTACGACGTACAGCTCTTCGGCGGTGTGGTACTGCACAAGGGACGTATCGCCGAGATGGCAACGGGTGAGGGTAAGACCCTCGTGGCAACACTCCCCGTATTCCTCAACGCACTTGCTCACAAGGGCGTACACGTGGTTACCGTGAACGACTACCTCGCACGACGTGATGCCGAGTGGATGGGTCCTATGTATCAGTTCCACGGCTTGTCGGTGGCATGTATCGACAACACACGCCCCAACTCAGCGGAGCGTCGTAAGGCGTATATGGCAGACATCACGTTCGGTACAAACAACGAGTTCGGCTTCGACTATCTGCGCGATAATATGGCGTCATCACCCAAGGACCTCGTACAACGCAAACACCACTTTGCCATTGTCGATGAGGTCGATTCGGTGCTTATTGACGATGCACGTACCCCGCTTATCATCTCGGGTCCTGTGCCTAAGGGTGGCGATCAGCTCTTCGCCGAGTTCCAACCCGCAGCGAAGTATATCTACGACCTGCAAAGCAAGATGTCATCGGCAGATGTTGCCGAGGCTAAGCGTCAGTTTGCCGCGGGCAATAACGAGGAGGCAGGTAAGCTGCTTCTGCGCGCCCACAAGGCGATGCCAAAGTATAAGGCACTTATCAAGTTCCTCTCGGAGCCAGGCGTAAAGGTGCTGTTGCAGAAGACCGAGAACTTCTATATGCAGGACAACGAGAAGCGTATGCACGAGATTACGGATGACAACTTCGTCATCCACGACGAGAAGATGAACTCGTTGATTCTCACCGATAAGGGTCATGAGGTGGCATCGCAGCGCTTCGGCGAGGAGGGCTTCTTCGTGCTACCCGACATCGGCGCCCGCATTGCCGAGATTGAACATCAACAGCTCTCACCCGAGGAGCGCGCACAGCAGAAGGATGCGCTGCTCAGCGACTACGCCATCAAGGCTGACCGTGTGCATACGATGAACCAGCTGCTCAAAGCCTACTTTATGTTCGAGAAGGAGGTAGAGTACGTCCTTATCGACAATAAGGTAAAGATTGTCGATGAGCAGACAGGACGTATTATGGAGGGTCGCCGCTACTCGGACGGTCTGCATCAGGCTATCGAGGCGAAGGAGAATGTAAAGGTTGAGGATGCTACACAGACCTTCGCGACAATCACGTTGCAGAACTACTTCCGTATGTACCACAAGCTCGCAGGTATGACTGGTACTGCCGAGACCGAGGCTTCGGAGTTTTGGAGCATCTACAAACTCGACGTGGTGGTAATACCTACCAACAAGAGGGTCATCCGCGACGACCGCGAGGACCTCGTATATAAGACAGCCCGCGAGAAGTTCAACGCCGTGATTGCCGAGATTGAGCGCCTCGTAGAGGAGGGACGTCCAGTGCTTGTGGGTACTACGTCGGTCGAGATTTCGGAGCTATTGAGCCGTATGCTCAAACTGCGCGGCATCAAACATAACGTGCTGAATGCCAAGCAACACCAGCTCGAAGCACAGATTGTTGCCGAGGCGGGACGCAAGAGCCAGGTTACCATCGCAACGAATATGGCGGGTCGTGGTACCGATATTAAGCTCTCGCAGGAGGTTAAGGAGCTTGGCGGTTTGGCTATCATCGGCACAGAGCGCCACGAGAGCCGCCGTGTGGACCGCCAGCTGCGCGGTCGTGCAGGACGTCAGGGCGACCCTGGCTCATCGCAGTTCTTCGTATCGTTGGAGGACAACCTTATGCGTCTGTTCGGCTCGGAGCGTATCGCCAAGCTGATGGACCGTATGGGACTCCAAGAGGGCGAGGTGATACAGGCAGGTATGATGACTAAGGCTATCGAGCGCGCACAGAAGAAGGTCGAGGAGAACCACTTCGGCACACGTAAGCGTCTGTTGGAGTACGACGACGTTATGAACTCGCAGCGCGAGGTGATATACACGCGTCGCCGCCATGCTCTCTATGGCGAGCGCATCGATATTGATATGAACAACCTGCGCTACGACTACGCCACAAAGTTTGTCGAGGCACACGAGGGCTGCTCGTTCGAGGAGTTTAAGTTCGACCTTATGCGCGAGGTGGCTATCGACACGTCGCTTACAGAGGCGGAGCTTGAAGCGCTCAAACCGCGCGCTATTATCGAGTCTATCGTCAAGGACCTCACCACGCACTTCGAGCGCAAGGCTATCGCCGTTGCCGAGACCGTGCGTCCCACGATGGAGAAGATATATAAAGATCGTGCCGAGCAGATGGATATGCGTATAGCCTTCCCGCTGACGGATGGTCGTCTGCGCTACTCTATCCCTGTTGAGTTGCAGAAGTGCAAGGATAGCGACTGCGCCGAGATATACCGCGTCTTCGCTAAGGTGGCACTCTTCACCACCATCGACGATGCTTGGCGTGAGCATCTGCGCGAGATGGACGATTTGCGCCAGAGTGTGCAGAATGCCACCTACGAGCAGAAAGACCCGTTGCTTATCTATAAGTTGGAGTCATTCCAGCTCTTCTCGAAGATGCTCGAAGAGATTAACCGCGACGTGCTGTCTATCCTCAATAAGGCGTATATCCCTGTGAGGGAGAACAACCCCGACTCGGTACAGCGCAACCGCGAGCAGCAGCGTAAAATAGATGTTAATAAGTTACAGGCATCGCGTATGGCAGCCGCTGCCGCCGCAGGTCAGGGCGATAAGGGCAAGACCTCGCCTATCAAGGTTGATAAGTCGGTAGGACGTAATGACCCGTGTCCATGCGGCTCGGGCAAGAAGTATAAGCACTGCCACGGCAAGGGTATGTAAACCGATATAACTTAGTAGTATGGGATATAAGGAGCAGAAACAGCGACAGTTCGATATTCGCTACTTGCAGATGGCGCGTGTGTGGGCAGAGAACTCCTACTGCGTACGCCGCAAGGTCGGAGCGCTGCTTGTCAAGGATAAGATGATTATCTCGGACGGATATAATGGCACCCCCGCAGGCTTTGAGAATATATGTGAGGATGATATGGGCAAGACTAAGCCCTATGTACTTCACGCCGAGGCAAATGCCATCACAAAGGTAGCGAAGAGTGCCAACAACTGCGATGGCTCGACGCTTTATGTTACGGCATCGCCCTGCATCGAGTGCGCGAAGCTAATCATCCAGGCGGGCATCAAGCGCGTAGTATATGCCGACCCCTACCGTTCGGAGGAGGGCATCGAGCTTCTCCGTCGCGTCGGCATCGAGTGCGTACAGCTAAGCATCGACTAACGGCAACGCTGCAAAAGCGACGCTTTTAGCAGCATTACCCGACTAACACACGGCTAACATAATAACAATGGGGATGACCAAACACTTTTGAGTCATCCCCATTGTTATTATCTCTGATAATTATGCAAGAAGTGGCGCTTTTTGCATAATTTACATATTATCTTTTGCAGCTTGTTCTACACCCCGCGGCTACCTCGCAACATCAAGAAGAGTATGCGTTCAACACTTTTATCGCATTTTGTCGCAATTAATGAATATGTGTTATATGATCTTCCACTATTGCGATTTCTTCGTCTGTTAAGTCATAGAGAGCATATACCATCCTATCAATCTCTTTATCTGTTGAGGATATTTGCGCCGACAATTCATTGCACTGTCTTTTATAGTCATTGAAATACTCCTCCCACTCATCTTGTTGCTTCAATGACAATACAATCTTTTGCTTCCTAAGTTCTGATATAAAATCAGAAAATTCCCTCTCATCAAATACTTGCAATACACTTGTAATCTTAATTGTTTCAAAATTAGTTTGTAGAATACGCAAGAATTTGTTTCTGAGTTCATTTAATTTCTGACAACTACATATAATTAAATCTACTTGTACATTAAAGAGTGATTGAATATCTTTACCAACAACCTTTATTGGAAATTTTTTACAGTTAGCAATTAAAATCTTTTGAAACAACTCTTTTTCCATGTCCAAATATTTATACGCATGATAGAAGTTGATGAGTCTTGAATTTAACAATGATGTTAAATATTTAACCTCTATCTCAGCATTCGGTATAATACCAAATCCTATTTGAGTGAAATATAATGGTGCTTCCGTGTATCCTGCAAAAATCCTCAATGGATTTCCTGATACAATTTGCCTTACAATAACTCTTGGATAGGTGAAGAATCTTTCATCTCGTGGCGCACCTAACCACTCGCCATACTTAATATATTCTTGTGGTTTAGGCGACACATAATACCTCGTTATATTCTCTCCTGTTATTAACGGTTTATATGTTGAGTCCAATTGTGATGAAGAGTGAAATGCTCTGCTATCAATAATTTCTTTTGAATGCCCTTTATACTTATCATAAGGAGTAATTCCTAATGAAAATTCAGCAACGCTATTTAATGATACTGTACTTTTCTCGATTTTCTTCAATATGTTATCAACTGCTGCATTGCCATATATATTGAAAGTACATCTTTCACCAAGCATGCAATCGCCTTTTGATATTTCTTTGGTAAAGAAAGTGTCTATTTGATTGATTTGCTGTTTTTTATTATACACAAGAGCATAAAAACACTTATCTTTGTTACCTTTGCTTAATCCCCAAATGATAGTTTCTACTTTGGCATCAGCAAATACATTATCAGGAAGTTTAACGATAAAAGATATGTCATTTACAATCAATTTTCTAAGTTCTGTATATGAAGAATTTACCAACATAGAGTTAGGGTTAATAAAAGACATTTGCCCTCCGTGTTTCAATAAAGAAACCCCCTTCTCAATAAAAATAGAGTATAGGTTTATTCTATTTTCAGCGGTTTTATAAATCTTAAATAATTCTGAAACCGTTTCTTTGTCCATTTGCTTAATATCCACATAAGGTGGATTACCGATTACCACATCAAAACCTCCCTTTTCAAATACTTGTGGAAATTCTGCCTCCCAATCAAATGCTTTATCTCCTGCCACCTCCACATCTGAGATAAGGGAGTTTCCACACTTGATATTATTGTTCAAAGATGACAATTTACGGTAAGGTTGTGCAGTACGCAACCACAATGCGAGTTTAGCAATCTCCACGCTCTCCTCGTTAATATCTACACCATATAGGTTGTTTTCAAGAATAACATTTTCGATATTTGGAAAGACAATTGCATCTCCCGTTATTTTTGCTTGCATCTCATCTATCAACTTATGCTCATTGATAAGAAATTGTAATGCAGCATTGAGAAAAGCACCACTACCACAAGCAGGATCACAAATAGAGATGCCCAATAACCACTCTCGGTAACTATTTAATTTGTCTAAAAGGACTCGCTTAGTAGTTATATATCGTTTCTTATCAGAGAAGTATTCCTCCTCATCAATCTCCATCTCCGCTTTTTTCTCAGTACACAATTTGCCCACTGTATTTTCCACGATATACTTTGTGATATACTGAGGAGTGTAGAACACGCCATCTTTCTTGCGTTTGCTTACAGTTGGTTGTTCATTACCAAGCAAAGAGTTCGTAACCTCTTCTATCTCCGTTAATGAGTGTTCAAAGATATGCCCAAGAATGTTTACATCAACTTCACTTGCATAGTTGTACTCGCTTAATTTGAGTGTATATTTATACAAGATGTCATCACTAATTGTTAAGTTGTCCAATACCTCATCAGGTTTGAACAACCCTCCATTGTATGCAAAGACTTCAAAGTTCCTCCCCTTAAAACCTTCATTAAGCCATGTAAAGTATTTCTTAATGCGATTGTACAAAGGTTCTTCCGTTTCGTAATCGCTACGATTAAACCAAAGGTCTAGGATATTTGATTTCATCGTATTTGGCGATAACAAACCTGAATCCTCTGCAAAGAATATAAATAGTAATCTATCAAGAAGTTTCTGGGTTTTTCTAAAGAGGACTAATTTCTGCTCTGCTGTATCTACATGATTCAGCGCTAATATATCATTAAATAGCACTTGTTTAAATTCAGAATAGTCTTTATAGAGTTTATTGGTTATCTCTTCTTCTTTGGATACACTCTTGGTTTTAATCGTTTTAGGAAGATTCTTTTCAATATTCTCATGCGCCAAACATAGATATAACAAAGAGAACTCATCCTCTGAAAGATTGAATAAGTTAAACTCCTCAAAATCGACAGAATTGTCAATATAAAAACGGAGTTTTTCAAAATTGGAGATGATAACATAAGTTGCCTTTGCATGCTGATTTTTATAACCGAATGCCTGTGCTTCCACCTTCTTCAAATCGGTAGTGTTACAACCCTTCAACTCAATGACACCAACAACCTCATTGTTGATTAAAATTGCACCATCTGCCTTTTTGCTATCAGTTTCATTTTTTTCCTCCCTTATTAGATTGAAGTTTGGACTTGGACTAATTGTATATCCTAATACATTAACAAACAACTCACGCAAAAAACCCTCTTGGAATTGTACTTCATTGCTTTGGCGAATGTTCTTTTGAATTTCAGGGTTGAGGAAATACGCTTTATATACCTCATACGCCTGAGCAACTTTTTGGGGATTAAAAGTTGCAATATAATGTTCTACTATATTATGTTGAAATAGTGCCATGACCTCATATTTTCTACAAATATACAAATATTTTAGACATTATAATTTGGTTTACGCAATTTTTCTTTTGGTTCGGCATAGGTTTCGCTACCCACTGGTTTTTCGGACTGAGCCATTGTTTTTGGCCAGATGTTGTTCTGCAACAGCAGAATATGAGTAGAGTGATGATAGGTGCGAACTTGTGCGCTGACCTATCATCACTCTATTCATTACACGCACCGCGTACAGCTGCCCCAAAACAAAAAAGGAAGACTCTTGTCTTCCTTTCTGTACCCCCTCAGGTTGTTCTTATAATGCTTTGTACGCCAGGATAACCCAATTTTTCACCTATGGTTTAGTTGTTAACTCTCAAAAATGTCGTATTCAACAATTATACTAATATAGATCTAAATAAGTATCTTAGTGTAAGAAATCGTGCTACACAATAGCAATTGCTATGTCAAATTCACATCTTTAATTCGCGCCCATTTCTCTATTTCTTTCCATAAATAGGTTTTATAAAAATCATTTCTATCAAACGCTTGCGTTATAGTAGACATAATTGCACTTTGTGCGTATTCTTGTCTAATCATGAGCATACTGAGATATCTAATAACATCATGCCCCTGACATATGTTGTATACTGATTCCGTCTCAAATCGCTCACTACTCATGATGGACATCAAGATGTTTTTATCGCAAGGGATATTGCAATTTGATAGAAAAGTTTGCGTCATTATATTTTTCCAATCGGGTTTTATTTTGTGATTGTGTTCATCCCAAATATCCGACTGCTTAAATTTCTTTTTAAAATTACATCCCAACTGATGAATGTCATTACATATCCTTAGTAGCCCCTTGTATCTAGCCAACTCAAATCCCCTCGTCATGGCTTGCTCAAAATGAGCATTCCAGCTAATTAGAGCATGTTTTACATTTTGAGAAGACAATAACATCATTTCAAGATCCCTTTGATCTGTTACAAAAATAGATCTTGGGGGCTCGTAGTTTACATGCACATACCGCAAATAGTCAGCATCTCTAATTCCAATAATATATGCATTTGGTTTTTGTTTCAAAACATCCTCAACTATTTGCTCTAAATATGCACAACCTCGCAAGTTATTTTCAGTTTCTGATGTATACAAACAAACATGTTGATGATTAAACATTTTGCCATACACATCAATATCATCATTATCTTCTACAACGATGTGAACTATCCTCGCACCATTACTACTGTTTAAGTGTAAAAGTATGGATCCCTTCGTATGACTGGGTTGGTGCAAAGTTATTGCAGCCTTTAATGATATAGGCATAACTACTTGTTAGTATTGATTTCAAACAAATCATTTGTGCAATCCCAACGATTATTAATAATTGATGGTGAATGCGTAAAAATAATATATTGTTGTTGCGGATTAGCACCTATGATATTCTGTATGTTTTCTATAAAAAGGTATTTCCAAGCAATATGTAAAGATAACTCAGGCTCATCGATTAATACTAATGAATCAATATCAGACTTGAAAAGTAATTCGTAAAATAATAGTAATACTTGCTGCTCTCCTGAAGACAACTGCTCAAAGTATAGAATCGATTTTGTCTCATTTTTTGCTATAAATCTAATTCCTGAATCTGCTTTAATGGAAAGTATTTTGTTCGAGAATTCGCACTTTTCTACAATTTCTTGTAGGACATTTAGTTTGTTTATGACTATGCGACTTGCATTAACTATATTTTTTAACACTTGAATAGACGTACTTAAGAACCCAGAGTTTGCGTCCGAATAAGCTTGTTTTGTATTCCCAATAAAGCCGTATTCTGCTAATTTATGTAACTCTTGACAAATATTATTGTATTCATTGTTATAGTCTTCTTCACTTATGGCCTTGCCAACAATGGGTGTTAAAATTTGGGATAGTTCGTTCGCAATTATCTCTTTACACAATGATATTTGTTTATTTATATCATTTACGACATTGTTTACCTGAGAGGTATCCGATTGAGAATACGCACAACGATTAGCTCTAATAGGAGTTAGGTGGAGTGAACTCATATATAATTGCATGATGTCGCCACTTGATTGCGCTTCATTATCACTTGTGCCATACCTGAATTTAGATATAACCACATCATCTTGAACCATACATATATCAAGATGAACATCCTTTAGTGAACGTGGCTCATCGGACCCATCATCAATCTCATCATATTCTCTAATCTGCTGTATAGATATAACCGTTTTTGTCTTATTGGATATAGTTGCTTCAAAATAATCAAAAACAACCCCAGATATATACTTAAAATTACAAGAGTATAACGCTTCTATGAGATTGAGAATTGTAGTCTTGCCAAAACCATTAGGTCCTGTTACAAAATTTATTCTATTTGAGAAGTCTAGCTCATAACTATATAAGCCAAATAGAGACTTAATCTTGACACTGGTTAACATACTAATCGCGCTCGTATTGTTTCAACTTTTTCCTTATTTCTTCATTTACAACTAGGTGTCGGACGGCCTCAATATTCTTGTTGCCATCCGATGTAATTACGGCAGTATATGAAGGGTAATCATTGCCCTTGCTGGCATTGTTTTGATGCTGCAATGGTCTCATATTATCTGGGATATCTGGTCCGCCTAAACTTTGTGGCAATATATGATCTATTTCCCATCCATATATGCTATCTTGATCACCAAATTTATCCCACATAATCCATGCTCCACAAGCATCCTTCCTAAACATTTGAGGATTATAGTTATCAACCGCTCTTCCTTTTTCCCAAATATTTCGTTTCTGCTCTTCTGTATACATAGCGTCGTGTCTTGATTGTATAATGTCTTGCAAAGGTAGTAATTTTTTCTACAAAAAGCATACTATACATCTATATTTTTATTATTTCACAAAGTTTTGACTAAAATTACGACATATTAAACTTTGGGTAGTCATCTCCTTTTACTCGATTATTCTTCTAGTGCAATGGATATAAATTAGTGTCATCGTCGCTATCATTCTTCGTCAAAGGCCGTCTGTGATCAATCTCCCATCCATATGTTGATTGTTTGCCATATTTGCAAAACTTAATCCATACCCCCGCGTGATCTTCCCTCCAAACATCAGTATCATATCTTGAAGTAGCTTAGCTTTTCTCCAAATTTGTTTTATGGCTTCCTCTGCCATCTTGCTTTACACATCCTTTATGTAACACATTTAACTATGAAGTTAATTACGAGAACCTGTTATACAATAGCTGTTCCAGACCTACCATGTCAACCAAATTGTCAGCGCATTAGCAGTGTTTGTCTTTGCGAGTTGACAAATATGCCAATTCGTCTCTGCTACAATATCTATGATAGACAACAATTTTTTTTTCGGCTGTTATACATTTCTACATATTTTCGTTATCTTTGTGACTAGGAGCACAACATCTCCCTTTAGATTGTATGAAAAAGTTTGTCATATACATACTCACCATTGTATCATTTGTCGCTTGCAAGGATAATTCAAGTTCGCGGTTCGTTCTTGATTGCACTATAACAAATGCAGCTCAAGGCGAGATGGTTTGTCTTATATACCCCGTTAAGCACGAAGGTATTTGGTACAAACAGTGCGATACAGCATATATCAACAATGGCAAATGTTGTTTCAAAGGCAAGGTCGATGATGTTGTACCTGCTAGTTTAGTCTTTGCCAATATGGACGAGCTCAACACCTATATTGCACCATCAAATACAAAACTCTGCGCTGAACGCAGTACAATATACGACTACTCCATTAGCGGCTTAAAGATAGGTGACGAAATAAAAGAGTATAACAAATTCTTTGCGGCCATAAACAAAAAGATTTACCAGAAGCAACACTTAATACATCGCAAAAGCGAGGAGTATGCTACTGCGTACACTAGTAATGCCGACAGCGCACAAACTCTTGCGCTCGAGTTTTACAACCTTATAGAGGAGTACAAAGCAATATTTCCCGAGTGGTCTGCAATGGCTGTGAAATTTACAAACAGCCATCCTGATTATGCTATCATTCCAAACATCATTGACAAACTTGCTCACTCTGGATATGATGCGTCGGCAATAGAACTATTGTGTAAAAACCTATCAGACGAACAACGACAAAGTGCGCTTGGCGAGTTGATGTCAATTCGTTGTGAAATCGCAAAGTCTAATTGCGGAATTGTGGGTAGCAAAGCGCTTGATTTTACTCTAACTAGTGTAGATGATAAAGCTATCACTCTATCGGAATGCTACGCAAAAAGTTTTGTATTGCTCGATTTCTGGGCAAGCTGGTGCGGACCATGCATAAGAGAGATTCCCAAATTGCAGAAACTGCACTCCCAGCACAAAGATAGGTTGCAGATCATCAGTATATCCGTTGATGAAAGCAAAGCGCAATGGCAAGATGCAATAGCAAAACATGAGCTATCGCAGTGGTCCCAACTGATAGCAAACAACAACGAGGAGTGTTACTTTGTCGAACAAGCCAACACTGCACTCGCATACGGAGTCGAACAGATACCTTGCTTCATACTTATTGACAGTAACGGCACAATCATAGGTCGCTGGTCGCATCTTACAGCCGATGCAACAAAGGAGATTGAGCAGCTAATCAACTAATATCTGCCGAGACTACAATCTAAGTTTATTCGATTGTGTAATACCAAGAGTGGTAAATCGGATGACCCTCCGTCGATACCTCTTTAACCCAATTTGACTCATTGAAAATTGAGTCATCTTCTATGTTGTCAACATCCAAAGTCCACGAAAGACTATCTGTCGGAGATGTAACAATAGTGATTGTATGATGATGTGCGTCGAGATCGACCGTTTTCCCATAATACCCTCGCTTGGCGACTGTGGCTAGGAATGGACCCAACCTGCTTTAATCATATTATCCCAATTATTCGCATGCTCATCCCAGGTTGCAGTTGAAACACAGACGGTATTGCCTGGAGAAATCGTGTATTCTGTATATAACGATCCCCAATAGGTGTAGCCTCTAAAGATAATATCGGCATCGGTCTTATTGACAATATATGCACGACCCTCATTTTGTGGGTTTAAAGCCCAATCGGGATCACACGCTGTAGCCAGCACCCCGATGAATAACAACAATAGCAAAACTCGTTTCATAGGTCATAATTATTTTGTCAGTACAAAATTAGTAATTAAATTCAATCGCAATAACCAGTTAAGCAAAAAAAACTAGAATTGGTCGAGTAAATTTGCCGCATAAATGCGACAATCGAACGACAAACATACGACAAACCACGACATAAAATACCCTTTGAGTGTTAGCGAGTTACAGTGATACATAGGGTAACTTTCTGATATGCAACAAAAAAAGAGAAGAACTCTCGTTCTTCCTTTCTGTACCCCCTCAGGGGCTCGACTGCGCTACTTGCAGATGCGCAGTCGTGTGCTCGTTTAGTTTACACCCTCCCAACCTCCCTGAAAGGGAGGCGTATCCAGGGTTCTCGCACCCTCAGGGGCTCGAAGGTTGCTTGCAACCTCACCGAGGGAGTGTCGCTGTCGCCACTTGTGGCGGTGCGGGAGTACGACCGAGGTAACCCTCCCTAAATTCGAGTCCACTAACGGGGTAGATTGTTTTGGGGCAGATGGTGTTCTGCAACAGCAGAATATGAGTAGAGTGATGATAGGTGCGAACTTGTGCGCAGACCTATCATCAATCTATTCATTACACGCACCGCGTACAACTGCTACAAAACAAAAAAGGAAGACTCTCGTCTTCCTTTCTGTACCCCCTCAGGGGCTCGAACCCTGGACCCCAACATTAAGAGTGTCGTGCTCTACCAACTGAGCTAAAGAGGCATTTACAACCTTTCGATTGCGAGTGCAAAGATAAGGCACTTTTTTGAATCTGCAAAACTTTTTGCAAACTTTTTTTAATCTTTTTTTTTACACCCCCATACATCAGAGTTATCAACGTCCCTAAAATCAACCATTTGCAAGCATCTATCGTCCCATATTTTTTTTCTCCAAGCTACTCCATATCCACAACAAACGAGGTCCGCTGCACCCTCATAGCTGCAACGGACCTCCAATTCTATCAAACTCGCCCCTACCTCTTCAACTCATTCTGCATCACCTGGAAGTAGAGAGGGGAAAATCGTTTTGTATTCAAATCTACATTAGAGGTAACGATGAAGCCATTAATAGTGGTGTTCGTGCCACCAGTTGCCACAAACTCGCCATTGGAGTCAATAACCTCGGTAAAGCCATTGCCCTCGACGATAAACAGTCCTGGCGTATTATACGACTCCTCGTTACTCATCGAGTGAGGCTGTATATACTTATATCTGCCCGTGATATAGTTGCCATTGACATCAATAAGGTTATAGCCCACATCATAGCTACCAACCACAGCAGCACCTGCCGAGAAGTTCGGCGCCTGAGCAATAAACTTACAAGGAATTACCAATTCGAGATTCTCATCAATAAAGCCCCATAAATCATTAGCAGACACCGATGCACGACCACAGTGCATCTCGTTCACAAGGTCATAGGGACACTCCTTGATAATCGTCTGCGTATCGAGGTTATAGAAGTAGCGATTCGTAGCGCCATTTTCGACCCTCTCAACCACAGCAATATTATCCGTAACACCCCATTTTAGTACCACATCGAGCGTAGTTTTGTTGCCGTCTCTATCGACCAGCACGTTGTAGCCTTCGCCACCCCACGCAGCGGCGTAACACGGCGTAAGATACTCGCAATCCCACTTCACATTTCCATCGTTCAACACAAAGTCGCGATAATGGATACTATGTGCCGACACACTCGTCTGCCCATTATGCTTTATGAGTTTACCCGAGTAGTCGTATATATCGCAGTAGTACTCCGCAGTGTCATAATACTCGCTCGGAGCATCCTTTATAAAGCCCTCGATATGGTTATTGCCAATGGTAACATTCATATACTTCAACGGCACGACAACCCTACCTGTGGCATCTATCACTCCCCACTTACCATCCACCGACTTAACAGCCGCAATCGAATGGTCGTGGGTAAACTCGGTCATCATACGTAGGTTATAGGTACCATAATCGCCAAAAACCTCATCATAGGCATAGGCGGGTTCAATAACCACGTTACCCTCCAAGTCCACATAGCCGACATACAGACCCGCATCGAGGCGTTCGGCGCTTACAATACGCACGAGCCTTACATCGCGAATATCGGGCGTAAGAATATACCTAATTTTACCCTCCTTGCAGTCACTCAAAAGCAGTGCGCGCTGGAACTTCACATAGTTGCGGTCGTAGCCATACGCCAGCACATAGTCGAAGATACCCTTTAACGTTGGGGTCTCCAAGACCTCGAACGCCTTGACACGTCTCTGCGCCTCACCAATCTGCTTAACATCGGGATACTCCTCCACGAAGCGCGCCAACGCCGCTTTATTATCGGCAAGTGTCGGGTACTCTATATCTGCCATCATCTGACGCAATGTCGCCAAGCCCTCGAAATCGGGATATGTCGCCGCAAACCACTTCATATCTTTGAGGTTACGACTCTTCGTTACGCGCTCGTAGCGATGCTCCATAAGGCGCTGCGCCACCCTATCGCCATCTGCCGTACCACCAAACTCCTCTACAAAGCGCACCATAACAGCCTCGTCGGCAGTGGCTGTCGCCTCCTTGTAGCGCAGCGTGTAGCGTCGTGCCTCGACATCGGCACGATACTCCGACGAGGGAAAGAGCGAGAGGAAGCGCGAATACTCCGCCACGGTATTTGCCTGGCACACATTAGCATAGCTACGCTGCTCCCACTTGGTGCGTAGCTGCGCCAAATCTTTATGCTCAGCCTTCTCGGCATAGGGCATAAACGTACGATAAAGCTCCTCGTTATCAGTACCAAACACAACATTTGCAGCACTCTGCTCGATGCTGAATTTAAGGTTATCAAGCGATGTGTTGCAGCTCTTCATCAGCTTCTCCAATAGGGGCGAAGCGGCGATTTTTGCGTAGTTATCGCTAAACAGCACATAGCCCTTCAACTTGCTACTGTCATCGCTCTCCGACATTGTGTAGCACACCGCCTTGGCGAGGACGCACATATAGGGCATCTCGCTCTGAATCTTTTCGTTAATCTTTTCAAGCTTCTCACACGTCTTTGCGTAGTCGTTGCAAAGCGCCTCCTTAATTACCGCCTTAGGGTTTTGCGCCATGGCAACACACGCGGTAAAAACAAGAATAAGTGTAGTAGTAAAACGTCTCATATTTAGAATATATATAATTTCAGATGTAGCTACCTACGTATAAATATCCTTTGTCAAATATACAAAAAATAATTATATCTCCAAAATATTGCTCCTCCATCTGCCTCCAAACGGTTATAACTGTTGCATTATTAAATAATTATTGTTACTTTTGTGTTATTAACATCCCAAACTATGAATTACGACGTCTTTATATCGTGCAAAAGCGAAGACTACAACTACGCCCAAGAAGTCTATGATTATCTGGGTTCGATGGGATACAAGGTCTTTTGGGCACAAGCAGAATTGGGCAGGCGAGGCGATTCGAGATTTAATTCGGTTATTATGAAAGCCTTAGACGCCAGCACACATTTGGTCGTTTTAGCGTCAAAAGTGGAATATCTGCTTACCCCATACGTCGAATTCGAATGGAGTAGTTTCCACGGTATGATTATCTCGGGTCAAAAACAAGGTAATCTACTGACAATCTTCAAAGACATCGACATCAAGGACCCCGATGTTTACAAACAAATACCACTTGGCTTGCGCTTCAACGAGTCTATCAAGTACGACGATTACAAAAAAGTCGTAAACTACATAGGCTTAAACCGCGAGAAAAAAGGTAGTGAGCCGACAGCAACAGCAGCCACATCCGAGAACACCAGCGCCATACACAGCAAACGATACAAGATAGGCGACTATTACGATGACGGAAGACGTCGTGGCGTGGTTTTTCAGGTCTTTGACGGCGGTCTGCACGGCAAAATCGTGAGCTTGGATCAAGCATTGTTAGAGTGGTGTCCCGAGGAGCATAGCGTTGGTTGTGAGACGCTCGATGCAATGAATATGGATGATGGCGCAGCAAATAGTGCCGTAGTAGCATCACATCCCGATAGCGCATACTTCAAGGCTGTGATGTGGTGCATCAGTAAGGGCGAAGGGTGGTATCTACCGGCAATCAACGAGCTGCGCAAATTCACATTAAACAGACGAGATGTGCATCACGCTATCAACGAGACAATAAAAGCACACGGCGGCACACCTTTATACAATATTGGCGACAACGAGGTATATTGGTCATCAACCGAGTATAACGGCTTTATGGTACCGAGTGCATACGTTATCAAGATGAGCAAATGTGGAACCGAGGGCTACGGCTACAAGAAAAGTCCGTTATACGTACGTGCCATATATAAGTTTTAGGCTCAACAACTTGTAAATTTATAGGGCAGTAGCGTGTGTTACTGCCCTATAAATTCGTTTCGTTTATTGCATTGAGCGATTTTCTAATAAATCTACATACTCAAACTGATTTTCAGTGCTTGAAAATAGGTCGTTCTTGGCGAATCTTCGTCTTACTGTCTGAATAGATAGGTCCGACTTATCTACTCCTATCCATTTTCTACCACAAATCTCCGCTGCTTGTAGAGTTGAACCCGAGCCACAAAAGCAGTCCATAACAATGGAGTCTAAGTTCGATGATGCCTCTACAATAAATTTCAGCATATCTAAATTTTTTTCTGTTGGATATATTGGGTTTGTAGGGTCTTTGAACTCCCAAATATCCTGAGCTTTTCTTGTCAAATGTTCATCCGCATAGTTAATCTTACGAGGATTACCATTTTTAGACCACTCTATTAACCCTGCTTCATCCAATTTTTCCAACTCCTCGACAGAGCATCTCCAATGCCTACCTTTTGGCGGCAATATTCCCCTGAAAGGGCGGCTTGTCTCGCCATTTGTCTCTCCTGGGGCATGAATAGGGACTGTTGTATATCTTCTGCCCGAACTATCTACTTTATTATATAAAGATGCTATCTCTTCCTCATTGCCCTGAACACGAGGGTTATTCCATATTGGACGTTTACCTTTACTATAAAACAGTATCAGATCTTTAATATTGCCATATCCTACACGCTCGAAATTTTTGGGATTACATTTTATTCTGGTAATATCATTCCTAAAATTATCCACACCAAAAACTTCATCCAACATTACCTTAACATAGTGCCCAATTTTGTAGTCAATATGCAGATACAAAGAGCCTCGCTCAGATAATAATTCGTGGATAAGTACTACCCTCTCTTTAAGATATGCAATAAAATCATTCCCTTTCAGAGTATCAGTATATGCCAAGACAGAGTCAGAAGACTTACTTATTGTTGCAACTCTTCCATCGCTATCAACCGCAAATGTTCCACCCGTTGCAAATGGAGGATCAATATAAACCAAATCTATTTTACCTCGATATCCATTCGCTATCAGCCAACGCATTGCGTCGATATTATCGCCTTTTATGAGTAAATTTTGAGTCATTACAAACTATATAAGAAGTCTCTTAGCAACAATGCACTCATAACTGGAATATCGTTCATTGTTATCTCTCTATACATCTTTTTTCTACTGGGTATATAAAGCACCCCATCTAATATTGCTATATTTATAACATTCTTCATTGTTTGTGTACGCAACGTAGTCATTGCATCTAAGAATTGGTCGTTTTGATGACCACCCTCGTCAGATATAAATTTAGCCTCGCCAATTACATACTTACTATTGAATCTCGCTATAAAATCTATGCCTTTATCCTCTCTTGAATAGCCGAGATTATTAATTGCAAACTGTTTTAGTTGAGCATCCGATCCATCTAATATAGCGTTATCGTCAGAAGAGGTAAATATATCTTCCGAGACTGGAAAAAGTCCCAAAGTACCAGAAGCCACCCAACGTCTAAATAGAGGACCCATTTGACGATTTGTCTCTTTTGGCTGCGTACACCTCTCATAAAGACGCTCTAAGCCTAACTCTCTAACACGACCACAAATTCTATTTACCGTCTTAGGGTTTCTTCTTATTGCCCCTCTATCTCTTCTAAAATACGGCACATAACCATCTTTAATAGGGAATAAGTCAAGTTCTAAAAGAGACTCAAATAGACCTATGTTATCATGTTGCTTAAAGCAGGTTTCTACTCTATTCCATATTCCAGTATCTATTTCACGAATACTATCTGGACTTAAAGGATACACTGAGAATAGCTGGTCCAAATAATCCTTTTGATTAGCCAACTCGATACTTTGTTCCGTAAAATAATTCATACTCGCAACAGTGCATTAATTTATAGTGCAAATATACAAAATTTTAATATATAAAAAGGTCAAAATAGGTTATGATGATCATTCACCGTAGTTACGTTATGAGCTATCTACGAGACTGCTCTACTCTACCATCAATCTACGGGCGATGTCGCTACGCAGAATACGGTAGTGCGGCGCATAGTGAGCATTGAAGCTATCGCTATGATGCACAACATATTGTCCCGAGGCAACCAGTTCTGCCAACATCGTAGAGTCGGCAGCATAACCCTCCAACTCTAAGAGGCTTTCGTGGCATACGCTTTCAATAGTTGCCCACTCCTCAGCCCAGCGCTCAATAGCCGCCTGGTCAATCGCAATGCCACACAACGCGCTCTCAAAGAAGGCATCGGTAAGCTCGTCAAGCGTTATCTTACCGTCGCGCACAGCAGCCAAATCGACCCTTAGGTAGTCGCCACGCCAGCCACAAGGCGTCAAGTAGTTTGTAGGACGATACTCCGCGTCGAGCAGTGCCACCTCGCGCTCGATATATCCTCTTACAGCCTCGCGTGAGCCAAGCATGTGTGCCACGCCAAAGCGGTCCTGAAACATACCTTTGTATATATCCTGCAACGTGGCGGCGGGATAGCTATCGAGCATAGCTGCGACAGCCCCCTCCATCGCTCTTCAATCGATGTTTACAAGCTCATACTTTGTCGAGCCGAGACCAATCTGCTCTGCGTAATCGACGATATGCACACCGTGGCGCGACTTGATACGCTCGATAAGCGGACCATTGTCATTTCCCTGCTCGGGCGTAATGCCAAAGATAATATCGAGACACGCACGATCAAGGGCCACAGGGTCTGTCGAGGCGAGGATGCCCACATCTTTAAGCAGCGGGTCGGCAGGATGTGCGTCGCAGTCGCAGTCAATCGACATATTGTTCATCACATTGATATATACGATGTTACCCTCGCCGAAGTACTCGTGTACCGACTGTGCAGCCGCCGCCATCGACTCCAAGAATCCTATCTGGTCGTCGGTATGTCCCCACATCTGATCGGGGTCCTCGGTAACACCTACCGAGTGTATATATGCCTTACCGTTACGCGATGCCACGCCGATAGATTGGTTTTTCAGCACACCGCCGAAGCCACCCATAGCGTGTCCCTTGAAGTGGGCGAGGTTTATCATAAAGTCGTAGTTCTCAATATTCTTGCCTACGAGGTTATATTTGAGGTGCGTGGTATCCTGCACGGGTATCTTCACCTCGCCATCGGCATCCATAATATCGACATTAGCAATGGCGAAAAAGCCGTGGTCGCGCGCTGCTTGCAAGTGCGCCTCGGTCGAGAAGCGCTGACCTCGATAGGCAGTATTGCACTCCACGATAGTACCCTCGACGCCCTGCACAAGCTTGCCTATAAGCTCAGGTTTGAGGTAGTTCTTACCGCCAGGCTCTCCCGTGCTAATCTTTACTGCCACACGTCCGTTAGGCTCAATGCCCAGAGCCTCGAATACGCGCACAAGACCGTCGGGCGTAATCTCCGTGGTCATATATACCTTAGGTGTTGCCTTATCTGAGGTCTTTGTTTCGGCAGACTTACTACCACAGCCGACAAGAGATACACCCACAGCAAACAGCATTAATATACGTCTCATAATATCTTAGCTTTTTAACAATCTATTCTCACTACTATTTGAGTTCATAATGAATTCGATACCCATGTGCATATCAACAAGCACATTCATTAGTTCATTGCTAATGTTTCCTTCTTTAAGTGTGCGCCAAGAGAATCTATTGTATTCGTTCGATTTCGATGAGATGAACGTTAGATTAGGGTATCGTTTCATTAAGCTGGTCTGCAAACCATTAGTAAAGTGCTGGCACAATGCCCTATTATTATCCTTATGCGCAGATTTCGCTATATCATACTGTTGCTTTTTATATGCATTTTTTAGATTAGTGAATTTGCTATCGTTTTTCACAGTCGTACTACCATCCGAGGCTTTACTAAACACTAAACATTGCTCGACATCATTAACATCGCGCACTAAATCGGAAGAAGTATTGTGTAAGATTTCTAATTCCACGCCACTAAGGTAAATTTGATCTCTACCATTAGTTGCATATCTAATTTTAGACAAATCTATACCAATCGTACTTTTATGATATAGTTTTTCTATGAATAGTATTGAATTCTGGTCGCTTGCAATATTTAGGAAACTCATACCTCTTTCCAAAAAGTTAGGTGTAGGAATATGCGAAGCCAACGCTTCATCCTGCTTCATACTATCAAAAGTCTCCTCTTTTACGATATAGCCTATATCTGTACTATCCATCAACTCTAATTTTAAGCCAAAGTTGATCCTATTGAAATGAGTTGCTATTTGCGAACTTGTATTTACCTTCTCCTTCAAGATTCTGTTTTCGCCTTCAAGAACTTCAACCTTATTAGCAAGTTCTCGTTCTCTTCTTTGCAGCTCATATTCATCCTTAGAAATTTTTGCACTAAATGTTTTGAATGTTTTAGACGCTGCGAGTGCGATTATAAAAGTGAGAATATTTGATACTAAGATACCTATGGCACTAGGTAAATCGAGTAATATAACACCTGCTATTATACCTAACTCCAAGATTATAAAGACAAGAACCTTAGTAAATATCCAAGCATTTGATGCGTTCTCTCTGATTGAGTTTATAAATTTCTTAAACATAGTTTGGGTTATTTTATTTGTTACTTTTTCTCCTCGTCGCTCCACGCGGCGTAGGGGTACGCTCTAAGATGCGAATTGTAAAAGCGCTTTTCGCCCGTAACCTCACGACCAAGCCACACAGGGCGGGCAAACTCCTCGTCCGCAGAGCCAAGCTCCACCTCGGCAATGGTTAGACCCTCGTTATCGCCAAAGAACTCATCGACCTCGAAGGTATGACCCTCGTATGGGACAAGGTGGCGCTGCTTGTCGATAAGCGCCCCCTCGGCAAGCGGCAGCAGCTCCAATGCTTCGCCAAGGGTTATCTGCTTCTCCCACTCGAAGCGCGAGAGACCGCCATCACGCGACGGACCCTTAATCGTGAGCCAAGCGCTCTTATCGCTGATGCGCACACGCACGGTGCGACGTCCCGAGGCGATATAGCCCTGCACAAGGTGCATAGAGCTGTGGGCGAGATGCTTATACTCGCCCACAACCAAAAACTTGCGTTCTATCTCTTGCGCCATACTCTCTTTCGCTATGGTTGGTTACTGCTCGGGGGCGAACATAGGATCCCACGAGGGCAGCATAATAGGCTTCTGCTCCAAGAGTTTAAGCGTCTCGGCGGGGATATACTTGCGATCTACCACCACACGGAACATATACTCCTCGAACCACTCGTCGGTCATAATAAGGTTGCCCTGATAGCCCTTCGATGCGCCCCAGCTATTCTCCACCATCCACTTCTTAGCATTGCCCTCGTCGTCGAGGTCCACAGCAATCAGCGTCATGGCGTGCGACGAGCCGCTGGCGAAGGTGCGCACACGCTCCTCCTTATTCATACCAAACTCAACACCCATCAACGACTCGTAGTCGAAGCGCTCCATATCCAAAACGCCCGCCTTGCGGTCGAGGAACTTGCCAACGTCGCACGAGAAGTACATCGCCGTATTATCCTTTATCGAGGCGATAGCCAGAGCCTTAACCTCGTCGATAGGTAGGTTCAGATAGAGCCAATTATCGCCATCGTAAACGTGGCGGTCATACTCAATCTCATATACCTTGTGGTACTCGCGCGAGGGGTCATTCATAATCATCACAAAGTCCTTTTCGAGGTCCATACCTCCGAAGTACTCCTCGTAGAACGACTTGGGCGTATAGCGCTTTGTCTCCACGATGTTGCCATTGGCATCCTGTCGCGACCACTCAAACTCGGTAGGAGGCACACCCAAGCAGCGCGCCAACATCGAGTATATCTCGGTGAGCATCTCCGCTTTGAGCGCCACGGGAGCGCGACGATCCTTCTGGTTGCGAAGCTGCAAGCCAAACTCGCGCAGTTTTAGTTTGAGCAACGACGACATCGCCGCGGTGTTGTTCGACTGGTAGTTCTCGGGCATAACCTCAGCGGGTACAACACCATACTTCATCACGAGGTTTGACACACCCGTAAACTGACCACCGTCGTTCAGCGGGTTCTTGAAGAGCCACTCGACCTGACGGTCATCCATAGGCAGGTGGCGCGTGTCGATAACGCCCTGCAAGAAGAGATTACACTTCTCCAACTGGTCGTAGAAGAAGAGGTAGTTCTGCGAAAACTCCATAGAGGGCAGCCCCTGCTCATCAATCATCTTTGCACGCAGCACGTTAAGACCCGTAAAGAGCCAACAGCGTCCCGACTGCTGCTGGTCTGTAATACCCTTAGTCTTCACGCGGTGCGAAAAGTGGGTATCAATCATTGCGAGGTTGTCAGCATTTACCGAAAGTTCGCTGATAGGGTTTACGGCAAGGGCGTTACGCGCCGCCTTTTGCGCCTCGGTTGCGGTATATCCCGCACGAAGCTCGTTGAGCATATCCTCGCTAATGCCACCCTTGTCTTGCTGTGCCGATACTGCACCAAGCATCATAAGCGCCACGGTCAAGCTAAAAAATCTTTTCATCTTTGATAATCTGTTATGTTAGTAATTTTATAGTTTTTGGATTTTACACCCTACAAATATACAATATTTTGCGGAAATAACGAGCGTTCCGCGCGATTTAGGCTACTTGCTCACCTCTAAAACCACTGTTCGGCGTAGAAGTAGAGTACAGCCCACACCACAAATCTGCCGCCCTTACCCACAAGCATCCACAGCGCCGAGGGCAGAAAACGAGCTTTGAAGAAGCCGAGGACGATAGCAAAGACATCGCCCACGAAGGGCAACCACGTGAATAGCGCCAACCACGAGCCCCACCGTGCCACGCTCGCTTTATATTTTTCGATAGTCTCGCGCTTGACCCTAAACCACCGCTCCAACCACTCGGTCTTTCCCAACCAACCTATCCAATACGAGGTGAGACCACCGAGCCAATTGCCGATGGTTGCAACGATGATTGTGGTAGTGGCATTACCGCCCATCGCCAACATACCGACAACTAACACGTCGGAGCTGAACGGCACAACCGTAGCTGCGAGGAACGAGCCGATGAAGAGTCCTATGTATCCGTATTCGAGGAGTGCTTCCATAGACCTTTAATAAGTAAGGTACGCACAAAGATAATACAATATAGCGGTAAGAAAAGTATCTACCGAGAATAAATGATGGGCTAATAGTAAAAAAAATCGCAATAGTCATACTATTTTCGCAAATTTTAACTATTTTTGTTGAGAATTAGTGTCATTAACGGTAATTAGACCTAAAACGTAAAACTAACATAACACAAATCAATGAAGCGCATTTTGGTTTTGGGTGCTGGCGGTCAGATTGGATCTGAGTTGGTACCATATTTAAGATCAATTTACGGAGCATCGAACGTCCTTGCTACCGATGTTAAACATAACGCAGTGCTGGCTGATGCTGGACCGTTCGAGTCGCTCGATGCCCTTGACGCTAAGAGCTATGCCGAGCTTGTCGATAAGTACAAGATCGACTCTATCTTCAACCTTGTAGCCCTTCTGTCGGCAACAGGCGAGAAGAATCCCCAGTTGGCTATGCGTATCAATATGGGAGCTTTGGAGAACTCGTTGGAGATTGCTCGCGAGAAGAACTGCGCGGTATTTACGCCCAGCTCTATTGGTGCTTTCGGTGGCGACTTCCCCCGCGATAAGACCCCGCAGGATACCGTTATGCAGCCCAACACCATCTACGGTGTATGCAAGGTTACAGGCGAGCTGCTCTCAAACTACTACCACACACGCTTTGGTGTAGATACCCGCTCGGTACGCTTCCCTGGTATCATCTCGAATGTTACGCTGCCTGGTGGTGGTACTACCGACTACGCCGTAGAGATCTACTACGAGGCTGTCAAGGGCAACAAGTTTATCTGCAACATCGCACCCGACGTATATATGGATATGATGTATATGCCCGACGCGCTGCGTGCTACCGTAGAGCTTATGGAGGCTGATCCCTCGAAGCTCAAACACCGCAACTCGTTCAACATCGCCTCAATGAGCTTCACTCCCGAGATTATCCGTGAGGTCGTTGAGCGCCACGTGCCTGGCTTCCAGATGGAGTACGACGTAGATCCCGTCAAAGATCAGATTTCACGTAGCTGGCCCAACTCATTGGATGACACCTGCGCTCGCGAGGAGTGGGGTTGGAAGCCTCAGTGGGACTTGGAGTCGATGACCGTGGATATGCTCGAAGCTGTACGCCGCAAGCTATAACATTCAATCTCATAACAAAGAGGGAGGTGGCTAATTAACTTTTTAGTCACCTTCTTCTTTGTTAATTGCTTAGACAGAAGGTGTAGTTTTATAAAAACTAAGCGAAAAATCGGCGAATTTACGTAATTAGTTTTTTTATATGGATATTAATACTACCTTTGCCCCCAGAACAGAACAACTACTAACTCATATAGATATAATTTATGGATTTACAATGGTTAAAAGATGTAGTATGTGGCAGTGATCACCCCTCTATTGCCCATACAGTCTTTATCCTTGCATTGGTCATTGCATCGGGTATCGCACTGAGCAAGATTAAGATTAAGGGTATCTCGTTTGGTGTAACGTGGATACTCTTTACGGGTATTGCCGCAGGGCATATTGGTGTAAACATCGATGGCGAGACGCTGCACTTCATCAAGGAGTTCGGTCTGATACTCTTCGTCTTCTCGATAGGTTTACAGGTGGGACCAGGCTTCTTCTCGTCGTTGAAGAGTGGCGGTCTGACGCTCATAGGTCTCGCTGCAATGGTAATACTCATAGGCGGTATTACCACCTATCTTCTACACATCTTCACAGGCGAGCCACTACCCACGATGGTAGGTGTTATGTCGGGTGCGGTAACCAACACCCCAGGTCTTGGTGCTGCACAGCAGGCCTACGCTGACTCTGAGCTATACAACCCCGAGATAGCAGACTCAATATCATTGGGTTACGCCGTGGCATACCCTCTTGGTGTTGTGGGCATCATCCTCTCGATGATCGCTATGCGCTACATCCTCAAAATCGACTTCAAGAAGGAGGATGAGGGTCTTGCGGCGCTAAGCAACGAGACGGCACTCCCGCACCGCTACTCGGTGGAGTTTACCAACAAGATGCTCGAAGGCACGACTATCGCCCACGCCCACACGCTTATCAACCGCCAGTTTGTCGTGTCGCGTGTGATGCGCACCGATGGCGAGATTGTTATGGCTGACGGCACCACGACACTTAGCAAGGGCGACCGTCTGCGTGTGATATGCACCGAGGATGACCGCGAGGCGATACTCGCCTTCTTTGGTCGCCCTGTCGAGATGACAGCCGACGAGTGGGGAGCTACCGCAATGCAATCTACCCCATTGGTGTCGCGCCGCATCCTTATCACTCGCGAGGACATCAACGGCAAGAAGTTCTCGGACCTCAGACTGCGCACCCGTTACGGCATCAACATCACACGTGTAAACCGTGCTGGTGTCGATCTTATCCCCTATCAGGGTATGGAGTTGCAGATGGGCGACAAGGTAATGGTTGTAGGTCCCGAGGCGGCTGTGGCTGCTGCTGAGAAGGTCCTCGGCAACTCACTCAAACGCCTCGAACACCCCAACATCCTGCCCATATTTGTCGGCATAGCGCTCGGTGTGCTGCTCGGCTCGCTGCCTCTGATGAACATCCCGCAGCCCGTGAAGCTCGGCTTGGCAGGTGGTCCGCTCATCGTGGCTATTCTGCTCGGCAGGTTTGGTCCTCACTTCGGCTTGGTAACATATACTACTATGAGCGCCAACCTTATGCTTCGTGAGATAGGTCTCGCGATGTTCCTCGGCGCGGTGGGTATCGGTGCTGGCGACGGCTTTATCGACGCGATTGTCGATGGTGGCTACAAGTGGATAGGCTATGGCGTTATTATCACGGTATTGCCACTATTTATCGTCTCGCTCATAGCGCGTCTGCGCTTCAAGCTCAACTACTACACGATGATGGGTCTTATGGCTGGCTCGATGACTGACCCCCCTGCTCTCGGCTTTGCCAACCAGACAACGGGTAACGATATGCCCGCAGTAAGCTACGCAACGGTATATCCCGTGGTTATGTTCCTCAGAGTACTCACAGCACAACTGCTGATACTCTTCGCATAAAACAGCAAGGCAAAACCTACGAGTGTAAAGGCGAATAAAACTTTTGATAGTAAAGCACTAAAATCAAGCATCTTTCAAAGATGCATTATAAATAAAACAAGGTGGCGTATGAAGGAACTACAATGTTCACTACATACGCCACAATTAATAGATTCTAAACAAACTATTGTGCCACTATTAAAACCTCTTTACACTGTTTTATGCTTAACACATATTTAATATCACAGCTTTGATAAACAGTAACCTTTTTACCCAAATTTTCTAACATTGCCACAATTTCATCTATCGATGGGACTCCATTTGAACGATACGATATTGCCATTGTTGCATCTTGAAATTTAGCAAACAGTTTTTCAAATGCTTTATGGATGGTTTCGTGATTATTCCAAACATTCGGTTGTCTGTATAATCTCAAATGTCTGCTATTATAATCTATCTTATTACACCAATTATCATAATCAACAAGTCCATTTAGGAAATGATAGAAATCAGCATAATCAACCCCCATTCCACTGTCATTTAGATATGGCGTATCAATATAAACAAAATCATAGTTTTCTTTAACATCAAATATATCTTTGTTTATTGACCGACAATTTTCTCCGTTATTAAAAACTGCAGCATTTGCCTCTTCCACAAATTTCCGAAAGTGTTCTTCGAATGGAGTATCCCAGGTTTTCTTATTGCCAAAACTACGCTCAACATCTTGTAAACGAACATAAAGATTCTTGCGATGAAAAAGATTATATGGTCGTTTTATAATACAAGATTGGAATAAAGCGAAATATGCAATAGCTTGTTTGTATGGGTTTTCAATTCTACGGATATTTGTAGAAACAATATCCAACCAATGATTCTCTTTATCCGTAAAATAGATGTCTCTAAATGTATCTTCTATAAAAGTCGGATATACTATATTTTGACATTTGCTTAGAAGTTTATCAACTTCTTCGTTCCCCAAAGTAGTACTTGTGTTTTCTATTAAAGCCTTTCCTATGATAGAATTGAATGGGAGAATATCATTGTATGTAACACTTTTACCCTCTTCTTTCAAACGAAAAGATATACATCCAGTCCCACCAAAAGCATCTAATGCAGAATGAAAGGGAATATGCTTAATACATTCCCATATCCAATCTGCAAATTTCTGTTTACTACCTTGATAACGGGTAGAAGGGAATTTAGCAAGATGTGGTATTTGTTCTGAAAAAAGTGATAACTGAGACAACATTACTTTATATGCTTAAACTCTTTATACTCTAATATATTTGTATAATACGGTTTGGGCAACTCTGCCTTACGAGCCATATCCGCAGTTAAATAATACATCCAGTAATCATTGAATATATCTTCACCAAGCGCTGAAAATGTCCCTTTACCATTGATCAAATCCTCTATTTTATGAACTGACCCTATATTCTTTGTATTTCCACTACCTGGGCGGTCAATAGCAATCTCCCATTTTTCACGCACAAAGAATTGGAAATTCCTAATTACAGATACAATCTCTTGAAGTTGATCCAATGTATATGTTTTACATTCATCAATATCCGAGGCCATATCATAAACTACACCTAATACAATATGCGCTTTATATGCACTATAAGGATGTGTAATATTTTTCAAACTATTTCTTTCACGGAAATATCCTGTAAAAGCTCCTAATGTTAGACCATTTATATGAGTAGGCGTTTTTCGGTAACTACTTTTCAAATCAACAGCAAAAAGGTTACCCTCATTATCTTTAAATGTAATATCAGGGTAAAAGTTCTGTTCCTTTGTCAATTCAATAGTCAGATTATTCGCTGCGGCAAATTCAATTATTTTGGGGAAAATATAGAGTTCTATGATTTTAGAAATAACTTTAGTGTCGGCAGAGATGGTATAGATATTTTTGTGAATGTCCACAAAACCTTTTACAACCCAATTACCATCATCGGTGCTTATTGCTTCTCCGAAGTTACACACAGCATTACGCAGTTGTTCAATAAAATTTTCCTTAGTCATAATCCCTATTCTATTTAATGTTGCAAATATACTAAAAATATCAATAATATTAAGTGCAATACGCTAAAGAAGTATAAGTAATTATTGAGATTTAATTATGTTTAATAGGATTTAATTTAGCCTACATAGAAGACTACACGCATAAAGGCGCTAAACCTTTTTGAAGGAGAAGTCGTTTCACAGCCTAACGACCTAACATATTGCAAATAAACAAAATCTGAGGTGAATTGGCTTTCACTGCCTAAAAAGGACAGACCAAAACGTCAGCCTTATCTTTTTTCTCGTAAATTGTTGTACATAACGAAAATAGTGATATATTTGCACCTGTTTTCGTCCGTAGGACGAGCAGTAGAAGCAGATAAAATATTATTACCGAAAAACAGATATGTATAGAATTAAGGGTACGGAGCTTTATGAAGCCCCACTACTCAACATCGTAGAAGTAATTGCAGAGTGCGGCGTAAACGTCTCGGGCGGCACTTTGGAGGGTGTAGGAGGCGAAAAAGAGGAGACCGATTGGTAGGAGGTGCGCTATGAGAAAGTTATATTTTACGTTGCTCCTTGCTGTGGCGCTGGTAGGCTGCGGCGACATCTTTAATCAGGAGGAGTTCACATCTACCATCAATCGCAGTTATAGCGACCTTGTCGCCTCTATCGACGACAGCTCGACACGTGTATATATCGAGGATGACCTATCGCTGGCGTGGCACGAGGGCGACCGCATCTCGGTATTCTATGCCAACGACTTCAACAACGTCTTCGCATTCAACGGCGATAGTGGCGATAAGAGTGGCAGCTTCTCGCTCGTGGGCAACGGTGGCGTGGGTTACACGTCGCTCGACAGGATTTATGCCATATACCCCTACCAGACAACAGCCACAATATCGGCTGCGGGGACAATATCGCTACTTATGCCGAGCAAGCAGAGCTATGCCGAGCGTTCATTCCCACGCGATGGCAACATTATGGTTGCCGCAACAAGCAGCGAGGATGATGTTATACTCGCGTTTAGAAATGCCGTGGGCTACCTCAAACTGAAACTTTGGGGCGACGGCACGGTCAAGAGCATCAAGGTTGAGGGTAATACCAACGAGAAGATTGCGGGTGCTGCTGAGCTTATCGCCACGACAGGTGGCGCACCTACACTTCAAATGAGCGCCGACGCCACAACGTCGATAACTCTCGACTGCGGCACGGGTGTCGAGCTGAGTGGCTCAAAGAGTGCGCCCACGGAGTTTTGGATAGCTATGCCCGAGACCACATTCTCGTCGGGTATCACCATCACCGTTACAGACACCCAGGGTGGCGTATTCAGCAAGAGGACATCCAACACAGTAGCCGTAGAGCGCAACTTCATCAAGCCGATGGCGGCTTTGCAGGTGCTGTTCGAGGCGACAACGCCTTCGTCGAAGCAGATATGGTACACCACAACCGACGGCAACCAGCTATCGTTTCGCGATGGGGCATTCAGCAGCTCGATAGTTAAGCAGGAGAGGGTTGGCGATAAGTGGGTCATTACCTTTTCGGACGATGTAACATCGCTGAATACGGTTGGGGGCTACGGAACGTTCGAAAGCCAAGGTACACTTTCCAGCATAACTCTCCCAAGTAGCGTACAATCAATTGGCACTTACGCCTTCTACCAATGCTCTCAGCTCAGCAGCGTAGAGCTATCAGAGGGTCTAACATCTATCGGAGAGTTGGCATTCAGCGACTGCGTGTCAATCGAGAGCATAACTCTTCCCCAAAGCCTCACGGAGTTGGGTGTTGGAGCATTCTACAACTGCGATGGACTCACAAGCGTAACACTCCCCGAGAACGTAGCGACTATTGGGGATAGCGCCTTTAACAAGTGCGACAACCTGGTATCGGTATATTCGATGGCAACAACACCTCCCACCCTCGGAGGCGATGTATTTATGAGGGATAACGTAACGATTTATGTTCCCGACACCGCGTATTCGGACTATAAGGGCGACACAAAGTGGAGTACCTATAATATATATGGCGAGACGTACGAATCTACCGACTTCTCAGCCAACGGCGAAGTCGTGGTGTTGCAGAGTGCTACACGAGGCAACGGCATCGACATTGTGCTTATGGGCGATGGCTACTCCGACCGTCATATCGCCTCGGGTCGCTACGAGAGTGATATACGCCGCGCTATGGAGCATATTTTCAGCGAAGAGCCATACACCACCTTCCGCGATATGTTCAACGTCTATATGGTCAAGTGTGTCTCGAAGTTGGAGGGGTGCAGCGACGAATATGACTACGACAGCACGGCATTCAACTGTAAGGTTAAGTCGGACGGCATGTCTATTGACGGTGATACCTGGGAGGCGTACGACTATACTCGCTCAATTGTCGGCGATGCGCGTCTTGACGAAGCTATGATGGTTGTCATTATGAATAGCAACGTCTATGCTGGCAACTGCTATATG
Source organism: Alistipes sp. (assembly GCA_017416915.1). GTDB lineage: Bacteria > Bacteroidota > Bacteroidia > Bacteroidales > Rikenellaceae > Alistipes. The sequence continues at coordinate 26,467 of JAFQAN010000002.1, read as the reverse complement.
GCATCCCCAAGCGTCAATACCACAGGCGACTTCGGCAATGGACCCTCACTATCATTCTTCCCGCTATGTGGCAATGACACCACCTTCCGCGAGCTTATCCTGCATGAGGCGTGTGGTCATGGCTTCGCAAAGTTAGGCGACGAGTACTCATACTCTGGCAACGGACAGATTACCGATTACTATTACTACGAAATAAAGAATTTCGAACAGTGGGGCTGGTATAAAAATATAGACTGTACGTTGGATGGAGCACTCGATGCCGACAGCATTAAGTGGAGACACTTGCTATCCGACAGCCGCTACCAAAACGATGGTCTGGGCGTCTATGAGGGTGCATACACCTTTGCCTCAGGAGCCTATCGACCCACCGAGAATAGTATAATGAACGACCGTACGGGAGGCTTTAACGCGCCATCGCGCGAGGCGATATATATACGTATCCACAAACTTGCCTATGGCAATAGTTGGACGTACGACTACGAGGAGTTCGTTGCTTACGACGCAAAAAATCGCAAGTAGAGCTTAGTAGAGAAACACTTTCTGCGTATCTCTATAATACCGCGCTGTAATCGTGCAAAAAAAATAGTGCTTACATTCTATCATAAGCACTATTTTTTTGCACGATTATCTACTTTTTGTTCACTCACGATAAGCTCGCAAGAGTACCCTATACCTACCAGCCATAAATACTCCAAAGCTTGCCTTCTTGGAGACAGAAGCGACCCTCGCTATAATGTACACTCTTGTATGCAGGCGGCAGAATCTCCTCTCCGAGGCAGTTATAAGCACCCCAAAGTTTCTTTACTTGTACTAAGAATATGCCATCCGTAGTACTTATTGCCACATCTGCAAAGTCCATAGGTATCACCTCAACTCCATCACGTCGTACCACACCGTGGTTCTTAACACTCGTTCCCACCTCCGCAAAGTCGGGATGCTTAAAGTCGGTAACCCACTCATAAATAGCAGGGATGACCATTTCGCCAGCGCTATTCATATAGCCCCAACTTCCATTACGCTTTACGGCTGCCAAGCCATTATAGAAGACATGAAAATCATCGATACTACCCTCAACGAATGGAATTACCTCCTCACCAGCTCTATTAAAGTAGCCAATCGAGGGTTTGATGGTGCCAATCTTAACCACACGAAGCAGACCTTCATCACGATATTTAGTATTGGTGTAGTTGGCGTGTTGAACATCGTAATACACGGTAGGGATAATCTCCTTACCTGTTGCGTCGATAAAGCCATACCAACAGCTGGGGTCTGCCTTCCGACTTACTCCCACCTTAGCCAAGCCGTTATCAAACGGGTAGGCTTCATCATAGATAAAGGGTACTACCACATTATTATTGATGTCGATATAACCCCACTTTCCATCTTTGTTTTGAACAGGTGCAAGCCCCTCTTCGCCAAAAGAGCCAGCACCCTTATAGCTCAGCGGGATAATTACCTTACCTTCACTATCAATAAAGCCATAATTAGCTCCGTTACGAGCAATACGAGTACCATAAGAACTTACACTGTACCAATCATACGTAAGCGGAATTGTCATCTCACCCTTGGTGTTAATCAAGCCCCAAATAGCACGCGGCGGCACTTGCGATACATAACGCATAACAGGATGATAGCCCAGAGAGAAGCCTTGCAACGTAAAACCGACATCGTTCGGTAGCGTAAAGACCACCTCACCCGCCTTGTTTAAGGCTCCGCGCGTGAAATTCTTATCTTCATCGCGCTTAACAAACATTGCAAGCCCTTCAGAATAGCTATTCAACTGCCAATATTCGGTCGGAGCGACAATATTTCCGTCTCTATCAACCGCACCAGCACGGTTGCCCATTGTAACAATTGCCATACCATCAGAATAGGATGCCATAGACTCAAACGTAGGAGCAACAATCATATGGGGCTTACCAACATATGTGGGTTGCTGCGCCCATAAATTACCTACAAAAAGTAGCATCAGCGCCAGAATCAGGGAGTAACTCTTCATCGTTTTCATAGTAGTAATATTTTTAGTTAAACAAAGGGTTTCTACCATGCATCCTACTCAACAAAATAGGTCAAGTGGGGATATTATACCTACTATCTGCGCCTCGATGGTAAGAATATACTCTTGAAGATAAAGAAAGCGTGGAACGTAATACTTATTTAATAATTGCAGGTCGTAGGATAACCTAATGGCATAAATAAGCAACAGCCCACGCCATATCCATTTTAGGATACGACGCAAGAAGATGTCCGCCTACCCCCTGCCATTTTCGAATTTCCTACGTTCGCAATTAGAGAATAAACTTACACTTTCCGCGTAAATAGTATGTTGTTACAAAGTTAATACTTTTTTTATAAAACGTCTAATTTGTCAAGTATTTTTTGCCTTGTAGCAAAAGAGTGGGACAATTATGGCGTAGATATACTCGTTAGAGGCGCGCGATTTACTGAGAAAGGCTGAGAATGACTGAGAATGACTGAGAATGACTGAGAACGCCTGGGAATGACTGGGAGGCGCGCCAACGAGACCACGGGACGACGAGACGACAGGACCGCGAGACGACGAGACGACGAGAACACGGGACTGCGAGACTGCGGGACCACGAGACCGCTGAAAAACACAGGCGTTCTCAGGCGTTCTCAGTCATTCTCAGCCTTTCTCAGCTGTGCGAGGCTGCGCGGAGCCGTGCGAGGCAGCTTGGCGACAGAGTGGTGCAGATGTGGTGCCAAGTCGAAGTTTGGCTGGATGGGGGTGTACTTGACGTACATCCCCATTCAGACGAACGAGCTTGGTGCCGCAGATGCGCCGCTATCACGACAAGTGCTTGGTGTCAGAGTGGTGCAGCAGTACCGCCGATAAAGAGATTGGGCTGGATGGATAGTACTGAGCGTACATTCCATTCAGCCCAATGATTGAGGCGGCGCTGATGCGCAGCTATCACGCCAAGCAACCTCTAATCGGTGTTCCACTCATTAGAGCCTCCATCATAGAATATGGGGCGTCCGTTGGCAATTGCCTTCATCGCCAAATAACTCTCATATAGACTTATACCATTGGCGCTATCGTCTGCAAGGTAGTACGCCACAACCGACGGATGACGCTGTGTGGTGAAGATTAGCTGTTTGCTGCGCTCCACATAGTGTTTGCGCCAAGCAGGGTCATTCGAGGGGTTGCCGCCACGACGACGCGACATACCCGAAAGCGACGAGTTAATAGGCGCTGTAAGAGCTACACAGATGCCCTGAGCGTCGCAGTAGTCAAGCAGTGCATCATCCACATCGCCCGCAGTAAAGCGTATAGCACGACAGCCCGCAGCGTAGGCACTCTCGACATCGGCAAGCGAACTCGTGGGCGACATCTTACACCACTCGACATTTAGCTCCTCGCCATTGATATAGATTTTGCCACCCTCGTAGCTCAAATCGCGCAGTGCCACAGGCAGAGCGTAAAACTCCACATCACGACCACCGATACGGTTTTTAAGGTGCAGCGTAACATTGTGCGACTTACCCACCGACCACAGCAGGCTATCGGGCAGCGACGCGCCAAAGCGCATAGTATCGACACCATGCATACCAAGCGCCACATCACGCTGACCTCCCGTAAGACGTATAGTGTCGTTAAGGAAGATTTCGTAGTAGATACGCGAGGTCTTCTCGCCGAGGGTCTGGTTCTGCATAACGACGCCAAAGTCGGCAAGGAGTGTTGTCGCCTTACCGCACGTGGCACGCCAGAAGATGTCGCGCACGCGTACGCGCGGCTGCGATATTATATATACTGTCGGATGAGAGCTGCTACCCTCCTGGTCGAAGCACTCTATCTTCTCGACTGAGGCGTCATCCAACAAACGCAACTCGACACTATTTTTATCCTCGCGCGAAAGCTTCGTTATGTTGTACTCCGCCGCTGCGAAGCCATTTGTTGAGCCTCCTGCACACTTGCCATTAACCCACACCTCGTAGGGCTGTGCGGCGTGTTCGACGCGCAACAACACCTGTCTCTCTACCCACGAGAATGGGTAGGTAAACTCGCCACGTAGCACACCATCCTCCACCGCTACCCACTCCACAATAGGCTGCATATAACGTTGCTTGACGAGCTGTCGTTCACGTGCCGCAGCATCCGTGGCATAGGGGATAAGACGTGTTCGGTACGGGTCATTGCCCTCCGTGACGGAGCGAGGCTGCGCCGCGACAGTCAGCGCAACGCAAAGCAAAAGAAGTGTCGCTAAAAGCGTTCTATACATCTTGTTCATGGCTATTTCTTACGATTTTGGTACGAGGGACGGCTATTACGCCACTCCTCAACCTCGGGGGTGAGCAGGTCGAGACGATCTACCCACATACGATTTTCGACATAGCGGCGGCGGTCGTAGTTGATACGCTCCGTAATGGGGAATGTAGGCTTTCGGCGCAATGCCACACGACTACGTTGCGAAGGACGTATCGCACGGTCTATAATCGACTCTCGCGTAGGGCGCAACGTATCGCACCACTTGAAGTCGGGGAGGCGCAACTCCTGCGTCTCGGGTATCATCGACACGGGGTATAGCACATAGTCGGGGTTTTGACGGTAGGTAATCTTATCCATCTGACCCTCATCGAGGTAGAAGGTGATGCCCGAACTCTCGATATACATCATGCTTGTAACCTGGGTTGAGTCCTCCTCGTCTTGCATATAATATATCGTCTGTGCGTTGCCATCGACATCGTGGCGATATACCTGACCATCTCTAAATAGCGCCACCATATCCTTGCCCTTGACCTGATTGTAGTACATCGTGTCTATCTCAGAGCCAAGCATTGGGTCGCCCATAAAGTGTGCCTTGGTGATGGCTCTATTGGCGGTATATATAGCCATCGAGTCAGAGGTAATCTGATTCTTCTCGTTCCACAGCACAGGGTCGATGTATATACGTATTACCGAGTCGGTATTTAGCGCCACCACCGAGTCGCCAATCATCTGCGAGTCGGAGCGATACATACGCACATTGCGGTACGCCTTAATCATCTTATATACGCTGTCGGCGGGGATGGGTGGCTCGCTCTGTAACGAATCCATCGCCATAGAGTCCACCGCAAGGCTGTCTGCTAAGCTGTCGCGAGCCAACGTATCGGCGATGTCGGCACGCTCCAACGTATCGGCAATGCTATCCTGCGCCAACGTGTCGAGCGTATAGTCCTCGCCCGTATATGGCTTGCCACGACGCAATGCACGAGCCTTGGCCTTATCAATCTTGTGGCGTCGGCGCTCCTCCGCCTTCTGCTTCACACGCTCGATACGCGCCTTCTCCTCGTCCGCCATACGTGCGCTACGTGCCTGACGACGTGCGATGATAGTATCGAGCTTTATATCGAGTAGCGAGTCTCGAATCTTGCGTATAGAGTCGCGCTCGGCATCCTTAATCGCCTTTATAGAGTCCTGCACAGCACGACGCTCAGCTTTGAGGCTGTCCCTCTCCGCCTTACGTTGCAACTTGGCACGGTAGCGTAGCTGCTTCGCCGTGAGCTGCACGACGCTATCCTGCGCTATGCTGTCCACGGCAATAGTATCCACTCCCGAAGCAAGGCTATCGCGCCCGGCAGGTGTTCGCTTCGAGGCAAGGCTATCGCCACGCTCGCCACCTCCCTCCGCTGCGCCGGAACGCTCCTCACGCTCCTTGCTCGGCAACTCTCCATCCTTAGCCTCACGCTGTGCCCGCTTCTCGGCAGCTGCCAACGAGTCGCGTCGGAATGCCGCCGTATCGCGTACGCCACCCTCCATCACAGCCTCTCTGCTGCCAGTAGCAAGGCTGTCGCGCTCAACACCAACGCTGTCGGCAGGCTCAATAGGGGGTGCTGCCGATATAGTGTAGAGCCACAAGGTGTCTGCCGCAAGGAACAACGAGTCGGGCTGCTCGGGGTCATAGTTAATAAGCGACGGGCGCCCTGTGAAGAAGGCGTTACCTGGGTCGTCCCACCACTCGCCATAGTCGGCAAAGCCGAGTACCTTCTGCGTGGTATCATCCACTTGCAGGTTGCGGCGACCGATAATATGCTCGTCGGTACGGTAATACTTCAACGTATCGCCCCATATCTCTCGCTCGGGAGTGAGTATATAGGCGTTACGCTTCAAGTGGTGCAGGTCGCTAAGCTTGGTATATTCGCCCTCGTCGGCATATAGATACTCATCTTTATCGTTCCAAATGTTGGTATTGGCAAAGTACTGGGCATCCTCACTCTGGGTGTTGAATACCACCGAGTCGCCCGTGATAAGGTACTTGTCGTCGCGCATCTCGACATCGTCCACCGCGATAAGGTCGTGCGTCTTGGTGTTGTAGTAGCCACGCTCCGACTCCACAAGGTTATCTCCCTTCTCGACATAGCAGCCACCGTAGAACTCGCCCACCTCATCCACCGTGTCGAAGGTACAGTTATAGGTGTACATCGTAGCCTCGCCATCGACAATCTTCACTATCTTCGAGAAGATGGTTGCCTTGCCGCTGGCGTGGTGGTACTCAGCGCGCTCGCCGTAGGCGTATGTCGAATTTTGGTTAATAAGCACGTTGCCGAAGCACTCAAAGCTCTGATTGGAGTAACGCACGGCGCTATCGGCAAGGATTACCGCGCCGTTGTGGTGTGCCGCGAAGTTACCCACAAGGATAAACATCGTAGAGTCGCCCTGGTCGATAAGGTAGGAGTCGTCGGCAATCATATCGACAACGCCACGCTCCGTGCCTCGTGCGCGACCTTGCGACTGAGATACCGACTCGGCAACAGCGACCGACATTCGTTGATAGTAGATGGGCATACGACCACTCGCAGCATAGAAAAACGCTCCGACGACGACCATCAACACCACAATAGAGGCTATTCTGCGACGCATACTCAACTTTTTATCCGTTACTTACTCCCTTATGGGCTACCCTACTTTATCCAATTCTTATTTTCGAACTCGTCGCTGCGATACTCAGGGTCGATATAGACGTACATACCGTCAATCTTCTCCGAGAGCCACTTACGAAACACCTTATCCTGCTTCTCGGCGAGTGCCATCTCCTCCAAGCGAATATAGTCATCGACAAGCGAGGCGGTGTGTGCTGGAATTATCTCAACGAGTTTTACAATCTTGCTCATCTGGTTGCCCATAAGGTCGGTAGTCTGGAACGAGTCCGACACCTCGCCCACCTTCAAACGCATCAGCGCAGCGTAGTCCTCCAACGACTTGCCGCCCTGTAAACCGAAGTCCTCTTTTAAGAAACGCGTAGCCGTGAGACGTGCGCCATCATAGACACCCTGACGTGCCAAGATGTCGTGATTAGAGACAATACCGCCATTCTGCTTCGACGAGGCATCGTCCGAGAAGCGCAAAGCGGCATCCTCAAAGCTGATAGAGTCGAGGCGGATGAGGCGAGCTATGCTGTCCAACTCGCGGGCAGGCTGCATAAGCTCCTCGCGGGTAAACGTAGGACGGATGACAATGTGGCGGCAATGGTATAGGTCGCCCTTCTTGTCGATAAGTTCGATGATGTGAAAGCCAAACTCCGTCTCTACAATCTCCGACACCTGACCAGGCTTCAACTTCTCCAACGCATCGGCAAAAGGCTTTACGAATGCCGACGAGGGCATAGGCTCCATCTCGCCACCGTGTATCGCCGAGCCATCGACAGAGTACATACGCGCCAGCACCGAGAACTTGGTCTTGCCCGTGATGACACGCTCGCGCATATCGAGCAATCGCTCCTTAGTACGCTGCTGCGCCTCCTTCAATGACGATGGCAACTTCGTTATTTGTGCATATACGTACTGCTCGCCAATAACGGGCAGACTATCCTTGTCGATGCGGTTATAGAAGCGCTCCACCTCGCCTGGAACGACCGTAACGCGGCTTACAACATCGCCCTGCATAGCCTGAGCGTAGGTCTGCTCCTCGTACCTCTGGCGCAACATCTCACGATAGTTGAAGATGGGCATATGCTCCTTAGCCTCCAACGCCTGAATACCGCCCTCCTGCTCGATGAGTGCCTGCAAGTAGCTCTCAATACGTGCCGATATATCCGAGGTATTGACCTCGATAGAGTCGATAAGTGCTTGGTTGTAGAGTAACTTCTGCTGCATCAACATCTCCAACGCCTCGGTCATAGGGTCGCGATCCGACGTATAGCCCATCTGACGGCGTTGCTCGGTAAGCTCCTTTGCGTACGACGCCACCTCGGAGTGGAGTATCGACGAGCCACCAACCACGGCGACAACCTTGTCGAGCATCACCTGACGACGCTGCTGTGCCGAGGCTACCACACTACTTAGAAGTGCTGATGCGGTAAGTGCTACAATTAAAAATTTTCGTATCATATTGCTATTTAGTTACTTAGTTATCATTACTCGATTTTCACGCTATCCATTTGTTCGAGGTTTAGCTCCGCCTCCTCGATAATCTCCTCCACGATGATAGGCTCCACGGCGCTCTGCTCGACAGACTTCTGAACATCGACATTCACGTAGTACATCGACCGCAACAGCACCGTATCGCCAATATCGACACGCTGTTGCTCAACTGCCTCACGACGCAGCTCCTCCTCATAGCCACGCACAATACCCGCTCTACGCTCCGAGTAGAGGCGACGACGAATATCCTCCTCGACACTCTCCATTGGGGCAATATCGCCCTTGCGCGCTACATCCAAGATGATGAAGTGAAAAATCGCATCGCTTGACGAAAGCTGCTGTACGCCACTGCGCGACAATAGCGACTCATAAGAGTTGGAGCGCTCGGTGGGCAGATAGCTCAAAAAGTCGGAGTACGACACCCACTCGCCACTCATATCGCTGAGCAGCAAGTTGTGCTTCTCGGCAATAGCGCCAACCTCCGAGATACCATTGCGACCCACCGCCGAGAGCGCAGTTGTCAGGGTCTTAGTGTTGCGGAATGTGCGAGGCACACGCACCACCACGCCACGTACCTTATGGTGATCGAGGCGGAATGCCGCAGCATTCGAGCGGTAGTACGAGGCTATCTGTTGTGGGGTTATTTCGAGGTCGATAGATTGATCGACATAGTATTGGTCTAAGCGGCGCATAATGAGCGACTGTCGATAGTCCTCCACAAGGCGGTCGATGTCGTCATACGACGATGCCAACACCTGTTCGGCACGGTGCATTTTGAGCTGTTTAAGCACCCAGTTATCGACAAACATACGCACAAACGCCGTGCTATCCGCGCCGCTAAGCCCCTCGGGCATACTGCAACGCACATCATCCTCGGTAAGGACACGACCATCGACACTCGCCACCACGACCCTGTCGTCGCTCTTATCGCTCGCATCATCACCTCCGACGCTACAAGCCACCATACCAACCATCGAGGCGGCTATAAGTATGTTAAATAGTTTCTGCATAATTAACCCACAAAGATACGTTTTTTACTCGAAAATAACGCATCTTCGTAGAAGAATATTATACAACCGCGCAAAAATGGTGGAAAAAGCGCCTATTTCGGCACCTCACGACACCGAAAATCGAATATATGCGCCACTACTTACGGCAAGCGCTACGAGATAGGAAGGTACTGCACCTCATCTACGCCCTCGATAGCAGCTATGCTTGCCATCGCCTTTTGCAACTCCGAGGCGGAGTGTACCGAGAAGTCGATGGTGCAGATAGCTATGCGGTCGATATTTTCGGTAGCCAAGCCGAGCATCGTCAGATGCAGACGGTCTGTGATACAGTCGATAAGGTCGCTCATAAGGTGATAGCGGTCGATGCCGCGCATACGGATACGCACTGGATACAGAAACGCAGGGTTCTCGTCGAACGATGTGATATGCGTTATCGAGTCGCCATACTGTGATGCAAGACGTATAGCCGTGGCACAGTCGCGCTTATGTAGCACCACGCGCCCGTCGTTGCGTTCGAAGCCCACAACCTCGTCGCCAGGTAGCGGGTTGCAATGCTCGCAACGGTCGTACTCTAAGCGGGGCATACTTGCAAAGTAACTACGCAGATAACGCTTTGCACGATAGGTAGATACGTGATTTACCCACTCGGGCGAGGGGGTTGCATCCTCCGCCGTGCCAATCTCTACACAGTCGCCACGACGCAGCTCCGTACATACCGACATCAGCTTACCATTGATACGTGCATAGACAGCCTTTTCGCCCACCTCGCTATGTATCTCAAAGGCGAAGTCGAGAGCCGAAGCGCCCTTTGGCAGTATCACACCACGACCCTTCGGCGTAAAGACCATAATATCATCGTTATAGAATGTTGAGGTGATGCCATCCATAAACTCCATATCGTGGTTATCGTCGGCAACATCCTGCAATATGGCACGGAACTTATTGAGCCACATCGTCACGTTCTGCTCGGTTCGCTCGGCAGCACAGCCAAGACGCGAATTACGCACCATACGCTCCGACGAAATGTGTATCTCCTCCCACATACCCTGCTCGCTGAGCAGCTTGACGTGGAAGCTCTGGTAGCCATTCTCCTTCGGCGCGTCGATGTAGTTAGAGACGCTACCTGGACGCTCCTTGAAGACGTCGGTAAGCGTCGAGTATATGAGCAGGCTCATAGCCTTCTCCGAGTAGCCCGAGCCATTGGGATAGATAATACGGATGTAGTGCTTGCCATCGACGTGCTTGACATCGCTACCCTTAGCCTGCATCTTACGCCATACGCTGTACGGCTTACGATAGCGTATCTCGGTGCGCGCCTCGATGCCTGCCGCCATCAGCAGATGGTCAATCTTAGCGGTAAATCGCTCCAAACGGGGGCGGTCAATGCGCTGCTCCTCGTTGAGTACCTCCTCCATAATAGCATACTCCTTGGGGCAACGATAGCGGAACGAGAGGTTCTCCAACTCGGTCTTGATGTGGTACAGACCGAGACGGTTGGCAAGCGGCGCGTAGAAGTAGTCGGTCTCGCCCGCGATTTTCATCTGCTTATCGGCGCGCATACTATCCAGCGTACGCATATTATGCAGACGGTCAGCGAGTTTTATAAGCAACGCGCGTATATCGTAGTGTACCGATTCGAGAATCTGGCGATAGTTATCCACCTGCTTCGAGTGCTGATACTTATCCTTCTTCTGCTTGGTTACGGTGCCGACCAAAAAGGCGACATCGTCGCCAAAACGCTCGCGTATATCATCAATGGTGTAGTCGGTATCTTCGACTACGTCGTGCAGAAATGCTGAGATTACGGGGTTTTCGCCCAACTCCAACTCCTCGGCGACAATAGCCGCCACGGCGATAGGGTGGATAATGTAGGGTTCGCCGCTCTTGCGACGCTGCTTGCTATGTGCCTCAAATGCAAGGTTGTACGCCTCTCTGATATGCTCCATCTCCTGCTCCGAAGAGCGCTCCGCCATATATGCAAACAATTTTTCGACCTGACCACTTATCAGCGCCTCGTAATTCTCGCCCATAGAATCTAAGTTTTGGGGTGTTTCTTCATTTTCGTTCCGTTATCGGCAATAGACATCAGGCGTAGTACAGAACCTCGCTCAGCCACACATCTCTTTGAGCCAATACGCTTTGGCAAAGTTACCATTTTTTTCGTCTCGTTGTTCCGAAATAGGCAAAAATCAGTATGCTCGGGTGCAATAATTGTTTGTCGCAGGGGTATTAAGAGACCTATTTACCGTTTTTTTTTGTATTTTTGCACGTTCAAAATAGAGCGATGCCCCCCGCACGAAACATACCCACAACCGAGGGTGGACTACCCCTACCGCGCCGCATTTGGGCGATGTTGGCGATAGCCTTTGGCGTTACTACGTCGGTAATCAACGGGGCGATAGTGAGTGTCGCTCTGCCCACGCTAAGTGTCGAGATGAGCATATCGTCTGCCGACTCGGTGTGGGCAGTAAATAGCTACCAACTCGCTACGGTGATGTCTCTGCTTATATTCTCGTCAGTGGGAGAGCGCACGAGCTACCGTCGGGTCTATGTCGCAGGATTGACACTCTTTGCCTTTGCATCGTTAGGCTGTGCGCTGAGTGCGAACTTTACCGCACTTGTCATCTTCCGAGCCTTGGCGGGTGTAGGTGCGGCTGCTGTAACGAGCATAAACACCACACTTATACGCATCGTCTATCCCATCGACCGTCTTGCACGAGGGCTGAGCCTCAACGCCACCATCGTTGCTCTTTCGTCGGTAGCAGGACCATCGTTGGCTTCGGCGATACTCTCCTTCGCCAGTTGGCAGTGGCTCTTTGCGGTGAACATCCCCTTTGCAGTGGTGGCGGCGCTGCTTAGTTTTGGCTTTCTGCCCGACAACCCAGAGCGCGGCGCACGAGGAAGGCTCAATATCGCAGATTGCACGCTCAACGCCCTGACTTTCGGACTTCTAATCTTCTCTATCGAGGCATTTTCGCACAATAGTGCTTGGTGGGTACCTGCCTCGACTCTCGCCCTTTTGGGCATCGTAGGTACGATATACGTACGCCGACAGCTACACGCTACAACGCCACTACTTCCATTCGACCTACTGCGCATACCCATCTTCACACTCTCGATACTTACGTCGATTTGTTCGTTCACGGCACAGATGCTCGCCATGGTATCGCTACCATTCATACTACAACATACGGCCGATTACAGCGACGTAGAGACAGGTCTTCTGCTCACGGCGTGGCCCGTGGTAATTATGTTCATAGCGCCCATTGCAGGACGCCTTGTAGAGCGTGTTCACGCGGGTATTCTTGGGCTTTCGGGATTGAGTATTATGACATTAGGGCTTGTGCTATTGGGCTTTATCGACCACACCACATCAACTACGGAGATTGTCATCCGTCTGGCGCTGTGCGGTGCAGGCTTCGGCATCTTCCAGTCGCCCAACAACTCGATAATGATTGCCTCGGCACCCGCCGCCCGTAGCGGCTCGGCAAGCGGTATGCTTGCCACGGCGCGCTTAGTAGGTCAAAGCTCGGGAGCCGCCCTTGTAGCCCTAATATTCCACCTTGCCGACGGCGCGACATCCGCCGCACCACTCTTCGTCGCAGCGGGCTTTGCCGCCACAGGAGCGATACTCTCGGCATCACGCATACGCCTGCCTCTACCCGAAATATTGCGACATAAATAGCATTTTTGCCGTTTGTGTGTGCTATACTTAGAAATATTTTGTATTTTTGTAGATGCCAAAGAAAATATCACAGTCTATGAGAAGATACCGTTACCTTAGCGCAATGTGCGCACTTATAACATTTGTTGCCGCCGTATCGTGCAACAATGATAGCAACACGCCCACCCCTCCGCCCTCAGCACCTACGGACTTTGAGTTTGTGAATGTGCGCGTATCGGAGACGGGCTTCGCCCTCGACATTATCCCCGAAGACAAGAGTATGGAGTATATCGTTCTTATCTCCGAGAAGTCGTATTTCAAGGATAATGGCATAACAACAAGCCGCGACCTTCTCGACGACGACTACATCTATTTTCAACATCTCGCCGAACAATATGGTGTGTCGGTAAGAGACTTTCTCACCACAATAGGATGGCTACTCACAGACGACACTTCCACGTATAAGGGTCTCAACCTATACCCCGCAACGGAGTATGTCGTATATTGCTACGGCGTAGAGTTCGACGGCGACCACTACGACGTCATTACCCCCATTAACCACACCATCGTTACCACCGAAACACCCGAAATGTTCGATGTTAGCCTCAGCGTTAGTAGCACCGTAGATGGCAACGTCGCCACGTTGGAGTTCGACCCCGCCGACTACGAGGGGCTATATTTTGCCTATCTTTTCGAGCGTGGCGAGGAGGGCTATTTAGAGGCTGGCTCTTCGGCAGACGAGGAGTACACCGCCTTTATCCGCAATATGGCATACGGCGAGTTCAGATACCTTATCCAGGACCAAGTTAAGGCCCCCGAGGAGTTCTGTATGCAGGGCAAACGAAGTGCCGAGATGCGCCTAATGGCCAACACCGACTATATGGTGGTCCTCTTTGCCGTAAACGACGACTCGGTGCCGCTACTATGCTCAACACCCGTACTTTACCACTTTGCTACCAACGATATAGCGTTTACCGATATGACTATCGACATCACCATCAGCGACATTACGCCCTACACCGCAGAGCTTGCGCTAAAACCCTCCGACAAAAGGGCGCCCTATGCTGCGGTGCTTATCAAGGCTGACGGTTACGAAGAGTTCCCTGCCGACGAGATTGAGCGTATGTTCTATATTATGGAGTATATCAAACCCGCAATATTTACAGGAAACTTCTCGGAGACGATGTTGCCACTTATGCCTGGCGAGGAGTATGTCGTAGTCGCCTTTGGCTGTGATAAAGAGCAACCTACTACCCACCTATTCGAGGAGCGTTTCTACGCTGCCGAAGCACAGACGGGCGACATCACACTCGACGACGTAAAGCTACACAAGGTATTCGACGTAGAGCAGATTGTAGCACTGGATAGCTCGTATGCCTACCTTCTCGACGAGTATGAGTGTATGGTATATGTCGAGGCTGTAACATCTGCACCCTGCGACAAGATATACTACTGGTGGTACGACGGCTTTATGAAAGAGGAGTACGAGTATGAGGCATTCCTCGAAGACCTGATATTGTACGGCATCACGCCTTCGCCCTGCATTATGGGTCTATGGTACAATTTCGAGTTCTTCTTTGCAGGTCTTGCTGAGGATAACGACGGCGACCTAAGCGACATATATTTCGGCGAAATACACTCTATCAAGCCGAGCGATTGCAGCCCTGCCGAAGAGTTTTTTACCTATATTGGCGATAGTGAACTCCTATCAACAGCGCCAAGCATCACCACCAAAAGCCTTGTTATAAGATAGTTATGACATACTTCGATAGCGACTATATGGCGGGGGCTGCCCCCGAGGTTATGGATGCCCTCGTAAGGAGTAATATGGAGCTTACCGCGGGCTACGGCGCCGACAGATATACCGCCGAGGCGCAGGAGCTTATACGCAGAGCCGTAGGCTGTCCGACGGCAGATGTGAGGCTGCTTGTGGGAGGCACACAGACCAACGCCACGCTTATAGACAGCATCCTTGCCCGCCACGAGGGGGTACTCGCCGCCGAGAGCGGTCATATAGCTGTTCACGAGGCGGGAGCTATCGAGGCGTCGGGACATAAGGTACTCACACTACCCCACCACGAGGGTAAGGTGAGCGCCGAGGATGTCGAGCGATTTATGACCGACTTCTACAACGACGCCACGCACGAACATATGGTCGCACCAGGTATGCTATACATATCGCAACCGACAGAGTATGGCACGATATATTCGCTTGGCGAGTTGGAGTCTTTAAGCGCCACCTGTCATCGCCACGACATACCCCTCTATATCGACGGTGCGCGCTTAGGCTACGCCCTTGCAGCAGATGGCAACGATGCGACGCTCAAAGACTTAGCTCGCCTCGCCGACATCTTCTATATTGGCGGCACGAAGTGCGGCGCACTCTTTGGCGAGGCGGTGGTGGTAACCAAGCCTGGGGGCATAAAACATCTATTCTCGATTATCAAGCAGCACGGCGCACTCTTTGGCGAGGCAGTGGTGGTAACCAAGCCTGGGGGCATAAAACATCTATTCTCGATTATCAAGCAGCACGGCGCACTCTTAGCCAAGGGGCGTCTCTTAGGTGTGCAGTTTGCCACGCTCTTCCGAGATGGACTATACGAGCGATTGGGGCGCAACGCCGTAGAGCAGGCGATGCGTCTTCGTGAGGTCTTCGAGGGTGCGGGTTACCGTAGCGTTGTAGCATCACCGACCAACCAGCAGTTCTTCTCGCTGCCGAACGACGTTATCGACAGACTACACGAGCATATCTCGTTTGATTATTGGGGACCACGCGGCGATAAGCAGAGCGTAGTACGCCTCGTAACAAGCTGGTACACAACAAAGGAGGATATAGACAGAGTCCGCGAAGTGCTATCTTCCATTTAGCACCTTTACCAACTCCGCTACGGCACGGCCGCGGTGCGAGATACTATTCTTCTCGTTAGCCGACATCTCGGCAAAGGTTACGTCGTAGCCCTCGGGGATAAAGAGCGGGTCGTAGCCAAAGCCACCACAACCAGCCTCCGTCAGCGCAATACTACCACGAACAATACCCTCAACACGCTGCTCCTCGCCACCACGTATTAGCGATATGACTGTACGAAAACGGGCGCGGCGGTTATCCTCACCCTGCAACTCGTCAAGGAGCTTACGATTGTTTGCCGCGAAGTCGTGTCCGTCGGTGGCATAACGTGCCGAGCGAACACCAGGAGCGCCATTCAACGCCTCAACCTCCAACCCCGTGTCGTCGGCAAAGCAGTCCAACCCCGTACGCTCATACACATAGCGAGCCTTCTGCGAAGCGTTCTCCTCCAACGTGGCACCCGTCTCGGGAATATCCTCTGTGATGCCCACCTCACGTAGCGTTACAAGCTCGAAGCCCTCGCCCAACACAGCGCGCACCTCGGCGAGCTTATGAGCATTGTTTGTCGCAAAAACTATCTTCATACGCCTACAATTTCGCAGTTTAGTTACGTGCCACCTCCAACTCCGAGAGGCGATAATCCATCACAATCTTATCTATAATGGTCTTAACCACCACGTCAATCTCCGAGCCGTCGGAGTAGTCGGCAGGACACACGTGGTTCACGCGATTGTCGCGGATAAGGTCATTGAGGACGGTACGCTGCCCCTCCTCCTCGGGGTTATATACAGCGATAGAGTGTCCCCCGAAGTTCTTGACAAGCTTCATACAGGGAATATCCGTCGTACCGTCGCCAAAATATATCATTCGTGAGAACGGCACGGGGCGCTTGCTCTCCTCCATAAAGCGGTTTACGTCGCGAGTATCGAAGACCGACTCTACGCCCTTGTTAATCTTGAAGATAAACTGTGTCTTATTGGTATAGTTTACCGCCACGGCGGGCCAATAGGCGATGCCATCGACATTGTAGAGGAACGAGCAGGCATATATATTCTTAAACTCGTGGGCTATTGCCGTACCCTCGATAATCTCCTTCAAGCCCGACGAATTGACATAGTGCAGGATGTTGATACCTCGCTCCTCGCCATAGGCATTGATACGTCTAAACCACTCCTCGACGCCCGCATAGAAGCGCACATTGCGCCCCGACTCACGAAACGCCTCACGACGTAGCGACAACCCCTTAGACTGCGCCTCCTGTATCATACGTGCCATATAGGTAAGCACCTGATCGGCATCCTGCTTCTCGGCGAGGGTATTCGCCTCGCTCCAAAACTCCTTGTTGCTCTTACCCACAGCAGGGATAAAGTCATACTCTTGCATATTGCCAGGGGCAAGTGTGCCGTCGAAGTCGTAGATAAGTGCTACGGTAATCTTATCTTTCATCAGAGGAAACTATATTTTAGAGTGTTTCTTACTATTATGGGTCAAATGTACGAAATTTTCACTATTTTTGCAATTAGAATAGGCAAAATTATAAAAAGTATAGTAATGGAATTCAAAGATGTAGTAGTAAAGCGTCGTTCGACACGCCGCTATACGGGACAGAAGGTTGAGCGTGAGAAGTTGGAATCGGCAATGAAGTTGGCGCTATTGGCACCCTCGTCGAAGAACACCCGTTCGACACGCCTTATGGCTGTTACCAACCTCGACAAGGTACACGCCCTTGCCAAACTGCGCGACTGGGGGTCGGACCTATTGCAGGGTGCGGGAGCAGCAATTGTCGTTATGGGCGACGAAGAGGCAAGCCCTATGTGGCAGACGAACGCTTCGATAATGGCTACGGTGTTGCAGCTTGCACTCGTAAACGAGGGCTTAGCATCGTGCTGGGTACACGTGGGCGACTATCTAACACTCAAAGATGTACCCGATAGCCAGCGCAGCGAGGAGTACGTAAAGAGTGTTCTCAACATCTCGGAGGGATACCGCGTATGGTGCGTCATAGGCATAGGCTACGCCGACTACACCCCCAAGCCTCTACCCGACTACGAGGGTCCCGAACGTATCCTCTTTGACGAATAGCTATGCGACGCCTCGTTACACTTCTGCTACTTATGATGGTCGTGGCGACCACATCGGCACAACTGCGCTTCAACGCCAACAAGGAGTTTAAGATTGTGCAGTTTACCGATGCTCACGTGCGCCAAGACTGCGAGGAGGAGATGCGCAAAACCGTAGAGCGCCTACGCTGGATAATACAAACAGAGCAGCCCGACGTGGTAATCTTCACGGGCGACGTGGTAACAGGTGAGCCTGCCGTGAAGGGCTGGCGCGCAATTCTCGCACCCACGGCGGAGGCAAACATACCGTTTGTGGTGGTCTTAGGAAACCACGACCGCGAGGAGGACCTATCCGCCGAAGAGTTGGCGAGAATCATCTGCAACTACCCCAACTCGCTAAATAGCGCGACGGCAGGTAGGTTAGACGACATCGTCTTGGAGGTTATGTCGTCCGACGGCAAGCATCCCGCAGCACTACTCTACTGCCTCGACTCGAACGACTACTCGACAATCGACGGTATTAACGGCTACGGATGGATAGGCTTCGAGCAGATAGAGTGGTATCGCTCGACAAGCCGCCGCTACACCGAGCAGAACGGTGGCAAGCCGCTACCCGCATACGCCTTTTTCCACATACCGCTGCCCGAGTATAAGATGGCGGCAGATGCGGCAAAGGAGCAGCTGGTAGGTAGTCGCGAGGAGAAGGAGTGCGCCCCAGAGATAAATACGGGTATGTACGCAGCGATGAAAGAGGCGGGCGACGTGGTGGCTACATTTGTCGGACACGACCACAACAACGACTATATCGTACCCTACAATGGCATAGCCCTTAGCTATGGACACTTCTCGGGCGACCAGACGGTATATAACTCGCTATATAGTGGCGTGAGGGTGATTAAACTGCACGAGGGTAAGCGCGACTTCGAAACCTGGATAACCGACTACCGAACGAAGTATCGAGGCACACGCCGCGACCACGTACTCTTCGACGCACAGCGTTCCAAACTAAAAGAGGTCGAGTAAAAAGGGTATAATTCGTATTTTTTTCGTATATTTGTACTTCGCAACCAAGCAATAAATAGGACAACCGAATATGTACGACGTAATAGTTATTGGCGCAGGTGCCGCAGGACTTATGGCGGCAGGTACGGCAGCGATGAGCGGTCGTCAGGTACTGCTTATCGAGAAGATGGAGAAGGCGGGACGCAAGATTCGCATCACGGGTAAGGGTCGCTGCAACCTCACAAATGCCCGCCCTGCGGAGGAGTTCTTGGAGAAGGTACGCACCAACCAAGAGTTCTTCTCGGTGGCATTCGCCGAGTTCAACAACCGCGCTACGATACGCTTCTTTGAGCGCATCGGCGTAAAGCTCGATATTGAGCGTGGTGAGCGCGTCTTCCCGCACAGTGGCAAGGCGTGGGACATTGCCAATGCGTTAGTCGAGTTCTGCGAGGATAAGGGCGTCAAAATAGCCTACAAGACGCGCGTAACGGAGATTACCACCTTAGACGGCAGGGTTACGGGCGTGAAGTATATCAACGCTCGTGGCTTCGAGCGCCGCGAGGAGGCGGAGCATATCATCATCGCCACGGGCGGTGTGAGCTACCCCTCGACAGGCTCTACGGGCGATGGCTACGACTTCGCAGCGAACTTGGGACACAGCATCGAGCCTGTACGCCCCTCGCTGACACCACTGCGCACGTCGCACCCCCAGCGCGAATATCTCAACGGCCTGCTACTGAAAAACGTGGGCGCAAAGCTCTATATCGACAACGAGCTTTGTCAGGAGGAGTTTGGCGAGATAGGCTTCTCGGAGCGCGGCATCGAGGGTGCTGTGGCACTTCGTCTGAGCCGCGACGCGGTGGATGCCATCATCGACGAAAAGAGGGTTAAGATTGTCATCGACCTTAAACCCGCCCTTGACGAGGAGACGCTGCTGGCACGTATCGACCGCGAAATTGCGGAGATGCAGCCATCGGAGTTCTTCTCGGAGCTACTGCGCAAGCTCGTACCCAAGCAGTTGGTCGTACCTCTTGCCAAGGAGGTGGACTTCCACTCGAAGACCTACGTAGGAAAACTTACCGAGGCGGAGAAGCTTCGTCTGGTAAAGATATTGAAGGGTATGGTATTTCCCATTGTCGATTACGCACCTTTCGAGTACGCCGTGGTTACCGCTGGTGGTGTGGCGTGCGACGAGGTAAACAAATACACTATGGAGTCGTTGAAGGTCAAAGGCTTATACTTTGCTGGCGAGGTACTCGACATCGACGCCAACACGGGAGGTTACAATATGCAGATAGCCTTCTCAACGGGACGACTTGCAGGACAGCTAAAAGGAGGTTCTAAAAATTAGGGTGTATGAAACGCTCGGGACGAACACTCAAACAGCGACTCTACGGCATTAAACACCTGCCATCGAGGATGCGTCGTGCGCGCTACTTTCGTGGCCACGGCGTACACTCGCCATACATCTACTCGATAGTGCGCCAGGTATTTATGTCGTCGAAGCTACACGGCGACAACAGCCGTCTCTACGACGCGCTCGTCGAGCGTGGCATAGCTCGAAAGCGCGCCCGACAGCTACACAACCTCGCCCTGCACTGCGACTACTCGTCGTGGGCGATAGATGCCTTCGACAGCCAATACACGATACTCACACTCAACACCTCGGCGGAGCAACTCGCCGAGTACAACACACGCTGTCGTGAGGCGGGAGCTACGCTATGTATCATTAGCCCCTACTACACTGCCGAGCGCTGGGTAGAGTGTTGCCAAATTGTCGAGGAACACCCCTCGACAACGGTAGATAATCGTGGCTATATACTGATTTTCAACAACCATCTGCCCAAGCAACGATTTAGACTATAATAAGTAGTCGTCTATGTAGGTAGATAAGGGCACTCATAACAAAATGTGCCGCTTCAATTTGCAAAAAAGAGATAATATTCATATATTTGTTGTAAAAATATTTATTGTCTAATTAAAATATAGCAGATAGGTTATGAAAAAGATTATTACAGTATTGGTGGTCGCTTTTTCTTGTGTATTAACGTCGTGCGATAAATTAAAAGAACTGGGCATCATAGATTCTACAAAGTATTTTATAGAGATGAAATTAACCTATGATGAATGGGGGTTTGATGATACTTTTATCTCAACCTATACAGAATATCAATTTAATCCAGTTAGAGGAGACACCTTGTCAGCCAGAGTGTACGAAGAGACTCCTTATGAAGATGTCATAACAACATTCAAACTTCAGCGAGAAAATGTTCCAATACGCATTAACGATAATTCTACACTTCACGTTTATATAGGTTTTAACCTTTTTCTTCAGGATATTCCACTTGTAGAGGGCGAAAAATATTATTTTGGTGATGTAAATGGTATTGATACGAGCGATGGTGTAGTTGTGCCAAACCTTTATAACCCAATGTATAATTCTAGTATTGCGATGTGGGGTGCTATGGATTTTCAGAGGTCCACATTTGGTTGGATTAAGTTTACAAGAATCGACATCAACAGCACTTATCAATCTGATAACGCAATAGATTTGGAGTTTGAATTTGAGGTTAAGGACCCCGAAACAGGCGAAATAACGTTCAAGGTGGAAGATGGCAAAATATTCGATAACCCAGTCAAATGGACGATTGATGAAATTTAACGTCGATAATTAGGATTATTATATCTCGATATATTAGGTTGCTGCGTTATAATAAGTAGGCAATAATATCCAAGTCAATGAAGATATACACACGCACAGGAGACGACGGCACTACATCGCTTATAGGCGGTGAGCGCGTCAAGAAGTACGACCTTCGCGTCGAGGCATACGGCACGGTCGATGAGCTTACCTCGTTCATCGCCCTTCTCGCAGACCGCATCGCCACGGAGCAGAATACCCAAGAGCTTGTCGAGGAGCTGCGCACCATCGAGTGCCGCCTGATGAGCGTAGCGGCACTACT
Source organism: Alistipes sp. (assembly GCA_017416915.1). Classification (GTDB taxonomy): domain Bacteria; phylum Bacteroidota; class Bacteroidia; order Bacteroidales; family Rikenellaceae; genus Alistipes. Next base: position 4,562 of record JAFQAN010000002.1, on the reverse strand, counting down.
TGCCGTAGGTCGCGGTGGCGAAGATAAGGTAAAGCCTATCGACGAGGAGCATATCGCCCAATTGGAGCGTTCGATAGATCGTATGCAGGCAGAGATAAAGCCTATCACGAAGTTCACCATTCCTGGCGGACACGTCGCCTGCTCGCTATGCCACGTATGCCGCACCGTATGTCGTCGTGCCGAGCGCGCCGCACTACGTGCCACGGACGAGGTGGCGGCAAACAGCAGCGCAACGAAGTATCTAAACCGCCTCTCGGACTACCTATACACCCTCGGCAGAGTGCTTACGGAGCGTTTCAAGGTCGAGGAGGTGTTGTGGATACCTTAAATAGCTACGAGCGAAAGAGTTGAGCATCAAAACATTTCTTTTGAGTTTTTGTTGGATATATAAAATTATTTTATACCTTTGCGTTCCAAATCGCAATAGCGTGAAACTAACAATAAAAGATTAAGGGATATGTATTGGACATTAGAGCTTGCATCGAAATTGGAGGATGCACCGTGGCCCGCAACAAAAGAGGAGCTTATCGACTACGCCGTACGTTCGGGCGCACCTCTGGAAGTGTTGGAGAATTTACAGGAGATTGAGGACGAGGGCGATATCTACGAGTCTATCGAGGATATATGGCCTGACTACCCCTCGAAAGATGACTTCCTATTCAACGAGGACGAGTATTAGGCAATAATCTTAGAGCCGAAAACCTACCAAGATGGAGAACATTATTTTTGGCATACGCCCCGTTGCCGAGGCTATCGAGGCTCGCCGACAGATAGAGCGCATATATATAAAGAAGGGTGCAGAGGGTCAGCTTATGCTCGACCTCAAAGACCTTATGATGCGCCACCACCTGCGTTGGCAGGAGGTACCTATCGAGAAGCTCAACCGCCTCACCCGTGGCAACCATCAGGGCGTCGTAGCACAGATGGCGGCTATTGAGTATGTCGAACTTAACGACATCTTGGAGCGTGTTCCCGAGGACGAGACCCCGTTGGTCGTGGTCTTCGACGGCGTTACCGACGTGCGCAACTTCGGCGGCATCGCCCGCTCGGCAGAGTGTGCTGGTGCGCACGGGCTTATCACACCGCTGAAAAACTCGGCCCCCGTGAATGCCGACGCCATACGCTCATCGGCGGGTGCGCTGAACAACATTCCCGTATGCCGCGTAGGCTCTATACGCAACACTCTCAAAGCGTTGCAGGCAGAGGGCTTTCAGGTTGTGGCAGCCACTGAGAAGAGCCGCAAGCTACTCTACGATGCCGACTTCCGCAAGCCCACGGCTATCGTTATGGGTGCCGAGGATAAGGGCATATCAAAGGAGGTACTCAAACTTTGCGACGAGCAACTTGCCATTCCGCTTATTGGACATACCGAGTCGCTCAACGTGTCGGCAGCAGCGGCGATAATGCTCTTCGAGGTTGTGCGCCAACGCATAGGCGAGTAAGCGACACTCTCGATGACCATCATCGAACATAATACATTAGGTAAGGTGGAGTGTGTACGCTCAATGCGTTCACGCTCCATTCGTATTTTGGTACGCGCCAACGGCACTATACGCCTTAGCTATCCACTCTTCGTGTCGCGACGCCGCGCCCTCGACTTCTTGGAGCGCAAGGAGGCTTGGGTTAAGGCTACACGTCGGCGTATCGAGGAGCGGCAACCCACACTACCTACCATCAGCCGCGAGGCTGTGGAGCAGCTACGCCGCGAGGCACACGCCACACTGCCCGCGCTTGTGGAACGCATAGCCCGCGACTATGGCTTCACATACACCTCGCTACGCATATCCTCGGCGCACACACGCTGGGGGTCGTGCAGCGCACGAAACGGCATATCGCTATCGCTGTTCGTGATGCTTCTGCCGATGCACCTACGCGAATTTATCATTCTGCACGAGCTGTGCCACACCCGACACCATAACCACTCGGAGGCATTCCACTCGTTGCTCAACAGCTGCACAGCGCAACAAGAAAAGCTCCTCAACCGCGAGTTGAAGAGCTATCGTATTCCACGCATCGTGGAGTAAGCATACTATTTAACACCTCTCGACGTGCAAGAACTCGCCGTCGGCAACTTCAATCTCGGGACGCTCGGCAAAGAGTCCAAATAGCGCTGAGCCAGAGCCAGACATCGAGGCATATATAGCACCCGCCCTATAAAGCGAAGCCTTGATCTCAGCGAGACGTGGATGTGCGCGAAAGATATGCTCCTCGAAATCGTTTACTATACACTCTCGCCACATAGTAACGGGCAGTTTAAGCAGCTCCGTAAGGTCGTCTTCGGGCATAGCAGGATGTATTCCAGCATAGGCCTCGGCGGTAGATACACCCTCCTCTGGCTTCACAACAACTAACCATAAACCGCTCAAATCGACATCCACCGAGCGCATAATCTCACCACGTCCTGTGCAGTACTGTGGCGTGTTATATACAAAGAAGGGGGTGTCGCTGCCCAACTCGGCAGCAATGGCGCTCAGCTGCTCCTTGCTTAGGGCGAGCGAGAAGATGTCATTCATTGCAACAATCACCGCCGTAGCATCCGACGAGCCACCACCAAGACCCGCACCAAAGGGGACCCGCTTGTCGAGTGTAAGGCTCACACCACCCACATCGTAGCGTTGCTGCATAAGACGTGCAGCGCGCACCATCAGATTCTTCTCCGCAGGACAATCTATGGCGATACCCGTTGCCGCGAACTCCACGCCACCACCCTCCGTAGCCTCTACCTTGACAACGTCGTAGAGCGATTTTACGGGGAGCATCACGGTTTGCAGCTCGTGGTAGCCATCCTCTCGACGACTGACAACACGCAGTCCGAGATTTATCTTACAGTTGGCACGAATAGTCATATAAGCGATATTTTAGCGTAAAGATAGACATTTTTTTTGGTTTTCTGCATTTGTCGAGGTACAGTTATTGATTTACACCGCAGAGAACTAAAAATTTTACGACTATGAGAGCAAAACAACTATTCATTGCCCTGTGCATCCTCTTTGGCGCAGCCGTCGGTAGTGCCACAGCACAGAGCAACAACCACAACACCTTGGTTAAGGAGTGGCGCGAGGGCGACTACATCATACGTCGCTGGGTCGTTGCCGATGATAACCCGCACACCGTCGAGTACGACATCTTTTACGCAGTAAACCAGGCAGATATGGCGGCAGGATACGAGGACAATAGCAAGACGCTCAAACGCTTAGACAGCTTCTTTGCAGAGCTGCAACGCGACACGCTACGCCATATCAAGCGCATCAGCATCACGGGCTACGCCTCACCCGACGGCACTATACCTTATAATAGTGAGTTGGCTCGTAAGCGCGCACAGCAGCTAAGCCGCCTTATCAACGAGCGCTACAAACTCGGCACGAAGTATAACGTCGCCGTAACATCGCACGTCGAGCCGTGGAGCGCCACTACCGACGCTATCGAACACTCGTCGCTGCAAAACCGCAACGAGTTGGTGCGCATAGTAAATGCTAACGAAGCACCTATGGTCATAGACAACCGCCTAAAACACCAGACCGCAGCGTGGCAATACCTTACGCACGATGTGCTACCCGATATGCGCCGCACTACCGTCGAGATAACCTATACCGAGGATCAGCTAAGCGACAGCCGCGAGTATAGCCCCGAAGAGCCAGAGATTATCATCGTCGAAGAGACCGTCATCGAGAAGCCACGCCACCGCCGACACAAGGTAGAGGTTGTGAACGAGTGGGACGGCGTAATTATCGACCTCGGCGCAGCGTCGGAGGGGTATAGCAACCAGTAGAGGCAGTTATTGTTACATAAAAATTTGCATATAACAAATCGTTTTGTTATCTTTGCATTTGGCAAAAACTATAAAACGATATAATTATGGCAAATTTACGAGTATTAAAGAAGGAGATTGACTACCGCTTGGAGGAGTTTGTTTTCGATTGCGAGATGGCAGCATTTATGCAGCCCAACAAGGAGGAGCAAATTGTGGACCTTATGCAGAAGAGCGTAGAGCTTCGCAACGCCCTCTACTGCAAGGCAAACAACCCTGCTGAGCCTAAGAATCGCTCACTTACGAAGAAGCACTACGCAGCATTGCGCCGCGATATGGTAGCAAGCTACGAGGCACTGTTTGCAGATCTTAGCGAGGTTTGCAACAAGTAGTCTATCAACGACCATTGTGTAAAATAGGGGCTGACAAAAGTGATTTTGTCGGCCCCTATACTATTGGTGAGGAGTGGTAGCGCGCGATTGACTGGGAAAGACTGGGAGGCGCGCCAACAAGACCACAGGACTGCGGGACGACGAGACGACGGGACGACGAGACGACGAGACAACGAGACGACGAGACTGCAAAAAAAACGCGGGCATCGCCCGCAATATCCCGTCGTCCCGAAGTCCCGAAGTCCCGCAAAAAAAACACAGTCTTTCTCAGTCGTTCCCAGTCGTTCTCAGCCGCGCGGGGCAGCTTGGCGTCAGAGTGGTGCAGCAGTACCGCCGATAAAGAGATTGGGCTGGATGGATAGTACTGAGCGTACATTCCATTCAGCCCAATGATTGAGGCGGCGCTGATGCGCCGCTATCAC
>JAFQAN010000037.1 GCA_017416915.1 Alistipes sp. | reverse complement strand
ACGATGACTGCCTTGGCATCGGTGTCGTTGATAGTCGGAAGCGTGAGGTCACCACCGCGTGAGGTGTGGAACAGCTCGCCCGCCTCGAACATGCCTCCGTAGGTCTTCAACGCAACCTCGATGCTCGATGCCAGCTCGGTAGGGATAAGCACACCTGCCGACAAGCCTGCGAGTTTGTCGCGCTGGGCGATGATGGCGCGGCTCTCTGTGGAGATGCCATTTGCACCATTGAGGATGTAGTCGTTGAATGCCGAGCGATACTCCGCCTGCTCACGCTCCTCGTTTTTGCTGTTGTCGGGGCGCACCTGCTGGTAGCGTTCCTCTGCCTGCTTACGCTGGATGTCCACGAAACGCTCCTCCGCCTCGACCGCCTCGTCAGCCTGGTCATAGTCGGCAAGCATCTTGTCCCATCGTTGCTGCTCTTCGGCAGTAAACTCTCTGCCGTCACACTCCTGACGCATCTGCTCCAGAGCCTTGTAAGCAGAAGCGCGTTTCTCCTTTAATGCTTTAAGTTTTCCCATAGGTTATTGGTTTTTAAGTTTGAGTTGTTGGGTTAGTCTTGCTCGTGATGCTGGATGAACTTTTGCAGCACCCTCACGAGCCACTTGGCTGTCGGCAGTATCACTCTGCGGAGTGTCCACTGCCACGCCCTGCGTAGAGTCTGGATGATCTTCTTCATGGTGTTGGGTATTTAGGTATTGCTGTTTGCGCTCTTCGAGGTGGCGGAGACCTGCTTCGGTGTCGTTGTAGGCGGGATAGACCACCAGCGACACATCATAGAGTTTGTCAATCTTGCGGATGGTGCGCTCATCGTACTCCAGCTTATTCTGCTTGTCAGCATATCGCCACTCGTCCTCCTCGACCGTAAATTTGAAGGAGCACTTCGAGATGTCGCCCCTGCGTACCAGCTCCACCATGTCGTTGCCGAGCGAGGTTGCGGGAGCCTCGAACTCGAAGCGTAGCCCCTCCTCATCGGTCGAGAGCGTGAGTGTCCCGCTGGTGGTGCGGGCGAGAATAGAGTCGATGTTGTGGTTGAAGCACATAATCACATCCGTAACATCGCACTCGGAGAAGGCATCGCGGTCGATCTTCTCACGAAACCAGCCCATGATAGGCTCTGACCAACGCTCGAACTTGGCGGCATAGCCGACAATCGTTCTGCTCTCGGAGGCTTGACGGCTCTCGACTTTGAGGTCGCTGATGTTGCAGCGCACCTCTATCTGGTTACTCTTTTTCGTCTTTGTCATCTTCATCTTGGGTGTTAGGTGTTGGTGCTATGGTGGGCATGGCGGGTGCTGTGGCGGGCGGGTTGAGAGCCACCTTGACGGACTGCATATTTGCCTGCACGAAATACTCATCGCCACCCTCATAGGCGTTCATATCCTCCAGGGCGCGTATCTCGTTGGCTGACATTGAGCCTATCAAGTTCATGTTCTTGTAGTATTCCGAGCGAGTCTTGGCATCGCCACGCAGCAGACCATTGAGCGAGAAGAGGAAGTAGAACTCCTCGAACTCATCCTCGCGGAGCAGCTTACGATTGAACTCCTCCTCCAGGCGCACGATGTAGGGCATAAGACAGTACTGCACGAACTCCATACCCTGGTGCTCGATGTTGTTGTTCGTGGCGCGTTCCAGGTCTGCGATCATATGCGGAGGCACTCCGTAGATGGTGGCGATCTCCGTCTTCTGGAACTTGCGCGTAGCGATGAACTGCGCGTCTTCGGGTGGTATAGATATGCGTTCATAGGTCATGCCGCCCTCCAACAGCAGTGGCGTGTGGGCGTTGTGCAGACCCGTAGATTGAGCGATGAGATCACGCTTTAAGCGTTGGTAGGCTTCGGGTTTTAGTGTCGAGGGGTATTTGAACACTCCCGACATATTGCCGCCCTGGTTGAAGAAGCGTTCTCCGTACTCTTGTGCCGATACGGTCAGCGAGAGATTCTCGCGGTGTACCGCAATGGGACTCTTACCTTTGTATCCGTTTGTAGATAACCCTCGCAAGTGTATGACATCCTCCGTACCGAGGAGTTCGCCAGAGTCCATGCGGTAGAATAGTTCCTCATCCTCGCTGAGGACGGGCTCAACCTCATATGGATAGAGCAGCTGTAAGCGCACAGGGCGATAGAGCCTATCGCGGTGGATGCGCACATAACCATTGCCCCAAAGAGTACACGACACCATAAGGTGGTGCAGCAGGGCAAAGCGACCAATGTAGGAGTTCGGCTTCTGGAGTATGTGGATGCAGGGATGTCCCGCTGCCTTCTCGCGCCCAGAGTTTGTGCGCTTATAGAGATGAATGGGGAGAGTGCCTACCGTTTCGGAGAGGATGCGTACACACGCCCACACTGCCGAGAGGTTGAGAGCACCCTCCTCGGATATATACTTTCTTGCTGTGGCATCGGAAACGGTGTCGGAGAGAAGAGCCTCGTTTATAGCCGACTCAAGTTGCTCGGCTGATACGCGCTCCTCCCTCCTACGAAGAGTGAATAGATTAGAAAGCCAGTTTGACACCGTTATAAAGTTTGGGTTAGTTTCGGTGCAAACTTATGCTCTCAATTAAGGTCGATAAATGACCATCGGTCACCTATAAATCGTATAGTTGTTTGATGCGTCTGAGTAATGAACGCATGTCAGCGTATTTGCGTCTGTGGAATATACGCTTGTAGAACACTTCCAGACGCTCATAAGCATCCTCGCGTGTTGGATAGAGCTCCGCCATACGGAGGTAGTAATCTATAAACCCCTCGGTCGAGAGCAGGCGGAGGTGCTCTGCCGAGAGAGGAGCGATGGCTTCGAGCTCACGCTCCACAGCTTCGCGCTGGGCGAGCTGGTGCTTGGTAATCTTGCGTTTGCGACTCATAGCGATAGCATTCCTCTCTGGTTATAAGGGTTGTTGTCTTCATCGGCTTGGGCGGTCATCCACTCGCCCAGAGCCATAATAGCGGCTACGATGCCGTCAATCTTCTGTGCGGACTTCGCCTTGTCGGGTTTGATATTGCCCGCAGGGTCGGTCATCACAACGGTCGAGGAGAGCATCCATCGTAGTACGGGGTTGCTGAAGTGCTCGATACGCTCCGTCAAGACGAGCTTCTCAAACTCCTTCGTGGGTGCTGACATCGAGCCATAGCCCTGTCCGAAGGGATTACACTCCATGCCCTCGTTCTGTAGGTCGATGATAGTCTGCGAGGAGTTCCACCTATCGTAGGCTGCCGAGCGCAGGTTGTACTGCTCGATGGTGCGGAGGATGTCAGCCTTGACAAAGTCGTAGTCGATGACATTGCCCGAAGTAACCTTTACATAGCCATCAGCCACCCAGCGGTCATAGTTGATGTTCTCCTTGCGTATCTTCTCCAGCATCTTCTCTTCGGGTATCCAAAAGAGTGGCACGATCTGAAACTTGTCGTTCTCGTAGAAGAGAAGCACAAAGGCTGTGATATCCGAGACATTCGAGAGGTCGAGACCGCCCCAGCACTCACAGCCGCGCAGTGACTCCAACGGTGTCGTGCCAACACACTGCATCCACCTCTCATCGAGTATCCAGGTGCGCTCGGCATCCACCCAGAGGTTAAAGTTCTTTGTCAGCACATTGCGCACAGCTTCGGGTCTGTTCTTGGCATCCTTGACCTGGTCGGCAAGGTACTCGGCAGAGACCGACACTCCGAGGTTGGGGTTTGACTTAATCCACATCTTCGGGTCTTCCCACTCCTCCTTCGAGTCCTGGGTATAGATGATGCCGAACAAGCTGTCATCGATATTTACACCACGCAGCACCTTGATAACATTGTCGCGGTAGGCATAGCATACACCCGCCTTATTGAAGCCTGCGGTGGTAATGATGAACATCAGCGGTTGTCGCCTTGCGCCAAACGCGGACTTAAGGACATCGAACATGCCGCTATCTTTGTGCGCATGAAACTCATCGATGATGGCGCACGAGGGCGATAGACCATCGTGTGTACCATAGTCCGAGGATAGAGGCTTCATCGTGCCACCCTTCAGCTCGTAGGTAATGGAGTTGCGGTAAGGAGTGAGATAGTTCTTGAGGTCGGTAGCCTTGACAATAGCCACCGCATCCGAGAAGCAGAGCTTCGCCTGGTCTTTGACCGTAGCGGCAGAATATACCTCTGGGCGCGACTCTCCATCAGCAAAGAGCATCAGCAGTCCCGTACTCGCGGAGAGCATCGTCTTGCCGTTCTTACGCGAAATCTCGATGTAGGCATAGCGGAACCTGCGTGTGCCGTCAGCGTTCATCCAGCCAAAGATGTTCCAGATGATGAATTGCTGCCAAGGCTCAAGTTTGAAACGCTGACCTGCCCACACGCCCTTGGTGTGTTTGAGCTTCTGGATGAAGTTGATGGCACGAGATGCCGCCTTGCGGTCGAAGTACCACCCTCTGTCGAGAGCAACATCGAGGTCGTTGTAGTACCTCTCTACCGCCAGGCGTACATACTCGCACACCAGCACCTCGCCCGACATCACTTGCTGGGCGTACTCCTCGGCTGTATGTAGTTTAACTTTTTTCATCAAAAAAATTAATAAAACCTCTTTAAAGTGTATATAATTTATAAAATATTA
>JAFQAN010000001.1 GCA_017416915.1 Alistipes sp. | reverse complement strand
TTTTTTAATGAACGGCTCATTATGTACTCTATTTAATTATTTTTTCTTTCTTGAAATAATAAACTTAGAGGTTGTCTTCTTCGGGTTACGAGTCTTCTTACCCTTAGCCAACAATCCCTTACGCGAACGGGGGTGACCACCTGATGCACGACCTTCACCACCACCCATCGGGTGATCTACGGGGTTCATTACAACACCACGGTTGTGCGGACGGCGACCAAGCCAACGCTTGCGACCTGCCTTACCCGAGCTTTCGAGGTTGTGATCTACGTTAGACACAACGCCGACAGTCGCGCGGCAAGTTACGAGTACCATACGAGTCTCACCAGAAGGCAACTTGATAATAGCGAATTTACCCTCACGTGCCAAAAGCTGAGCATACGAACCAGCAGAGCGAGCCATTGCTGCACCCTGACCGGGGTAGAGTTCAATATTGTGAACCAGCGTACCAAGCGGAATCTCCGAGAGGAACAATGTGTTACCTACCTCGGGAGCAACGCCCTGACCGCTGATTACGGTCTGACCAACCTGCAAGCCGTTAGGAGCGAGGATGTAGCTCTTCTCACCATCAGCATATACCACCAAGGCGATACGTGCTGTACGATTGGGATCGTACTCGATGGTCTTTACGGTAGCTACCATACCATCCTTCTGACGCTTGAAGTCAACGTTACGATACATCTGCTTGTGTCCACCGCCGATGTAGCGCACTGTCATCTTACCACTGTTGTTACGACCACCCGTGCTCTTCTTGGGGCTCAAGAGAGACTTCTCGGGAGTTGAAGTGGTAATCTCATCGAACGTGCCGATAATCTTATGTCTCTGACCGGGAGTTACCGGCTTAAATTTTCTTACTGCCATCTCTTTCTCGAAGTTTAGATGTTACTGTAAAAATCAATCTGATCACCGGCCTTCAAAGTGACAATAGCCTTCTTGAAGTCGTTGGTGCGACCCTGAAGCAGACCCGCCTTAGTGTAGCGGCTCTTCTGCTTACCCATGTAATTGATGGTGTTGACATCGGTTACGGTAACGTTATACATCTTCTCGACTGCGTTACGCACCTGCAACTTGTTAGCTCGAATATCAACAATAAAACCGTAGCGGTTCAGTTTCTCGCCCTGAATCGTCATTTTCTCGGTCAAAATAGGCTTAATAATTACTTCCATTTCTTTGAGTCTTTTTAAGCTAACATTACATTGATTACATTCTCTGCGCCCTCAACCAATACTACCGCCGATGCGTTCATAACCTCGTAAGTATTGAGGTTCTGTGCCAAAATAGGCTTCACCGAAGGAATGTTGCGGCACGAGAGCTGGAAGTTGACGTTCGTCTCCGGCAGAACGACCAACACCTTCTTGTTCTCTACGTTCAGAGCCTTAGTCATAGCAACTACACTCTTAGTCTTGGGAGCCTCCATTGCGGGGTTCTCCAACACCTGAATTGCACCTGCCTGTGCCTTGTAGGTAAGCGCGCTACGGCGTGCAAGCTGCTTCAACTTCTTGTTGAGCTTGAAGCTGTAATCGCGGGGTACGGGACCGAATACACGTCCACCACCTGGGAACAACGGCGACTTAATGCTACCGCAACGAGCGCCACCAGTACCCTTCTGTCGCTTCAACTTGCGAGTTGAGCCTGCAACCTCGTTACGCTGCTTTGCCTTGTGGGTACCCTGACGCTGATCAGCCAAGAACTGCTTAACGTCGAGGTAGATAGCGTGGTCATTAGCCTCCACGCCGAAGACTGCGTCTGAAAGGACTACCTTACGACCAGTCTCTTTTCCTTGTGTGTTTAATACAGCTAATTCCATACTACTTCTCAATTGTTAAATAAGAACCCTTTGCCCCTGGAACAGAACCCTTCACCAAGATGAGGTTGCTCTCGGGAATTACCTTTACGACTTTAAGGTTCAGAACCTTAACTGTCTCGCCACCCATCTGACCAGGCAAACGCTTGCCAGGGAAAACGCGTGACGGATAAGATGATGCACCAAGCGAACCAGGCTTACGCTGACGGTTGTGCTGACCGTGGGTCTGACCACCTACACCACCGAAGCCGTGACGCTTAACTACACCCTGGAAGCCCTTACCCTTAGAGATGCCTGTTACATCTACCCAGTCCTCCTCCGAGAACATCTCGACTGTAAGGCTATCACCAAGGTTCACTTCGGGCATACCCTTGAACTCAGCGAGCTTGCGCTTAGGGGTAGTGCCGGCCTTCTTGAAGTGTCCTAACAAACTCTTGCTGGTGTGCTTTTCACTCTTGTCGTCATAGGCAACCTGAACCGCCTCGTAAGTGTCCTTCTCAACGGTCTTGATTTGCGTAACCACACACGGACCAGCCTCGATAACAGTGCATGGTATGTTCTTACCCTCGGCACTGTAAACGGAAGTCATTCCGATTTTCTTTCCAATTAGTCCTGACATTGTACTGTCTAA
>JAFQAN010000036.1 GCA_017416915.1 Alistipes sp. | reverse complement strand
GGTGGTTATAGCAGTGAGGTTCCACCTCTTCCCATTCCGAACAGAGAAGTTAAGCTCACTCACGCCGATGGTACTGCCTATTTAGGTGGGAGAGTAGGTAGCCGCCTCTTCAAGCCAAGTCTTAGGACTTGGCTTTTTTTTTTTGTGCTTGGCGGTGCCGCACCTCATCTGCTTGAAGTGATTAGTTAGTGATGTGTGCGAAGCATCGGGACTACGCGACCACGGGACTGCGAGACCACGAGAAATTGAGAATAACTGAGAGGCGCGCGATTGACTGAGAACGCCTGAGAACGCCTGAGGCGCGCGTCAGCGAAGCTGTGGGACCGCGGTCTCGTAGTCCCGTAGTCTCGCAGTCCCGTAGTCCCGTAGTCTCGTAGTCCCGTCGTCCCGTCGTCTCGTTGTCCCGTAGTTCCGTAGTCTTGCAGTCCCGTTGCTCCGTCGTCTTGCTATCGCTTCCGCCCCGTTTAGAATAATTATTGCACTTCACGAAATACTGATAGCGATTTTTTGCTAATTTTGTATTGCATTTTAGCCATATTAATATACACGATAACTATGAGCGCTGTAATTAAAGATAGACTTTGGACGCGTAGCTACATCTTTGTATGCCTTGCGGGCTTCTTGATGTCGTTCTCGTTCTTTATCCTCGTGCCAACACTTCCACTATACCTTGCCGAGACATTCTCGATTGGTAAGTCAATGGTGGGTATAGTCCTGTCTTGTTATGTTATTGCCGTGCTAAGTGTCAGACCATTAGCTGGTTTTGTCGCCGATACATTCCCCCGAAAAAGTGTATATATAATCTCATACGCACTCTTTGTTGCCACCTTCTTGGGGTACTTCGCCGTAACGAAAACTCTCGCACTCTTTATCCTTCTACGCGTAGTTCACGGTTTTAGCTTCGGTATGCTGACTACGACCTCCAACACCCTCGTTATCGACGTTATGCCATCATCACGCCGTGGCGAAGGTCTTGGATACTACGGTGTTACAAATAACCTCGCTATGGCTTTCGGTCCTATGACTGGACTCTTTGTCATCAGTTCGGGCAACTACACGCTACTCTTTCTCACCTCGCTCGTTACGGGTCTTTTAGGTCTATGTTTTGCGGCCTCGGTACGTGTGGCGAAGCGACCTACGGCACCACTCTCTGAGTTCAAGCTCTCTGCCGACCGCTTCTTTCTTAAAGAGGGTATTCGTGCCTGTATATCGTTCTTCTTGCTTGCTATACCTTACGGAATGACAACAAGTTACATCGCCATATATGCTGCCGAGTCGGGCATCACTCGCCATACAGGACTCTTCTTTACGGTGATGGCGGCGGGACTTATCGCCTCGCGCCTCAATTCTGGAAAGCGTGTTGATAAGGGATTTATTACGCAGACGGTGCGTACGGGTATCGTCATAGCCTTTTTCGGCTCTCTTGGCGAGGCGACGCTCTCGGCGGTGGCGGAGTGGAGCAATGTGGCTGGATATATCGCATACTTCCTCACCGCCTTCCTCTTTGGCTTCGGCTTCGGTACGCTCTTTCCCGCATACAACACCCTCTTTATCAACCTTGCGCCCAACTCACGCCGCGCTACGGCAAATGCTACCTACCTGACAGGTTGGGATGTGGGTATAGGTGCTGGTATGTTGCTCGGTGGATATATTGCCGAGTACGACTATGCGCTATGTTATACCGTCGGTGCGGGGTTGATACTCCTCTCGTTGCTCTTCTTTGTGCGACAGGTTACGCCGCACTTTGAGAGCCATCGCCTAAGGTAGTGCCTCCTTTATATCTCCTCCCACGGTGTAATCTGCTCGGCTGAGTAGCTGAACTCTGCCATAAGATTGTCGCGGTAGGCCTTGAAGCCGCACGTTGTACGGTTAAACTCTATATGGTCGTATATCGTAGGCACTATCTCGTTGCCGTTGCGGTCTATGATGCCGAATTTGTTGTGGTTGTTGGCGACAATGGCTCTACCTTCGTAAAAATCTGTTGCCCAGCTGTATATGTCGGGGATGACCACCTCGCCGCGCTCATCCTTATATCCAATGCCGCGAGCCGTGCGAAACATCTGGCGGTTCTCGTTAAGCCTCTCCTCTCTATCTCGCTCTACGCGGTAGCAGCTCATATCTTCGCATACGCATCCACGCGGCAGAAGGCTCTCTATGTCTGCGAGAATCTGTTTCAGAGACTCGCTATCGCCGCCAACGCCAGTAGTCGTATAGTATTGCCTTATGGGATGTACTATGCCATTTCTATCGACCATAAGGTTGTTGATTGTCAGGTTATTATGGCTGATGTTGTAAAACGACAGCTGTGTTCCCAACTCTCTGATGCCATCTCTGAGTGAGAGGCTGTTGTCCGCGTTCAGAGCATCCCTAAATGGCGTTAGCTCCGTAATATCCTCGACAATAACCGAGCAGCGCCGTTCGCTCTTGCTATGACATATCATCTCGGCACGAAGTATTACCATCGTCCTAAGCCTACTGCCGCGTGTGGCATATAGCGCCCTGTTTGCGCCGAGGGCAAGCTCCATTGCTCGTGGCGTTATCGGCACGTAGAGCATCATCTTGTGGTCGTGGCTCGTTACCACGCACTCTGCAAAATGTGTTGTGCGGCTGAGTGTTGTCAGCTCTGCCCTTACGTTATCGAGGGTGCAGAAGTGCTGCTCGGGTGCTGTGAGAGCCTCACGGAGGTCGTTTATGGTACAAATATCCACGTTACATATTTTTAAGGCTCTCTGAGCCGATGGCCAGTATCATTATCAGTTCGTTTATCGAGGCGTTGAACGCCACGCAGCGGTATGGTCCGTAGCTACCAGGGTTTATAAGCTCCTCGATAAGAGGCTCCATCGTTTCGGGCAGTATGCTCGACATTGCGAAGAGCATACGACGGAATGGGCAGATGTCGTCGAAGAGACCGTTGGCGGGAAATGCGACGCTCTCTGCCTCGTCGTTTGTTGTGAGATGTATGTTTAACAGCAGCGTGTTACCATCGTGTGTTGCGTGGCTCTTGATGCGCTCGGCAATGCCTATAAGGTCTGTTGCAGTGCCGTCCGAACACTCGCCGTCGCTGATGTTGATGACTACGGGCGGAAAGCTATCCCTATTTTCGGGCATACGGCACCACTCCGCCACAATGCGCTCTATCTCTATCATCGCTTTGTGCATAGGTGTATTTGCCGCGGCGCGTGGTGTTATCCACGGGCGCAGAGTGAATGTTGCACCTACCGTCGTGCCGTCGTCTGGGTGCTGGTCGAAAGTGTAGCTACACGGCTCGGGTGCCATCTTCGCGAGTAGGTCGATGGCTATGCGCTGCTGTGTGCCGTCGCCGATAAGGGGTTGTATGCTATCGCCCGAGTAGCCTATTACGGCGATGTCGTAGTAGTCGCGCACGATGCCCTGACGTGTGGCACGTGCTATAAGCTCGTCGATGGTGTAGTTACACACCAGCGCTACCGCCTCCGCCTTGCTTAGCGATAGCGAGTTGAAGGTTATGCGCTCCTGCATTGATGCTGAGCAGTCTATGGCTATGACAAATAGACCACGATGTTTGCGGTTGATAAGGCTTTCGTACATTGTTGGGTGTGGGGGGTTAGATTATTCTGCGTGTGAGCGACGTGGGGGTTAGTCTCAACTGCTGTAAGTCGGCACCTTCTAAGAGTACTATGCCTGGCGAGGTGCCTACCCTGAGGTCGCCAAGCTCGTCGTCCCAGCCCATCGCCCGTGCGCCACCCTTTGTCGCCCATAGTAGTAGCTCAACGAGGGGTATGTCGCTGAGTAGGCGCATATTATCGACCATAGACAGCGTGCGTGCCGATGCTAATGAGTCGCTACCCAGAGCGATGTTTACGCCCATCGAGCTGAGCATAGCGGCGGGAGGGCATACGTCGCTGATGTAGCGGTTCGACTCGGGGCATAGCACCCACGACACGTTGCGTAGGTGTGTCTCGATAGTCATTACGTCGATAGGTGTCGCCGCGCAGTTATGCACCAAGAGTGTTCGCCGCTCTGCGGGGATGCTCTCCACGATACGCTCGGCGGGCATACCATATTTTAGGAAGTCGCACGACCAACCCATACGCTCGTACCACTCGTAAAGTGAGCCACGGTGGCAGTAGAGCGCCGCCTCGGCATCCGATTCGAGGAAGTGTAGCGATAGGGGTGCCGTGCCACGCTCCGCAATCTCGCGGAAGGGGGCATCCTGCACCGAGTATGTCGAGTGCGGTGTTATGGAGGTCGAGGGCGACGACGCCATCTTCACGTGTGCGTCGAGCGATGTGTTGTTAAGCCCGAAAAGCTCAAAGAGTGTGTGGTAACGTATGTTTGAGCGCTCCTTAATGGGCATTATAAGCTCGTCGTTGGCGATGTCTGCGACAGCCTCGACGCCCTCCTGCCACATCTGAGCGTCGGCAGCCGTAGCTGCGGCGATGCGCTCCTCGTCTGAGAAGTTGTTGCGTACGCGACCAATCTCGCGCGCAAAGCCTGCGAAGCCAGTATGCTCCGCTATGGCGCCACGCAGGTAGCTTAGCTCCAAGTGGCAGTGGGCATTAACCATCCCTGCGAGGAGTATTCCCGAGTAGAACTCCACGCCAGCGCAGGTGTCGATATTCGCTACGCGGTCGATGGCAACGATGCGACGTTGGCTATCTACCTCGATGACGATGTTGCGCTCTAAGTGGCTATCTATCAGTGCGTAGTGTGATGCTATCTTGCGGTTCATTGTCGCTTTCAATTATGTGCGTTACCTCATCGAGGCGCAGTGTGTCGGCGGTGAACGATGTCATCATACGGTGGTTGAAGATGTTGATATTGAGCTGCTTCAAGTAGAGACTATCCACAGCCACCTCGGCAGGCAATACACGCACCACTCTAAGGTTGGTAATCTTGATGTCGGGCTTCTCAGCCTTCTCGCTTCTGGGGCGGTAGAAGGCGTTGATATGTAGCGACTTGTGTGTCGTATCGACGTTTATTTCACGC
The DNA here is from genome assembly GCA_017416915.1 of Alistipes sp. Classification (GTDB taxonomy): domain Bacteria; phylum Bacteroidota; class Bacteroidia; order Bacteroidales; family Rikenellaceae; genus Alistipes. The sequence goes on along the minus strand of JAFQAN010000036.1, from coordinate 82,364 downwards.
GAGTACTTTCCTGCACGGTAGCGACTCATCATTGTCGTATGGCGTAGCACGTGGCTCGAATCGTTGCGCATAAGGAATACCTCTATTCGCGAGTTGCGATTTTCGTCTAACGAGTCTATGAGGTAGTCGAACGAGACGCTATATTTGCCTGGCACTAAGTCGGGGATGTCTATATATAGCTGGTCGGTATCTTTGAGCTTGGTTACGTGTATCAGTGAGTCGCTATACATCGTGCGCGTGAAGCTACGCTGTGCTATACGGTCGATAGTGTCGAGGACCATTATCTTGTACGCCATAGCGCGCTGCTCCTCGTCGAGGCGGCGGCTTGCCTTATCCACTAAGTCGCTCAGTCGTGCGCTCTTACGCTCCGATAGGGTCTTGATGGTGTATTCCACATCCTCGTACGTGTAGCCGTAGCGCTCGAAGATAGGCTCATATACCTTCAACGAGTCCTCGCCGAGGTGGTGTTCGTCCAAGTAGGCGTTGGCAAGGAAGGCGTCGTGAAAGATATTTGCAAGGTCGTCATCGGGAATCTCCTTCGGTCCTTTACACGCCGTCGTAAGGCTCAGTAAGCCTACCGATATGGCTAAAAGTAGGAGTATATGTCTTGTCAGTTTCATCCTAATTAAGTTTATGGTTTTTGCGTAGTGCTACACCCACCGCCGAGCGTGTAACTATCCATCCCAAAGCTATGACGAGCAGTGCTACCACCACGACGCTCTGGATGTTTAGCTCTACGGGGTAGCTCTCCAAAATCATACTTCCAGGTATCTTTATCCAGCCGAAGTGCTGTTGGCATAGGGCAAACCCCACGCCGAGCAAGATGCCTAAGAAGCATCCCACCGAGGTCAGCAGCATACCCTCGCCTACGAAGATGCGGCGCACAAGGCTATTATCGCCGCCCAACGCTCTTAGCGTGCGCATATCGCGCTGCTTGTCGGCGATGAGCATCACCACAGCACCCACAATCGAGAATGCCGCGACAAGTGCGATGAACGAACTGATAAGCACTATGGCAAAGCGCTCCATACGAAGTATAGCGTTCATCGAGGCGTTCTTCTCGTCGCGTGTGCGCACCTCGAACTCCGCCCCTACCACATTGGAAATATCTTCGCAAAGAGACTCAATGTCTGCACCCTCGCGGCACTTTATCGCCACCGCAGAGAGTTTGTCGGAGTAGTTCAGAAGCTGCTGCGTGAGGCTCAGGTCGTAGAGGGCGAGAGTTGCGTCAATGTCGTTGTTTGTTGCCACCACACCGCCCAAGTTACAGCGAGTGCGTGATATGCCGCCCGTGGGTAGTACCGTCGAAATCTGCTTGCGGTTTAGGGCATAAAGCTCTATGTTGCCCCCTAAGCCGTATGCTCCAAGCTCGGCGGCTGCCACGCCACCAAGGATGATGTCGCCATTGTCAAGTGAGCCGTAGCTGCCATTTACTACGCGCTCCTCGATAGGCACTACGCTGCGGTACTGCGAGTCGATGCCTCGCAGCTTTATCGTGGTGCGGCGTCCCGCGGAGGATGCCATCACGCTCTGCTCCAAGTAGGGAGCCACCGCCTCCACGCCGTCGATACGGCGTAGCTCGTCGAGCGAGATGCTCTCTTCGGGGAATGTCTGTCCACGTGCCGCAATAATCTCGATGTCGCCATCCACCGAGGAGTATAGGTCGTCGATTGTCGAGCTTAGACCGTCGAACATCGCAAGCAGTACTATCATTGCGGCGGTAGGCACCATTACGGCGATGACGCTCACCGATGCGATGATGTTTATCACCGAGTGCGACTTCGGCGAAAACATATATCTCAGTGCAAACCTAAACCACAACATAGCCTCTTAATATACTGGTAATTACTTGCTTAGTAGGTTGTCTATATTCTCGATATACTCCAGCGAGTCGTCTAAGAAGAACTCCAACTCGGGGACGATTTTCAGCTGGTTGCGTATGCGCTGTCCGAGCAGTTTGCGCACCAACCACCCCTTCTCACGAATGGCGTCGAGCAGCTGTGCGTTGCGCTCAAAGGGGAAGATGCTGATATATATCTTGGCATACGCCAGGTCGGGCGATACGCGCACCGTTGTAACAGTTACCAGCGAGCCGCGAATGTCGTCGGCGAGGTCTTTCTGTAAAATCTCGGCGATGTCGCGTTGTAGCTGTCGCGCAATCTTCTGTTGTCTTGTAGAATCCATTTGTATCTCTGTTTTAGTTCGTTACCTTGTTATCGGCGCATTGTCGAGGCACCTCCTCGTGCGCCCGCAGCGCCACGTCCCGCCATCGCTCCTTGCGCCCCTTGCGTTGCCGACGAGTTTACAGCCCCCGAGTAGTTAAAGCCCTTCGAGCGCTTCTCCTTCTTGGGCTTTACCACATACCACTCGTCGAAGCCGCGCTTGTTGAAGCGCCAACCCACCACCAGCGAAATGTTGATGTTGTCCAATGGCGAGCGTAGTGGCGAGTAGTAGAAGGGATTTTCAGGACCATCGGTGCTGTTTGAGTAGTACTTATTGCGGTTTTTGAGGATGTCCGAGTAGCCGAAGTTGTACCTTGCCCTCACGCCGAACTCCACCTGTCCGAGCAGCACCGTGAAGCCCGCACCCGCTGCCAGACCGTAGCCAAAGCGGTTGTCGCGCGGCACCTTCCACTCATACTTTCCCGCAGGGTGTGCGCCGTCGAGGTAGTCGTAGCGCGACGATATGTTGTACGATAGTACAAATGCTGCCTCGATATATATGCGCAGCCTGTTGTTCGCTAAATAGACGTGCGGCTGCCACACGAACGGAAGCATTATGGAGTTTATCTTGCGCGAGTAGAAGTCGTAGTAACGTGCTATCTCGTTACCATCCTCGTCGCGGTCAATTCTATCAACCTGATAGCCAAACTTATAACCTCGTTCCAAGTACTCTAAGTCGAAGCCTATCGCCCCCACGAAGCGTGGACGCTCACTATAATAGCGCCACGACAGACCGAAGTTCTCCGAGTCCCACCTCATAGGAGCCTCTTCGGCGGGGTAGAAGCGCGCAAATGATGCGCCCCAAGCACCTCCCGTCACGGATAGGGTGTGCTGTGCCGAGGCACGTTCCGCTCCTATGCCGAGCAATAGTAGCAGCACCGTCGTAGCTAAAATATGTCGTATAGTTCTGTTCATAGCTTAAAATCTTCCTGATGTAGAGCCGCCTCTGAGACCGCCAGCGCCCGTGTTACCACCAAAGCCGCCCATACCGCCCGTGTTACCGCCAAGACCGCCAAAGCCACCCATACCGCCAAAGCCGCCCATACCACTATTGCCGTGGTTGTGGTTGTGCTGGTTTTTAGCAGCCTCTTTGCGCTTCTTCTCCATCTCCTCTGCCACCTTCTTCAAGCGGGCATCCTCACGGTCGTTGAGCATATCTATAACCGACTGCATCGTTACGGGGGCAAACAGCTTATCCATATCTACGGCGAGTTCAAACTCCCAATTTGCCTTCGTCGTTATCAGCTCTTCGTCGTTCTCGTTCTTATAAATCTCGGTGCGCTCGGGCTGTCGCATAAGCACCATATCGCCCGAGTCCCACTTGCCGTTGCGGTTTATGTCCTCTATTACGCGGAGCATCACATCACCTGGGGTAACGTACTCGAAGAGGTATGTTCCCGCCTTGACGTTAAGTATCTCCTTCTGCACCTTACCCTGTGCATTGGTGAGCTGCATTATGTAGTTCACGTCGGGCTTGCTGCTCGCCACGACCACCTTTACGATGGCAAACTTGTCGGGGTCGGAGGCGGTATATGACGCCTTCAACGTGTCGTTCTTCTCACGCGCCACGTTCTCAAACGTACCCTCGGGGATTAGCATCTCGTACTTGGCTAACGGCTGCCAATCTATCTTGAAGCGGAACTTGCGGCGGTTGAGCGTGTCGCGCTCGATGGTAAATGGCACGTTTTGCGGCTCTTTGTTCTGCTCAGTGGTCATCGTCAGCGTGATAGCTGCCGTGTCAAACTTCGTTAGCAGGTAGTCGAACTCCATCTCCAACGGCTTATCCTTGTTGTACTCGCCCGATAGTGGCAACGATGTCTTGAACGGGTTTTTAGGCTCAGGGGCTACGTACTCCTCGCCCGCCTTCTCCGCCTTCTCGCGCTCCTTCTCCTGCTTCTCGCGCTCCTTCTGCTCCTCCTTGCTCTCGGTATATTTCCAGGCAAAGCGTAGGTTGTCGGTGCTTTCGACAAGGTTGTTTATAGAGTCGTGCTTGAAGTAGGTTATCGTACCCTTGATTGTGTCGGGCAGCTCGTCAGGCTCCATATCGAACCACAGTGCCACGGTGTCTTTACCTACGGTCTGCGGGTCGTATATCACCTTGTCGGAGGGTATCGAGTCGAACTCCAACTTTACCACCTCGGGGTTTGCGGCACCGAAGCGCAGTATCGCCTTGTGGCGGTTTTCTCGCTCGTGCGATGTGAGCATCTGGCGAGCAAAGCGGCGGTCCATAAACATCCTAAAATAGAGCTGCGGCTCTGCCGAGGGGTAGTGTCTCAGCGAGTCGTACCAGATGGTAAAGCCTGGCATCGTGGCGGGGTTGTAGGTGCTATCTAAGAAGCCAACCTGGTCCACCGATGGCTCGTAGAGCATATTGTTGTTGGTATCCTCGAAGGCATAGACGCGGTAGCGCACAGGTTTTAGGTTCTGCGCGATGAAGATGCCGTTGTTCTCGGCACGTGCTATGACCTGCGGCTTGTACTTAAACATCGTCGAGTCCCACTCGGTGGGTCTCTCTACCGAGTCGGCGATGAAGAACCAGATGAACGACTTGCTCACCGAGTCCGCCTTGTACGAGTCGGCGGTATATCCCGACATATACATCGAGTCAATCTCGTCGCCTGTCGAGAAGACGTAGCGCATCGAGTGTAGCGGGTTGCCCTCGTTGTTGTCGCGTATCGACGAGCCGAAGTTTATGGCATAGGTGGTGTTGGGGCGTAGCGTGTCCTTGATGGTTATCACTATGCCGCGTCCGCGACGTGTTACCGTCGGCTGCTTCTTCATCGCGGGCGAGGTGTATAGCTCTTTCTGCTGGTCTTTGAGCTGCACGTACTCGTCAAACTCGACATATATCTTCGGTGGGTGCAGCGTGTCGATGTTTGTGGTGAAGTTGTCTGGCTCCATTGCCACAATTATCGGCGGTAGGGTGTCCTTTGGTCCTCCCGTCGGTGTCATCGTCGAGGCACACTTCGTGAATAGTGCCGCTATGAAGAGTAGCACTATCCCAACTGAGAGCGTCGTCGTTATGCTGTTCTTTATCTGTCTTTTGCTCATCTTGCTATTCTGTTGCCGTTTGGTCGGTCGTTTGGTCTGTTTGGTCTGTTTGGTCTGTGGTGTCGTCTGACGTCTCATCCTCCACCACCTCTTCGTCCTCGACGGGCGCAAGAGGCTCGCGCGGCTCATCGGGGAAGGGGTTTGTTACAGCCCAGCCGTTAGCATTTCCCGACTTACGCCAGGCGTAGAGGTGTAGCTGCGTGAATACGTGCGGCAGGTTGATAGGTGTCTCGTACTTGCGTGTGGCGTATAAGCGGTTAGCACGATCGACAACCACCATAAAGACATACTCCGAGCGTATGTCCAACTCCACCTGATACTCTGCCGCGGCGTCGAACGTACCCGTGTAGTCGGGCGTTGTTAGGGTCTCGGCAGGGCGCTCCTTGTTTGTTATACGTCTATCGAGGGCATCTTGCCACGTTGCCACCTCCCAGTTGTCGTTCTTGCCCACGGTAAAGGCGTATGACTCTATATCCGTGGCGGGAAGTATGGGGTCATCTGCCACATTCTGCGAATATACAGCTATGCGCATCACCGTACCGCGCACCTCCTTCTTGAAGCACGACGTGGCTGTAAGGGCTACCACAGCGCATAGCGCTATTGAAATAAATCGTCTCATCCTCAGTTGCCTGTTTTTTGTTTGTCTCTCACCTCCACCATTTTAGCCTCTGCCGTTTTTAGCCTCCGCCATTTTGCCCTCCGCGCGGCGTAGTGCCTCGGCTGGGGTGAGCTTTAATGCGGGGTGTCGGCGGTCGGGAGCCACCTCCGCCACGGGGCGCAGTGCATATAGCCTCTCGTACAGAAAGTGGTACGGTATAGTGAGCCTCGTATCATTAAACGTGCTATCGCCATAAAAAATTATGTCGATGTCTATCGGGCGCGATGCGTACTGCTCGCCCGTGAGCGCCTGCACACGTCGCTCCCCGTTGCGGTCTCTGCCCATACGAGCCTCAATACGGTTTATCTCGTCGAGCAGAGAGTAAGCATCCCTCTCAGTATAAAACTCTGCGGCACGGTTTACGAAGTGTCGCTCGGCGGTGAAGCCGTAAGCCTCGCTCAGATACTCCTCCGAGAGGCGTACAAGCTCGCCCACCGTCGCCTCGCACTCCGTAACGGCGTGGCTTACAAGTGCCGATGCCTCTGCATCGTTCGAGCCGAAGAGTAACACTACGCTCTGCATCCTACAACCTGTTTATCTGCTTCGACACGGTCAAAGCAAAGTGTGTAAATACTATGCGTGGCGAGCCATTTTGTGCTATCTGCAACATAGCGCGCTCAATCTCCGCAACCAACGTCTCGATATTTTGGTTGCCGATGTAGGGTGCAAATTTTCTGCAAAATGCCGCCTCCTCGCCCCACAGGTAGCTTATCGAGCCCAACCCCGCGTGGAGCATATAGCTCTCGCGCAATAGACGCACGGCGTTGAGGAAGAACTGTCGCTGACCCTCGCGCGTGAGTGCCGTCATATCGTCTGCCCACTCGAAGAGGTCTAAGTGTTGGTCGCTGTACGATAGGCGCATAAGGCGGCAGAACAGCTCAAAAGAGCGCTGTCGTGCCTCGTCGCTCTCGCCGCGTAGTAGCGCTTGTAGCTCCAAGAGCGAGCCATTAGCTAAGCGCGCTATGTTGTGTGCCTCGGCGGCATCCGTTATGCCACCCTCGCGTGCCACACGCTCCAACGTGGCAGTGTCGATGCGTCCCACCGCAACCTCCTGTGTACGCGATGTTATGGTCTGCAACAGCAGCTCGGGCTTCTCCGATACAAGTATGAAGAGGGTCTTGTCCCACGGCTCCTCCAAGATTTTGAGAATCTTGTTTGCCGCCTCCTGATTCATCGTCTCGGGCAGCCATATTATCATCGCCTTATACTCCGACGAGAAGCTCTTGAACGAGAGTTTGCGTATTATCTCCTCGGACTCCTTGGCGGTAATCATCCCCTTCATCGTCTTGCCGAGGTCGAGCCTGTCGCTCCACTCCTCCAATGAGAATATGCCGCTCTTCTCGCGCCATATCTCGCGCCATAGGTCGATGAAGTTGTCGCTTATTATCGCCTCGCCCGACCTCTTCTCGCGCTTGTTCACCGGAAAGACGAAGTGTAGGTCGGGGTGCGCCAACTCCGATAGCTGACGGCACGAGGGACACTCGCCACACGAGTCGCCATCGTGGCGGTTGGGGCAGAAGAGGTACTGCACATACGCCAGCGCCAGAGGCAGCGAGCCGTGGCCTGCCGCGCCGCTGAATAGCTGTGCGTGGCTTATGCGTCCCGCGTCAATCTGCGCTGCGAGCCTCTGTTTTAGGTCGTCGTGTCCTATGATGTCGCTAAATCTCATCGTGTCGAAAGTTTAAGTACCGCCCTTATAAGGGCTTTTAGGTCAATCTTTTCGCGCCATACGGCATACCCCGCCGCAAATACGAAGAGTAGCACGTTGAGTGCCATCCACGCGGCGTAGGGTAGGTGTGGTAGCAGCAGCTCCGAGGTGATATATATCGCCGCGGCGAGGGCTACATACTCGCCGATGCGCCTTAGGTCGTAGGGTATGGGGTAGTGCTTGCGGCAGAGGATGTAGCTCCACACCACCATTGCCGCCTCGGCAGCCAAGCGTACCCACGCCGCACCACGGTAGCCCCACTTCGGCACGAGCAGGAAGCTCAGCGCGAGGGTTACCGCCAATCCGAGGAAGGTGATGTATGCCGCATATTTTGTCTTCTCCTCGCGCTTGTACCAGAACGAGAGGTTAAACCATACTCCCGCCAAGACGTTTGCCGCCAGTACCAACGGTAGGATGTCGATGCCCTCGCGGAAGTCGCTGCCGACGATATATGCGAAGATGTCGCGGAAGAGGGCTATGCCCAAGAATATGAGCATCGACGCCATCACAAAGTACTTCATCGCCGCGGCATTTGCCTCCTTGAACTCCTCCTTCTTGAAGCCTGCGAGGAAGAATGGCTCGGCGGCGAGACGATACATCTGCGTAAAGAGCGTCATAATTACGGCAATCTTGACTATCGCACCATATATTCCCAACTCGGCGAGTGCCACAAGCTCGCCACCAGGGGTGAGGTACTTAATCATCTGACGGTCGATAAACTCGTTTGCCGTACCAGCCACACCGCTGATAAGCAGTGGTAGCGAATATACCAATATCTTGCGCATCAGCGCCCTGTCGATACGCGGTATGGTGCGCTCGGTCGAGGGAAGTATCAGAAGAAGCGTTACGATGCTGGCAATGAGGTTGGCAACAAATACCCAGCCTACGCCAAACGCCGACGCATAGAGACCCGCAACGCCAAAGCCTATGGCGAGTGAGACGTTGAGAAGCACGTTGAGGGCTTTGAGAAGCACAAAACGCATAGCGCGCCCCTGCTCCCTAAGTCGCGAGAAGGGTATCATCGTCCACACATCGACCATCACGATTGCCGCCACGATAGGCACATATTCGGGGTGCTGAACGTATGCACCACCCATAGCACTCGATATTGGCGCGTTGAAGAGTAGCACTACGACGAAGAAGATGACGGCATTGAGGATTGTTGCGCCCCACGTTGTTGCAAAGACGCGTCGCTTACCCTCTGCAACATCACCACCCGCCTCCTCGGCACGTGTCGAGAAGCGGAAGTAGCTCGACTCCATACCCATCGACAGCACCACGAGCGCGAAGGGTATCAGTGCGTAGATGTCCGTAACGATACCGTATGTCGCTTGGTCGAAGATGCGGGTATAGTAGGGTGTCAGCAGGTAGTTCAGAAAACGAACGACGATGGTGCTGATACCGTATATTGCAGTCTGTTTAGCGAGTTTTTCTAACATTGTTTGGGTGGTGCGTACCCCTTAATTATACGCACAACGCGGCAAAGTTAGTATAAAATACTAAAATGACAAAAAATAGTGGGATATTTGTTGTGATAGTGGCGCATCTGCGGTACATCCCAAAAGTAAAACACCACGGGCTGTACGTTTTGGTACTATCCCGTGGTGCTCTCTTTTGCGATGCACCACATCTGCACCACTCTCACAACAAACTGCCGCGCACGACTGAGAATGGCTGAGAACGCCTGGGAACGCCTGAGAATGCCTGTGTTTTTCGGGGGTCTCGTAGTCCCGTTGTCTCGCAGTCCCGCCGTCCTATCTTTTTACAGCCTGTCGAGTGCGCGGCGAATAATCGTGCAGCACTCCTCAATTTCGCCCTCCGAAATTGTGAGCGGCGGAGAGATTCTAAATGCCGTGTCGCAGTACAAAAACCAGTCGCTCATAATACCCGCCTCCTTGAACATATCCATCATCGCGTAGAGGCGCTCCGAGCTGCCCAACTCAACAGCCATCAAAAGTCCCGAGCGACGAATCTCCTTGACGTGAGGATGGTCCGCAAGCAGTCTTTCAAACAGCTCGCCCTTAGCCTCGACTTGCTCGACGATATTGTTATTTATCAGGTAGTTGAGTGCTGCAAGACCTGCGGCGCAGCATACAGGATGACCGCCAAACGTCGTTATATGACCCAAGCAAGGGTTATTCGTAAAAGAGTCTAAAATTTTGCTGTTTGCCGCTACGCCGCCGAGGGGCATACCGCCACCAAAAGCCTTTGCCAAGCAGACCACATCGGGCGTTACGCCATACTTCGTCGAGGCGAACATCTCGCCCGTGCGACCCATACCCGTCTGTATCTCGTCGAAGATAAGCAGCGCACCCACCTCCGAGCAGCGCTCACGCAGAGCGTGCAGCCATTCGGGGTTGGGAAGACGTATGCCCGCCTCGCCCTGCACCACCTCGCAAAGCACTCCTGCCGTGCGCTCGGTGATATATCGAAGGTCGTCGAAGGAGTTAAATTCGATGGCGCGCGTATCGGGCAGCAGAGGTCTGAACGCAGCCTTCCACTCCTCGCCTTCGGGGGCGCCCATCATCGACATCGCACCGTGTGTCGAGCCGTGGTAGGCACGGCGCATAGAGATAAGCTCTGTACGTCCCGTATAGCGTTTTGCGAGTTTTAGCGCCACCTCGACAGCCTCTGCTCCCGAGCTGACGAAATAGACGCAGTCCAGCGCCCCAGGCAGCAGCTCTGCGATGCGACGAGCATACTCCACCTGCGGGCGCTCGACCATCTCGCCATAGACCATAATGTGCATATAGTCAGCTGCTTGCTTCTGCACGGCGGCGATGACCTCGCTATTGCCGTGTCCTACGTTGCTCACCGACACACCCGCCACAAGGTCGAAGTAGCGCTTGCCCTCGGGCGTATAGAAGAACGAGCCTTCGGCACGGGCGACCTCTATCAGCATAGGCGACGGCGAGGTCTGTCCTACGTGTTGCAAAAATTGTTTTCTAAGTATCATAACTCTTTTATTGACAGTATTATGTCTAACGGCTGCTAACGCTCCACCGTCAGTTTGCCGCACTGCTCGGCGCGGCGTAGTATGCCCTCGTAGTCGCGGATGCTCGACAGTGTCCAGCGTGTGAGCAGTCGCAGCTGCTCCGCGTCGCTGAGCTGCCACCCCTCGACACTTTGTCGCACACGCTCCGCGAGCATATATATAAGGATAGCGGCAGATGCCGAGACGTTGAGGCTCTCGACCATACCACACATCGGAATCATTAAGAAATCGTCTGCCGCAGCTATAACCTCGTCCGAGATGCCTGCATGCTCGGTGCCGAAGACTAAGGCAAACTTACCCTTCGTAACGTCGAAGGTCTCGGGCGTAGAGCTGCATCGGTGCGGTGTTGTTGCCACGATGCGGTAGCCCTCCGAGCGTAGGGCGGCAAGGGCGTCGGCGGTGGTGGCGTGATGCTCCACATCGACCCACTTCTGCGTGCCGCGCACGATGTTTACGCTCGGGTCGAAGCGGCAGCGGTCCTCGACGGTGTGTATCTGCTGCACGCCGAAGGCCTCGCAGTGGCGCATTATGGCGCTGGCATTCTGCGGATGAAACATATTCTCGGTGAGGATGCGCACGTAGTGGGTGCGCTGTGCCACGGTGCGGCGCAGTATCTGCTGTCGCTCGTCCGTGAGAAATTGGGTCATATAGTCGAGGCGCTCGCGAAACCAAGCGTCGCTATGCTCCTCGGTGCGTAATCTACTTGCGATATTTGTCATCTTCGTCCAATATTTTCAGGTAGCTCTCGTAGCGCGACCACGCCACCATACCCTCCTCTACGGCGCTACGCACGGCGCAGCCTGGCTCGTGTGTGTGTGTGCAGTTGTAGAAGCGGCAGTCGGGGGCGAGGCGCATCATCTCGGGAAAGTAGCGGCATAGCTCCCTGTCGTCGATGTCGATAAGACCGAAGCCCTTGATGCCTGGCGTGTCGATGATATATCCGTCGTGGATGCGGTACATCGTCGAAAATGTGGTGGTGTGCTTGCCCTTATGGTGGCTCTCGGAGATTTCGCCCGTGCGTATCTCTACGTCGGGGGCGATGGTGCCTATGAGTGTCGATTTACCCACGCCCGAGTTGCCTGCCACAAGCGTTGTGCGCCCCGATAGCATCGAGGCGATATGCTCAACGCCCTCGCCTGTGGTCGAGGATAGGCGAACGACGTCGTAACCCGCATCGCGGTATATGGCGCAAAACTCCTCCGCCTCGTCGTGATGCTCGCCCGTAAGCGTATCTGCCTTGCCCAAGGCGATGGTTACGGGTATCTTGTATGCCTCGCACGTAACCAAAAACCTATCGACAAACTCGCGCGGCGTGGCTGGCGAGTGCAGCGTTACGATGAGCAGCGCTCGGTCGATGTTGGCGGCGATGATATGCGACTCCTTCGAGAGGTTCGAGGCGCGGCGTATGACGTAGTTGCGGCGTGGTAGAATCTCCACTATTGCGCTACTGTCGTTGTCGGGTTCGACCCTTACGCGGTCGCCCACGACGACGGGGTTTGTCGAACGTATGCCTTTGAGCCTCAGACGTCCACGTATGCGGCAGTTGAGCCTGCCCTCAGCAGTCTCGACTTCGTACCAGCTGCCCGTAGAGCTGATTACCGTGCCTTCGAGTAGTTGCTCCATTCTAAAATAGGTTTATTGCTGTGAAAACTCCTTGCCCCACACAATAACATCACCGCCGAGTACGGCGTTGGCTGCCTCCTGCTGTATAAGCTCGTCAATCTTGCCGAGCGTGGGACATAGCCTATCGCCAAGGTGTGCCAGAGGGGTGAATGTCGCCGAGGCGTCGAGTGTCTCGTACTCTACGAGGCGCGGATAGAAGTATTCGCGCATCTCGCCCTGTCCGTTTTCCAGCGATAGTATCTTTTCGCGTAGCTCTTCGTCGCTCTCGCACTCTGCCACAAGGTCGCCAATCCTCTCCCAACGCGGCTTCTCGCTGATGTTGGCACGGTCGAATACCGAGAAGAGTACGGCGGTAACGAGTACCATTGTGGCGAGGTTAAGCACACCGCCCAGTAGGCTGTCTAACTGCCGTGCAGGGCGCCAGATGACTATCGAGCGCAGTAGCGGCGCTACTAACCACACCACCAGAAGCACCACGGCAACCACAATGCCGAAGCCTGCGATATAAGCCTTGCCTGGGTCGTCCATAAGTAGCGAGCCTATGGGCGAGGCGATGGTGGGTGCTATGAGTATAGCGACGTAGAGTCCTACAAGGTGGCAGAGTTGAACAATCATACCGCGGCGCAGACCCAAGATAAAAGCCCAAACGGCGGCAATAGCAACTAAAATATCAATCATAATCGGTGTCGTTAAGTTACTTTTTTGAGGTTTTCTCAACCCAATATTTCGCACGAAGTTAGTAATTTTTTTCGTTTATTTGTATCTTTGTGGCGATAATGTTGCAATATGAAGAGAGTTTTAACCATAATAGCCATCTTTTTTACCTGTATGGCACAGGCTGTTGAGCCGCTACGCAGTAGCTATTCGCTCAACGATGATTGGATGTTTTTCTACGCCTCGGAACACGACAGCGACAATGCGCGCTATGTCGAGCTGCCCCATACCTGGAATGACGATGTTGCCGTCGCCGACCACGACTACCGCCGCACCACGGCGCGCTATCTGCGCGAGTTGTATATCCCTGCGGAGTGGAGCGGCAAGCGCCTCTTCTTGCGCTTTGGCGGTGTGCAGAGCGTAGCCGATGTCTTTGTCAATGGCCGCCACGTGGGCGAGCATCGTGGAGGATATACCGCCTTCACGCTCGAAATCACACACCGTGTAAACTATGGCGCTAACAATCAGCTGCTTGTCGAGGTGTCGAATAGCTATCGCAACGACGTGCTACCCCTCTCGACGGACCAAAACCTATATGGCGGCATCTACCGCGATGTAGAGCTGTTGGTTACGGGCAAGAGTATCGTTACGCCCCTCTATTATGGCTCCGACGGTCTCTTTGTCGTGCAGCAGAAGGTCGATGCTAACCAAGCGTCGGGCGTTGTGCGTGTGCATCTGTCGTCGCCCACGTCGGATAATGTGGCGGTAAATATGCGTATCGTCGCCCCAGACGGCTATGAGGTGGACCGTCGTAGCGTACGTGCCACAAAGATTGAGTCGGGACGCACGGTCGAAATACCCTTCGAGATTAACTATCCCGAGCTGTGGAGTCCCGCCTCGCCCTCGCTCTACACGGTCGAGGTGTCGTTGGGCGATGAGGAGTCGCCTATGGACTTCGTAAGCGTTAAGACGGGTATTCGCAAAATCTCTATTAGCGAAGATAACAAGCTGCTCATCAACGATAAACCCCTCTTTGTGCAGGGCGTAAACCTCGCTCACGACTGCCACGCATCGGGTAGTGCAATGAGCCGCGAGCAGATTCTCTCGGATATCGACCAAATTGAAGATTTGGGTGCCAATGCCATCCGCTCGTTGGGAGGTCCGCACGCCGATATGCTCTACGACGAGTGCGACAGACGAGGCATTTTGGCGTGGATAGACCTGCCTCTGACGCGCTCACGCTACGCCTTTGCCGATGTGGGCTATCTGCCTACGGTGGCGTTGCAGGACAACGCAAAGCAACAACTTCAAGAGATTGTAGCACAGAATTTTAACCACCCGTCGGTGGCGATGTGGGGTCTCTTCTCGCTGGCGTGGCAGCGCGGCGACGATGTGGTACCCTTTATCGAGGAGTTGGACGCGTTGGCACACAGCCTCGATGCCTCACGCCCTACGGTGGGGTGCAGCAATAGTAATGGTGCGATAAACTTCGTTACCGACCTTATAGTCTTTCGTCAGGATGCGGGCTGGATGAAGGGGCAGTTCGACGATGTTGAAGTGTGGTGCGACCAGCTCTCGTCAAATAGGGCGTGGGAGGCGTTGCGCTACGCCGTGTCGTATGGCGAGCAGGGTATGATGTCGCATCAGGACGACGAGGTGCGCCGTGCCGAGCGTGGCACACACCGCCTCTCGGAGCGCCGCCAAACACTTATGCACGAGCGCTATGCCGCTATACTCCCCTCGTCGGGCATATTTTGGGGCGTGTGGTTGGAGAATATGTATGACTTTGCCACCACACGCAATAGCTACGGCATTGACCACTCGGGACTTATGGACTTTGACCACCGCGCGGCGAAGGATGCCTACTACCTCTATCGCGCTATGTGGAATAGGCGTAGAGGTACGCTACATATCGCCGAGCGCCGCTGGACCGAGAGGCGTGATACGCTACAAAATATAAAGGTCTATTGTTCGACAGGTACGCCCACGCTCATTGTCGAGGGCGACACGGTTGCCGTGAGAGAGGTTGCCCAGTGTCAATATGTTGCCGATAGCGTTGTTGTCCATCAGCGGGCCACGGTACGTGCCGTGGATGCTACGGGAGGGCTGCGCGACAGCGTAGGGTTTACAACTCACTCGCTAAAAGCACGTCGATAGCCTCCCTGCCCTCGCACATCACAAGGTCGTATATCGAGAGGTTTGGCTCGAACGCCATTCTATCCTCAAATACCTGAGTATAAGGCTCTGCCGTGAAGGTGGAGCCTCTCTTTTTGTCGCGCAGGTCGATGTCCTCTGCCGAGGCAGATATGTACTGCTCCGAGATGCGCGGCACGTCGATTTTCAGCAACGAACACACCCTCTCCAATGTCGCCATATTTAGGTCTAAGAGGTAGTCGTAGTGGGTGGTGTATAGCGTTTCGAAACGGTCGGCAAAGTAGTCGTAGTAGGGCGACGAGCGGTATGCCGACTCCATCGCTACGCGGTGCTGGTGCTGCCAACGCTTCGAGTAGTCGATACGCATCGAGCGCATCGGCTGTCGTGGGCGGTTGGCGTGGGCAAGCTGCACCGAAAGTTGCATAACGCCGCCCGAAGTGAGTATCGAGGTGCGGTTACGCTCCGAGCGCTTCACATAGTTCTCGCCGATGTCGATTACCACGTCGTCTTTGCCCTTGACAAGGGCTGTCCAATACTCCACCGAGCCGAAATATACCGAGGGAAGAATTATCATTTGAAGAGATTTATTCGTTGATTATTAATCTATTATCATCGCTCCTTAGCATTGCTTGCGACACGCCATACATACCCAACCATTGTCGCTATCGACCTCCTCGACGGCTATGTCGTTCTGGCGAGCAGCGCTCCTAACCGCCTCTATGTCCTCCTCCAAGAAGCCGCTAAGTAGTAGCACTCCGCCCTTGTGTAGTGCCGCGGCATAGCGCGCCATATCTGCGATGATTATGTTGCGGTTGATGTTTGCCACGACCATATCGTAGCATCGCCCCTCTACCGCCTCTATCGTGCCGAGAAGCACTCGCACCCTCTGCTCCACGCCGTTCAGGGCTGCCGCCTCGCGCGCACTCTCCACCGACCAGGGGTCTATATCCACGGCGTCGGCAGACGATGCTCCGCAGCCCAACGCTGCAAACGTGAGTATGCCCGTGCCACAGCCCACGTCGAGGAGCGTAGCATTGGCAGGCGTGAGGCGCATAATGGCGCGGCACATCATCCGCGAGGTGTAGTGGTGTCCCGAGCCAAATGCCATACGTGGTGCTACGATGATGTCGATTGAGGAGCCTTTGGCAGGTGTGTGGTGCGGGGCGCGGATGCGCATACGACCATCAATGTCGATAGGCTCGAAACCCTCGCGCTCCCACTGCTCGTTCCAATTTTCGTCCTCGACGGTGCGCTCCTCGATAGCTGTGCCGTAGCCGTCGATGGCTCTAAGAGCCTCGTCGCGGCAGGCTCTCCACTCCTCGCTAAGGATAAAGGCGTGAAGCTCAACGCCCTTAGTAGTAGTGTGCGTGTCGAACGAGTCGAACGGGAAGTCCGACAAAAAGGCGGTCGCAATTTCACTATGCTCGTCGTCGGCGGTAAGAATTATTAGCTCGATATACTCTCTCATCGTTGGTCGTCGTATAACTTTTTTACCCTCGAAGGGGCAGATATTATGTAAAAATTCGTATCTTTACCACAAAGATACAAATATTATGATAGAAAGTGCGAAAAAGTGGGATGAATTTGCCCGCGACTATCGACGATACATACGTTTCGAGAAGCACCTTGCGGACAATAGTGTCGAGGCCTATATGCGCGATTTAGAGGAGTTTGCCCACTATATTATGCGCACCTTCGATGTGCCGCCGCAGCGTGTCGAGGCTACTATGGTTGAGCGCTATATGGCGTGGCTCTACGACCGTGGTCGTAGCCGCGCATCGCAGGCACGACGCCTCAGCGGCATCAAGAGCTTCTACAACTTCCTGCTGCTGGGCGACCGTATCGAACACCTCCCCACCGAGTATATCGAGGCGCCGAAGGCGGGTCGTACGCTTCCCGATACGCTCTCGGTCGAGGAGATTGACGCGCTGCTCGATACGTTCGATATTACCACGGCGAAGGGGTGTAGGGATAGTGCCATTATCGAGGTGTTGTACTCGTGTGGTCTGCGTGTGTCGGAACTCACGTCGCTGCGCTTGGAGGACCTCTTCTTTGGCGAGGGCTATATACGCGTTGTGGGCAAGGGCGATAAGCAACGCATAGTGCCTGTGAGCAGTGCTGCGCGTGATAAGATGCAGCTCTATATGGAGTTTCGTCATCCGAAGCATAGCTCCGATACCACCCTCTTTCTCAACAATCGCGGTACGCCACTTACGCGCGTTATGGTCTTCACGATAATACGTCAGGCGGCGAAACAGGCGGGTATCGATAAGCAGATTAGCCCCCACACGTTGCGACACTCGTTCGCCACACATCTGTTGGAGGGTGGTGCAAACATCCGTCAGGTGCAGGAGCTGCTCGGACACGAAAATATAGAGACCACGGAGATATATACGCACCTCAATCGACACCATCTCTCGGAGGTGGTCAATGAGAAGTTTTCGAATATAGACTTGTAGTATAAGTGCCTTATTATGAAGTGTATTAGCTATATATTGACTATCGCCCTTATCCTTGTTGTAGGCATTGCTACGGCTGCCGAGAGCGAGGTGAGCATCGCTTGCGAGTGGGGCAATATCGCCGCGACGCTTGCCGAGCCAGATACGGAGTGTAGCACGGCAGTAGTTATTGTGGCGGGGTCGGGTCCTACCGACCGTAACGGCAACTCGGGTTATAATCTGAATACCTACACCTATAAGCTGCTTAGCGACGAGCTTGTTGCGAGAGGCTATGCCGTGTTGCGCTACGATAAGCGCGGCGTGGGACAGAGCGCTATGGCGCCAGAGGGCTATGCCGACGTCATTTTTGACGACTTTGTCGATGATGCGGCGCGCTGCGTGGCGTTTTTGCGCGACAGAGGCTTCGAGCGAGTTGTTGTTGCGGGACATAGCGAGGGTGGACTTATAGCCTTGGAGCTTGCCTCGCGCGAGGGTAGTGGGGTAGATGGCTTAGTGCTACTTGCTACGGCGGGCTATGGTATCGATAAGATACTTTTGCGGCAGCTTTCGGCACAGCTTATGCCTACCTACATAGGTCTTATGCTTCGTGCTACC
This sequence comes from Alistipes sp., assembly GCA_017416915.1. Classification (GTDB taxonomy): domain Bacteria; phylum Bacteroidota; class Bacteroidia; order Bacteroidales; family Rikenellaceae; genus Alistipes. The sequence goes on along the minus strand of JAFQAN010000036.1, from coordinate 64,246 downwards.
GATATTATCAACACGCTAAAACGTGGCGAGAGGGTGGCTCAGGAGCAGATACCCCAAGAGCTTATATCGCTCTTCCATCCCAACGTGCAGAGCTTCCTTATCAGCCGGATGCAGGACGACCCCTGCGAGTTGGCGGGGCGTTGTGGCTCTCCGATGCTGATAATTAGCGGTGGCCGCGATATACAGGTCGCGGTCGATAATGGCGAGGCACTGCTGAGTGCTGCGCCTCACGCCCAACACATCCTCTTTGAGCGTATGAGCCACGTGCTTAAAGATAGCGCCTCGGAGGAGCGTATGGAGCAGTTCGTGGAGGTATATACCAACCCCTCGTTGCCCCTTACTGAGGGTCTGGTAGATAGCATCGCGGAATTTCTTACACGTAACATCATAAACTAACAAAATAAAACGCTATGACACTCTTCAAAAAACTCTTTGGCAGCAAGACTAATGCTCGCCCCGAATACCCTACGGACGAACTTACGATAAACGGTAAAAAGTTGCGTATCAGCTTCTTCGCTCACGCCTCGGTAGCTATCGAGTATGAGGGGCGCTACATATACGTCGATCCCGTGGTTGCGCACGCCGACTACGCCTCGTTGCCTAAGGCGGACGTAATCCTTGTGACGCACTCGCACTACGACCACTTTGACAAGGCGGCTATCGAGAGCCTCGAAACGCCCGAGACACACATCCTCTGCGATAAGACCTCGGCGGAGAGCTTCGCTGGCGAGTGTTATACGATGCTGCCTGGCGCCGTTGCCGAGCCTTTTGGCGACATCCGCGTTGAGGCTGTTGCTGCCTATAACACCTCGCCGCACCAGTTGCAGTTCCACCCCAAGGAGCGCGAGGATTGCGGCTATGTGGTAACGTTGGGCGATGCGGTGAAGATATACCTCTCGGGCGATACGGAGCCTACCGACGAGCTACGAGCATTGCGAGATAAGCATATCGACATTGCCTTTATATGTGTAAATCAGCCATATACGATGACCCCAGATGAGGCTGTCGAGGCTGTCGAGGCGATACGTCCCACCATATATTACCCCTATCACTACGGTCAGGTCGATGAGCCTACCGACGTGGAGGCGTTGGCGAAGCGCTTGGAGGGGGTCTGCGAGGTGCGTATCCGCCCCTTGGCATAGTATGCTCAGCCTTGACACTCTAAGACGTCGTCTTAGGACGATGCCGATGCTTGCCGTGTTGCTCTTTTTTGTTGTGGGCATCGTGGCGCATAGCTACTTCGTCCTACCACAGTGGCTGCTATGGCTGCTACTCGCTCTGTTGATAGTTGTGGTGTGGCGTGTGCAACAGGCGGCTGTGGCATACCTCTATGCGGCTGTTCTTGTCGCCGTATGTGGGTATATGGTGTGTGAGCTGCGCGATGCCGAGAGCCGCATCCCCGACCGTACGCCTATCGAGATGGTGGTATCGGTGGAGGGGCGTGTGCGTAGCGCCGATAGCCTTATGCGGGCAGATGGACGTGTCGAGGCGTGGAGTGATGGCAGTGCTTGGCACTCTGCAAGTGAGCGGATAGGGGTGGTTGCTAAGCGGTGCAGCTTGTCTCAGGGTATGCGTATGAGGCTCTATGGTGCCATCTACCACTACACGCGCCCCGACGACCGCTTCGAGCGGTTTATGCGCAGTCGTGGCTATGTGGGCAGGCTCTATATGGATGGTGTGGCGCTGCTTGACGACGCGAGCTACGAGGTTGAAGAGCTGCGCAGCTATGCTATGCGTAACATCCGCCGCGTGGTCCTCGATACGGCGGCACATAGCACCGTTGAGGCTATGGTTGTGGGCGAGCGTGGTGCTATGCCTACGTCGCTTGCCAAGGCGTACTCGCATACGGGTATGACGCATATACTCGCCGTCTCGGGACTGCACCTCGGCATTGTTGCGCTACTGCTGATGACGCTGTTGCAGCCTCTGGTACTACTTCGCAACGGACATAGGTGGCGCAATGTCGTGGCGGTGGTGGCTATGTGGCTCTTTGTGGTGGTGTCGGGTGCCTCGGCGTCGGTAGTACGTGCTGCTGTGATGTTCTCGATACTTATGCTTGCCTCAGGGACGGTACGCAACTATAACTCGCTCAACGCCCTCGCCGCAACGCTCTTTGTGATGCTGGTCTATCGTAGCTCGATGCTCTACGACATAAGTTTTCAGCTCTCGGCTACTGCCGTGTTCGGTATCGTGGTGTGGGCTGTGCCACTTATGCAGCATATTAGGCTACGCGGGCGGCTGCTACGCTGGCTCGTAACGTCGATGGTGGTGGGCATCGTAGCGACACTCTGGGTGATGCCCATAGTGAGCTATACGTTTGGCATAGTGTCGTTTGTGGGAGTGGTCATTACGCCCATAGTGGTTGTGATAGCCTATCCCGTTATCGCCTTTGGGCTACTCGCTGTGGTGCTGCCCGCGCCGCTCAATATGCCATTTATCGCTGCGGCGGAGTGGTGTGCCTCGTGGCAAAATAGCATCGTCGAGGGTGGCGAGATGTTGCCATACGCCTATATGGAGTATCGTATGGAGGAGGGCGCGATTGTCGTTTACTACATTGTGTTTGTGATAATTACGGTGGCAGTATGGTCATCGAAACGAGATAATAGGATAACTTTACGCAAGACGGATGAATACCTCTGATGTAGAAATATTGTGTAGGGAGGATGTGCGCCGCGCTATTGATAGAAATATCGAGCGCGACCCGCAACTTGTAGCCTTGGATAAGCATATCGACCACGCGGCATTGGTCGCCACACAGGTAAAATACCTGCAACGTGCGCGCCGTAAATTGCCGTCGTTGTATGATGCCCGCTGTATCATCCCGCCGCGCGCCTTCGAGCAGTCGTCGAGCGAGGAGTGTGCTGAGCGTAAGCCTCTTACGGGTGATAGCGTCCTCGACCTTACGTGCGGCTTGGGTATCGACGCCATCGCCCTTGCCCGCCGCTTTCGACGTGTTGTGGCTGTCGAGCGCGACGAGGCGCTTGCACGTGTTGTGCGCCACAACCTCACGCTCTTGGGTATTAGCAACGTAGAGGTAGTAAACTCTACGGCGGAGGAGTATGTGTCGGCGTGCAACGACCACTTCGACTGGATATATGCCGACCCCGACCGCCGCTCCGACGCGGGGCGTAAGATGGTCTGCTTGGAGGACTGCTCGCCCGATATGCTTGCTCTTATGCCGCACCTGAGGCGCCTTGGCGAGCGTGTTGCCATCAAGCTCTCGCCGCTGTTCGACTGCGACGAGGCATTTAGGCTATTTTCGCCTGCCGAGGTCGAGGTGGTGTCGCTCGGTGGCGAGTGCAAGGAGCTAAATATCCTTACCAATGCCCGCGAAGATGTGCTGCGAGTGGCTATCTCGGGTGTTGGCGAGTGGTGTTTTAAGCCCTCCGATATGGCGCAACAGCCCACCACGGAGCGCTTTGCCGATACAGAGTGGCGCTATATGCTTATCCCCGATGTGGCGTTGCAGAAGGGGCGTGTGGCAATCGCCGCTCTCAGCCCCTACGCCTCGATGTGGAGCAACAACGGCTACGCCTTTATGCGCTCGTTGCCCGATGTCGAGCTGCCAGGCAGAGTCTATGCCATCGAGGGTATCGAACGCTACCGCCCCAAGGAGCTACGCCGCCGATGCAAGGGCTTAGGCGTGGAGCTGTCGAAGCGTGATACGCAGCTCTCTGTCGAGGCTGTTCGCCGTGCCGCAGGGCTACGCGCAGGAGACGATATGCACCTCGCCATTACCACTATCGAGGGCGAAAATTGGGTAATTCAACTTAAAAGTAGTACCTTTGTCGAAGAATAGCTACCTTTGTGTAGTTCAGCTATCAAGCGATGAAACTTTTGCACGACATACAACATCTGCTCACCAATACGCTTCTGCGTGTCGATGACCTCGCCACGAAGGGCAGGCTGTCGCGTCGTCTGCGTCGCGCCTACCGCCTGATGTACTATACGTTGCGTGGTATGAACCACCACCGCACCGCCATCGAGAGTGCCGCGCTGACGCTATATACAACCTTTGCCCTCGTGCCGCTGCTGGCACTTATGCTCATACTGCTCAGCCACTTAGGGGTGCTTGACCCGCTGATTGATAGCCTCTATGCCACATTCTCGGAGTGGAGTGTGCTGCTCGACAAGGTGCTTGCCACAGCCGCCGATGCCGCAGCGAAAGTGCCTAACGGCATCCTTGCCGTCATAGGAATCTTTGCGCTTATGGGTGCGCTCTTCACGGTTTTTAGCCGTGTCGAGCAGTCGTTCAACCATATATGGGGCATACGTCGCCGCCGTGGCATCGTGCGCCGATATGTGGCGTACCTCATCATCGCCCTTACAGTGCCTACGCTCTGGGGCTTTGCAACGTCGTTTGCCCACAACGCCTTTTCGTTGATAGGTATGTCGCACGACGTAAATGCCGTGCTTGCCGCGCTAATATCCGTAGCCGTTGCCGCCCTCGCCGCGACGCTCCTCTATAAATTTCTGCCCTATACCCCCGTGGCGTGGCGTAATGCCCTTCGTGCAGGCATCACCGCGGGTCTGCTCTTGGCACTGTGGCAGTGGGGATATGTCCACGTGCAGGGCTTTATGAACTCCTACAACGTCATCTACGGTAGCTTTGCCGCCATACCATTCTTCATTATATGGTTGCAGACGTCGTGGCGCATAGTACTATTTGGCTGCGAACTATGCTACGTATGGCAACATAGCGACCGTTACGAGGCTATCGACCGCCGCCGTCTGAGCTGCCCCCTTCGCACGGAGGATGGTGCGTTGAGCGTCGTTGTCGTAGGCTCGGGAAATGTCGCCGAGGCCTTTGCCCGCAACATTGCCCACGCCGAGGGGCTGCTACTGCGACAGATATGCGCCCGTAACCCGATGCGTGGTCAGGCTATCGCCGCACTCACCAATGCGGAGTGGTGCGATAGCTTCGCGGCTGTTGCCCCTGCCGACATATATATCATCGCCGTCAGCGACACCGCTGTCGAGGAGGTGGCACACCGCCTGAGCCTTCCCGATGACGCTGTGGTGGTGCATACGGCGGGTAGTGTACCCCTCGCGGCACTCCCCGAGCGTGGTGGTAGGCGAGGTATAATCTACGCCTTTCAGACCTTTACGAGTGGTCGTGCCATAGACCTACGCCGTGTACCCCTCTTCGTCGAGGCGGATGGCGACGAGGCACGTGAGCGCATTATGCACCTCGCCACACGTCTGTCGTCGCAGGTGGAGTATGCCACTTCGGATAGGCGTCGTGTCATACACCTCGCGGGCGTTATGGTCAATAACTTTGTGAACGCCCTCTATACGGCGGGTGGCGATGTTGTCGAGCGCGAGGGCTTGTCGTTCGAGGTGCTGCGCCCGCTTATCTTGGAGACGGCAGCTAAGGCTGTTGCGTCGGCAAACCCGCGCGCCGTGCAGACAGGACCTGCCGTGCGTGGCGATGTGGAGGTGTGCCGCCGTCACGAGGCTATGCTCGACGGAGAGCCTGAGTTGCAACACATTTACGAAATTTTAACTCAATATATATGGGAAACTTCAAAGAAGATATAGCCCGCGTCGAGGCCTTTGTCTTCGACGTGGATGGGGTGATGACCGATGGTAGCATCATCCCTACGCCCGATGGCGACTTTATACGTCTCTACTACGCCAAGGATGGTTACGCCTTGGCATACGCACTTCGTGAGGGTTACAAGATTTGTATCATCTCGGGAGGTCGTGGCGAGATGCTACGCCGCCGCTTGGAGATGCTCGGCATCAAGGACATGTATCTTAACTGTATGGATAAGGTTGCCGCTATCAATGAGTTTATGGCTGCCAACAACCTCAATTCGGAGAATGTTATCTATATGGGCGACGACATCCCCGATTTGGAGTGTATGCGTCTTGTGGGCATCCCTGTATGTCCTGCCGACGCCTGTATGGAGGTTATCGAGGCGTCGCGCTATGTGTCGGAGTATAATGGCGGCAAGGGTGCTGTGCGCGACATTGTAGAGCAGGTGTTACGAGCGCAAGGCAACTGGGCGAAGAATATGAAGGGGGTGCTTGGAGTGCCCTCCCGTTAATTTGTTGTGATAAGGCATCATCTACTGCCGCTAATGAATTGTGTCGGCAATGGGCAGTACGTTTTAGTACAGCCCATCGCCGACAAATTCACCGAGCGTTGTATCTAATGCCTTCTGACAACAAATTTTATTCTTTGGCGATGTGCCACATCTCTCGTCTTCTGACAACAACCAACGCCTGCGCCTCTGCTACTTCATCTTGGTCCACTGCCACAGCTCGCGCCACGAGGGACGCTTGCCGTGCATAAAGATACCTATTCTATATATCTTGGCGGCAAACCACGCCACAAAGAGGAAGGTGGCATATAGCAGCACCAACGACACCACAACCTCCCACGTGGGGATGCCAAATGGTATGCGCGCTATCATCACTATTGGCGAGGTAAAGGGTATTATTGAGAACCAGAACGCCACCGACGAGTTGGGGTCGTTGAAGACCGACATCATCACGATAAGTGCCAAGATTATAGGCATCATAATTATCGTGTTGAACTGCTGACCATCCTGCACCGAATCGACCGCCGAGCCTGCCGCAGCGTAGAGCGATGCGTAGAGCAGGAAGCCGCCGAGGATGAAGAGCAGCAGGTAGCCAAACAGACCCGCAATATATGACGTATTGCCGAGGGTACCCATCAGCGCCTGCATCATCATATCGTTTGTTGCCGCCACCTCTGGCGAGAAGAGCGCGGGGATAAGGAACTTCGACGCGCCGATGACAAGCACAGCCCAGATGGCAATCTGCGTAACGGCGACAAGGGCGATGCCGAGAATCTTACCCATCATAATCTGGAAGGGCGTACAGCTCGTTACCATAACATCTATGACGCGGCTCGACTTCTCCTCGACAACCGATGTTAGCACCATCTGTCCGTAGATGATGATAATCATATAGAGTAGCATACCGAGCAGCATACCCAAGATGTAGTTTATGCCCGACGACGTACTCTCCATCGTCTCCACCTCGCCTGTGCCGTTGTTCTCGAAGGTGCTAAGCTCGATATTTGTCGCCACCGAGGCGAGTATCTGGTCGAGGTTATCGATGTTGTAGGCTTTGAGCTTCTCCGCCTCGACTATCGCCGATATTTGCGAGGCGATATTCTCCTCCAACATCATCGACGATGATGAGTTTGTGATAAGCTGCACCGAGTCGCGATGCTCCACCTCGCTACCTATGTATAGGATGCCGAAGATGCCGCTATCCTCGCCATAGATGCTACACGCCTCCGCCTTCGAGAGGTCGTTCTGCACCGAGAATAGCACCTCGCCGCCACTTTGCAGCTTGTCGCCAACAACGCCCGAGCGGTCGATGACCACCACCTGCTTCTGCTCGGCGGTATCCATAAGCATCATCAGCGATGGCGCTATCATCAATCCTATCATCAATATCGGCATCAGCAAGGTCGTGATAATAAACGACTTCTTGCGAGCGCGCTCGCCGAACTCGCGAGCTATTATAAGTTGAATCTTTTTCATAGGTTAGAGTGTTCCGTTTACCGCGCGAATAAATATATCGTTCATCGAGGGCATCATCTCCTGCAACGAGCGCATCGAGCAGCTGTCGTTGAGGCGCGCTATCACCTCGCGGATGTCGTTGTCGTTGGGGATATGTATCTTTGTGCGGGTATATCCGCCCACGATGCCCTCGCTTGCGCCGAGTGTCGTAGCGAAGCTGCCCAAGGCGGCACTCAGCGTACTATCGTCGGCGCGATGTATCACCTCGAAGGTGTTGCCTCCCGCCGCACGGCGTATCTCCTCCACCGAGCCTGAGAGGATGTTGCGCGACTTGTTGATAAGCGTTATATGGTCGCATATCTCCTCCACCGATGCCATATTGTGTGTCGAGAATATCACCGTGGCGCCGCGGTCGCGTAGTCCGAGAATCTCGTTTTTCAGAGCGTTGGCATTTATGGGGTCGAAGCCCGAGAATGGCTCGTCAAATATCAGCAGCTTAGGCTCGTGTACCACGGTCGATATGAACTGTACCTTTTGCGCCATACCCTTCGATAGGTCCTCTACCTTTCTGCCCCACCAGTCGGCGATGCCTAAACGCTCAAACCAGCTGTGTAGCCTCTGCTCCGCCTCGCGCTTGTCGAGACCTTTGAGGCGCGCGAAGAAGAGTGCTTGCGCACCCACACGCATCTTCTTGTAGAGACCGCGCTCCTCGGGCATATAGCCTATATGGAATACGTCGCTCTCGGTCATAGGCTTGCCTTCGAGCAGCACACGCCCCTTGTCGGCAAGCGTTATGCGGTTGATGACACGTATCAGCGTGGTCTTACCTGCGCCGTTGGGACCCAAAAGACCATATACCGCACCGCGCGGTATCTCCAACGACACGTCATCGAGGGCTGTATGTCCCGTGTAGCTCTTCGAGACACCCTCTATGCTGAGAATAATATCCTTCATAATCTGTACTGATATTTTTTGCAAAGATATAAAAAATTGTTCAAAGTGAGTGGTTGATTAGGGAGTTTATGGAGTTTATGGATGTGCGGGTGGTGCGAGACCACGGGACCACGGGACTGCGGGACTACGAGACTACGAGACCACGGGACTGCGGGACCACGGGACTGCGGGACTGTGGGACCACGGGATACCCTAAAAAACACAGGCATTCTCAGGCATTCTCAGTCGTTCTCAGTCGTCTCGTCGTCTCGTCGTCTCGTCGTCTCGCAAAAAAAACAGCTCGACCCCTTAGAGCCGAGCTGTGAGTTTTTGCAAATGCGCTCAATTAGAATGTAGGAGCTGCATTTCCTGTGGGCACGATGATGAACTCACTGGGAGCACCGCTGACAAGTTGCACATAAATATCGTACTCCTTGTTCCAATCACTGCTACCATCAGCAAACAACATATTGCAGTCATAGCCCTTGCGGCAGAGCAACTTAGTATTAACCTTTAATGCTTTCCAATCGCAAGACCAAGACGAGCCCCATCCACCTTCATATCTAATTTTAACACCTACATCTGTGGTAATCTTTACCTTCTTTGCGACGATGACGTTGCTTACAGAGGTATTCATAAAGTAGTTGTCATAGTTCCAGTTGCCGTTTGCACCAATAATAGAATACTCGCTCTCCTGAGCATAGCCAGTTGCGCATACTATCAGTTGCTTGAAATCTTTCGACATCTTAATAGTGTATCTCAAATTTGTGTCTGCAACCTGGAAGTTACCGCCATAGTCGCTGCCTATGCTGTATTCTCCGTATGAGCCTACTGCTGCGGTAGCATCACAGCCGTAATTTGAACCCCACGAGTTGTCTTTACGAATCTTGAATTCGCCACCAAGCTTAACACCTACCGATACATAGTAGTTGCCATCCTCATACATCAAAACATCCTCGCCTGCATTACCCCACTCGTTGTGGACACCGCAAACACCCCAAAGTGCTGTGGTTGCTGTTTTGCGGTCGAGGTTGCCTAATGGATAAATCTTGTTGCGCTCGATAAGCTGACCCTTTGCGCCTGACTTGCAAAGGAGGTTGTCTGATGACACCTGTACGCCACCATCCCACGTTGCGGGGGTTACGGCAGCGTAGTAGGTCTTGCCTGCCTCGCAACCTTTGAGCGTAATAGTTTCGCCATTAATAATTTCAAATAGTACATCGCCCGAGAACGAGGGGGTGAACTGCAACAGTGCAGCAGCGTTCTTAAACGAGATTGTCATACCGCTCTCAAAAGCTGCAATCTCAGCAGTTGCGGGGGTCTCCTTCGACATATGTCCCGCAACAGCAGTCTGCTCGGCAGCAACCTTGCCATCCTTAGTGCCGAAATATGCGGTGTAAGCCTGACCAATCATATCCTCCGTAACAGTGCCCTTGAACTGTACGGCGCTACCTGCCTCCTGTGCGGTGAACTCTACACCGTTGATGTAGATAACATCACCCTTCTCCCACTCGGGGGTGTTGCCGTTAAGTGTCATACGTGTATCATCCTCAAACTCTGCGAAGAGAGTTACCTCTGTGGTGTTATCGTTACCGTTCACGGTAATCTCGTTAAGACCCTCAGAGCAAGCGGCGAAGCCTACCAAAGCAACTGCCGACATCAAAAATGCATAAATCTTTTTCATTGTTCTTGTTGTTTTAATAGGTTTACCACTCAAAAATTCCGTTGTCGTAATCCTCGGTCTGGGTGGGGTCAGAGCTTGCCTCCATACCGAACTCGGCATTTACTGCAACAATCTCCATCTCGGGAGCTTCGTAGAGGTTGTGGCTTCCCCCCCCCCACGATAAATGTCTGTTTGTTCATAGGTTTATTTGGTTTAATATTTTTGTTATAAATCATCTGTTTGCCTCTGCGCGGGCGCATACCACACGCAATATACCGCTGCAAAGGTAAGAAAAAAAACCAATATTCCTATATATAAAGGGATGTTTTTGTTGATGAGTGGGCGTATAATTACGACGAACGGTATCTTTGGCGTGATAAGGGGCAATGCCTCGCACAGCTTCGCACAGCCTCGCACGACTGAGAACGACTGGGAATGACTGGGAACGCCTGGGAATGACTGAGAACGCCTGAGAAAGACTGAGAATGCCTGAGAACGACTGGGAACGCCTGAGAAAGACTGTGTTTTTCAGAGGTCTCGCAGTCTCGTGGTCTCGTGGTCTCGTGGTCCCGCAGTCTCGCAGTCTCGTAGTCTCGTGGTCTCGCAGTCCCGCAGTCTCGTGGTCTCGCAGTCTCGTGGTTGCGCCTCTCAGCCGCTCCCTGCACCGTTCGAGCGCCCTACTTAATTCTCACGCGCTGTCCGAGTTGCAGGCGACGCTCATTCAACCCAGGGTTGAGTTCGCGTATTTGCTCCTCCGTAACACCATACTTAATGGCGAGCGCACCAATCATATCGCCACTCTCAATTGTGTGCCATACCTCGCCCGACGCACCGTTATTTGTCGGTCGGCTATCGGTGGCGGGCGTTTTGGCGCTCTCTTCGCTCTTCGCTGCATCGTTAGAAGCAGTTTCGGCTGCTACGCTCTCGCTCGCTACGGGGGTTACATCCACCACGGGCTTCTCCTCGGTTACGGGCTTGCCGTCGATGCGGTTATCCTCGTTGCGGTCGGCTACCGACGTCTCGATAGTTACGCGCATACCCACCTTAACCATAGGTTTGAGGCTATCCAAGTCGTTGTTATGTAGGCGTATGCACCCCTCCGTAGCACGTGTGCCGATAGAGGCGGGGTCGTGTGTGCCGTGGATGCCTATGCCGCGGTGGGGTGGCGTTTCGAGGCGTATAAACCAGTTGCCGTAGCACCCCTCGATGACGCCCTTGCCATCGCCGAAGTCGTGTGTCCAGTGCGAGGCGGGCTGTATCTGTTGCACCTTAAACTCGCCCTCGGGGGTCTTCATATCGCCCGAGCGGCGCTTATTACCGAGGTTTTTGCCTACTGCAACGGGGAATGAGCAGATGAGGCGCTGCTGGCTGTCGTAGAGTTTGAGCGTCATCGCCTCCTTCGAGATTACGATATGCTCCGCGAGGCGGCTATCGCCCGTAGGCTCCTCCTCGACGGGTGCTGTAACGGCAGTTGCCGACATATCGACGGGTGTCTCGGCGGGGGTGCTACTCGATGAGTTGCCGCACGAGCAGGTAAGTAGTATTGCAGCGCTGCAAAACAGAAATATTGTCCTGATATTCATACTTTTATACGTTTTTTATCTCTCCCATTTAAGCACCAAGCCCGTACGCGAGGTGTTGTAGATGTCGATGGTGTAGTACTCCGTGCCATCGTCGTTGCGGTGTGTGGTGGTAAAGTGTTCGCCCTTGACGTCGGCACGTCCGAGGCCGCCGAAGCGCTCCTCGTCCGACGACAGTACCACGCTATACTTGCCCGCCCACGGCACCGTGATACGGTAGTCGGGGATAGAGGCGGTGGGGTGCCAGTTAAGCACGAAGAGCAGCCCGCTATGCGAGAATACCATCGTCTTATTCTGCTCATCCATAAGGTGGTTGTAGGGGTAGCCGTCGCCCAACACGCCATACTCCTTGACCATAGCTATCATTGCGCGGTCGAACTCGTTGAGCAGCGAATAGCGCAAAAAGCCATTCTCGGCGAGCGACCACTGGCGGCGTGCGTGCTTGCACGACCAGCCGTTGCCCTCACGCGGGAAGTCTATCCACTCGGGGTGTCCGAACTCGTTGCCCATAAAATTGAGGTACGCCTCGCCACCTGTGGTGATGGTCATCAGGCGTATGAGCTTATGTAGCGCCATACCACGGTCGATAATAAGGCTCTCCGAGGCGCGGTCCATCGAGAAGTACATCTCCTTATCCATCAGGCGGAAGGCGATGGTCTTGTCGCCCACCAACGCCTGGTCGTGCGACTCGGCATACGCCACCGTGCGTACGCTCGGCAGACGGTTGGTCATCACCGACCATATCTCCCAGATGTTCCAATCCTCGTCCTTCTGCTCTTTGAGCAGCTTTATCCAGTAGTCGGGGATAGCCATACCCAAGCGGTAGTCGAAGCCCATACCGCCATCCTCGGGCGCTACGCACGAGCCTGGCATACCGCTCACATCCTCGGCGATGGTTATAGCATCGTTGCGAAGGTCGTGTACGAGCTTGTTGGCGAGGGTGAGGTAGGTTATAGCATCACGATTTACGCCCTCGTCGAAGAAGCGCTCGCGACAGTCGAAATCGACATATCCGTGGTGGTGGTAGAGCATCGAGGTAACGCCGTCGAAGCGGTAGCCGTCGAAGTGGTACTCATCCATCCAGTACTTCACGTTCGAGAGCAGGAAGTGCTGCACCTCGCGCTTGCCATAGTCGAAGGTCTTGGAGTCCCAATACCTCTGGTAGCCTGCGTCTCCCGCCTTCGAGTAGAGGTGGTCGGAGCCGTCAAGCTCGTTGATGCCCTCGTCGAAGTTCTTGACATAGTGGGCGTGTACGAGGTCCATAATCACGGCGATACCCATCTCGTGGGCGCGGTCGATAAGCGAGCGCAGCTCATTAGGTGTGCCGAAGCGCGACGACGGAGCAAAGAAACTCGATACGTGGTAGCCGAACGAGCCGTAGTAGGGGTGCTCGGCAATAGCCATCAGCTGCACAGCGTTATAGCCCGCAGCCTTGATGCGTGGCAGTATGAGGTCTCTAAATTCGACATACGAGCCAACCTTCTCCTCCTCTTGCGCCATACCTACGTGCGCCTCGTATATGAGCAGTTCGCCCACCTTGGGGGCGCGGAAGCCCTCGTCGTGCCACTCGTAGGGGGTGTCGATGACGAACTGTGCGGTGTAGTTCTTCGTCTCTTCGTCCTGCACCACACGCTTGGCGTATGCGGGGATGCGGTCGCGCCAGCCGTTGGCACCGTGGATATGTAGCTTGTAGAGCGAGCCGTCGGTAAGCCTCTCGCCATATATGGCGTCGGGGAGGAAGATGCTCCACACGCCGTCGCGGTTGCGGTCGAGGCGTAGCTGTGTGCGCTGCCACGAGTTGAAGTCGCCAAAGATATAGACATCCTTAGCCTCGGGGAGCCACTCTCTAAACCACCAGCCCTGCATAGCGTCGTCCCTTTGCCAGCCGAAGTAGCGATAGCCATTGGCATAGTCTGAGATACTTCCCGACGAACGCTCAATCTCTTCGAGATGCTCCACGTATAGACGATGGCGGTAGTTTATCTCCCCTTCGACGGGCTTCAACCACTCGTCGGAGGCTACGATAGGTAGGGTATTATTACGCTCTTTCATACTTTTTCACTAAGTTTATGACAAAGATACAAAAATTATTTGTATATTTGCCCAATGTGAGGTAATATTCGGCAGGCGGAAGCGGTTTTTAGCTCCGTAACCGTAGTCCGAGTATCGTGCGACAGCGCGTCGTCGCCTCGAAGTAGAAATATAATGTGAAACTATAAATTATTATTAACTAAAAACTTTTATCTATGTTCAAAGGACACCCCAAAGGTCTTTTAGCTGCGGCACTCAGTAATATGGGTGAGCGTTTCGGCTATTACATTATGAATGCAGTCCTCGTGCTGTTCCTCTGCTCGAAGTTCGGTTTGAGCGAGGAGACCAGCTCGTTGGTTTACTCATTCTTCTATGCAGGTATCTACATCTTGGCACTTGTCGGCGGTATGATTGCCGATAAGACCCAGAACTACAAGGGTACTATTATGGCAGGTCTTATGGTTATGGCGGCAGGTTATGTGGTGCTGTCTATTCCTATTCTTGCAACAGATGGTAATCAGGGCTGGTTGTTGCCCCTTACCTGCTTTGCACTCTTTGTGATAGCCTTCGGTAACGGTCTGTTCAAGGGTAACTTGCAGGCTATCGTAGGTCAGATGTACGATGACCTCGAAGCTGAGGCAGCCAAGAAGGGCGAGGCTGCTCTGAAAGAGGCTAAGTCGAAGCGCGACTCTGGTTTCCAGATTTTCTACGTATTTATCAACATTGGTGGTGTCATCGCTCCGTTTGTTGCTCCGCTGTTGCGTGAGTGGTGGTTGAAGGCTCACGATATGACCTACAACGCACAGCTCCCCGCACTCTGCCACGACTTCAATGCTAATGGCGCTGAGATGGCAAACTTCGACAAGTTTGTTGAGACGGCTAATGGCGCTACGCTCAGCGACGCTCCTATCGCCGATATTGCAACGTTCAGCAATGACTACTTGCAGATTTTCAACGAGGGTATCCACTACTCGTTCATCGCTTCGGTGGCTGCAATGCTTATCTCGCTTACCATCTTTATCTCTACTCGTAAGAAGTTCCCGACTCCCGCTAAGAAGGTGGCAGCTGCAAATGTTACCTACACTCCCGAGGAGCGTAAGGCAGCAGCTAAGGAGATTAAGCAGCGTCTCTATGCACTCTTTGCAGTACTCGGCATCGCTATCTTCTTCTGGTTTGCATTCCACCAGAACGGTACTTCGCTCTCGATGTTCGCACGCGACTTTGTGAAGTCGGATAGCGTAGCTCCCGAGGTATGGCAGGCCCTTAACCCCTTCTATGTGATTGTCCTTACCCCCGTGATTATGTATATCTTCGGCGCGTTGGCTAAGCGTAATATCTATATCTCTACGCCCCGAAAGATTGCTATCGGTATGGCTATCGCAGGTATGGCTTACCTCTTCCTTGCAGGCTTCTCGTTTGTTGAGGGTTACCCCTCAGCCAGTGATGCACGTGCAAATGGTGTTGAGCTTGCAGGACCGTGGGTACTCTTCGTACTCTACTTCTTCCTTACTGTTGCCGAGTTGTTTATCTCGCCGCTCGGTCTGTCGTTTGTGTCGAAGGTGGCTCCTAAGCATATGCTCGGTCTCTGCCAGGGCTTGTGGCTTGGTGCTACGGCGGTGGGTAACCTCCTTCTCTGGATTGGTCCGCTTATGTATAACGCAGTGCCTATCTGGATCTGCTGGACCGTATTCCTCGCAGTCTGCCTTATCTCTATGGGCGTAATGCTTGGTATGGTTAAGTGGTTGGAGCGTGTAACCAACGCATAGTCTTGGCGTGATAAGGGGTCGATTGCGTCCCCTAACAAAAAATGCCGTCAATGGGACGTACGTCTTAGTACTACCCATCGACGGCATTTTTGCCGAGTGTAGCACTCGGCGCCCTTCTCACACCAAGCCCTTGTCGTTGCTTGGCGTGATAGCGGCGCATCAGCGCCGCCTCAATCATTGGGCTGAATGGAATGTACGCACAGTACTATCCATCCAGCCCAATCTCTTTATCGGCGGTACTACTGCACCACTCTGACGCCAAGCTGCCTCGCGCAGCCACGTACTGCCTTGCACGACTGAGAACGCCTGAGAATGCCTGAGAACGCCTGTGTTTTTTAGGGTATCCCGTGGTCCCGTGGTCCCGCAGTCTCGTAGTCTCGTAGTCTCGTAGTCTCGTTGTCCCGCAGTCTCGCAGTCTCGTTGTCTCGTAGTCTCGCAGTCCCGTAGTCCCGTAGTCCCGTCGGCGCGCCACCCAGTCGTTCTCAGTCGTTCTCAGTCATTCTCAGTCAATCGCGCGCCCACTCAGCCATTCCCAGTCAATCGCGCGCCACCCAGCATTTCCCCCCCCCTCAAAAAAACTTGAAAACTTTTTTTGTTTTTCGAGTTTTCTTTCATATATTTGCACCGTGTAAAATCCCCAAAAGTATGACTCAGAAGGATATTATATTGGAGCGTACGATGAAAATGATTATCGCTCAGGGTGTTAAGTCGGTGCGTATGGATGACATCGCGCAGGAACTATCCGTGTCGAAGCGTACCCTCTACGAGATGTTTGGCGACAAGGAGGAGTTGCTATATCAGAGCATCGTTCTCTACGTCGAGCAGGGAAACGAGCGTCGCAAGCAGCAGGTAGCCGACATCGACAACGATATGGAGGTGATGATTCTATGTCTGCGCGATATGATTACCCACGCCCCCGTGTCGAGCCGTATGCATCGCAACCTGCGCCGTTTCTATCCCAAGGTTTTTGAGCGTTTGCAGCAGAATGCCGAGGTACATCACCTTTCGACGTTGCGCCAATGGCTCAAAAAGTGCGTAGAGGCGGGATATATGACATTGACCGCCGACTGCGACTTTGTGGCAAAGGTGCTATCGGATAGCGTACAGGGTATTATGGTGTCGGACGCCTATGAATCGCGCGATGCGATAGGTATGATATCGATGATGTCGTACTCGTTGGTGATATTTATTCGCGGTCTTTGTACCGTTGAGGGTATAGCCATTATTGATGCCTGCTTTGACAAGTACTTTGGCAATATCCCCGCACCCGATACGTTATCATAGTGAGTGCAAGAGTAATTATAAATATAAATAGGTAAGATGAAAAAGTTTTTTGTGATGATTTGCGCGGGTATTGTATCGCTCGGAGCGGTACACGCCCAGGTGCAGTCTCAGCCCGAGGCACAGACGCTACGTCTGACCCTCGACGAGGCGATAGAGGTTGCGCTAAGTGAGAATCCTACAATCAAGGTGGCAAACCTCGAAATTGAGCGCTACGACTATGTACGTAAGCAGACCGTATCGTCGCTCTATCCTCAGATAGATGCCTCGGCGCAGTACGCCTTGGCATTGCGTCGTCAGGAGATGACCGAGGGCTTCTCGTTCGGAGGTAAAAACACCTTCAACGTGGCGGGCAACATCGCTCTGCCACTCTTCGTGCCGTCGGTATATCGACAGATGAAGATGAATCGTACGCAGATGGAGACCGCCGTGGAGAGTGCGCGAGCCAACCGTATCGACTTGGTGGCTGCCGTGCGCACGGCATACTACAATGTGCTGCTTGCCGAGCAGTCGTACGACGTGTTACAGGAGGCTATCGCCACGACGCAGCGCGTAGTGGACAACACCAAGGAGCTGTACGACAACGGTCTTGCTGCCGAGTATGACTACCTCACGGCGCAGGTGCAGCTCTCGAACCTCAAACCGCAGGTCATCCAGGCGCAGAACGGCATCAACATCACCAAGTTGCAACTCAAAATGTACCTCTCTATACCCGAGGATGTAGATATTGAGATTGCTGGCTCGTTGGACGATTTCCGCGACCGTGTGTTGCTCGACGAGGACTACTCGACAGATGTGTCGGAGAACACCACGCTTAAAACCTTAGACTTGCAGCGCGACCTGCTCAAACATCAGGAGAAGCTTATACAGACGACACGTATGCCGACAGTTGCGGCATTTGGCTCTATCTCGTACATCGGTCAGGAGCGTGTCGATTTGAGCGCCCTTATGGGTGGTGGCGCTATGGGTGGCGGTGCTGCGGGTGGTGCTACGGCACAGCAGCAGTCGAAGTTCTGGTGGCAGTACCCCATATCGGTAGGTGCGCAGATTTCGATACCCATCTTTGCGGGCTTTAAGAAGACCAACCAGCTACGTGAGGTGCGTAACCAGATGGCGCAGCTCGACTTGCAGCGAGACTATGCCGAGCGTGGCGTGAAGTTGCAGGTGCAGCAGGCGATAAACAATCTGCTGACAGCGCGCGAGACGATGCTCTCGAACGAGCTTACCGTCGAGCAGGCGACAACGGCATACGACATATCGCTCACGCGCTATAACGCTGGTGCAGGCACAATCCTCGAACTCAACAGCGCGCAGCTGTCGATGACACAGGCGCAGTTGCAGTACTCGCAGTCGATATACGACTACCTCTCGGCGCAGGCTGAGTACGAGAAGGTATTGGGCGTAAACGTCTTTGCAAATGATACAACAGTAGAGTAAAAACAGATAAAACAGATAAAACAATGAAGAAAGTAGTAATGTTGATGGCTGCTGCTGCGATGGTAGCGTGCGGCTCGCAGGGTGATAAGAAGGCGGCGCAGAGCAATGTTGCCGATGAGGTTATCACCGTTAAGACAGCCCTTGCCGAGACTATGACGGTGGAGCTTACCGAGACATACACCTCGGAGATTTTGCCCTACAAGGAGAACGATATCACCCCCGCAGCGCAGGGTCTGCATATCGACAAGATTAGCGTCGATGTGGGCGATAGAGTATATGCAGGTCAGGTTGTGGTGGTCCTCGACCAGACGACACTCAAACAGCAGGAGTTGAACCTCGCCACGACGCAGGACAACTACGACCGTATGGTGCCTGTTCACGAGGCGGGCGGTATCTCGGACCAGCAGATTACGCAGATGAAGAACACGCTCGACTTGCAGAAGGAGGTTGTCGAGAACTTGCGTAAGAACTCGACCATCAAGTCGCCCATCTCGGGCGTTGTTACGGCACGTAACTTTGAGCCTGGCGACCTCTTCGCCTCGATGCCCATCCTGCACATTATGCAGATTAACAAGCTCAAAGTGATGGCCAACGTCTCGGAGCAGTACTTCCCCATCGTCAAGGTGGGTCAGAAGGTAGAGATTGAGGTGGATATCTTCCCTGGCGAGAAGTTCGAAGGCACGGTATCGCGCATCAACCCCGCGTTGGATGCCGCCACACGTACATTCTCGGTAGAGGTAACCATCCCCAATGCCAACGAGCGTCTGCGCCCAGGTATGTATGCCCGCACCACCTTCAATATGGGTCAGCGTGAGGGCGTCGTTATCGACGATGTCGCTGTGCAGAAGCAGGCAGGCTCATCGGAGCGTTACGTATATGTCATCAAGGATGGCGTTGCCGAGTATCGCTTCGTGAAGGATGGTCGCCGCGTGGGTACGAAGGTGGATATCACCAACGGTCTGGCAGCAGGCGAGGAGGTTGCTATCACCTCGTTCACCCGTCTGGCAGATGGCAAGAAGGTAGAGGTTAAGAACGAGTAACGATTTTGAACGATGAAAATTTATGAAACCGCGGTGCGAAAACCTATATCGGTCGCACTTATATTCGTAGGCGTCATCTTCTTTGGCCTCTACTCGCTCACAAAGCTGGGTATAGACCACTATCCCGAGATTGATGCACCCTACATCAGCGTTATTACCACCTACGCAGGTGGTAATGCCGAGGACATCGAGACCAACATTACGCGTGTGTTGGAGGACCAGCTCAACTCGGTGGATAACCTCGAAAAGATTACTTCGAAGTCATCGGACAATGTCTCGATGATTACCCTCGAATTTGAGTACGGTTGCGACCTTACGGAGGCGGCAAACGACGTGCGCGATGTGGTGAGCCGCTCGCAGTCGTTCCTCCCCGACAACGTCGATTACCCGACCGTAATGAAGTTCTCGTCATCGATGATGCCTATTATGATGCTCTCGGTAACTGCCGATGAGAGCTATGCTGCGCTGGCTAAGATTCTCGATGATAAGATGGTCAATGAGCTTAACCGCATCAACGGTATCGGCTCGGTGGCTGTCATCGGCGCTCAGGAGCGCGAGGTGCAGGTAAATGTCGATCCCAAGAAGTTGGAGGCCTACGGTCTCACGGTCGAGGGGTTGGGTCAGATTATCGCTGCCGAGAATGTGAACGTGCCTGCTGGTACGCTCGACCTCGGCGACCAGACCTTCAACCTCAAATCGGACTTGGAGTTCAACGATAGCCGCGAGTTGTACGACATCGTGGTATCTAATGCTGGCGGTCGTACGGTGATGCTCTCGGATGTTGCCACCATCATTGATACGTTGGAGAAGGCGACTATGGACGAGCGTATCAACGGACGTAAGGGTGTGCGTGTCATCGTGCAGAAGCAGACTGGTGCCAACACCGTGCAGATTATCAAGGATGTGCAGGCTAAGTTGGAGGAGATTATCCCCACGCTGCCTACCGACTGTAAGGTGGAGACCATCTTCGAGTCGTCGCAGGAGATTACCGACTCTATTAACTCGCTCTCGGAGACTATTATGTATGCCTTTATCTTTGTGATTCTGGTCGTGATGGTCTTCCTCGGACGTTGGCGAGCGACATTTATTATATGTCTCACCATCCCCATATCGTTGATATGTGCCTTCATATACCTATATGCCGTAGGCTCTACGCTTAACATCATATCGCTATCGGCACTCAGTATCGCTATCGGTATGGTTGTGGACGACGCTATTGTGGTGTTGGAGAACATCACCACGCATATCGAGCGTGGCTCTAAGCCCAAGGAGGCGGCTATCTACGCTACCAACGAGGTGTGGTTGTCGGTTATTGCCACTACGCTGGTTGTCGTTGCCGTGTTCTTGCCCCTTACGATGATTCCTGGTTTGGCAGGTATCCTGTTTAGAGAGCTGGGTTGGATTGTTACCATCGTAGTATGTGTATCTACCACCGCCGCTATTACGCTTACACCTATGATGTCGGCATATCTGCTTAAAATCGACGGTGCGGCACACACCTACAAGGGCATCGGTATCATCTATAAGCCTATCGATAAGTTCCTTATCTGGTTGGACCGCGTTTATGAGAAGGCGTTGCGCTTTGTGGTTAAGTGGAAGAAGAGCGTCGTGGTGGTGCTTATGGCTATCTTCGGCGTGTCGTTGGTGCTTGTAAGCCAGGTGCCTACCGAGTTCTTCCCGCCTGCCGATAACGCACGTATTACGATGATGATAAAGATGCCGCAGAACGTCCACGTGGACTACACCACACGCATCGCTCGTCAGGTCGATTCGCTTATCAATGCGAAGTACCCATATATATATATGGTATCAACCTCGGCAGGTGCTAACTCGTCGGATAACGCCTTTGCGGCGATGCAGACTACTGGTTCGCACATCATCAACTACAACCTGCGTATGCCTCGTAAGTCGGATATGGAGCGTCCTACAATCTTCGAGATTTCGGATGAGTTGCGTAAGGACCTCGCTGCCATCCCCGAGATTCGTGAGTTTACCGTGTCGCCTGGTGGCGGTGGCGGTGGTATGTCGGGTTCAAGTACCGTGAATATCAAGGTGTTTGGCCACGATATGAACGACGCTATGGCTACGGCGAAGGATTTGCAGCAGAAGATGTCGAAGCTCAGCACTATGCGTGATGTGCAGCTCTCGCGTGAGGACCTCGAACCCGAGTATAACGTTGTCTTCGACCGCGATAAGATGTCGTACTACGGTCTCAACAGCGCTACGGCAGCTCAGTTTGTGCGTAACCGCATCTATGGTTACGAGTGTAGCAAGTACCGCGAGGATGGCGATGAGTACAACATCGTGGTACGTTATGCCGAGCCTTTCCGTGAGAGCATCGAGGAGGTTGAGAACATCACCCTCTATACGCCTATGGGACGCCCCATCAAGCTCAAAGATGTAGCTACGGTAGTCGAGTCATTCTCTTCGCCCGAGATTGAGCGTGAGAATCGTCAGCGTGTAGTTACCGTCGAGGGTTCGGTTGGTGCAGGTGTCGCTCTGGGTGATGCCGTTACGGAGGTAAATGCCCTTATGGCAGAGTACGAGGCTCCTGCGGGCATCACATTGGAGATTGGTGGTACTATCGAGGACCAGGGCGAGGCGTTTAGCGATATTGGAATGTTGCTCATACTTATCATCGTGCTTGTATATATCGTGATGGCTACGCAGTTCGAGTCGTTGATGTACCCGCTTATCATTATGTTTACACTGCCTTTCGCGCTGTCGGGTGTCTTCTTTGCGCTGTGGATGAGCAATACGCCGCTCTCGATTATCGCGCTTATCGGTGGTATTATGCTTGTGGGTATCGTAACGAAGAACGGTATCGTGCTTGTCGATTATATGAACCTGCTCGTTGAGCGTGGTGCTACCGTTGCCGACGCCGTTATCGAGGGTGGTAAGAGCCGTCTGCGCCCCGTGCTTATGACCTCGCTCACCACCATCTTGGGTATGGTGCCTATGGCTATGGGTATCGGCGAAGGCTCTGAGACGTGGCAGCCTATGGGTATTGCCGTGGTAGGTGGTCTTATCTTCTCGACATTCCTAACACTCTTTATCGTCCCCGCGCTCTACGCTATGTTGCAGGGTCGCAAGGAGCGTAAGGCGGCACGTAAGGCACGCCGTGAGAAGGCCGAGGAGGACTTTATCCGTGAGCAGCTTCGCAAGAAGGCGGCAGAAGAGGCTGAGAAACAGAAGTAATAAACAAACGTTGGCAGGGGGTGTTACGCCCTCTGCCGACGATAAAACCGAAATATAGATGAAAGCATTTTTTGTATCATACAACCAGGCGCTTACCGACCGTATCGACCGTATGCTCGACGAGAATGGTGTGCGTGGCTTCACACGCTGGGCGCTGACCGAGGGACGCGGCACCTATGATGGAGAGCCTCACTATGGCACTCACGCGTGGCCCTCGATGAACTCATCGATACTCGCTATTGTTGAGGATGAGAAGATTCCCGTGCTTATGGATGCGTTGCGCGAGATAGATTCGACGACCAAGCAGCAGGGGTCGAGGGCGTTTGTGTGGAATATTGAGGCATCAATGTAAGGTGCTTGGCGTGATAGCTTGACGTGATAGCGGCGCATCTGCGTCCTATCCCAAAAAGTAGAGTGCCGTGGGCTGTACGTTTTAGTACTATCCCACGGCACTCTCTTTTGCGATAGAACACATCTACACCACTCTGACGCCAAGCTGCCACGTACAGCCACGCACGGCCACGCACGACTGAGAATGCCTGAGAATGCCTGAGAACGACTGTGTTTTTTTGGGGTATTGCGGTCTCGTGGTCTCGTGGTCTCGTGGTCTCGTCGTCCCGTGGTCTCGCAGTCTCGCAGTCCCGTAGTCCCGTAGTCCCGTCGTCCCGTCGTCTCGTTGTCTCGGTTGGCGCGCCACCCAGTCATTCTCAGTCTTTCCCAGTCTTTCTCAGTCTTTCTCAGGCGTTCTCAGTCAATTGCGCGCCACCCACTCTTTCTCAGTCAATCGCGCGCCTCTCAGCCGCTCTCGCTCAATCGTCTCTCCTATTTCAGTGGCGAGTCGGGCTCCTTTGCCATAACGGCGTAGAAGAGCTTATCGACAAGCCCTGGGCAGAACTTCTTTAAGAGGTGTGTGCCGCGACCCTCCCACTCCATCAAGCAGAGACGCTTGCGGCGGCGTATGCCACGTGCCACGATGTGAGCCACCTGCTCGGGGGTCATCATCTTTGCCTCGTTACGTGGCGTCTCGCCCTGCTGTGAGCCATCTGCCGTGAGTGCCGAGAAGCGCACATTCGAGGCGGTGAAGCCTGGGCAGGCGGTCATCACGTGGACACCCTTTTTGAGGTTCTCGACACGGATAGTGTCCAAGAAGCCCGTCATAGCGTACTTCGATGCCGAGTATCCCGTGCGGCCTGGCAGACCGTGGATGCCCGCAACCGACGATATGCCCACCAACGAGCCTTTCGACTGCTGCAACCACTTCAACGCATACTTCGTGCAGTTTACCGTACCCCAGAAGTTCACATCCATAAGGCGGTGCAGTACGCTGAGGTCGCAGTCGTCGAACAGCGCGCGCATAGACAGACCTGCGTTACATATCATCACATCCACGCCACCAAACGCCTCCACGGCGGTATCTATAAGGCGGCGGCAGTCATCCTCCTTGACCACGTCGCAAGCGGCATACGCCACCGTGCCTCCCGCAGCCCTTATCTCGTTGGCTATGCGCTGCAACTCCTCCTCGCGGCGGGCGCCCATAACTACCTTTGCTCCCATCTTAGCATACTCTCGCGACATGGCCTCGCCGATGCCCGATGATGCTCCTGTGATAACCACAACTTTTCCGTTAAGATAATTTCCCATACTTATATCTATTATTCGTCTATCTCTATCTCTAAGCCGTCGTAGGCAAGCTCCACGCCCCGACCGAGCCTCTTCGACGCCTCCTCGAAGAGTCCTATACGGTGCGAGAGGTGTGTGAGCAGTGCGCGGCGAGGTGCTACCTCTCTTATGAGTGCCTCTGCCTCTGCCACCGAGAAGTGCGAGTCGTGCGGCTCCCACCTCAGCGCATTTACCACCAGCGTATCGACACCCTCCAACTTGCGGCGCTCCGCCGCGTCTATGCCGCTGAAATCCGTAAGGTATGCCAAGCGCCCTATGCGGTAGCCCACCGAGCGAAAGCGCGACGAGTGCTGCCCGACAATGGGCGTTATCGTGATGCCCTCGATGTTTAGCGGCATCTGCTCGTCGAAGGTGTGCAGCGCAATCACGGGTACGCCACGATACCTATTCTCGGCAAAGGCGTAGTCGAAATCTTTGAGCAGCGTACGCGACGTGGGGGCATTGGCGTAGATGTGCATGGTGTGTATGGTGGGGTAGTCCACGAAGTTGAAGGCGCGCACATCGTCGATGCCTCCCGTATGGTCCTTATGCTCGTGTGTGAGCAGTATGGCGTCGATATGTCGCACCTCGGCACGTAGCATCTGCTGTCGGAAGTCGGGACCCGCGTCGATGACAAAGCGCTTGCCCCCTACCTCGACCATTGCTGCGGTGCGCAGACGGCTGTCGCGCGGGTCGTGTGAGCGACACACGGCGCAACGACACCCTATAACAGGCACTCCCTGCGATGTTCCAGTACCCAAGAAAGTCAGTTTCATAGTGCAAATGTAACTATTTTTTAGCGTGAAAGGTACAACGATACAAAATAAATACTATATTTGTACTAATGAAACTATTATTAACCGTAAAAAAAATTAAGATTATGAAGAAGATTTTAGCTATTATGTTTGTTGCCGCATTGTTTGTTGCTTGCGGTGGCGAGAAGAAGCAGAGCGTTGAGGAGCAGGCAAAGGCAAAGATTGAGGCTGTCATCGTAGCTGTGGAGGCTGGTGATATGGAGAAGGCTGAGCAGCTTGTTGAGGTCTGCGACGAGTGGTATGAGACACTTAGCGAGGCTGACCAGAAGAAGGCAGACAAGGTGATGGAGCAGTATGAGGAGCGTATAATTGAGGCGATGATGGAGTACGAGATGGGAGAACTCGACGGCGAGATGAGCGACCTTGACTACGAGGAGGAGTGGTAGTAGATAGATTTTAAGCTATAAATAGACAGAAAGCTATGAAAAGACTTTTAGCGATAATGGTGGCTGCTGCAATGCTGGTTGCTTGCGGTGGCGAGAAGAAGAAGGAGCTTACCGTAGAGGAGCAGGTAAAGGCTTACTACGAGCAGATGGAGAAGGTTTCTGAGGGCGATGACGCTGAGGCAGCATTGAAGCTCCTCACCGAGATTGAGACTTGGTATAACGGTCTTAGCGAGGAGGATAAGGCTAAGGCTGATGCAGCTATCGAGGAGTATGAGGCTCAGCTCGCAGGCGAGTTTGAGGAGGAGTACGAGGATGACCTCGGCTGCGGAGGCTTCACCACTGGCGAGATAGCTGACAACTACGCTATGCAGATGCTCGAAGCCATTGACAATGGCGATGCTGAGGCATTTGCCGCAACTTTTGAGGAGTGCAACTCTTGGTACGACGCTTTGGACGAGAGAGATCAGCAGGTTGCTGACAATATCATGGCTGAGTATGAGCAGGAGATGATGGAGGCGATGATGAAGGTTGCCGATGATCCTAATTTTGCGGCTATATTTGCAGAATAAAAATTTGTTGTGATAGCGGCGCATCAGCGCCGCCTCAATCATTGGGCTGAATGGAATGTACGTCAAGTACTATCCATCCAGCCCAATCTCTTTATCGGCGGCACTGCGGGACCACGAGACCACGAGACTGCGAGACCACGGGACCCCAGAAAAACACAGGCATTCCCAGGCATTCTCAGTCGTTCCCAGTCGTGCGAGGCAGTGCGCTCCCTAACCTCTCTAAATTCTCTAAATTCCCTGCGAATTGCTCTTTTAGAAAATTTTACCTACCTTTGTCCTTCTGAAAACATTATAGAATACAACTATAACTATGAAACGTACAATTATAGACCTCTTTGAGGAGTCGGTGGCCAAGTATGGCGCCAAAGAGTTTTTGTTGGAGAAGCACAACGGCAAGTTCGAGCCTACAACCTATAACGAAACCAAGGCTATGGCACAGCGCATCGGTGGCGGACTTGTAGCTATGGGCATTGAGCGTGGCGACCGCGTCTCTATCCTTGCCGAGGGCTGCAACAATTGGATTATCTCGGAGCTGGGTCTGCTCTATGCTGGTGCAGTGAGTGTGCCTCTGTCGATTAAGCTCGAAGAGTCTAACGACCTACTCTTCCGTCTGCGCCACGCCGACGTGAAGCTGATTTTCGTGTCGCGCCAGCAGCTTGCCAAGGTGCGCCGCATCGCAGCAGAGCTTCCCGACCTGAAACATATCGTCGTATGGGGCGAGGATGCCGCAAACCTTCACGAGGGCGAGACCACGTTGGAGAGTGTTGTGGCACGTGGCGACGAGTGGCTTGCAACACACCGCGACGAGTTTGAGGCGATAGGCAAGTCGCTCGAAAACAGCGACATCGCCACAATAACATACACCTCGGGAACTACCGCTGACCCCAAGGGCGTGGTACTCACACACCGCAACTACACCGCCAACGTCGAACAGGCGTTGTCGGTAATCTCGATACCTTCAACGTGGCGTACACTTATCATCCTACCCTTGGACCACTGCTTTGCACACGTCGTAGGCTTCTACATTATGATTGCGTGTGGTGCGTCGGTAGCCACTACCGAGGTGGGACGTACACCTATGGAGACTCTGAAAAACATACCTATTAATATTAAAGAGGTACGCCCCCACTTCCTTCTCTCGGTACCCGCTCTTGCCAAGAACTTCCGCAAGAATATCGAGACCTCGATACGCAAGAAGGGCAAGACCACGGAGCGCCTCTTCCACCTTGCGTTGAAGACGTCGTATGCCTATCAGGCGGACGGCTACTCGAAGGGTCGTGGCTGGCGCTGCCTGCTCAAACCCGCAGTGGCACTCTTCGACAAGATTCTGTATAGCAAGGTGCGCGAGGCATTTGGTGGAGAGCTGCGCTTCTTCATCGGTGGTGGCGCGCTGCTCGACAGCGAGTTACAGCGCTTCTTCTACGCTATCGGTATCCCTATGTTCCAGGGCTACGGCCTCTCGGAGGCAACCCCCGTTATCTCGACCAACGTACCCTCGAAGCGCAACCACCGCTTCGGCTCGTCGGGACGCTTAGTTAAGCCTTTGGACATCAAGATTTTGGACGACGAGGGCAGGGAGCTTCCCGTGGGCGAGAAGGGCGAGATTGTCATCCGTGGCGAGAACGTTATGGCGGGCTACTGGAAGAACCCCGAATCTACGGCAGACACGGTGCGCGACGGCTGGCTCTACACAGGCGATATGGGCTATATGTCGAAGGATGACTTCCTCTACGTGCTGGGACGCTTCAAGAGCCTGCTCATATCGAGCGACGGCGAGAAGTACAGTCCCGAGGGTATGGAGGAGGCTATGGTCGATAAGTCGCCGTTGATTGACCAGATTATGATTTACAACAACCAAAACCCCTATACTATCGCTCTTGTAGTGGCGTCAAAGGAGAATATCAACCGTACACTCGACGAGCGCGGCATCGAGGGCGAGGAGCGCGCCAAGGAGGCTGTTAAGATGGTTGCCGCAGAGGTCGCCAAGTACCGCCCAGGAGGCGCCTATGCCGATGAGTTCCCCGAGCGCTGGGTACCCGCCGTCATCGCCATTGCCGACGAGCCATTCACAGAGCAGAACGGCTTAGTTAATAGCACGATGAAGGTGGTGCGTAACAAGGTTGAGAAGCGCTTTGAGGGGGCTATTTCGCACGCCTACACCGCCGAGGGCAAGGCTGTGGATAATGGCCGCAACATAGAGGCTATGCGTACGCTTCTCGGCTAATACGAAATACCACAACAGTAAAAAAAGCGTGTCCACTCAGGGCACGCTTTTGTTGTGAGATAGAAGTGTGTTACTCTGCAATGAGGTACTCTGCGAGTGCCTCGCGCCACTTGTCGGGCAGTGGCACGGTCTGCTGCAACTCAAAGTCGAATGCCACCATCACCGACGAACTCTCCGTGAGACACCTCTCGCCACACATTATCCGCTGGTGGAGCGTCATACTCTTGTTGCCAAGACGCGATACGTCGGTCGTTACTACGATGTCGTCCGTGAGGCGCACCTGACCGATGTAGTCGGTGTGTGTCGAGGCTGTTATTATGCGTAGCTTGTCGAAGACGCCTGTGATGCCGAGTACGCGGGTGTAAAACTCCGTCTTGCCGAGGTCGAAGTATGTCTGCTGCCAGATGTTATTGACGTGCATAAACGAATCAACATCCGAGAAACGCTTCTGTATAGGTGTTATAAGTTGCTTTGCCATAGTCGTTTAGTTACGTATTATCTGCACTTCGCCACCCTCGCCAAACGATATTATCGCACTTGGTTTCAGCGTAGGCTTGCCCTCGAAGCGGGGGTTTACAACATAATCTACGCCATCGATAATCTCGCGCGCCACCTCCGAGAGGCGCTTTGCGGCGGGTTCTCCCGATATGTTTGCCGATGTCGATACTATGGGCTTTGCGAATTTACGTAGCAGAGCCTGACAAAAATCGTGCTGCGGGATGCGCACACCAAGAGTTCCTGTGTCGGGTATGAGGCTTGGTGCTACGCCAACGGCACCTGGGAGTATCGCCGTGAGGGGCTTGTCGGATAGTTCCATCACCTCGAAAGCTATGCCTGGGGCGCGGTTTACGTAGCGCACCACCATATCGGCATCACGACATAGGCAGAGCATCGAGTGCTTGTCGTTGCTCTGTTTTAGGGCATATACGCGCTGCACCGCCTCCTCGTTTGTGGCGTCGCAGCCGATGCCCCACACGGTATCTGTGGGGTATAGTATGATGCCACCTGCACGTAGCACCTCCACCGCCTTCTCTACTGCCTTCTGCATACTACTTCTGATGTTTGTTTCGCATCAGCTCGTTGAAGCAGTGGCGACATATTGGTTGATAGGTATCTTGTGCGCCAAGCAGCACCTGCTTGTCATCGGCGGTAAGACGGTGTGAGTGGTGTGCGAGGTCGCCACAGCGAACGCAGATGGCGTGTACCTTGGTAACGTACTCGGCAGTAGCCATCAGTGCGGGCATAGGGCCAAACGGAACACCCATATAGTCCATATCGAGACCTGCGACAATTACACGTACGCCGCTATCGGCAAGCTGACGACACACATCGACGATGCTGTTGTCGAAGAACTGTGCCTCGTCGATGCCTACCACATCGACATCCGACGACATTAGCAGGATGTTCTGCGGCGACTCCACGGGCGTCGAGTGTATGGCGTGAGCGTCGTGCGACACGACATCCTCGTCGGAGTATCGCACGTCTATCGACGGCTTAAAAATCTCTACTTTGAGGTTTGCAAACTGCGCTCGCTTCATACGGCGAATAAGCTCCTCGGTCTTTCCCGAGAACATCGAGCCGCATACCACCTCTATCCAACCTTTGTGCTTGTTACTCTCTAAAAACATTTTGTCTATATCGTTTAATTTTTGTTTCGTTGTAGCTCTTAGCGCGCTTACCACAGGAGCGATAAAACCGCAGGACTGCGAGACTACGGGACCACGAGACCACGGGACTGCGAGATACCCTAAGTCCACTGAAAAACACAGGCGTTCTCAGTCTTTCTCAGTCTTTCTCAGGCGTTCTCAGCAGTGCAAGGCAATTTGTTGTCAGAAGGGCGTCAGATACAACGCTCGGCGAATTTCGAGCCGATGGGCTGTACTTGAACGTACTGCCCATTGGCGAGATAATTCGTTAGCGGCAGTAGATGACCCCTTATCACAACAAATTTACTCGTCGAGACGCATAATATGCGCTCCCAACGCATTGAGACGTGTATCTATCGCACGATAGCCACGGTCTATCTGCTCTATATTCTGTATTGTCGAAGTACCCTCGGCACTCATCGCCGCAATGAGCAGTGCCACGCCTGCACGAATATCGGGCGAGGTCATATTTGCAGCACGTAGCGGCAGACGGTGGTCGAGACCTATCACCGTAGCGCGGTGCGGGTCGCAGAGGATAATCTGCGCACCCATATCTATAAGCTTATCGACAAAGAAGAGGCGGCTCTCAAACATCTTTTGGTGTATCAACACCGAACCCTTCGCCTGTGTTGCCACCACAAGGAATATCGAGAGCAGGTCGGGCGTAAGTCCTGGCCACGGAGCATCGGCGATGGTCATAATAGAGCCATCGATAAAGCTCTCGATGCTGTAATTGCCCTGCTCGGGGATGTAGATGTCGTCGCCGCGCTGCTCAAAGCGTATGCCCATACGTGCAAACTGCTGAGGTATGATGCCGAGGTTGTCGTACGACACATCCTTGATGGTCAGCTCCGAGCGTGTCATCGCCGCCATACCGATAAAGCTACCCACCTCAATCATATCGGGCAGCATAGTGTGTTCGGTGCCGCCGAGCGACTCCACGCCGTCGATGGTGAGCAGGTTAGAGGCGATGCCCGATATGCGGGCGCCCATACGGTTGAGCATCTTGCAGAGCTGTTGCAGGTATGGCTCACACGCCGCATTGTATATTGTGGTGCGACCCTCGGCAAGCACCGCCGCCATAACGATATTTGCCGTACCCGTTACTGACGCCTCGTCGAGGAGCATATATGTACCCTTCAAGCGCTCAGCCTCAACGGTGTAGAACTCGTCGCTGAGGTCGAAGTTGAACGTCGCGCCGAGCTTCTGGAAGCCGAGAAAGTGGGTGTCTAACCTGCGGCGGCCAATCTTATCGCCACCAGGCTTGGGCATAAAGCCCACACCATAGCGCGCCAAGAGCGGACCTATCATCATCACCGAGCCGCGCAGACGGCGGCAACGCTTGTGATAGTCGGCGCTACGCAGATAGTCGAGGTTTACCTCTGCGGCAGTGATAGCAAAGCTATCCTCGCCCAGGCGCTCCACCTTGACACCCATCGCCGAGAGCAGGTCGAGCAGCTGCATAACATCGGCGATGATAGGTACGTTGTGCAGTACCACGCGCTCCGATGTGAGCAGCGTAGCACATATTATTTGAAGTGCCTCATTTTTAGCACCCTGAGGTACAATCTCTCCTTTGAGACGGTAACCACCCTTAACCTTGAATAATGCCATAGTCGTAAATTTTTATCAAAGATAAAATATTTGCCTCGAATTTACAACTTTTCGCGCAACATCTTTTCAATATTTCTGCACCTTCACCCTCTCAACGCACCACCGCCACGCATATATCGCCGACCAACATTTTAGCATATAGGGAGCTTTTTTATCCGAATTTTTACCTTAAACAACCTTTTTATTGTTCTATATGTCGTCAGTTGCTTTGCACTACAAAATAAAATACATTACTTTGCGCTTGTACTTTCGAGGCGATAGCTTTGTCGCCCCAAAGATAGTTACCGAAAAACTTAAAAAAACTGAGATATGGACAATACACTTAGACTCTTTATATCGGGGATAGAAGAGAGCTACAACGAGATTCCAAACAGCGAGATAACCATTGGCGACGACCTTACAATAAGGTTGCACACGACAGAGGACTGCTCGCAGCTCGAACCCAAAAAGATAGAGAAGGCGGTGATTTCGGTATGCACCTCGGGCTACTGCCGCGTAAAGGTAAACCTTCAAGAGTATGAGTTGGAAAGCCCTATGCTCATAACGCTTATGCCAGGGCAGATTATCGAGCCTATGGAGACGAGTGCCAACTTTCAAGCATATACCATAGCGCTGTCGAAGCGCTTCTTGGATATGATAAACATCCCAGGGTGGCAGCAGAAGTATCTGTCGATGTATAACAACCCCGCCACGCCCCTCAACGAGGAACAGCTGACAGCGACACGCTTCTTCTTCGGCATACTCTACCGCGCCGCGGCAAATAGCAGCAACCCCTTCCGCCTACAAGTTATCGAGAACCTTATCCGCGTGTTCTACTATGGTGGCATCAGCTGCAACGAGACTCCTGCGACGCACACGGCATATAAGAATAGTATGGTCGAGCGCTTCTTGGAGCTTGTCCACGAACACTACCGCACGGAGCGTATGATAGGCTTCTATGCCGACCGTATATACGTTACGCCCAAGTACCTATCTAAGGTCGTCAAGGAGCATACGGGACGCTCGGCGGGCGAATGGATTGAGAGCCACGTGATACTCGACGCCCGCGCGATGTTGCAGTCGTCGGATATGACCATACAGCAGATTGCCGCGTCGCTGAACTTCCCCAACCAGTCATTCTTCGGCAAGTACTTCAAGCGCGCCACGGGACTATCGCCCAAGGAGTATCGTCGCACAGGAGGTAAATAGGAGACGAGGGTGAAATGTAGATACAATAGGCTGACTAATTCGCTTTTAGTCAGCCTATTATAATTATCTTCGAGAGTGTATTATTTGCCTCTTACGGCATCCACAAAGTCGGCAAACTCTGCCCACAGCGGCTCGGTCATCAGCCACCACTCGCGCGCCTCGGCACGTGGCGACGGTCTGTCGGACGATATATCACGACGGAAGGCATCATCGTCGGGATGCTCCTCCGCCCGAAACTCGTCGTAGTAGACGCGATGGCGCGAACGTAGAAGCGCGAGAAGCTGCTCATCGACACTGCCCGAGCGGCGGAAAGCTGCCCACAGGCGCGTAACGACGGCATCGCCCGACTTATCGCTGAGGTCTAAGGTAAGGTCGTCGTAGGCATCCCACTCGTCGCAAGCTACATAACACATAGCCAGCAGATTAACGCTCTCGAAGTGGTCCTCATTATCGCACTCCAACAGCAGCTCCAACTGCGCCATCGACATCTCCAAGTCGCCGATGCGGAAGTGATCGACAGCCGAGCCATAGATGATACTCAGCGCCGCACGGCTATTAGGATGCTCCCACCTCAGCGGCAGAGCCTCCTCATCGGGCAGAAGGGCTGCGAGATCGACAAAGGCGTCGTAGCGCGCCTCACACGCCTCGACATAGCGACCCGCCTTAACGAGGCGCTCGACGGCGGCGGTGCGCTCCACAAAGTTATACTTGCCCGACCCCTCCAACTCGAAGGTCTGGTCGGGCGTAGGGTTAAATCTCGGCTCCACGGCGCACGTCCCTCCTAACTTTAAGCATTACCAACGCCGAGAACACGGCAGTAACAGCGCCTCCATAGATGTACGCCGCATCACAAGCGCCCATACCCACAAACTGGTTAGATACGAAGACGAAGCTCGAACAGATGTAGGTCATAAATATCGCGGGCAGCAGCGCAAGCATCCACATACGGCTGCCACGGCGCATAAGCCACGCATATATCATCCACAGCACAAAGACAGCAAGCGTCTGGTTGCTCCACGCGAAGTATCGCCAGATGATGTCGAAGTCTATAAAGGCGATGCCGATGCCGACAGCAAAGAGCGGCAGGCTGACCAAGAGACGCTTCCAGATGCTGCGCTGCTCGATATTGAGCATATCGGCAACGATAAGACGTGCCGAGCGGAATGCCGTATCTCCCGAGGTGATGGGCGCAGCAACCATACCCAGCAGCGCGAGGATGCTACCTACGGTGCCGAGCGTGGTAACGGTGATGGTCGATACCGCCGTGCCTGCATCGCCCCTCATCTCAATCATAGCGTCGTTGAGACCCTCGACGCCACCGAAGAACGCCATAGCCACAGCCGCCCATACAAGGGCGATGACCGACTCCGATATCATAGCGCCAAAGAAGATGGGGCGCGCCTGTGTCTCGTTGGTCATACAGCGCGCCATAAGCGGCGACTGCGTGGCGTGGAAGCCCGAGATAGCACCACACGCAATGCTGATGCAGAGTGTGGGGATGATGGGCAGCTCCGACGCCTTGGCGTGCATATTATCGAGCGTCGTAAGCTCAGGAATATCGTAGTCGCCAAAGAGCAACACGCCGAACATCGCAAGCGCCATAAAGATAAGCGCAGCGCCGAAGATGGGGTATATCTTGGCGATAATCTTATCGACAGGTAACACCGTGGCAATGAAGTAGTAAACGATGATTATGCCGACCCACACGAGGTAGGGAATATCGGTCATCGAGACCAATATTTTGGAGGGCGTAACGATAAATACCGCACCCACAAGCACCATAAGGATAGGTATCATCACGAGGGTAAAACGTCCCGTGCCACGACCTAAATACTTGCTGATAATCTCGGTGAGGCTCTTACCGCCGTTGCGCAGCGAGATGACGCCCGACAAAAAGTCGTGCATAGCACCCATAAAGATACCGCCGAGCGTAATCCATACGAAGGCAATAGGACCGTAACAAGCACCGAGGATAGCACCAAAGATGGGTCCCGTACCCGCGATGTTGAGCAGCTGTATAAGGAATATGCGCCAGCGCGGCAGCGGGATATAATCGACACCGTCGTAGTGCGTCTTAGAGGGGACAGGGGCGTTCGGGTCGAGTTTCACACCTCGGCTGAGCAGCCCGCCATAGATGAAATAGGCGGCAACGAGCAAGACGAGGCAGACCAAAAAAGTAATCATCTTACAATTTTTTTAGCGTTTATAGTGCGAAATTAATAATTTTTTACGATATTTGCACCGTCAAACGAAAAAAGTTTGACCATTAGGTTGCCTTAATAGCTCAGTCGGTAGAGCACTTCATTCGTAATGAAGGGGTCGGGGGTTCGAGTCCCCCTCAAGGCTCAGGGGAGGTTGCACAATTGGTGCGACCTCTTTTTTTTGTGGGTTAGCTTAGATACGCATAGGTGGGGGGCGC
The DNA here is from genome assembly GCA_017416915.1 of Alistipes sp. Taxonomy (GTDB): domain Bacteria; phylum Bacteroidota; class Bacteroidia; order Bacteroidales; family Rikenellaceae; genus Alistipes. The sequence goes on along the minus strand of JAFQAN010000036.1, from coordinate 29,292 downwards.
GATTGGCTGAGAATGCCTGAGAAAGACTGAGAACGCCTGAGAACGCCTGAGGGCGCGCCAACGAGACGACGGGACCACGGGACGACGAGACCACGAGACCACGAGACGACGAGACTACACGTCTGCGAAAAATGCGGGCATCGCCCGCAATATCCCGCAATATCCCGCAATATCCCGCAATATCCCGAAGTCCCGTAGTCCCGTAGTCCCCTGAAAAACACAGCCATTCTCAGTCATTCTCAGTCTTTCCCAGTCGTTCTCAGCCATCCCCAGCTGCGCGGGGCAACTTGTATCATAGCGCCGCAGATAGCCCCTTATCACAAAAAATTAAAAATTTTTTCGTATATTTGTACGTTATATATTCGTATATGAAAAGATGAAACGCTTGACGATACATATCTTGTTGGCTATCTGCGCATTACTTGTCGCAGAGAGAGCGCACGCCCAATATTACAGTTGGGGTGTCGATCCGACATCGTATCGCTGGCGACAGATGAAAAGCGAAAAATACAGGGTTATTTACCCCGACACAGCACAAATTGTTGGAGAAAAAATGATGCACTATTTGGATGCTGTGAGCGACGACATCAGCTTTGGGTATAAGTATCCGCAGATGTCGATACCCTTCGTGGTACACCCCGCAAATATGCTCTCCAACGGACTTGTTATGTGGCTGCCAAAGCGCGTAGAGTTCCTCTCTACACCCGAGGCCGACGGCTACTCGATGCCGTGGATAAAGCAGCTCATAGCACACGAATATCGCCACGCCGTGCAGTACAATAACCTCAACCGAGGACTTATCAAGGGGCTAAGCTATGTCATCGGTCAGCAGAGTTCGACAATAGGGCTACTCTTTATGCCGCTATGGATGATGGAGGGCGACGCGGTGATGACCGAGACGGCGATGTCCACCTTCGGACGCGGTATGCAACCGTCATTCTCGCTCACATACCGCTCCTATGGCAACATCGCGGAGGAGTTCCGTAACATCGACAAGTGGTTCTGTGGCTCGTATAAAGACTACATCCCCGACCACTACACCCTCGGATATATGATGTGTCGCCACGGCTACAATAGCTTTGGGCGGGTGATGGGCAACGACATCGCCGAGCTGTCGGTACGTCGCCCCTATATGGTTGTATCGACATCGTGGATGCTCAAACGCCTATACGGCAGCTCCATTCCGCGACTCTTCTACGATACCTTCCGCACGTTGGCAACCCACTGGGACGAGTTAGACGACGTGGAGCAGACCACACAGCCGCTCGCCATACCCGCCATCAAGAGCCATACGCGCTACGACTACCCCATAGCCCTCGACGACGGCTTCATAGCGCTCAAAAGCGACCTCGACACCCCCTCGGCATTTGTCTTCACCGACAGCCTCGGCAACCAAGAGCGCATCATATATACGGGTATGCTCTCATCGCGCCCGATGCTCAGCGACACACGCCGCCTATGGTGGACGGAGTACCGTCGCAGCCTGCTTTTTGCCGAGAAGGTGGGGTCGAAGGTGCGATATATGGACCTCAAAACGCGCCGCACACGCACCATCCGCCAGAGTAAGAATGCCCTATACGCAACGCCTATGGAGAGCCGCGGCATAGCGTGGGTGGAGTATAGCTTGGATGGCTCATACTCCATCATAAGCACCGCCGAGGGCAGCGCAAAGAGAGTGGCAACCCTGCCCACCGACAAGGAGGTACACGGTATGGCGTGGGACAATAGTACCGAGGCGCTATACCTGCTCCTTACCGACGATAGGGGTATGCACATAGCGCGCCTCACGGACGAGGGCTTGGAGCAGATTACCGAGCCTACATACACCACGCTAAGCAACCTACGAGCTGCCGACGGAGTGCTATATTTCGGCTCGATAGCCTCGGGACGCGACGAGCTGCACAGCTACGACCTTACCAAGGGGCGAGAGTACCGACTATCTACATCGAAGTACGGCTCATTTATGCCGTCGCCCAAGGATAGCACAACGCTTATCGCCACCTCGTATAGCCGCGAGGGCTACCTCCCCGTGGTGCAGAGTACCGAGGGTGCTGTGGAGCAGCCCTACGCACCACACCCGCCCAAGATACTGCTGCCCGAAATCAAGGAGTGGGATGTGGTAAACTTAGATACGGTACGCTTCGACAGCGCCATAAAGGATAGCATCCTCAGCAGGACACCACCACGCCGCTTCAAGCGCTTTGCCCACGCCTTCAACATACACAGCTGGGCGCCCGCCTCGTACGACCCCTACGAGCTTGTGGAGGAGTCGCGAATATCGTTTAACCTCGGCGCCACGATACTCTCGCAGAACATCCTCTCGACGATGGAGGGTTTCTTAACGTGGGGCTGGAACAGGGATGAAGGCTCGGTATTCAAGGGTATGATACGCTACAACGGCTTAGGCGTAAACCTATGGGTAAAGGGTACATACGGCGGCACGCAGAACATACACACCGTATATCGGTGGGATGCCGAGAAGAGCGAGCTTGTCTTCCCCGAAGCGCCCAAGCGCGGCAAGTACTACGCCATAGGCGCGGGGGCTACACTGCCGCTGATGTTCCAGCACGGCTACCACACCTCGCAGCTGTCGCTCACGGCGTCGTGGGACTTCTCGAACGGTATGGTTGCGAATGTCGATAGGCTGATATTCGATGGTGGCAAGATACAGAACTTCGAGACGATAGGCTACACCGAGGGTGTGCATCTGTTGCAGACGGGCATAACATACCAGAACACTGTGCGCCAGGCACACCGCGACTTCCTGCCACCGTGGGGTGTGGTGGTATCGGCATCCTACGCCCTCAACCCCACCACCAACGACTTCGGACACTTAGCAGTGGCGTATGCCAAACTCTACACGCCAGGCTTCGCGAAGCACCACTCGCTATCGTTAGCGGCGTCGTACCAGACATCCTTGGGTGGCTTCTACTCGCCCACGGTGCGCTCGGGGTTGGCGTTCAAATCGACACGTCTGCTGCCGCGAGGCTTCTCGTCGTACGACATCGAGAACGACAACTACGTGGCGACATCGCTCAACTACCAACTGCCGCTATGGTATCCCGACGGGGGGTGGCGCGGCGTGATATACTTCAAGCGACTGAGGCTCAACATCGGTGGCGACTACGCCTCGTTTAGGCGTATGTGTGCCGTCGATAGCCAGGGTGCCATAAAATACCGCCGCGAGCATATATGGTCCTACGGTGGCGACATCACCGCCGACCTAAACCTCTTTGGTATGCCGCAGGCAGCTACAATAGCGGCGACGCTCTCGTTATACTACAAGCAGTCGCCCTACAACCCGAAGACCGACGGCAAGATGTACGTCTCGTTTGGCATAGGTCTTCCATTTTAACGATGATTTTTAAGCGTAGAGGAGAGTTAGGCAACATTTAACAACGCAACGAAATAAAAACCAAACAATATGGCTACGAAGAAACAAAATTCTAAGAGTAAACTTACGTGGAAGCAGTGGGTAATTATCGCTATGTGGTCGTGTACGGCCATCGGCGTCATCGCCCTTACTACGCTCTTCATCCTCGCCAAGAATGAGGTGCTTGGACCTATGCCCACCTTCGACGAGTTGGAGAACCCGAAGACCAACCTTGCCACGCAGATTTATTCGGCAGATGGAGAGGTTATTGGCACCTATTTTGTCGAAAACCGCACCTACCTATCCTACGAGGAGCTGTTCCCCGAGGACCGCAGTGCTTGGCTCACTATCGACTCGCACACGCTGCCTCCGATTGTTGCGGCACTGCTCGCCACGGAGGATGTGCGCTTCTTCGACCACTCGGGCATCGACTTTCAGGCGACAGCACGTGCTGGCATCAAGACCGTGCTGCTGCGCCAGAGCGAGCAGGGTGGCGGTAGCACCATAACACAGCAGCTCGCCAAGAACCTATATAAGACGCGTATGCGCACCCACGGCGGCGAGGGCAAGGCAGGCACGTTTGCTGCCAAGGCGCAGGAGTATGTCATCGCCACACAGCTCGAACACAACTACACCAAGGAGGAGATTGTGGCGATGTACCTCAACACCGTGGAGTTCTCGAACTCTAACTTCGGTATTAAGTCGGCAGCCAACAACTTCTTTGGCAAGGAGCCGTCGGAGCTGAGCATCGAGGAGGCTGCGACCATCGCAGGTCAGGTGAAGGCACCAGGAGCGTATGCCCCGCTGCGCAGGGGCGAGCCTAACCCCAAGGCGTTGGAGCGTCGCAACCTCGTGCTGTCGCGTATGGCGGAGGCGGGGGCGATAAACCCCTTTGTTGCCGACTCGCTCAAAGCGCTGCCCATAGACCTCTCGCGTTACCACCGTGTGGCAGATGCCCACAACGAGGGTACGGCGACCTACTTCCGCGAGATGGTGCGTCGTACGATGATGGCAGATGAGCCTAAGCGCAACCAATTCTATACCGAGTGGGACTACAATATGGCACTCGAAGAGTACCGCAACAACCCTATCGTCGGCTGGTGCAACAAAAACCGCAAGGCAAATGGCGAGAAGTATGACATCTACCGCGACGGCTTGAAGATATACACGACCGTCGATTCGCGTATGCAGAAGTATGCCGAGCAGGCTGTGGCGGAGCATATGCGCGAGGTGGTGCAGCCACGTATGTACGAGCAGATGCGCTACCGTGGCACCCCCTATGTAGGTCTTAGCAAGGCGCAGATAGAGGAGAAGATTTCGGCGGCTATGCGTCTTACCGACCGCTGGCGCAACCTCTCCAAAGAGGGTCTGTCGGAGGCGGAGATTATCGCCACATTCGACCAGCCTCAGCGTATGGAGGTATTCACCTTCAACGGTGTACGTGATACGGTGCTTACGCCGCGCGACTCGATACTGCACCACAAGGCGATTATGCGCGCAGCGTTCGTCGCCATAGACCCCACATCGGGCTACGTGAGGGCGTATGTCGGTGGCCCCGACTACCGCTTCTTCAAGTTTGACGGCGCTACGCAGAGCCGTCGTCAGGTGGGCTCTACGGCAAAGCCCTTCATCTACACCTTTGCCATCGACCACCTCGGTCTTACGCCCTGTACGCCAGTGCCTAACCGCCCTGTAACCATCGACACCCCCGCAGGTGCTTGGTCGCCGAAAGAGGCAGGCAAGGTGGAATATACGGGTACTCACCCCCTCTACTGGGGCTTGGCAAACAGCCGCAACAACTACTCGGCGTGGATAATGAAGGAGTCGAAAGCACCCGAGGCGGTGGCAGAGTTCATCCACGATATGGGTATTAAGGGGTATATCGACCCCGTGGTGTCGCTCTGCTTAGGCTCGTACGATAGCAACCCCTACGAGATGGCGTCGGCATACTGCACCTTCGCAAATAAGGGTGTGCGCATCGACCCCATCTTCGTAACACGCATCGAGGATAATCAGGGCAACGTACTCGCCACCTTCACACCTACCACCCACCACGTGCTAAACGAGGATATCGCCTACACGATGATTACGATGATGCAGCGCGTAGTAACGATGGGTACGGGTCGCCGTATGATTTACGAGTTTGGCTTCGACGATGTGGAGGTTGCCGCCAAGACGGGTACTACAAATGACAATGTCGATGCCTGGTTTATGAGCATTGTGCCTAACCTCGTTATGGGCTGCTGGGTAGGTGGCGACGAGAACAGCATCCACTTCTCGCACACTGCCGACGGCTCGCGCATTGCGCTACCCATCACGGGTAAGTTCCTCAAAAAGGTCTTCAACGACGGCACCCTCGGCGTGTCGCGCAGCGATAAGTTCGAGCGCTCGGAGAACCCGCCTAAGTACGACTGCTCGATAGAGATGGAGGAGTCGGCAGAAGGCCCGTCAAATCAAGATTCGGAGTTCTTCTACGACGACTTCGGGTATTAGCAGAGGGTGTGCGGTTGGCAAAGGTGCAATTTTGCCAACCTCGCAGACATCCGCGGGCGAATAACGGGCGAATGAGAAGACATCCACGGTCGAATAAAGAATAAAAGAATAAAAATGTAGTTTTAGGCTCACTAAGGAGCATATAAAAAACGAAGTGTTTAACCATTAAAATATTAGAGATATGAAGATTGCAATTGTTGGCGCAAGTGGCGCAGTGGGACAGGAGTTTCTCTCAATATTGGAATCACATCCGATGCCTATCGAGGAGCTACGCCTCTTCGGTTCGAAACGTAGCGCAGGGACGACATACCGCTTCCGTGGCGAGGATATTGTCGTGCGTGAGCTACAACACAACGACGACTTCAAGGACATAGATGTCGCTCTATGCTCGGCAGGCGCATCAACCTCGAAGGAGTATGCCGACACCATCACCAAGTATGGTGCCTTTATGATTGATAATTCGAGCGCCTTCCGTATGGACGAGGACGTGCCTCTGGTCGTTCCCGAGGTCAATGGCGAGGATGCCTTTAATGCACCGCGCCACATCATAGCAAACCCCAACTGCACAACAATACAGATGGTTGTGGCTCTGGGTGTTATCGAGCGACTGTCGCACATCACGCACGTCCACGTCGCCACCTACCAGTCGGCAAGTGGCGCAGGAGCATCGGCTATGCAGGAGTTCGAGGAGCAGCACCGCGCCATAGTCGAGGGCCGTGAGCCTAAGGTCGAGAAGTTCGCCTACCAGCTCGCCTATAACCTCATACCCCACATCGACGTATTCCAGGACAACGACTACACCAAGGAGGAGATGAAGATGTTCTACGAGACACGTAAGATTATGCACTCCGACATCCGCACCTCGGCAACGTGTGTACGTGTTCCCGTTATGCGCGCCCACTCCGAGGCGATATGGGTAGAGACCGAGGAGGAGCTTAACCTCAGCGACGTGCGCGACGCCTTTGCTAAGGCTGAGGGCATCGTGCTTATCGACGAGCCAGCCGAGAAGCGCTACCCTATGCCCCTGTACGCTCAGGGCAGCAACCCCGTATATGTGGGTCGTCTGCGCAAGGACCTCACAAACGAGCGCGGCATCACCTTCTGGTGCGTTGCAGACCAGATTCGCAAGGGTGCAGCACTTAACGCCATACAGATATTGGAACTGTTAGTGAAAAAACAATAAAGCTAAACTCGACGAATAGCATCGTCTGCAACCCAAAAAGGGAAAATGAAAATATTTTCGACGCGGGCTTGCATTTGACTATATTTTTGCATACCTTTGTCGCAGATACCCTATAAAATAGGGGAATGAGGGTGCAAAGAGAGATCAAAAAAGAATAAATTACTAAATTATTAATAAACAAAAAAACTACAACTATGAAACTTCCATTTGCAGAATCGTACCGTATCAAGATGGTTGAGCCCTTGCGTATGAGTACTCGCGAGGAGCGTGAGCAGTGGCTCAAAGAGGCACACTACAACCTCTTCGGTTTGAAGTCTGAGCAGGTTTACATCGACTGCCTTACCGACTCGGGTACTGGCGCTATGAGCGACCGTCAGTGGGCAGCAATGATGACTGGCGACGAGGCGTATGCTGGTTCAAAGTCATTCTTCGAGCTTAAAGAGACTATCTTCAAGATTACAGGCTTCGAGTATGTTATCCCTACTCACCAGGGTCGTGCTGCTGAGAACGTGTTGTTCTCACACCTTGTAAAGGCTGGCGACATCATCCCTGGCAACTCGCACTTCGACACCACTAAGGGTCATATCGAGTTCCGCAAGGCTACCGCTTTGGACTGTACCATCGACGCTGCGAAGGATACTCAGCTCGAGATTCCCTTCAAGGGCGAGGTAGATCCCGCTAAGTTGGAGAAGGCATTGGCAGAGAACGCCGAGAAGATTCCCTTCATCATCGTTACCATTACCAACAACACCGCAGGTGGTCAGCCCGTATCAATGAAGAACCTCCGTGAGGTACGTGCTATCGCCGACAAGTATGGCAAGCGCGTGGTATTCGACTCAGCACGTTTCGTTGAGAACGCATACTTCATCAAGACCCGCGAGGAGGGCTACGCAGATAAGAGCATCAAGGAGATTTGCAAGGAGATGTTCTCTTATGCCGATGGTATGACAATGTCGTCAAAGAAGGACGGCTTGGTAAATATGGGTGGCTTCATCGCTACACGCCACGAGGATTGGTACGAGGGTGCTAAGCGCTTCTGTATCCCCTTCGAGGGCTTCCTTACCTATGGTGGTATGAACGGTCGCGATATGGCAGCTTTGGCAGTAGGCTTGGACGAGAACACCGAGCTTCCCACTATCGAGACACGTATCAAGCAGGTGCAGTACCTCGCAGCTAAGCTCGACGAGTACGGTATTCCTTACCAGCGTCCCGTAGGTGGCCACGCCATCTTCGTAGATGCCGACAAGGTGCTTAGCAACATTCCTAAGGAGGAGTTCCCCGCACAGACCCTCGCTATTGAGCTTTACTTGGAGGCAGGTGTACGTGGCTGCGAGATTGGCTACATCCTCGCTGACCGCGACCCCGTAACCCGTGAGAACCGTTTTGGTGGTCTCGACTTGTTGCGCTTGTGCATCGCACGTCGTTCATACACCAACAACCATATGGACGTTATCGCCGCAGCGTTGAAGAACGTATATGATCGTCGTCACGAGATTACACGTGGTGTGAAGATTGTATGGGAGACCGAGTTGATGCGTCACTTTACTGTTAAGCTCGAGCGCCTATAATTTTCAATCATAGGGCAGACTTCTACTGCCGCTAACAAAGATGCCGCCAATGGGACGTACGCGCAAGTACTACCCATCGGCGGCATCTTTTGTCGAGCGTTGTATAAGCAGCCCTCTAATCAAAAATGTCATTTAGTGTGATAAGCTGCAATCTGCGGCACATCCCAAAAAGTAGAATCCCGTGGGCTGTACTACATAGTACTATCCCGCGGGGTTCTCTTTTGTGATGCACCACATCTTACAACTTCTGACACTAAATTCGTGCGCGGGAGAGGGAGAGAGAGAATGTCCATCGGCGGCATCTTTTGTCGAGCGTAGCACTCGGCGCCCTTCTGACGCCAAGCAATTTTTGTGATAAGGGGTCATCTGCGGCACTACCCTCATCTGTCTGAATGGGGATGTACGCCCAAGTAAACCCCCATCCAGCCATCTTTCGGGATAGCACCACATCTAACCCCTTCTAACAAAAATTCATCTCGCTTGGGAGCGTGGTGATAGCGCACTGCCTCGTACGGCTGGGAACGGCTGGGAACGGCTGAGAACGCCTGTGTTTTTCTGGGGTCTCGTGGTCCCGTAGTCCCGTCGTCTCGTAGTCTCAAAGTCCCATTGGCGCGTCTTCCACTACGCCATCCCCTATCTGTTACACAGAGGGGGCTGACCAAATTTTAGTCAGCCCCCTCCTCACTATTATATTACTCTGGACTTTACCTTACGAAGATGACGTAGTCGCTGCCTGCAAGTGTTGCGGTGTACTGGCTGCCGAGCGTCGTCTTCTCGCCAGTCATCAGATTGGTCCACTCGCCAGCGGCAGGAACATTTACGGTGGTAGATACCGTCGCGTTGGTGAAGTTGGCAACCATAATCACGTTATCCATAACGAGGGTCTTGCCACCCATTACGTTGTCGCCAACATCCCACTTGTGGATTGCGACGTTATCGCTGCCATATATATCCTCGCGCTCGGTGCGGAAGTTGAGGACCTTCGAGATAGCCGTGTAGATAGCCTTACGGTTGGCATCGTCGAAGTAGTCCCAACGCACAGGCTTGCGGTGTGTACGGTTGTCATCCGAAGAGCCTACAACGCCATTCTCGTCAGAGTTAATCGAGAAGTCGTAGCCAAGCTCGCCAAACTGCCACAGCATCTTGGGGTAGGGGGTGAGGAAGTGGAAGGCGTAGAGAGCCTGTAAGCGCTTCGATACCACTGCCATATCGCTCTTTACCCACTCCTGACCATACTCAAATACCTTGTAGGCGATGCGCTCCTCGTCGTGGGTCTCGATATTGTTCATACGACCACGCTTGAAGTCTGCGAAGTTGGTCTTATTGCTACCTGCGCGGGTGCGGCTGCTACGTGCGGGTGCCGAGATATTCGAGGGCTTCTGACCGTCGGGCATAACCCATACCTTCATATTTGCCTTGTCGAAGTAGATGTCGTACTTAACACCCACCTGAGCATTCATCAGCACGTTCAGTGTGCCGTTGAGCGAGATTGCTGTGCCGAGGTTGTTGAGCGTAGAGCCGTTGCTCACGCCGTACGAGGTATCCCAGTTGCGGTTCTTGCGAATCTTGAAGACGCAGCCCTGCTTATTGGCATCGGCGAAGATGACATCCTGTGCTACGTAGATGCCGTTTTGCAATGTCAGGGTGATGTCGTTCTTCCAGTTGTTGCTCTGCAAGTCGCCCATAACGCCCCAGTACTCGCTGCTGCTGTCGTCGCCGCCGTCCCACCAGCCCATAGCGGTCTCACTATAACCCTCCAACTGGTTGTTGTTCCAGCAGAGTGCGCCAACAGAGTTGTAAAGCTCATCCTCCTCAGATTGCTCGCAGAAGTGTTCGAAGATGATGTAGGCGTCGGGCTCTACGGCACGGATGGCGTTGGCATACTCCTTCAAGATGCCGATACGCTCGGCGCTATAATTCCAAGCGTCGTAGTTCGAGGGGTTCTGCACGAAGCCCTTGGTGAGGTCGAAGCGGAAGCCATCGACATTGTACTCCTCCAACCAGAAGGTCAATACCTCCTTAAAGTACTCGCGTGTAGGCGCGTAGGTGTGGTTGAAGTCGTGATATACGTTGAAGTTGTGCTTCGCCGTGACGTTGAAGAAGGGGTTGTCGGCAGCGGTGCAGTTCTTCGATGAATCCCACCACATCTTAGCGTAGGGGAACTGTCCCGTGGCGTGGTTGAATACTACGTCGAGGATAACGGCTATGCCGCGCTGGTGGCACTCGTCGATAAACTGCTTGTATGCCTCCTCGGTGCCGTATGCCTTGTCGGCAGCGAAGTAGAAGCAGGGGTTATAGCCCCACGAGTCGTTGCCGTCGAACTCCTGGATAGGCATCAGCTCGATGGCGTTGATGCCCAAGCCCTCCAAGTAGTCGAGCTTTGCGCGTACAGCGTCAATCGAGCGCTCGGCGGTGAAGTCGCGGATAAGCAACTCATATACCGCCAATGAGTTCTCGGCGGGACGGTCAAAGTCGCGTACCTGCCAGTTGTACTCCTTGTCGTCGATGTCGAATACCGAGACGATGTCGGTGGTGTACTCCGAGGGGTAGGGTTTGAGGTCGGGGTAAATCATCGTGTTATGATTTATCCACTGGTCGTTCCACGGGTCGAGAATCTTCTCGGCGTAGGGGTCGCCAATCTTGATAGTGCCATCGACGAGGTATTGGTAGCCATACTCGACACCCGACTCCAAGCCATCGACCGTAACCCAGAAGTAGTCGCCGTCGCGCTTCATCATATGTTTGTTGGTCGGTGCGTAGTCGTTGAAGTCGCCAAGCAGGTTTACGCTCTGCTTGCCTGGAGCGTAGAGTACGAAGGTTGCCGACGTGCCGTCGATATTTACGCCGCCCTTGACATTTGCGGGGCGAGGCTCGTTCTGTGTAGTACCAAGCACGGCAACAGTTACGCTCTCTTCGACGGTGGTTACGCCATCCGTAGCCACAGCCTTAAATATGGCATCCTCGGTGGTTGTGGGGGTGTAAGTATATTCGATGCTACTCTCTTCGGTCTGGGCAATCTGCTCGTCGTTCTTGAAGAGTGTGAGCGATGTAGCGCCCTTCGCCTTAACCTGCACGGTGCAGCTGTCGCCGATGTTGAGGATAGTGCCGCTTGTGGGCGATACGAACATCACCGACATACCCTCCGACACCAAGTCGATGAAGATGTCGTTGCCGTTGTTTTTAAGCTCCTTAGTGCCGTCGCCCGAGCGGAATACAAAGGCAAGACGCTCGATAGACTCGCCCGCAGGCACGCCGTAGAAGGCGCGAGGGCCACCCTTCAATGTGAGTGTCCAAATCTCGGCGCCCTCTTTTTTAAGCTTGCAGGCGGGGGTATTCTCGGTCCAGTCCGCCTTGGTGTATTTCCAGTCCGACGGACCTGTGCTTGCCGAGGTGATGACGCCCGTGTGAGCGTACAAGTCGCCTGTGAAGCCGTCGATAGCTGTGCCCTTGCCATTTACGATAACCGTAACATCCTCGGTCATATCCTCCGTGACGAAGGTAGGAATGGTCGAGATAAGGGGATAATCCTTCGTGAGGTCGATGACAACGTCGTTGCCGTCATCATTGCCGTCATCGTTGCCGTCATCGGGCTTCTGTCCCGAGTTGGGACCTACGGGGTTTTGGACGCCTGTGAACTTATCCTCGCAGCTGACAATGATGAGGGCTGAGATAAGCACGGTGAGCAAAAGATGAAGTTTTTTCATAGTAAGTTATTTTTTAAGTAATATTTGTCGCCGTTATACTATTGATATAGTATATTATACCGCACAAAATTACTGAAAAAATGTGTGAAACGAGAAGACCGCCGAGCGAAAATTTGCCCGACGGTCATATTTTGGCTACGAGTAGCACTTTTCGAGGGATAAGTGGTCGCGTCACTAAGGCGCACCAAGAGGTTGAGAGGGCATAGCCCCTACCTTATGGCTACGGCTACTCGCTGACGTTGCACAGAGCCTTGATGTCCTCCCAGAAGATGGAGCATACCACGTCGATTGAGAACGCCTTGATAAGAGGCTCTCGCTCCGAGTAGTCCTGCTCGCTTTGGCTCAGCTCCATAGCGCGCATCAGACCCTCGTAGAAGCTATCCTCGTTGTGGTCGCACTGGATGATGGTCTTGTAGCCGTGGAACATCTCGCGCGAGGGGGTGTCCTTGCCCGTCTCGCAGAGTATCATACGGTTGGTTTTGAGGTATGTGATAATCTTGCTCGACAGGAAGGGGTCCTTCTCTCTGTCGGCGTCGATGTCGATAAGCACACGCGCCCTCTCGAATAGCGGCGCAAGGTTTGAGGTGTGCGGGCTTATTATCACTCTCTCGCGCTCCTCTACGCTCAGTATGTCGTCCATCTGGCGCAGGCGGTGCTTCATACCTACGAGTTGCAGTCGTGCGTTAGGGTATGTTTTAAGCAGTCGCTTGAACGCCCCGAACAGGTAGTTGGGGTTGCGCAGACCGTAGAGCGAGCCTGTGTAGAGTATAAGCTCCTCGTTCGACACGGGGAAGTGGTACTCCTCGTTGGGCGAGGGTGTGAGCAGCACGTTGCTACGCAACCCTTGCTTGTGTTTGAACGTGGAGAGCTGGAAGTCGAGCATATGCTTATTCGACGACGCCACGTAGTCTGCCGAGGCGAAGTACTTGCTGACAATCTTCAACTTGCCGCGGTACTCACGAGGCTTTGTCCAGCCGCCTGGCGCAGGTATGGCATCCACCGAGTAGATGGCAAACTTACAGCCTAACTTCTCGGCTATGAGCTTGCCGCTGACGATGGGCGTGAGCTGCGAGCTGGCGACAAAGGCGATGACAAGGTCGTAGTCGTTGGCAACCACACGCATAGCCTTGCGGCTCCACCACTCCGAGATAGGTGCTTTGCCAAAGTTGCGAAGGCACTTGCGGTAGAGCGACTGCGTAAAGCGCGACATAGGAAGACTATATGTGTTACGTATCGGCATCGACTCGGTGCTGTGTGCCATATCGCTCAGCACATCCACCGTGGCGTGTTTCGCCAACTCGCAGAAGATGCGCTCGTAGATTACCGATATGCCACTGCCCGAACGAAAGTATATTGCAAGTATCTTCATAATTAGAGGTTTTGCGTTGTAGGTTAGTGATTAAGAGTTAGTCTGCTTAAAGGTGGTAGTCCCACTTGTGTAGTGCCTCGCCGCACCACTTCTCGACTAACTCCACGGTGTGGGGGTCGTACTGGTAGCGGTTCTTCTTGAAGCCGCGCTTCGTGCCTGCGTACTTCTCCATTGCGGGGCGCACAGCCTCAAAGTCGCCTAAGCGTAGCTTCTCGTAAATCTTTCGGGCATTCTCCACGGGGTCTGCCTCGAACTCCTCGAAGCGTATCTCTATGAGGTTGCCCTCGGGGATAAGGCTCTTATCGCGTTCGTAGCTGTCGTAGAGCGCCTTGTATGTCCTTAGCACCTGCTCCTCGAAGCCCTCCTCGTCGAAGTGTTGAAGCGTCGTCGAGCGGGTGGTCTTGCCGAAGAAGTCGCGTGTGGACTTGATGACCGTATAGGGGTTACGCACCAAGTAGATGAACTTGGCGTCGGGCCACATCTCCAATATTGTCTTTATGCGCGCCGTGTGTGGCGGGTTCTTCGAGAGAAAGACCTCCTTGTGCTGCACTTCGAGCGACGTGCGCACCAACTTACGCAGTGCCGCCTTGAACTCGTCGCGCTCCTCCTCGGTGGTGTTGTTCATTAGCAGGCAGTGGTCGCGGTAGTGGTCTATGCGCTGCGGGAAGCTAAGGAAGTGGTAGTGCGCCATAGGCGTCATATTCGACAAGGCTATCTCCTCCTCCTGCGGTATGTCCACGCCAAGCTCCATCTTGTCGGTGGCGCGTGTCGAGGGCATAAAGAACTTGACAATGGTGCGGAAGAGGCGGTAGCCCCACAACATAAGGTGTGGAAAGACCGTCTGATAGGTCGTGCAGTAGCCAAACTGCTTGTCCTGCGTCAGCACGTTGTGTACGAACGTTGTGCCACTGCGCCAATGTCCGATGATAAAGACGGGCGCGGGGTACTCCCTCTCGGGGAGGGCGTTGTAACGGCGAGTGTTGATGTTGTAGAAGGGCGAGAGCAACCCCCTTACAAGGCGCGTAGTGCGTATCTTCGAGCGGTACTGCTTCTCTACCTCGACACCCTCCATCACGCGCTCAAATGTCTTGCTGTCGGAGCCTATAAGTGTGCTAACGGGTAGCTTCTCAAAGTTCAATATTCCCATACGTCGTTACTCTTTAAGACACTCAATGGCGATGCCCGTGCGTCGTGTGAACTCCTTGCAGAACTTCTCGATAATGTGGTAATGCTCTGCCTCTATGCCATACTCCGAGAGGCGCACTACGGTATGTTCGCCAAGCCTACGAGCCTCGTCCTCTGCCAAAATCATACCTACGGCCGAGGTGAAGTTCGTTACGGGGTCGATAAGGATGAAGGCTCCCGTCTGGCGGTTGTCGGCATAGCGGTCGAACATCAGGGGCGATGCAGCGCTTATCGACACCTCCGAAATCTCGTTGAGGCGCATACCCTCGGTCGGGAGCTTCTCGCCCGTGTTTATATCGACGCGATACCTTACCGCCGTAACGTGGGCGCGTGTGGTGTTGGTCGTATGTTTTAGGTAGAAGGGCTTGCTGCTGTCCATTGGTTGCTCGTCCATCCACACCATCATAGCGCGCAGATGATGACCTACCGTGGGACAATCCGAGGGGTGTACCAACATATCGCCACGCGAGAGGTCTATCTCGTCTTCGAGCGTCAGGGTTATCGACTGCGGTGCAAAGGCCTCGTCAAGCTCACCGTCGTATGTTACGATGCTCTTAATCTTCGAGCGTTTGCCCGAGGGGAGTGCCATAACCTCGTCGCCTCGCTTCACTACGCCCGACGAGAGCTTACCTGCAAAGCCGCGGAAGTCGAGGTTGGGGCGCAGCACATACTGCACAGGGAAGCGCAGCGACTGCATATTTATATCTTGGTTGATAGGCACGGTTTCGAGGTAGTCCATCAGCGACTGCCCCTCGTACCATGGCGTGTTTGCGCTCTTCGTAACCACGTTGTCGCCCTCCAATGCCGAGAGGGGTATGCACTGCAAATCCTCGATTGTGAACTCCTGTTGTGCAAGCCACCCCTTGTAGTCGGCGACGATGGCGTCGAAGCGGCTCTTGTCGAAGCCTACCAAGTCCATCTTATTGACTGCCAGTACCACGTGGCGGATGCCGAGTAGCGACACGAGGTAGCTATGGCGGCAGGTCTGCGTTACAACGCCCTGACGTGCATCTACGAGGATGATGGCGAGGTTTGCTGTCGAGCCACCCGTAATCATATTGCGCGTATATTGCTCGTGTCCTGGGGTGTCGGCGATGATGAACTTACGACGATTTGTCGAGAAGTAGCGGTAGGCAACATCTATGGTGATGCCCTGCTCGCGCTCCGCCTTTAAGCCGTCGCACAGCAACGCGTAGTCGATGTGGTCGCCAGCGTTGCCCACACGCTTGCTGT
This sequence comes from Alistipes sp., assembly GCA_017416915.1. Classification (GTDB taxonomy): domain Bacteria; phylum Bacteroidota; class Bacteroidia; order Bacteroidales; family Rikenellaceae; genus Alistipes. The sequence goes on along the minus strand of JAFQAN010000036.1, from coordinate 13,184 downwards.
CGCGCTCCAACGTCTGCAACTGGTCCTCGTAGAGACGCTTGCTGTCGAAGAGCAGACGACCGATAAGCGTCGATTTACCATCATCGACAGAGCCTGCCGTGAGTAGGCGTAGGAGGTCTTTACGCTCATCTTGTGCCAAAAATTCTTCTATGCTTAGTGCCATATATCTTCTTTTGTTTTTGTTTTCTTGTGTCTTAGCTTACGCACGGCTGAGAACGGCTGAGAACGGCTGAGAACGACTGAGAAAGACTGAGAAAGACTGAGAAAGACTGAGAACGCCTGTGTTTTTCAGGGGTCTCGTTGTCTCGTTGTCTCGTGGTCTCGTTGTCCCGCTCCTCTTGCTGTCTCGCTCCTCTCGCTGTCTCTCTTCGCTCCGTAGCGAACTTCCGTTCATTCCCTTTTGACGTGGAGTGCCGCAATCCCGCTCCTGGTAAGTCTAAAAGTAGCCTTCGCGCTTTTTCTGCTCCATACTGCCCTCTTGGTCGAAGTCGATGACGCGTGTTGTGCGCTCCGACTTTGTGGTGGTCATCATCTCCTCGACAATCTTCTCGATGGTGTCTGCCTCCGACTCCACGGCGCCCGTGAGGGGGTAGCATCCCAACGTGCGGAAGCGTACCATACGCATCTTTGCCTGGCGGCGCAGCTCCTCGGGCATACGGTCGTCATCGGCGAGGATGAGGTTGCCGTTAAGCTCGACGATGGGGCGCTCCTTGGCGTAGTACAGTGGCACGATGGGGATGTTCTCCATACGTATATACTGCCATACGTCCAGCTCTGTCCAGTTCGATAGCGGGAATACGCGGATGCTCTCGCCCTCGTTGATGCGGGTGTTATAGACATCCCACAACTCGGGGCGTTGGTTCTTGGGGTCCCACTGCTGGAACTCGTTGCGGAACGAGAAGATGCGCTCCTTGGCGCGGCTCTTCTCCTCGTCGCGGCGAGCGCCACCAAATGCAGCATCGAAGCCGTGCTTCTTCAACGCCTGCAACAGCGCCTGCGTCTTCATCAGGTCGGTGTGTACCTTGCTGCCGTGCGTGAAGGGTCCCACACCCTCCTCGTATGCCTTCTTGTTGTATTCGACGATGAGGTTCCAGTTGTACTCCTTGGCATAGTTGTCGCGAAACTCTATCATCTCGCGGAACTTCCACTTCGAGTCGATGTGCATCAGTGGGAAGGGTACTTTACCTGGGGCAAATGCCTTCTCGGCAAGGCGTACCATCACCGACGAGTCCTTGCCTATGGAGTATAGCATCACGGGGTTGCGGAACTCGGCTGCAACCTCTCGGATGATATGTATAGACTCTGCTTCGAGAGCTTTCAGGTGGCTCAAACTATACGACATATCTCGTTTATTTTGTGTTATTTTATTCGTTCGTTGTTACTCGTTTTTCGGTGTTATGCGCTCTATTATCGCTGCCAACACCTCGTCGGTTACCTCCTCTACGGGGCGGTTTGTGGTGTCGATACGCAATGTCGGGTTTTCGGGAGCCTCGAAGGGGGCGCTTATTCCCGTAAAGTCCCTAATCTCGCCACGTCGCGCCTTTTGGTATAACCCCTTGACGTCGCGCCTCTCGCACTCCTCCAACGGTGTGGCTACGTATATCTCGGCGAAGTCCTCCGCACCGATAATCTCGCGTGCCATAGCGCGCAGGGCGTTTGTGGGCGATACGAAGGCGGCAAGTGTGATGATGCCCGTCTGGGTGAAGAGCTTCGATACCTCCGCTATGCGGCGTATGTTCTCGGTGCGGTCTGCCTCCGAGAAGCCCAAGTCGCGGTTGATGCCGAAGCGTATGTTGTCGCCATCGAGGATGCGGCAGAAGAGACCCCGCTCGGTGAGGCGTCGTTCGAGGGCTATGGCTATGGTACTCTTTCCCGACCCCGACAGCCCCGTAAACCATACGGTGATGCCGCGCTGACGTAGCTGCTGCTCCTTGTCGTGGCGCGACTCCATACGCTCAAAGATGGGATGTATGTTGCTTGCACTCATTGTCGTAACGTGTTAAAAGGCCCAAAATAGCGGTATGAACACCATCGAGATAATAAAGGCGATGATGTTGAGCGGCAGTCCTATGCGCACAAAGTCGCGGAACTTGTAGCCACCGATACCCTGCACAATCATATTTGTCTGGTAGCCGATAGGCGACGAGAACGAACACGACGCCGCGATACATATCGCCACAAGGAAGGGCATAGGGCTTACCGCCATCTGCTCCGACACCGCCATAGCGATAGGAAAGGCGAAGGCGGCAGCTGCGTTGTTCGTTATAAGCTCGGTGATGATGTTGGTTGCCAAGTAGAGCATCGCCAGCACTGCGATAGGTGGCATATCGTTTGCCATACCGATAAGACCTCCCGCCATCCAGTCTGCCAACCCCGACTTCGACATAGCCTCGCTAATGGCAAGTGCCGAGGCTATGGTGATGAGGATGTCCCAAGAGATGAACTTCGAGTACTTCTTGGGCGGGAAGATGTTGCAGAATGCCATTACGACCGTCACCACACACGCCCAGAAGAACATATCGAGGCGCATACCTGGCACCACCTCGCGCATAAACTCCATATCGCCGAGGGTAGCACCCACAATCATCAGTAGCAGCAGACCGAGCGTAAACCACTTCTTCCACGCTGGACACTCGGGCGTATATTCTGCGTCGTTGGAGAGCAAGAGGAAGACGCTCGAATCGCCCCACGTAGGTATAAACTGCTCGTCGGCGCTGAGTATCAGCGTGTCGCCCTCACGGAAGCGGCAGTGGGGTGTCTCCTTGACAACTCTACCCACACGGCGTATCTGTATTATCTCGGCGTTGTAGTGGCTCTTGAAGTCGAACTCCGTAAGGGTCTTGTTGATGCCCGGGAAGCGTGGTCCGATGACCGCCTCGACGATATGGTGTTTGTCGGTCGATGCGGGCCTTGTCTCGTCATCGTCGGGCAGGCGTTTGTTGCCGAAGAGCAGGATGTAGATGATGCCCACAATGGCGATGATGCCACCCACCTTGCCAAGCTCAAACATCGAGAAGCCGTCGAGACCTGCGTCGAGCATAAGACCGTGTACCACAAGGTTTGTCGAGGTGCCTATAAGCGTACACATACCGCCCAAGATGGCGGCATACGAGAGCGGTATGAGGAACTTTTTGAGTGGCAACCCCACGCGCTTAGCCCACGCCTTGATGTGGGGTATGAATATTACGACTATTGGCGTGTTATTTAGAAATGCCGATGCCGCAGCCACCACGCTCATAATATAGAGGTGTCCACGGCGTACTGTGCTGCGCTCCTTCGGCGGGAATATGTTGCGCATAATGGCGCCGAGGCAGTCCGAGCGGCGCACACCCTCGCTAACCAAGAAGAGCAGCGCGACGGTAATCATACCCTTATTCGAGAAGCCTGCGAGTGCCTCTTGGGGTGTCAGCAGCCCCGTGGCGAGGAAGATGACCACTACCGAGAAGAGCAGCAGTCCTGGGCGCATCTTATCTTTGATAAGCATCACCACCATAAAGATAAGTGCCGCAAGGACGATATATATGTATGCTTCGTTCATCATTAAATAAAACTTTGGCTTGTGGGGTTAATGGGTTTATGAAGCCAAATATTCGTGCAAATATAGTAATTATTTCCGAAAAACTAAGACAAACTCCTATATAATATAGACATTAAGCCATTATTGGCGTGATAGTGGCGCATCTGCGGCACCAAGCTCGTTCGTCTGAATGGGGATGTACGTCCAAGTACACCCCCATCCAGCCAAACTTCGACTTGGCACCACATCTGCACCACTCTGACGCCAAGCTGCCTCGCACAGCCTCGCACTGCTGAGAACGCCTGAGAAAGACTGAGAACGACTGGGTTTTTCTTGTTGTCTCGTCGTCTCGTCGTCCCGCAGTCCCGTTGTCTCGTTGTCTCGTCGTCCCGCAGTTCCGCGCATCCTTGCGCACCCGCCACCGCCCAAAACAAGAGGGGGAGCGACGAATCACTCCCCCTCTGGCATTCGCTATAAGCCGAGTTCTGTACTCCCCTTGCGGAGAGCCTCTATCATTTATCTACGACGACAATCTCTTGCCGCCTCCAGCAACCTACCCCTCGACATTGGGCGAGCAACCCTTAATTGTCGATATACACGGTCTTGCAACCCACGAGGCGTACTGCCGAGGTGTATCGCTACCCTCGCGGTGGGCTCTTACCCCGCCTTTTCACCCTTACCCTTGCGGGCGGTTATTCTCTGTTACGCTACTATACCCTCACGGACATCAAGTCGTTAGCTTGCGTGGCGCTCTGTGTTGCTCGGACTTTCCTCCCCCACATTACGTGGCAGCGATAGAGCGCAAATGCGTCGCAAAGGTACGAAAAAAAAACATATCTACAAAAAGCTTGGCGTGATAGCGGCACATCTACTGCCGCTAACGAATTATCTCGTCAATGGGCAGTACGCCTTAGTACAGCCCATCGACTCGAAATTCGCCGAGCGTTGTATCTGCACCACTCTGACGCCAAGATGCCACGCGCAGCCTCGCACAGCTGAGAATGACTGGGAACGCCTGAGAACGCCTGGGTTTTTCTGTGGTCTCGCAGTCTCGTAGTCTCGCAGTCCCGTAGTCCCGTGGTCCCGTTGTCTCGTTGTCCCGTCGTCTCGTCGTCCCGCGGTCTCGTCGTCCCGTTGTCTCGCCGTCTCGTGGTCTCGTCGTCTCGCGTTCTCGTTGGCGCGCTTCCCAGCCATTCTCAGTCTTTCTCGGGCATTCTCAGTCAATCGCGCGCCACTCACTCTTTTTCTCAGCCCTCTTCGCCAAATATCCTCTAAATAAAATCCTTTGCTAAGCCACCTTCGCCCGTCTCCTTATATATCGACGGCAGGTCGTGTCCCGTCTGCTTCATAACCTCGACAACCCTGTCGAACGATACGCGGTGGTGTCCGTCGGTGTACATCGAGTAGAGGTTGGCATCCAACGCTCGCGCTGCGGCGTAGGCGTTACGCTCGATGCAGGGGATTTGCACAAGGCCACATATCGGGTCGCAGGTCATACCGAGGTGGTGTTCCAAGCCCATCTCTGCGGCATACTCTATCTGTGCCGTAGTGCCGCCAAAGAGCTGATTGGCAGCTGCTGCCGCCATAGCGCAGGCAACGCCCACCTCGCCCTGACAGCCCACCTCAGCGCCCGAGATTGAGGCGTTATGCTTGACGATATTTCCGATAAGTCCTGCTGTGGCAAGGGCGCGACAGATGCGCATCTCGGAGAACTCGCGGGTCTTCCACAGGTGGTACAGCACGGCGGGTAGCACTCCCGATGAGCCGCACGTCGGGGCGGTAACGATGCGTCCTCCCGAGGCGTTCTCCTCGCTCACGGCAAGGGCGTACGAGAAGATGAGACCGCGCGACTGCAAGCTCTGCTTATAGCCCGAGGCGCGTACGTTGTAGCGTGTGGCACGGCGCGACAGGTTGAGAGGTCCTGGGATGACACCCTCGGTCTCCAAGCCGCGCTCGACGGCCTCTCGCATAACGCGCCATATCTTCGAGAGAAAGACCCACAGGTCGCCGCTCTCGTGCATCTCGACATACTCCCAGTAGGTGCGGCCGTTCTGCTGGCACCAGTGCATAATGTCGCTAAGCTTCGTGAGAGGGTAGATGTCGGCACTCTCGATAGGGGCGCTATTCTCCTCGGCAAGTGCGCCGCCACCAACACTATATACCGTCCACGTCTCGACGGCACGACCCTCATCGTTGAGTGCCTCGAAACGCATACCGTTGGGGTGGAAGGGTAGGAAGATGGTAGGCTCCCACACAATCTCCACCTCGCCGTGGGGTTTAAGTGTTTCGAGTATGGCGACGTCGGTAAGGTGACCTTTACCCGTGAGGGCGAGGCTGCCATATAGCGTTACGCGGAATGAGTGGCAGTCGGGGTTGCGACGCTGAAACATCTCGGCGGCGCGGCGAGGTGCCATAGTGTGGCTACTCGACGGCCCTGTGCCGATGCGATATAACTCCTTAATACTCTTCATAGGCGTTGAATATTTTGTTTATCTGAGGGCAAAGATACTCAAAAATGTGGGCATTATTGCTGTGTAGCGAGATTTTTTGTAACTTTGTCTCGTTATGGCTACGCTCTACTTCCACATACCCTTCTGCAAGCGTATATGCTCCTACTGCGACTTCTACCGCGTGGGAGCCGTTCAGCTACTACCCGACGTGGTGGGGCAGATGCACCGTGAGCTGCGTGAACGAGCCACATACCTCAAAGAGCGGCGGCTGACATCCATATATTTTGGTGGCGGCACACCCTCGCTGCTTGCGCCCGATGACATCGAGGCTCTCATAAGTCGTGCCAGAGAGCTTTTCGACTGCTCGGCAGTGGAGGAGATAACCATCGAGGCAAACCCCGACGACCTCACAGACGACTATGTGGCGCGCTTGGCGATGACCTCGGTAAACCGCGTTAGCCTCGGCATACAGTCCTTCGACGACGAGGCGTTGCGCCTGATGAATAGACGCCACTCGGCAGAGGAGGCAGAGGAGGCGGTGAGGCGTCTGCAACGTGCTGGCGTCTGCAACATATCCATCGATATAATCTTTGGCATTGCGGGCTTTGGGGGCGAGAGCCTTGATGCAACGCTACGTCGTGCGCTTGCCCTCGGCGTGGGACATATCTCTGCCTACCACCTCACCATAGAGCCACGAACGCGCTTGGGTATTATGTGCCAAAAGGGCGAGTATCAGCCTATCGACGAGGAGCTATCCGAAAGGGAGTATCTTGCAGTGCATAACGCACTTACGGCTGCGGGGTACGAACATTACGAGGTATCGAACTACGCCCTGCCGTCGTGCCGTGCCAAGCACAACTCGGCATACTGGCGAGGGGTCGAGTACTTAGGTATCGGGGCGGGGGCGCACTCCTTCTCGATGGACAACCGTACGTGGTGTATATCGACCGCCAAGCAGTACGCCGAGGGCGACTTCCGCTACGAGGAGGAGCATTTGGGACGTCGGGAGCATATCGACGAGTATGTGATGACCGCCCTGCGCTGCTCGGAGGGCATCAGCTTAGACGCTGTGGCAGAGCGCTTTGGCTGTGAGCAGGCGGAGCGTATGGTTGCCGCTGCTCAGAGCTGGATTGAGGCTGGTGTGGTGCTGTCGGAGGGTCGAAGGCTACGTCTGCCGCCCGAGAGGTTTCTGCTCTCGGATGCCGTTATCGAGTCGCTCTTTGTGTAGGTCGATGATGATAGCGACTTTTCGGAGATTGTCGGCTAAAAATTTTGCAGTTTCAAAAAATGTTCGTAACTTTACTTGTTGAAAACGGCTCTGTTTTCAAGGCTGTTGCAGATGGACATCGTTAATGGTTGATGCTCAGTTGGTTGCAACGGCAAATGTTGTATCGAAACAAAACTAATAAATATAGCTAACATTATGTCAGGACTGAAATTTGACAAACGTGAATTGGGCAACTTGGAGTATTCGCTCGATAGAGAGATGCTTGCCACGGACCGTCGCGGAGGTTATATGAGTACCACCATCGTAGGCTGTAATACGCGCAAGTATCACGGCTTGATGGTAGCGCCCATCGACAATAGCGAGCGTACCTACGTCTTGCTGTCGTCGCTCGACGAGACGCTTATCCAGCACGACCAGGCATTCCACCTCGCCCTACACCGCTACAACGGCGTCTATGAGCCGCGCGGACACAAGTACATCACCGATTTTGAATATACCCCCACGCCCACGATAACCTACCGTGTGGGTGGCGCGGTATTGCGCAAGGAGCTGCTATGGATACACAAGCGCACACAGCTGATGATACGCTACACGTTGGTCGATGCTCACTCCGAGACCACGTTGCGTCTGCGTCCTATGTTGGCATTCCGCGACAAGCACGCGCTGTCGAAGGCAAATATGGAGGCTGACGGTCGTGCCTACGCCATACCGTGTGGCGTGAAGTGCCGCCTGTATGAGGGCTTCCCGTGGCTCAATATGCAGCTCAACAAGGCAGATAACGAGTTTATCGCTGCGCCCGACTGGTACTACAACATCGAGTATCACAAGGAGTTGGCACGTGGCTACGAGGGACACGAGGACCTCCTATCGCCAGGCTACTTCGAGTTCAAGATACGCAAGGGCGAGAGCGTCGTCTTCTCGGCAGCTACCGAGGCTATGGCGTCGGAGCAGGAGATTACCACCGCCTACGACGAGTCGTTGGCACGTCGCACCCACAAGATTGACTTTTTGAGCTGCCTGGAACACTCGGCACGTCAGTTCCTCATCCGCCGTCCCGACAACCGCACAGAGCTTATAGCGGGCTATCCGTGGTTTGGCTCGTTCGCGCGCGACACCTTCATCGCGCTGCCAGGCATCACCCTCACACAAAATCACAAGGAGGACTGCCTCGACGCGCTGGATACGCTCGTGGGCGATATGCGTGATGGCGACTTTGCGGGCAACGGAGAGGCACGTGTGGCTGTCGATGCGCCGCTATGGTTCTTCTACACGTTGCAGCAGCTGGAGAAGCATATCGGCACCAAGGCGCTGTGGGAGCGCTATGGCGAGGCTATGAAGAGCATATTGGAGGCATACCGTCGCGGCTTTGGCGAGGAGGTATGTATGCACGACAACGCCCTTATATGGGCATCGGCGGAGCGTCCTCTGACGTGGATGGGTACTATCGTCGATGGTGCAGCCCTCACGCCGCGTCGTGGCTACGACGTCGAGGTCGAGGCGTTGTGGTACAATGCCGTGGAATATACCCTCGCGTTGGCGCGTAAGTGTGGCGACAAGGCGTTTGTGGCGGCTTGGAAAGAGCTGCCCGCACGTATTAAGACGTCGTTCCTCTCGAAGTTCTGGTTAGAGGAGGAGGGCTACTTGGCGGACTATGTCAATGGCGACGAGGTAAACAAGTTTATACGTTGCAATATGGTTGTGGCACTCGGCTTGGACTACACGATGTTGGACGAGAGCCAGCGCGTACGCGCCCTGATGGTCATCCGTCAGCACCTTCTCACGCCACGAGGTCTGCGCACCCTCTCGCCGCGCAACCCGCTCTACAAGTCGAACTACAACGAGGACCAGCGCTCGCAGGACCTCGCATCGCGCAACGGCTCGGCGTGGATATGGCCGTTGATGCTCTACGTGAACGCCTGCTTCGCAATAAGCGGCGAGCGTTACTACGACGAGGCACAGCAGCTGCTCGACGCCTTTGACGACGAGTTGCAGGCGAAGTGCGTAGGCTCTATATCGGAGCGTTTCGAGGGCGACCCTCCATACAACCCACGTGGCTCGGTGTCGCACGCTACCTCGGTGGCGGGTCTGCTTGCAATACACGCCCTTGTGGAGCAGTATGCACCCAAGAGGGGGCGTAAGGCGTCGGCTAAGCGAAGCACGAAGTGTGCTGCGGAGGCCGATAAGGAGGTCAAGAAGACGCGCAAGTGTGTACGTAAGAGCGCGAAGAAGTAAAAGATGTAAAATGTAAAAACATAGAAGCTATGAGAGTCTTAATGTTCGGCTGGGAGTTTCCTCCCCATATCGCTGGTGGTCTGGGTACTGCCTGCTATGGTATGACACGCGGTTTGGCTCGTAACGATGTCGAGGTTATCTTCGTGATGCCCAAGGCGTCGGGCGACGAGGACGAGCGCTTTGTCAAGGTCGTAAACGCAAGTGATGTAGAGGCGCTCTATACGGGCGATGTGGCCACGGGTGCCGACGATATTATGCAGAAGATGTCGTTCATACACATCGACTCAAATATGGTGCCTTACCTCTCGCCTGAGGAGTATGAGACCAAGCGCGATGAGTATCTGCGCACGGGACAGCGCACGTGGGAGGTGCCTGGCGATGTGTGGACACAGCGCTACACCTTCTCGGGAAAGTATGGTGCCAACCTTATGGAGGAGGTGGCGCGCTACGCCATCGTCGCCGCGCAGGTTGCCAAGAACCTCGAAGGACAGTTCGACGTCATCCACGCCCACGACTGGCTCACCTACTTTGCGGGTATCGCCGCTAAGAGGGTGTCGGGCAAGCCGTTGGTGGTACATATGCACGCTACGGAGTTCGACCGTAGTGGCGAGAATATCAACACGCAGACATACGCCATCGAGCGAGCAGGTATGCACGCCGCAGATATGGTTATCGCCGTGTCAAACCTCACACGCAACATCGTCATCAACCGCTACGGCGTGCCTGCCGAGAAGGTGGTGGCGGTACACAATGCTGTGCGCTTTGCCGAGAAGGAAAAGCCGCTGCCCGAGCGTGGTGTAGATGACAAGATTGTTACGTTCCTCGGTCGTATCACCTTCCAGAAGGGTCCCGACTACTTCGTCGAGGCGGCAGCCAAGGTCCTCAAACGAGTACCCAACGTACGCTTCGTGATGGCAGGCTCGGGCGATATGATGAACCACGTGATACGCCGTGTGGCGGCCTTAGGCATCGCCGACCGCTTCCACTTCACGGGCTTCCTGCGTGGCGACGACGTGCAGAAGATGTTCCAGCTCTCGGACGTCTATGTTATGCCCTCGGTGTCGGAGCCTTTCGGCATCTCGCCGTTGGAGGCTATGCGCTCGAATGTCCCCGTCATCATCTCGAAGCAGAGCGGTGTTGCCGAGGTGTTGGACTACGCCGTGAAGGTCGATTATTGGGATGTCGATGCTATGGCAGACGCCATCTACGGACTTATAACCTATCCCGCCCTCGCCAAGATGTTCTCGGAGCGCGGTATGGCGGAGGTTACGGGCCTCAAATGGAACAACGCCGCAGCCAAGATTAAGGCGGTCTATGAGCAGGCGATAGAAAAGTGTAATAAATAGAAAACAGATATATTATGAAGACAGTTTGCCTCTACTTTCAGGTACACCAGCCCTGGCGTTTGAAGACCTATCGTTTCTTCAATATGGGCAATGACCACAACTATCTCGACGACTTCACCAACCGCGCCATTATGCAGAAGGTGGCTCGTCAGTGCTACCTGCCGATGAACGCCCTCTTGGAGACGCTCATCAAGCAGCACAACGGCGCTCTGCGTCTCAGCTTCTCCATCACAGGCTCTGCCGTGGAGCAGTTCAAGGCGTATGCCCCCGAGGTCCTCGACTCGTTCAAGCGCCTCGCCGACACGGGCTGCGTGGAGTTCCTCGGCGAGACATACTCGCACTCGCTCTCGTCGCTCTACTCGGTCGATGAGTTCAAGCAGGAGGTGAAGCTCCACCAGGCGATGCTCAAAGAGGAGTTTGGCGTTAAGCCCACCGCCTTCCGCAACACCGAGCTTATCTACTCGGACAGCATAGCACAGGCTGTCGAGGCTATGGGCTTCAAGACGATGTTGGCAGAGGGTGCTAAGCACGTCTTGGGCTGGAAGTCGCCCAACTTCGTATATACCGACGCCGTGGACAACAAGCTACGTCTGCTGCTGCGCAACTATAAGCTCTCGGACGACATCGCCTTCCGCTTCTCGAACGAGGGCTGGGAGGAGTGGCCTCTGACTGCCGATAAGTTTGCGCAGTGGGTAGCTGCCGAGACTGGCGACGTGGTAAACCTCTTTATGGACTACGAGACCTTCGGTGAGCATCAGAAGGCATCTACGGGCATCTTCGACTTTATGAAGGCGCTGCCCGAGGCACTTCTCGCTACGGGCGAGGTGTCGTTCGCCACGGTGAGCGAGGCTGCCAAGAGGCTGCAACCTGTGGCTGTGCTGCACTGCCCACACGCTATGTCGTGGGCGGACGAGGAGCGCGACGTTACGGCGTGGCTCGGCAACGACCTCCAAAACGAGGCGTTCGGTAAGCTCTACGCCTTAGCACCCAAGGTTAAGAGAGCGAAGAACAGAGACTTCGACTACGTATGGCACTTTATGCAGAACTCCGACCACTTCTACTATATGGCTACCAAGTGGTTCTCGGATGGCGATGTTCACTCCTACTTCAACCCTTATGGTTCGGCGTACGAGGCGTTCATCAACTATATGAATGTGTTGGCAGATTTTGAGATAGAGCTTAACAAACTCTAACAATTTTTGTGATAAGGGGTCATCTGCGGCACTACCCAAAAAGTAAAGCCCCTCGGGCTGTACGCTTTTGGTACTATCCCGAGGGTCTTTCTTTTGCGATGCACCACATCTGCAACCCTTCTGACGCCAAGCTGCCTCGCACAGCCTCGCACGGCTGAGAAAGACTGAGAATGACTGAGAACGGCTGAGAACGGCTGTGTTTTTTCGTCGTCCCGCAGTCCCGTGGTCTCGTGGTCTCGTGGTCTCGACTCCCCGAACAACCGAACGCACGAACGCCCCGTTCGCCCGTTCGCCCGTTCGCGTGTTCGCTCGTTCGCTCGTTCGTTCGTTCGCTCGTTCGCCCGTTCGCCCGTTCGCCCGTTCGCGCGGCTTTGCTACCATTTGCAACCATACAGACGCATATACATATATATATAATTATAAATATATACATACTCTATGAGACTGAAAAACATACTGATACTATTGGCGGTGGCGCTTATGGGTGGCGTTGTCGTGTCGTGCGAGGAGGAGAAGACGCCCTCTAACGACAAAACGAACAACCCCAACTACAAGCCCGATGAGGATATACGCGACGACCAGCAGGATAACACCGACGGTAAGGACGACACCCCTGGGGAGCTACCCGACAATGGCGATAACGGCACGGGTGGCAACGAGGGTGGCACCACCGACGAAGATATTACACTCGATGCCGACTACGAGCTATATATCGAGGGTGAGGCGAGCTGCTTCGCTGCCACGGCGGATGGCGTACGCAACGACTACATCACCTTCTACGACAACATAAGTGGTGGTACGCTCTTTATCGACTTTTACGCTGCTGATGCCACGGGCTACCTGCCCTCGGGGCGTTACGAGTTGGGCGAGGCTGTGGCGGGCAGCTGCTCACAGCAATATACCTACTTTATGCGCACTCCCGATGTAGATTTTGAGCGTTTCAGCGAGGGTTATGCCGAGGTGGTACGCGACGACCGCAACCGCTATGTTATCCACGCGGAGTACACCTTGCTATCGGGCGAAACCGTAGCTATGCTCTTCCGAGGACGTATAATAATAAACCAATAGAGTGCTTGACGTGATAAGGGGTCGATTGCGTCCCCTAACAAAAAATGCCGTCAATGGGACGTACGCCTTAGTACTACCCATCGACGGCATTTTTGCCGAGTGTAGCACTCGGCGCCCTTCTGACACCAAGCCCTTGTCGTGATAGCGGCG
>JAFQAN010000035.1 GCA_017416915.1 Alistipes sp. | reverse complement strand
GCACCATTGTTGATAGAAGAGATACCCTTGATAGTACCAGAGCCTTGTGCTACGGTCTCAGCACCATAAGATGCGTACTTCGACGAGAATACAACGAACTTGTTGCCCTCGGCATCCTCGATGTTGATAGAGGTGTGCTTACTACTTACAACCCAGGTCTTCGAGAGGTCGGCAGAAGCAACCTGAACACCCTCGATAGCGATGTACTGACCCTCGTACTTGTTGGCGAGGAAGTCAGCTATTGTAACGGTCTTAGGCTCTACGGTGTTGCCTGTCGAAACGGTAGTAATCTTGTCGAGAGCCAAGCCGCTAATCTGCACAGCGCCGCTGTATGAGCCCATCTCCGAGCCGCTAAGGTCGATGACAACCTCGGTGCCGAATGCCAACTCGTGGTTAGCAGCCAAGTAGAACTGCAAGCCGCCAGTGTTGTCCTGAACGTAGAGACCCTTCTTTGAAGTGAGGTTGTTAAGCTCGTAGTTAGAGATAACATAACCCTTGATGAATGCCGAATCGATAGCATCACCATCTGCCAATGCCAAGACATCAGCAATAGGAGTTATAACGAGACCCTTCTGCGAGATTTTGTACTCGGCTTTGAGTTCGCAGTCGGTAGCCTTAACGGTTACCACAGCCTCACGAGCCTCCTCTGAAAGGTTACGAGCGATGACCAGAGTTACCTCCTTCTTCTCCATTGCGCGGGTCTCGGGAGCAACGCTAATCCACGATGCAGCAGCCTCGGGGATAACAACCTCGTAATCAACGTTTGTCATAAAGGCGATAGCCTGCTCGCCACCGGCAGCAGCGACCTCAAACTCGCTACCAGCCTCAACAACGAGACCAGCCTCTTCGAGCTTGATGCTCTTCATAATAACGCGCTCGCCATCCGATACCAATACTACAACCTTGCTCGATGAGTCGATGGTTGCGCCCGTGGTAACGCGGATAGCGCCTGTCTTCAACGACGCATCCTCCGATACAACCTCGGCAGCAACGCCCGTAGAGCTGAGAAGCTCAATCTCTACGCTCTCGGCTGCAGCCTCAACGGTGTAGTTAATATCGCGGGTAGTGTTTGCGCTGATAGGTGCGAGGTCCTCCTCATCAAACGTGAGTGTGAGGGGTGTTACCTTAGCAATAGCGATGACGCTGTCGTCTTGCAAAGTGAAATATACATACTTCTCGTCCTCGGTTACGCTCTTGAAGATGCACTCAACAACGGGAGCATCCGAAGTGGCCTTGCCAAGCTCCTCCCAAGTGGTGCCGTTGTCGTAAGAGATGTACCAGTAGCCCTCCTCGATTTTGAGCTCGGGTGTTGCGCCGTCAGCGCCGTTTGCACCATTCTCGCCATTGGCACCGTTTGTGCCCTCGGCCTGAATTTTGTTGCCCTCAGCATCGGTAAGCCACTCGCCGTCGAGCGTCCAGTAGTAGATGCCGTCGGTGTCCAGAGCTACGCCAATCTCGGGGGTGTAGCCGTCTGTACCATTGGTACCGTTAGTACCGTTAGTGCCATCTGCGCCATCCTCACCGTTATAGATGGTAATATCTCCGCCCTTTGCGAAGCTGATAGTGTAGCCAACAACATCCTCGCCCTCGGTAATAGGGGTTACGCCAGTGATGTAGTCGTTCTGTTGCAATGCCTCGACGATGGTCTGCAATGAAGAGATGTTGGTGTTCATCTTCTTGCAAGCCTCTTCCAGAGTTGTTACTCGGTCTTCGAGGTTGTCGATACGGTCGTTAATAGCCGTATCATCGTAGGGATCGTGGCAGCCAACCAATAGTGCTGCGACGCCTACAAAAAGAGCTGTAAATAGCTTTTTCATAAGATTTTTGTTTGGTTAATAAATTGTATTATAGTTTGTTATCTGTTATTCTATGTAAAATGCCTTCGACTGGTCTCGCTCAGGGGCTACGGGTATCTCACCCTCGGGGTAGCCAAAGGCAATGGCCACAAGTAGCTTGTAACCGTCGGGTAGCTGCAAACGCTCCAAGTAGGGCTTCGCCTCCTCGGAGTTCATGAGGGGTACTACGCTACCCAAGCAGCACGAGCCGATGCCCATCGACCAGGCGGCAAGCATCATATTCTCCGAAAGCAGTCCGCAGTCATACTCGCCACTATAACTCTCCGTCGGGCAGGCGATAAATGCCACGGTAGGGGCGTTGCGGAAGACATTTTTGAAGTTTGCATCCTCCGCCGCAGCGGGATTTTTTGACTTGTAGATGTCGGTTACACCGTTGATAAAGTCGGGAGCATCAACCACGCGCACAGCCCACGTCTGAGCGTTCATCGCGTTGGGGGCATATATGCCGCACTCAATGACCTTAGCCATCTGCTCGCGGTCCACAGCCTCGGGCTTATAGTCGCGTATCGAGCGACGCGATAGCATATTATCAATGACTATCTCGCTCTTACTGGCGGTCTCAGGGTTGCAACACTCCTCGGTGTTGCTCTGCTTGTCGCACTTTGTCTGGCAACAGCCTACTATCGTAATGGCTACAACGGCCATCATCGCAGTTCTTATAAACCTATTCATAATACCTCTATTTTATATGTTCACCATTTAGTACTATGTGTCGTATGATTGGTGTCTGGTGCGCATAAGCGATATATGCCAACGAGGGCATAGGCTTAGTGATGAAGAAGTTAGCTACCTTGCCGCGTGTGATTGAGCCATAGTCGCGGCTCTCGCCCATAGCGTATGCGCTGTTGAGCGTAGCTGCATTTATGGCCTCGGCAGGGGTCATCTTCATCTTAATAGACGCCAACGCTACCACAAAACGCATATTTCCCGAAGGCGCAGTGCCAGGGTTGAAGTCCGAGGCGAGAGCTACGGGAAGACCTCCCTCAATCATCTTACGTGCAGGAGGGTAGCTGATGCCGAGGAAGAAGGCGCAGCCAGGCAGCATCGTGGGCATCGTCTTTGACCCTTTGAGTGCAGCAATCTGCTCGTCGCCCATCGACTCCAAGTGGTCCACCGAGAGTGCGTTATGCTCGACACCGACCTCTACGCCGCCCGACACGGCAAGCTCGTTGGCGTGTATCTTGGCGCGGATGCCATATTTTGCCGCCTCCTTCATAATCTGCGCTGTCTGCTCGACGGTAAAGAAGCCGCGGTCGCAGAAGACATCGACAAATTGTGCTATGCCCTGCTCTGCAACTGCGGGGAGCATATCGCGGCATACATAATCGACATACTCTTGCTGACGTCCTGCGTAGGCACGACCCACTGCGTGAGCGCCGAGGAAGGTGGCGCGCACCGCAATAGGCGATGTTTGGCTGATGCGGCGAATAACGCGCAACATCTTCAACTCGTCCTCCAACGTAAGGCCGTAGCCCGACTTAATCTCTACCAAGCCAGTGCCGTTTGCGATAATCTCCTCGACACGCTCCATCGCCTGACGATATAGCTCATCCTCGGAGGTGTCGTGCAGACGGTCTGCCGAGTTGAGGATGCCACCGCCACGCTTGGCTATCTCTTCGTACGAGAGGCCGTTGAGCTTATCCAGAAACTCTTGGTCGCGGCTACCCGCCCATACAAGATGTGTGTGCGAGTCGCAGAACGACGGAAAGAGCCAGCCGCCCTCGGCATCGAGGACTTCGCAGCCCTCGATGCTGGGTACACTATCCATTGTGCCGTAGTCGGCGATGCGACAGCCGTCGGTGAGTAGCCAAGCATTTTCGATGGTCCCAATCTCGGACATCGCCTTGCCCTCGACCCACTCTCTGTGGCTCTCGTCGATGCCAATTAACGTGCCTATGTTCTTAACAAGCAGGCTCATAGTCGTTGAGGAATTTTACAGATGTAGCAATATGCGGATACATCACCGTATCGTTATCCACGAAGGGAACAACCTTGCGGTATGCCTCAAACATATCCTCAATCTTCTTTGACGAACGCATAGGACGACGGAACTCCAATGCCTGTGCCGAGTTCATCAGCTCGATGGCCAACACACGCTCGGTGTTCTGCACTACGCGCCACAGCTTAGTAGCGGCGTTCGATCCCATACTTACGTGGTCCTCCTGACCCTGCGACGAGGGTATAGAGTCGCACGATGCGGGCCAGCATAGACCCTTCGACTGGCTGACAATCGAAGCGGCGGTATATTGCGGAATCATAAAGCCACTATTCAGACCAGGGTTGGCAACAAGGAAGTTGGGCAGGTTGCGCGCACCCGAAATGAGCTTGTAGGTGCGACGCTCCGATATGTTGCCCAACTCGGCAACGGCAATGGCGAGGAAGTCCATAGCTACGGCGATAGGCTGACCGTGGAAGTTGCCTGCCGATATAACCTCGTCGCTATCGGGGAAGATGGTGGGGTTGTCCGTAGCAGAGTTAATCTCAGTCTCCAAGACGCTTGCTACGTAGGCGATAGTATCCTTCGATGCGCCGTGTACCTGCGGTATGCAGCGGAATGAGTAGGGGTCCTGTACGTGCTGCTTGGGCTGGCGACCAATCTCGCTACCCTCCAACAGCTCGCGGAAGTTGCGCGCCGTGGTAATCTGTCCGTTGTGGGGGCGTATGGCGTGTACGTTGTGTTCGAAAGGCTCCATACGACCGTCGAAGGCATCTAACGACATTGCGCCGATGTGGTCTGCCCAACGGCTGAGACGCTGTGCGTTGATAAGCGAATATACGCCGTATGCCGACATAAACTGTGTGCCGTTAAGCAGCGCAAGACCCTCCTTCGAGCAGAGCGTGATAGGCTCCCAGCCCATCTTCTCCATCATCACCTTACCCTCGACAACTTCGCCGTCAATCTCCACGTGTCCAAGACCCAAGAGGGGCAAGCACATATGCGCCAAAGGCGACAAGTCGCCCGAAGCACCCAGCGAACCCTGCTCATATACTACGGGGATGATATTGTTGTTGAACATCTCGATAAGACGCTCCACGGTGATAAGCTGTACGCCCGAGTGGCCATAAGAGAGCGACTGCACTTTGAGAAGTATCATCAGACGAGCAATCTCCGACGGTACGCGCTGTCCTGTGCCGCAAGCGTGAGACATCATCAAGTTCTTCTGCAACTGCGACAGACCCTCCTTCTCTACCGAGATGTTGCACAGCGAGCCGAAGCCCGTGGTAACGCCATAGATGGGGCGACCTGCATTCTCCATCTTCTTGTCGAGGTACTCGCGGCAGTGGTTGATGCGTCTCTTGGCGTCGTCGCTGAGGGCAAGTTTATAACCCTTCGTGAGAATCTCCTCAACGCGAGCGATAGTAAGATGTTCGGCACTTATATAATGAATCATAGTTTTAAGATTTAGGTTGTTTGTACTACTTGTTGCTGTTGAAAACCTCGTCGATAAGCTCCTTGCTGGCAAGGTTGGGGAGTGTAACTTTGAGTAACGGTGTGCGCTCCATCTGTCGCTTTATGGCGAATATAGCACCCTCGTTGCGCGCCCAGCTACGACGTGCAATACCGTTGTTTACATCCCAAAGCAACATATCCTCAATGTGGCGTGCCGACTCCTCCGAGCCGTCGATGACCATACCGAAGCCACCGTTCATCACCTCGCCCCAGCCTACGCCGCCGCCGTTGTGTATCGACACCCACGTAGCGCCACGGAACGAGTCGCCGATGACGTTGTGTACCGCCATATCGGCACAGAACTGCGAGCCGTCATAGATGTTAGATGTCTCGCGGTAGGGTGAGTCGGTACCCGATACGTCGTGGTGGTCGCGGCCGAGTACCACGGGAGCCGAAATCTCTCCGCGCTTGATAGCCTCGTTAAAGGCGAGGGCGATGCGTGTGCGACCCTCCGAATCGGCATAGAGAATACGTGCCTGTGAGCCTACAACGAGCTTATTCTGCTTCGCTTCGCGTATCCAGTGGAGGTTGTCTTCGAGCTGTCCCTTAATCTCGTCGGGCGAGTTACGCAACATATCGTCCAACACCTCGGCAGCCAGGCGGTCGGTAGTTTCGAGGTCGCGCTCGTTACCCGAGGTACATACCCAGCGGAAGGGACCGAAGCCATAGTCGAAGAACATAGGACCCATAATATCCTGAACATACGAAGGATAGCGGAACTTGCCATCCTCGCCCATAATATCGGCACCTGCGCGCGATGACTCCAAGAGGAAGGCGTTGCCGTAGTCGAAGAAGTACATACCGCGAGCTGTGAGCTTGTTGATAGCTGCCACCTGACGACGCAACGACTCGCGTACGCACTCGTGGAAGCGCTCAGGCTCCTCTGCCATCATTCGGTTAGACTCCTCGTACGAGTAACCTACGGGGTAGTAGCCGCCCGCCCACGGGTTGTGTAGCGATGTCTGGTCAGAGCCCAAATCGACGTTAATATGCTCCTCGGCAAGACGCTCCCACAAATCCACAACGTTGCCTACGTAGGCAAACGAGATGACCTCCTTGTTGGCAACCGCCTCCTTAACGCGAGGAATAAGCTCGTCGAGCGACGAGTAAAGCTCATCCACCCAGCCCTGCTTATGGCGCTTCTCGGCAGCGGCGATGTTTACCTCGGCAGTAATGCTGACCACGCCCGAGATGTTACCCGCCTTGGGCTGTGCGCCCGACATACCGCCAAGACCTGCCGTTACGAAGAGCATACCGCGCAGATCCTTTTGCCCAGGCTTCATACGCTTACGTGCAGCGTTCATAACCGTAATCGTCGTGCCGTGAACGATGCCCTGAGGACCGATATACATATACGAGCCAGCGGTCATCTGACCATACTGCGACACGCCCATAGCGTTGAAGCGCTCCCAGTCGTCCTGCGATGAGTGGTTGGGGATAACCATACCGTTGGTAACAATCACACGCGGGGCATCCTTATGCGAGGGGAACAGGCCAAGGGGGTGTCCCGAGTACATCACAAGTGTCTGCTCGTCGGTCATCTCTGCCAAGTACTTCATCGCCAAGCGATACTGCGCCCAGTTCTGGAATACTGCACCGTTACCACCATAGGTGATAAGCTCGTGGGGATGTTGAGCAACAGCCTTGTCGAGGTTGTTCTGTATCATCAGCATAATAGCCGCTGCCTGACGCGAACGAGCAGGGTAGTCGTCTATCGAACGAGCATACATCTCGTAGTCGGGGCGCAGACGATACATATATATACGTCCATACTGCTTCAACTCCTCCAAAAACTCGGGAGCTAACTCCGCGTGGTGCTTCTCGGGGAAGTAACGCAGGGCGTTTGCCAAGGCGAGCTTCTTCTCTTCGTCGGTAAGAATATCCTTGCGCTTCGGCGCGTGGTTAGCCGTAGGGTCGTACGCCTTGGGCTTGGGTAGCGGGTCGGGAATACCTGCTAATATATCTTTCTGAAAGTCTGTCATAAAGGTTGTGTTTTTAGCGGTTTTACTTAATCTTGCTCTCTACAACTGCCAAAATCTCAGCCTCGGCCTTCTGTGCCAATGCCTGAATCTGCTCTGCCTCGGCTACGAGTTTATCTGCTGTTGCACGGTCCTTCAAGCCTGCGGCATTAATCTTTACGTTGAGACAAGCGCCCATCACTGCCGAGCGGGCTGCCAAAGCGCCTACACCTGCATCCGATACAGAGTTGGGGTTGCCCTCCTCGGCCATTGCGCGTACCACGTCGAAAGCCTTGTATGCCGCCTTCATCGTGCGCAGGGGTACCTGCGTAGCGTAGAGCGTAGCTGCCTCCATTGCCTCGGCACGAGCGGCCTTCTCCTCGTCGGTACCCTTAGGCATACCGAATACCGCCATAATCTTGTTGAACGCCTCGGTATCCTCATCCACCAAGAAGAGCAACTCGTTCATCACTGCCATACCGTTGTCTGCCCAGTTCGAGAAGAACTCCCAGCGGTCGTCCCAGCCCGCCTTGTGCGACGAGAGGTTTGCTACCATAGTGCCAAGAGCCGCAGCCAAAGCGCCCATATATGCCGAAATCGAGCCACCACCAGGTGCGGGCGATTCGCTTGCGGTCTCCTCAGCAAAGCCTGTGCAGGTCATATTTACGAGTCGCTTCTTGCCCTTCGACTCCTCGGCTTCGAGGATGTACTCTACGACCTTCTCCTCGGGTTTGAACTCTTTGAGGTTCGAGAGACCCATCGACTCGATGGCGATGCGCACCAACTCTCTCTCGGGAAGACCCGTCGAGCGATTCTGCTTGCGTAGGAAGTGGCGACCTGCATCTACCAATGCGCTCTTAGGCACCAAACCTACAATCTCGGCGCCTGTTACACGTACTCCACGAGCGTCAGCAGCGCGGCATACCTCGTCGAAGGCAACGTGTAGGGGCGTTACCGAGAGGTTGGTCATATTCATCGACACCTGAGCGATGCCATACTCCTCGATAAACCAACCGATAGCCTTGCAAGCCTTCAACGTACCAGGCTTCATGATGGTATTGCCCTTCTCATCCTTCATAATTTTACCTGTGATGGGGTTACCCTCACGCATAGGGCGACCCTTCTCGCGTACGTCGAACGCAATTGCATTGGCGCGGCGTGTAGAGGTGGTGTTGAGGTTGTAGTTTACGGCAACCAAGAAGTCGCGTGCGCCCACAGCCGTAGCACCAGTGCGTGCTACACCCTCGTCGTAGGGACGTGCGCCAAAATCGGGCTTCTTCTCCTCGTTCTGCATCTTCTCGGGCAGTGCCTCATACTCGCCTGCACGACATACTGCAAGGTTGCGACGCTCAGGGGTGAAGGCGGCAGCCTCGTAGCAGTAGGTGGGGACGTTAAGCTCCTCGGCGATACGCTTTGCTAAGCCACGAGCCAACTCTGCGCACTCCTCCAACGTGATGCCCGAAACGGGAATTAGAGGACATACGTCGCAAGCACCCATACGAGGGTGGGCGCCCTTGTGCTGACGCATATCGATAAGCTCAATGGCGCGCTTGATAGCCGCTACGGCGGTATCAACAACTGCCTCGGGTTCGCCAACGAAGGTTACCACGGTGCGGTTTGTTGCCTCGCCTGGATCAACATCCAAGAGCTTTACACCTTTCTGCGCCTCGATGACGTCGGTAATCTGTTTGATAGTCTCCAAATTGCGACCCTCCGAGAAGTTGGGTACACACTCAATAATTCTTTTCTGCATGATGATTTTATTTTAGTTTATATCTTATTTTTATTCAGAATTCTTGTCAATGGGGAGCTAAATCTCGTAATCTACATCGACACGTGCTTCGCGGCACGACTTGCAATATTCGCTGATGGGTACGTGCAGTGGGCTTGTCTTGTAGCTATCGAGAGCCTCCCACGATGCAAAGTCGGCTATAAGTACGGCGTCATAAGACGATTTCGACTCGCGGCAGTTGATGCCTACTTCGATACTATTTAATCCGTCGATTTTGCCGCGTAGCGACTCCAAACGCTCCTTCATTTCACGCGCCACGTCAAGGGGGTTCTGCTCCAAATCGCGGCGAAACTTCCACATTACGATATGTCTAATCATACGGTTAGTATTAGTTTTAGGTTCAATCATACAAATATACGTATTATTTGTGAATAACGAAGCGTTTTACCCCTCTTTTTTGAGGTGATACCTATATTTTATTGCGCGTGTGGGCAATGTGCGTTCGCGCGTGCGAAATGTTGTGATATATTTTGGCGGTTTGAGGAAAAATTTGTAACTTTGAACAACTCTTTATTTATGCGATGGTTAGAGGATTGTTGATGGCTACGCCGTAGTCCGTGTCATTTTGTTAAACTTGAAAATTAAAACTCAAAATATTTTTGCTTATGGAGATTTGGCATATATGGATTTTGGCAGCCTTGCTGCTCTTTATTATCGAGATGTTTACTACGGGCTTTGCCGTATTGTGTCTTGCCGTAGGTTGTGCGGGTGGCGCTATCGCGGCAGCCTGCGATATGTCGTTGGAGTGGCAATTAGTTATCTTTGCTTTGGTGTCGCTCGTGGCGTTGGCTGCGGTGCGTCCTGTCCTCAAACGCTCGTTCTATCGCAATGGCGAGAAGGTGCCTACAAATGTTAATGCTATGGTAGGCAGACGAGGTATTGTGTGCAACACCATCGACTCGACGGATAGTGGTCGTGTGGTTATCGACGGGGTCGATTGGAAGGCTCGCTCGGTGGAGGATGAGCCTATTACCGAGGGTACGCACGTCGAGATAGTTGCTGTGGATAGTGTAATATTAATCGTTAAAAAAGTATAGTTATGTCAACGAGTTTATCAATTGTTCTTGTGATTGCCCTTATCGCGGTAATCTACGTGCTTAAAGGTTTTAAGATTATCCCGCAGTCGGAGACACGCGTCGTTGAGCGCTTGGGTCGCTATGACCGTACCTTGCAGTCGGGTATCAACTACCTCTTTCCCATTATCGACCGTGCGCGTGAGGTGTGCCAGCGCGACGAGGTGGTTTATGGCGATGGCTCGAAGAGTGTAGTTCTGCGTACCACATCGCGTATTGATCTACGTGAGCAGGTTTACGACTTCCCGAAGCAGAGCGTGATTACGAAGGATAACGTAACGACGACCATCAACGCCTTGCTCTACTTCCAGATTGTCGATCCCGTGAAGTCTGTTTATGAGATTGATAACCTGCCCAACGCTATCGAGAAGCTGACGCAGACCACGTTGCGTAACGTTATCGGAGAGTTGGAGTTGGACGAGACGCTCACATCGCGCGATACCATCAACTCGAAACTTCGTGTGGTGTTGGACGACGCTACAAACAAGTGGGGTGTTAAGGTTAATCGTGTTGAGTTGCAGGATATTACACCTCCCGAGTCGGTGCGTCGTGCTATGGAGCAGCAGATGCAGGCAGAGCGTGAGCGCCGTGCTAAGGTGTTGGAGGCAAAGGGTCATAAGGAGGCGATGATTTTGCAGTCTGAGGGCGAGAAGGAGTCGCAGATTAACCAGGCTCAGGCAGAGAAGCAAACACAGATTTTGAAGGCGCAGGGTGAGGCTGATGCTAAGATTTTGCAGGCTACTGCCGAGGCTGAGGCTATACGTAAGGTTGCTGAGGCTGTTGCTGCATCTAAGACCGACCCCGCAACCTATATGCTCCTTATGAAGTATGTTGAGACGCTTCGTGAGATAGGCTCGGGCGACCAGACAAAGACGGTCTTCCTGCCCTTTGAGGCGAGCAACCTCGTAGGCGCTCTCGGCTCGCTTACCGAGTTGGTGAAAAAGCAAAAGTAGTAGGGCCTATATACATTAAAATAGCCACCGCTTGACGGTGGCTATTTTAATATGTATGTATCAGAAAGTAAACTACTTCTCGGGGTTTACTTCAAGTAGTTCTACCTTAAACATAAGAGCCTCGCCAGGACCGATAACATCGCTACGACGACGGTCGCCGTATGCCAGGTCTGAGGGTATCCACAGCGTAATCTCGCCGCCCTCGTCGATAAGTTTCATACCCTCGGTCCAGCCCTTAATTACGCCGTTGAGGGGGAATGAGATAGGCTCGTTGCGCTCGTAGCTCGAATCGAAGATGTCGCCTGTGCGCACCTTGCCCTCGTAGTTTACGAGTACCACATCGTCATCCTTAGTGGGGAAGGTGCCGTTACCCTGACGCTCGATGCGATAGAGAATACCCGACTCGGTCTTCTGCACACCCTCCTGCTGCTCAACCTCTTTGAGCCACTCTACGCCAGCTGCCTTGTTCTCCTCCAACTCCTTCATAGCCTTCTCGTGTTCGCGCATACGACGCTCCTGCATATAGCGAACGTAGAACTCGTTAATCTCCTGTGCAGGGATGTTGAGGTGCTTGTCAGCCTCTTGGAAGTTCTCGATGTTCTGAGCATCGCTGAATGCTTCGATAACCCAAGCGCGAGATAGCTCGTCATCCTCCGTAACGCTCATCTTAATATCGGCACCGATAAGCGTACCGATGATATACGAAATCTCAGTGCGGCTATTCTCCTTGGTGTAAAGCTCGGGGAGTGCAGGGAGTGTGTCGGGACGGTCGCCCTGGTATCTGTCGCGCTCAAACTTTGCACGTCCGAAGCTCTGCGTCTTGCTGTCGTTCATAAACGCCATAAACTGCTGATGACCATCCAAGAAAGACTGCTCCTCAACGTCGCCAGTTAGGAGGAAGTCGTTGATACCCATCTTCACCTGCTCGATGTCGGGGTTGAAGATGCCAAACTGCTGTTTTGCCATCGTACCGAAGTTTACGCCCAGCATATAAGAGAGCGTGTCAATCTGACCAGCGGCTACGGGTATCTTGTTGCCGCGCTTCTTGGGCTTGTCGTCGCCACACGCCGTGAGGCTCGACATCGTTATCGCTACAATAGCGATAATAGAGATAATTTTCTTCATCTTTGTAATGTTTAATTAATATTTAGTTGTTTTGTTCTTCTGTTTGCGATGGCGTCTCGCTCTCGGTTGCATCGTTGCTCGTTGCAATATCTGTGCCGAGAGTGGTGGTGTCGGTCGAGGTGCCGTCCTCTGCCGTATTCTCAATCACACACTCCTCTGTCTGCTCGGAAATCGTCTGCTCGGTCGTTGCCTCCTCTACGCCCTCTTGCTCAGCTGTCGCCTCTTCATCTTCGAGTATATAGGCGTCGTAGTAGTCTAACTGCTCGTCGCTAATCTGCTCCTCGGTAGGTGCAAGCTCTATCTCCTCGTCGTCGATGATGAGCGTCACGGTGTAGCGGTCCTTGCCGACGTAGCTCTTCATATCCTCCAACACCACATCATTAATTGCGAATGCTTCGCTGGGCATATCGCTGTGCTGGAACTCCATATAGTCGCGCAAAATACGGTTGCGGTGTGTCATAAGGTCGCAGAGCTGCTTATCGACCATATCGCCGTAGAGTGCCATCGCCTTATTCTCGGATGAAAGATGCGAGGGGTCGATGCCGCGCGCAAGTAGCTGAGAGTCGGCAAAGGCTGCTACCTCCTTGCGCGAGAGTCGCATCTGGCGAATACGCTCAAAGTCAAGCATATCCATACGCTCGTCGGCATTTTGCTGCGTAGAGTTATAGTAGGCGATTTTGAGGTCTAAGTCGGCAAGACGATAGCGCGCACGGTCGTAGTTTACTCGCTGAGTGAGGCGTACCTTTATGGTGTTGTCCTCTTTGAGGGCTGCCGCCATCTCGTCCATACGTGCATAATGCTCAGCATTGAAGCCCGCCTCCAATAAATCGACGTCTATATGCTTGAAGGCATTTTGCTTGTCGCCAGCCATCCACGCGAAGGGTGCTGCTACAACTTTAAGTAGCACGTTGCCAATAGCCTTCATTATAATCTTGCGATACGAAAACTCTGGTGAGTCGATGCGTCCCGTGATGGGGAGGTCGAGCGATATATTCTGCTTGTTGTCCGTGAGGATGAAGATGCCGAGCTTCATCGGTAGGTTGTACTCTGCGTCGAGCGACCTATCCTTCTTGCCTACGTTGAAGTTGTGCGTGCCGAGGTTGTTTACGCCACTCAGCTCGCCATTTGTTACCACATTTTGGCTTCGGAACGTGAGGTTGCCCGCCGTAACTGGGAATGCCGTGAAATGCTCAACATAGGGTGAGAAGTCGCGCATATCGACATTGGTAAGCATCGCCAAGAGATTTTGGTTGTAGAAGTCCGTAAGCGAGCCTTCCCACTGAATAAGTGCCGAGCCTTGGTGTTGCAGGTTGGCGCGCAACGTCAGCGTGTTCTTCGTCATAAGGTCGAAGTTCTGACTCTCGATGCTTATGTTGCGCAGGCGATACTCAAATGGCTTGTGCATAGTCTTGTCGGCAAAGAGTACGTTGCCACCATTGAGTCGCATATCGCCAATGCGTAGTGTCATATCGCTAAACGGCGCCACCTCCTCTGTTGTGGTTATAGTTACGCGCTCCCTAACATCGTACATATCGTCGCCAAGGCTCTCGGTGGTGGTCTCCACCGATACCTCTGGCTCGCCGTAAAATAGGTCGTCGAAGTTTGTTGTGCCGTCGTTGGCGATAAGCATCTGTGTAGCGAAGCCCTCGGCGTGAAGCGTACGCAGGATGTAGCGCTCCGCGTTGATGTTCAGCTCCTCAATATCGGTGCTAAGTGTTGTGGCACTCAGTAGGTTGCCGCCACGACGGTCGCTTATGGCAAAGTCGCGGGCAGTCAGCTTGCCCGAAATGTTCATCGAAAATATATCCAGCACGTTGCCTTCGAGTAGCATTGTAGCATCTGCTATGCCGCCCACGTTGCTGATGTTAAAATAGGGGGTCCAATATTTGTAGGTGTCGGCGAGCGCAAACTCTGCCAACGAGCCGTCAAACAGAAAGTCGAAGTTGTCGCAGTTAATATCCAATTTGCCCTCCAACCGTGCCGCCTCGTTGATACGCATCGAGGCGTCGATATGGCTCATAGCGTTGCCTATGACGATATTAGGGGTAGATAGCTGCATATCGCTCAGCTCCCAACGTTGATCGATGTCGTGGTCGTGATATACCAAGTTGCCGCCCTCGATAGATACGTTTTCGATGGTTACCTGCCACTCGCTATCGTCGTCATCTTCGGGCATGATGTACTTGGCGATGATATACATCAACATATCGTCAAAGTTAAACCTCTCGCCATACTGGTCGATGCGTATTACGGGGTTTACGAAGTGCGCACGGGTAACGTGTATCTCTTCATCGAGAATATCCCAGATGTCGAGGCTCAGCTCCGCACGTCCAATCTCGGCAAATGGGGTGGTGTCGTCATCCTCGTATAGTATCACATTATCCACCGTCGCATTGCCCTTAAATAGGTTTATCGAGAGGTCGTCCATCTCTAAGCGGCGACCTATTAGCTCGATGTCATTCTTCTCGACATATCTCTCAACAATAGGTCCTAAGTAACATAGTACTACGGCTATGGCAACTATAACCAATAGTAGTATTAAGCCCAAGGCTATGAGCGTGCGTTTAAGCCATCGGCGGCGCGGCTTGCTGCTTTGAGCCTCGCTGTTCTCGCCTTTTAGATTGTTGTCGTTAGCCATAGAAGTCTCTATTTAGGTGTTGTTCTCTATTTTTGCCACTTCATCGTGAAGTTGCGCAAGGGGCGGATGATGAAGCCTGGCAGATACATACACATCGGTATAAGTAGTCTGTACCACCAGTCGGGTACCACCACGCGCTTGCCACGGAACATCGCGTTTAAGCCGCGTCGAGCGCAGCTCTTAGGCGACATAAGTATTCCCGACTTTACGCCGAACTTTTGTAGCCCTTTGGATAGCCCATATAGGTCGGTGGCGATGCCCGCAGGACATATCGCAGTTATTGTTACACCCGTCTTGCGCAGCTCCTTTGCAAAAGCCTCCGAGAAGCTCTTGATATACGCCTTGCTTGCGCTATATGCAGCCAATCCTGGAAATGGCATCCATATCGAGTATGACGACATATTGAGGATGCGACCCTTGCCACGCTTGACCATATCGGCGGCGTAGAGGCGGCACATCATCGTAAGTGTCATATCGTGGAGCAGTATTATACGCTCTAAACGCTCCGTTGAGGTATTTAGTATGTCGCAGAACGAGAATATGCCAGCGTTATTTATCACGATGTCAAACTCATAGCCCTGATTGACGGTGTAGTCGTGCAGACGCTGTGCAGCATCGAGTGTTGCAAGGTCCATAACCTTGTAGTCGCACTTGATGCGGTGGGTGTGCGCGATAATTTCTGCCTCACGCTCGACCTCCTCGCGAATATCGACAAGCAGGAGGTTGTAGCCTAAAAGCGCCAATCGCTCAGCATACTGCCTGCCGATGCCCATGGCAGCGCCAGTAACCATTGCCCACGCCGAGCCACGTGCTATCTCGCCACGTTTTCTCTTTGAAAGACACATATCTGGCTACTTTATCTTGTTTATCTCCCTCCATAGACGCTCGGGGATATGCTCCTTGCAGTTGTGGCAACATTGCATATCCACCGAGTACATACGTGCCATGCAGTAGTCGCGGTGGTCGCAGCCGCTACGTGTATCCATATCACCCGCTTTGAGCTTATTGACAAAGGCGGGGTCATTTACTAATGCACGTGCCATCTGCACAAGCTCGAAGCCCTCATCCAGAACGCGCTCGATGCCTTCGCGCGATACCAAGCCGCCGACATATACCAGCGGACCCTTCAACGCCGCGCGGAACTTCTTGGCGTTCTCCAAGAAGTAGCACTCCTCGAAGTCGTACTGCTTGATAAGCCACTGTCCGAAGAGCGATACCACAATCTTTTGTAGCCACTCGTTCCAGCCCATATAGTAGCCCATAGTCTTTGTGGGGATACGTCCGCGCATTACTGCCATCGGTGCCTTCGATACGAAGCCCGACGAAAGAACGATGCCATCCACGCCGAATGACTCTATGCGCTTTGCAATCTCTATCGACTCGGGAATCTGTATGCCGCGTTTGAAGCCATCCTCCATATTGTGTTTTACAAGTACGCCCATACCGCGCTTACGTGCCGCCTCCATCACCTCCGAGAGGCACATCTCCATAAAGCGCATACGGTTCTCCAACGTGCCGCCATACTCGTCGTGGCGGTGGTTGGTGTAGGGCGATAGGAACTGCGAAATGAGGTATCCGTGGCCTGCGTGTACCTCTATCGAGTCGAAGCCTGCATTGTAGGCGGTCTCTACTGCCTTGCCAAAATCTTTGGCAAACTCCACTATCTCGCTCTTGCGCATACGACGGTGGAACGTGGGCGAGTAGAGGTTGAAGCCGTTGGATGCCGACACGGGGAAGCTACCCGCCGTTGACCAGTGGGTCATATTGCCGCAGTGTCCGAGCTGTATGCCTACGGCAGCACCCTCGTTATGCACGGCGTCGGTAAGGTCGCGCAGTGCGGGTACTATCTCGTCACGCAGCCACAACTGCTTGTTAAACGATATGCCGCTACGGTTTATCGAGGCGTATGCCACCGTAGTCATACCTACGCCGCCACGAGCCACGCTGACGTGGTAGTTTTTTAGCGCTTCGGTCGGTGCAAAGTCCTTACCCATCGACTCAAATGCTGCCGAGCGTATCACACGGTTGCGGAGCGTTGTATTGCCGAGCTTGTAGGGGGTAAAGAGCTTTGACTCTTCGAGTTTTTTCTGATTATCCATATCTTATTTTCGGTTTATGCTTAGTAGATAAAGGGTATTATGCGCTTGCGGTTGAGTGATGTGAACTCCTCGCCAAACTCCCTCTCGTAGCGCTTGTAGAGCGACGCCGAGCGAGGTCCGAGGTTGGCAAATGTCCACCAAGCGAAGACGGCGCCTGCCCACGACCACGACGCTATGGCGAAGCCTACCCACTCCATAAACTCTCCAAAGTAGTTTGCCGACGATACGTAGCGGAACATACCACCCTTGGGAATGTAGTGCTTCGTGTCGCCTGGCTTACGCAGGTTGCGTATGATGTAGTCGGAGTGTAGATTTGTGATGAAGCCGAAGAGGAATATCGCAACGCCGATGTAGATGTACGGCTTCGACATCCAATCGTCGTAATATCCCATTTCGGGGCCGTAGTAGAATATCCAACCGCCCTGCATTATGGCGTTCAGCGTGTTGAATACCATTCCCATAAGCATTATGCCCACTGGCATCTTCGAGTTGCCGCGAATAAGCATCGGGAAGATGAACGAGCGCTGGAAGTAGTGCGTCTGGAAGATTATGAATAGCAGCAGTGGGGCGGTCTCGAACTTCACGGGCGAGAGCCACCATAGTATCGCCATTGCGATAAATACGGGACACTCCATCAATACCCAGCCAACCTTGTTGGGTACGGGAAAGCCGAATTTCGGGTTAAACAGATAGCCATATCCTGCCTCCACGAAGTAGAGAGCTACGAATACCACAAGGGCTATTGCCGCCATTACGACAAGAAATGTGTTATAGCACTCCAACGAGATAATCTCCGAGAACATACTTATTTTGTTTGGTTTGTAATAGTCGTTTTGTCTGCTTTTTACTGTTCATAAGCGCGTTGCGGTGCAGTAGTGTGGGAGTGTATATCTTTTTAAGATATGTCCGCTACGTACGAGCGCGCGTATAATCACGCAAAGTTAGTAAAAAATTATCAAAAGAAGAAATAACACCACCCAAATTCGCTATTTTAGGAGAACTTATGACCTGTTGTCGTTGTAATGCTGTGTAACCTATTTTGTCGCTAAACGCAAACATATAAAAAAGAGCACGTCAAAAATGACGCGCTCTTACGAAAAAATTATTTGTTGGTTTACTCTGTGCAGAAGATTACTTTACCTCCTCGAACTCAACATCTTCGGGCTGCTGCTTTGCCTGCTCGCCGCCTGCCTGGGCGCCGCCGTTGGGCTGTCCCTGTGCCTGCTGAGCCTGCTGCTGAGCGTAGATGTCCTGCGATGCTGCCTGCCAAGCGGCGTTGAGAGCCTCGATTGACGAGTCGATAGCTGCAAGGTCCTGAGCCTTGTGAGCCTCCTTCAACTTGCCGAGAGCCTCCTCGATAGCTGCCTTCTTGTCAGCGGGGAGCTTATCGCCATACTCTTTGAGCTGCTTCTCGGTAGCGAAGATGTTAGAGTCGGCAGCGTTTACCTTATCTACGCGCTCCTTCTCTGCCTTATCCTTCTCCTCGTTTGCCTTTGCCTCGTCGCGCATACGCTGAATCTCCTGCTCGGTAAGACCGCTCGATGCCTCGATGCGAATCTTCTGCTCCTTGCCCGTACCCTTATCCTTAGCCGATACGTTGAGGATACCGTTAGCGTCGATGTCGAACGTAACCTCAATCTGAGGAACGCCACGGGGAGCTGCGGGGATGCCGTCGAGGTGGAAGCGACCGATAGACTTGTTATCGCGTGCCATAGGACGCTCGCCCTGACATACGTTAATCTCTACCGAAGGCTGGTTGTCGGCAGCCGTTGAGAATACCTCGCTCTTGCGGGTAGGAATGGTGGTGTTTGCCTCGATAAGCTTGGTAAATACGCCACCCAAGGTCTCGATACCGAGCGACAGGGGAGTAACGTCCAACAGAAGCACATCCTTAACCTCGCCTGTGAGTACACCGCCCTGAATAGCAGCACCTACGGCAACTACCTCGTCGGGATTTACCGAGCGGTTAGGGGTCTTGCCGAAGAACTCCTCTACAATCTTCTGAATTGCGGGGATACGTGTCGAGCCACCTACGAGGATGACCTCGTCAATCTGGCTTGCCTGCAAACCTGCATCGCGCAGAGCTATGCGACAAGGCTCGATAGTCTTCTGGATGAGGTGGTCGCACAACTGCTCAAACTTAGCACGTGTAAGAGACATTACAAGGTGCTGAGGAATGCCGTTTACGGGCATGATATAGGGCAGGTTGATGTCGGTAGATGTTGCCGACGACAGCTCGATTTTTGCCTTCTCGGCAGCCTCCTTCAAACGCTGCAATGCCATGGGGTCCTGACGAAGGTCGATGCCATGCTCTGCCTTGAAGGCCTCTGCCATATAGTCGATAAGTACGTGGTCGAAGTCATCGCCGCCGAGGTGGGTATCGCCATTGGTAGATTTTACCTCGAATACGCCGTCGCCAAGCTCCAAAATCGAGATATCGAATGTGCCACCACCGAGGTCATAAACGGCAATCTTCACGTCGTCCTGCTTCTTATCCAAGCCGTAGGCGAGGGCTGCTGCGGTAGGCTCGTTGATGATACGACGCACCTTCAAACCTGCAATCTCGCCAGCCTCCTTTGTTGCCTGACGCTGCGAATCAGAGAAGTATGCAGGTACGGTAATAACCGCCTCGGTAACCTCCTGACCTAAATAGTCTTCCGCGGTCTTCTTCATCTTCTGCAAAGTAATCGCCGAAATCTCCTGTGGGGTGTACTGACGACCGTCAATCTCCACACGAGGGGTGTTGTTCTCGCCCTTGATAATGGCGTAGGGAGCGCGTGAAATATCTGATGTTACGTTGTCGTAACGCTCGCCCATAAAGCGCTTAATAGAGAATACCGTGCGCTTGGGGTTGGTGATAGCCTGACGCTTTGCAGGGTCGCCCACCTTGCGCTCACCACCCTCGGTGAATGCTACAACCGACGGCGTGGTGCGGTGTCCCTCAGCGTTGGGAATTACCACAGGCTCGTTACCCTCCATAACGGCAACACACGAGTTCGTTGTGCCTAAGTCAATACCAATAATCTTGCTCATAATCTTAAATGTTTTTATTTGTTAATTATTATTTTTTTACACTTCTTGTTACGACTCCTTGTCGAACACTCCGCCTATGAACAAACCGCATACCAAACGAAAAAACGCGCCAAAACTGACGCGTTTTTACTATTTATTATATATATGTATGCCAAATTGAACTCGATAACTGACATTTTGTCAGTGAAGTGTCATTGCTAAGTGTGCCAAAAGCGGTAGTTTAGTACTCTCTTGCGCCGAAGATAGCAGTGCCGATGCGTACCATTGTCGAGCCATATTCGAGGGCGATGGGGTAGTCGTCCGACATACCTATTGATAGGGTGTCGAAGTTGCTGTCAAAGTGCGATTTAAGCTCCTCGAAGAGGTCGCGAATATGCTGAAAATCACGGCGAATGATGCCCTCGTTATCGGTGTTTGTGGCGATGGTCATCAAGCCGCGTACGCGGATATGGGGCATCGCTGCAAGCGCGCCACTTGCGACGTAGGCTTTCAGCTCGTCGGGCGACCAACCCGACTTTGTCTGCTCGTCGGCAACGTGTGCCTCCAAGAGTATCTCTATCGTGCGATTGTTGCGCGCTGCCTGCCTCTCTATCTCCTCGATAAGACGCTCCGAGTCCACCGACGAAATCATCGCTACGAATGGCGCAATCATCTTTACCTTGTTGGTTTGCAGATGGCCAATCATATGCCACTCTATGTCGGCGGGTAGCTGCTCATACTTTGCCGCCATCTCCTGCGGACGGCTCTCGCCAAAGATGCGCTGTCCTGCGTCGTATGCCTCTTGCAGACGCTCGGCAGGGTGGAATTTCGACACGGCAACGAGCTTGACGCCCTCGGGTAGAGTGTCGAGAATTTTATGTAATCGTTCGCTTACGCTCATAAGTTTTGCTGTTTTATACTACAAAAGTATAAAATATCGCGTTTCGGAGCAACTATTTCGAAATAAATTTGTATCTTTGAAGATTGGAAACAGACTAAAACTATAATAACTTATGCGTAAACTATTCAAGACACTCGCCCTTGTGGGCGCACTTATCGGCTCTATTGCTAATGCCGATGCCTGCACCAACTTCATTATTACACGCGGTGCCTCGACCGATGGTTCGAATATGGTAACCTATGCGGCTGATTCGCATCAGCTCTACGGTGCTTTGTATCAGTATGTCCCAGGTAAATATACCCCGTGGATGGATGTTACCGAGTGGGATACAGGTCGTTATATCGGCAAGATTAGCCAAGCACCTGTTACCTATCGTACCCTCGGCAACTCTAACGAACACTCGCTCTTCATCACCGAGACAACCTTTGGTGGTCGCCACGAGTTGGAGGATCCGAATGGCGGTATCGACTATGGCTCACTTATCTATATTACGTTGCAGCGTGCCAAGACAGCGCGTGAGGCAATCGATGTTATCGTTGAGTTGGCAAACACCTATGGCTACTGCTCGTCGGGCGAGTCATTCTCGATTATCGACACCGAGGAGGCGTGGATTATGGAGCTTATCGGCAAGGGTCCCGAGGATAAGGGTATCGTATGGGTGGCACGTCGCATCCCCGACGGCTATGTGTCGGCACACGCTAATCAGGCGCGTATCACCACCTTCCCGTGGGATGAACCCGAGAACTGCCTCTATGCTAAGGATGTTGCAGATGTTGCACGTAAGTTCGGCTGGTTTGAGGGCGAAGATAAGGATTTCAGCTTCTCGGAGGCGTATGCTCCCGCCGACTTCGGTGCGTTGCGTGGCTGTGAGGCTCGTGTATGGGCATTCTTCCGTACCGTAGCCGATGATATGGACCAGTACGAGGACTACGCTATGGGACACAACAAGGAGAATCGTATGCCTCTCTGGGTTAAGCCCTCAAAGAAGGTGTCGCCCAAGGTGCTTATGGATTGTATGCGCGACCACTACGAGGGTACGAAGATGGATATGACTACCGATATTGGTGCTGGCGGCGAGGGCTGCCCCTACCGTTGGCGTCCTATGTACTTCGAGGTTGATGGCGTGGAGTACTGCAACGAGCGCGCAACCGCAACACAGCAGACGGGCTTCTGGCTTGTAGGTCAGGCGCGTCCTGGTAAGGTCGGTATCCTCTGGTTTGGTACTGACGATGCCGCTACATCGCCCCTAACGCCTATCTATGTTACCTCTACCGAGGTCCCCGAGTGCTTGAAGGAGGGCAATGGCTCGATGTTGAAGTACTCTGATACTTCGATGTTCTGGATTACCAACCGTATCGCCCAATTTGCATACCTTCGTTACAACAATGTAGGCAAGCACGTGCGCTCGGTAGTCGATAAGTGGGAGAACGAGGCATTTGGCTTGGTTGAGCAGATTGACGAGGCTATTGCCAATACCTCTAACGTAAAGAAGCAGCGCAAGGTGGCTACTGAGTTCTCGGTAGGTACGGCACAGCGCCTGTTCGATAAGTGGGTAGAGCTGGATAAGTATCTTATGGTCAAGTATATCGACGGTAATGTTAAGGGCGAGGATGCCAACGGCTTCATTGACAATGGCAACGGCAAGGATATTCCTGGTAAGATTGAGCAGCCTGGCTATACCGAGGCTTGGAAACGTGCTGTGGCCGCCGATAAGGGCGATATTCTCAAAGTGGTAAAGTAATTGTAAAATAGACTGACGAACAAATTAAAACAGAGATATATGGAAAAGTATGATATTATCGTAATAGGCTCGGGTCCTGGTGGTTATGTTGCTGCTATCCGTGCTGCGCAGTGCGGTAAGCGAGTAGCCGTTGTTGAGAAGGCAGATGCTGGTGGTGTGTGCCTTAATTGGGGCTGTATCCCCACCAAGGCATTGGTGCGCTCGGCACAGGTCTATGCCGATTGTAAGGCTGCCGCAACCTTTGGTGTGGCTATTGAGGGCGAGGTGAAGCCCGATTGGACGAAGATGGTGGAGCGTGAACGTATGGTCGCTACAACGATGAACAAGGGCGTCCAGTTCCTCTTCAAGAAGAACAATATCGACGTTATCGCAGGCTTCGGCAAGCTCAAATCGGCACACGTAGTCGATGTCGATGGCGTGGAGTACGAGGCTGATAATGTGATACTTGCCACGGGCGCACGTCCTCGTGTTATGCCCTTTATGCCTATCGATGGCGAGCATATCATCTCGTCGAAGGAGGCTCTTGTGCTACCCTCGTTGCCCGAGACGATGATTGTTGTTGGCTCGGGCGCTATCGGCTCGGAGTTTGCCTATATCTACGCCACGATGGGTGTTAAGGTTACCATCGTTGAGTATATGCCTCAGATTATGCCTTTGGAGGATGAGGATACGGCGAAGGCTATGGAGCGCGCCTTCCGCAAGCTACGCGCTACGGTGATGACATCTACCACTGTTAAGCAGGTGTCGGTGCGCGAGGATGGGAAGTGTGTTGTCGATGTCGAGGGTAAGAAGGGCGCCCAGACCTTGGAGGCGGATGTCGTTCTCTCGGCTGTCGGCATCAAGTCTAATATCGAGGGTATCGGCTTGGAGGAGCTTGGCATCGAGGTTGAGCGCGACAAGATTAAGGTCGATAACCACTACAAGACAAACGTTGATGGTGTCTATGCCATAGGCGACATTATCGCAACCCCCGCATTGGCACACGTAGCCTCGGCAGAGGCTATCCACTGCGTTGAGCATATCTGCGGTCTTAACCCCGAGGATGTCGATTACTCGACTATCCCGTCGTGCATATTTACCTCTCCCGAGGTGGCATCGGTAGGTCTTACCGAGCAGCAGGTACGCGATATGGGCATTGAGTATAAGGTGGGTAAATTCCCCTATACCGCGTCGGGCAAGGCTACGGCAGCGGGTGAGCGCGATGGCTTCGTTAAGCTTATCTTCGATGCAGAGGAGAAGTTGTTGGGCGCACACTTCGTAGGTCATAACGTAACGGAGATGATTGGCGAGCCTACGCTTGCTAAGAGCCTCGGTATTACTGCACATCGTATTGCTCGCACCATTCACGCGCATCCCTCGATGCACGAGGCGGTAATGGAGGCAGCCGAGGATGCGATGGGGTGTGCTATCCACGTATAATTTGTTGTGATAAGCCGCAATCTGCGGTACCAAGCTTGTTCGTCTGAATGGGGATGTACGTCCAAGTACACCCCCATCCAGTCAGCTTTTGGGATAGCACCACATCTGCAATCCTTCTGATGTCAAGCCGCTCCGCACAGCTGAGAACGCCTGAGAACGCCTGAGAATGACTGAGGAAGCGTTGTTCGCTACTATATAAAATCCAGTCGCCCCATCGCTTCCAGTCGCTTCCAGCGATGCGAGGCTGTTTTAGCTGTTCGTTCGCCTCTTAGCCGCTATGAGCTGACTTTGTTTTACGACGTTTAACCCTTTATATCGCTATGCGCTACTTTGTTGAGCTACAATACGACGGTGCCGCCTACTGCGGATGGCAACGACAACCCGACGCTCCGACCGTGCAGCAGACTATCGAGCAGCGATTGTCGATGCTTCGCCGTGTGCCTACCGAGATTGTGGGTGCAGGACGTACCGATACGGGCGTTAATGCTTCGTTCTATGTGGCGCATTTCGATAGTGATACACCGATTGAAGATTGTGAGCAATTAACCTATAAGCTCAACCGTGTGCTGCCCGACGACATCGCCATAAAGCGTATCTACGAGGTTGATGCCGCCAAGCACGCACGCTTCGATGCACGGCAGCGCGAATACACCTACTTTATCACACCCTACAAGCAGCCGTTTCGTCGCTTTTCGGCGTGGTATTTTGCCGTCGATTTGGATGTCGTAAAGATGAACGAGGCGGCGCAAAGATTGCTTCGATATGACGACTTCACATCGTTCGCTAAACTCAACTCCAACAACAAAACAAACATCTGCCATATATCTCATGTAGAGTGGGTTGTGGAGGATGACCTCACGTTACGCTTTACAATACGTGCAGACCGTTTTTTGCGCAATATGGTACGTGCTATCGTTGGTACGTTGGTCGATGTCGGCAGGGGGCGTTATAGCGTTGAGGAGTTTGAAGATATTATCCGTTCGCGCGACCTGTCGCGGTCGAGCGCTGGCGCACCTGCGTGTGGGCTTTTTCTCTCGGATGTGCGTTACGAATAGCGCGGTGTAGTAGTGTTGATGCTAAATTATGGGTGAGAAGTAGAATACTTCTCACTTTTTTTTGTATCTTTACCGCGTTAATAATTTTTAATGTAGATAAACTATTCTAAAAAATATGAAGTGTGCAATTATAGGTCATGGCAAGATGGGACGCGAGATTGAGCGCATACTCTTAGAACGTGGTCATAGCGTGGCTCTTATCATCGACGAGGCGAATGCTTCGGAACTTAACGCAGAGGCGCTCAGAGGCATAGATGTTGCCTTTGAGTTTACCACGCCCGACACGGCATTGGCAAATGTCGAGACCGTGCTGTCGGCTGGTGGCAGGGTAGTGTGTGGCACTACGGGATGGCTTGCGGGTCTTAAACGTATGGAGCAGTTGTCTGAGCAGAAGGGTGGTGCGTTGTTCTACGCCTCGAACTTTTCGATAGGCGTAAATATGATGTTTCGTCTCAATAGGCGTCTTGCCGAGTTGATGAACCCTTATGAGGAGTACGATGTGCGCATTGAGGAGACCCACCATATGTGGAAGAAGGATGCTCCGAGTGGCACGGCGATAACCCTTGCCGAGGGCATCATCGAGAGTGTGGAGCGTAAGACGTCGTGGGCAAACGAGCCGTCGGAGGATAGCTCCGTATTGGAGATAGAGTCGTTCCGTGAGGGTATGATTCCTGGCATACACACCGTAACATACACCTCGGAAAACGACTTCTTGCAGCTTAAACACTCTATCACGAATCGTCGTGCATTGGCTATGGGTGCTGTGGTTGCGGGCGAGTATCTTGCCGATAAACGAGGTGTGCATACAATGGATAATCTTCTCTAAACGAGCAAACTAATAAGAA
The DNA here is from genome assembly GCA_017416915.1 of Alistipes sp. GTDB lineage: Bacteria > Bacteroidota > Bacteroidia > Bacteroidales > Rikenellaceae > Alistipes. Next base: position 39,713 of record JAFQAN010000035.1, on the reverse strand, counting down.
AGATTAGATATGGAAAAGTTGAAAAATATATACGTCGCAATACGCAACTTTTTTGCCTCTAAGTGGTTGGCATTTACGTTTGTTGCTGTTATCGTCGCGCTCTTCGCCGTGTGGTATGGTGCGTGGTGGTCGCTCTTTGTGGCTCTACCACTCGTTTACGACTACTACATTTCGGGCTATATTCGTCGTTGGCATCACTCGATGATGAAGCGCTATGGCTGGTGGCGCATCGCCTATGGCGTATGGTGCGCTCTTGTCTTTGCGTTGGTTGTGGGTGTTATCCTCCATATGCTTCTCTTTCGTTGGGAGGGTATCTTTCTGCTTACGTTTGCGGTGGTTGCGGCTTATGCGCTATGGAATGAGCTGAAAACCGAAACCAAGATTTACAAGTGGATATATGGCTGGGTACACGCCATACTCTTTGCTACGGTCGTGGCAACGCTTATTCAGCTCTACTGGTTTCAGATGTTTGTCATCCCCACAGGCTCTATGGAGAGTACGCTTATGACGGGCGACTATATCCTTGTAAACAAGGTGTCGTACGGCCCTCGTGTGCCTATGACGCCGCTATCGTTTCCGTTTGTGCATAACACTATGCCGCTTAACGATAGCAAGCCGTCGTTTACTACTACGTGGGAGCGCTCGTATCGCCGTTTGGCGGGTACCGATCAGGTGCGTCGTGGCGACATCGTTGTCTTCAACTTCCCCGAGGGCGACACCGTAGTTATGGAGATGCCTGCACAGAGCTACTATCAGCTGTTGCGCGATAAGAGGTTTGGTGCTACCGAGGCGGAGCGTCGTAAGCTTCTCGCCGATAATTTTACCGTTGTTGTGCGCCCGTTGGATAAGAAGGAGAACTACATTAAGCGCTGCGTGGGTATGCCTGGCGATATGCTCTCGGTACGTGATGGCGTGGTATATCACGGCGACGAGGCGGAGGCTGAGGTGGCGAATAAGCAGTACTACTACAATGTCGAAAATGTACGCACGGGGGCTGTCTCGGAGCGTCTTTTGCGCGACTCGGAGCTTGCGTCGTATGCCGATACTACGCGCTATGCACTTACGAAGATAGACACCCCGCTTCCTGGGGAGCTTATACCGCACCTTGCAGTGGGCGATACGGCGCAGTGGACGCTCAATAATTTTGGACCTATATGGATACCCAAGGCGGGCGAGAGCATCGAACTTAACGATCGTACGTTGGCGCTCTATGGTCGCTGTATCGCCGTCTATGAGCAGCGATTGTTGGAGCAGCGCGATGGAAAGGTCTATATTGATGGCAAGGAGGCGACGCACTACACCTTCCTTATGGACCACTACTTTATGATGGGTGATAATCGCCACGCCTCGCTCGACTCGCGTTTCTGGGGCTTTGTACCCGAGGACCATATCGTAGGTAAGGCGTCGTATGTGTGGTTCTCGAAAAATCCCGATACGGGCGAGATTCGTTGGGATAGAATGTTTAAGTCAATCAAATAGCGGTGGCATCAGATAGCTACAAAACAATCGTTCGTGCTGCCGAGACGAGTTATCGTCAGCTGAGCAGCAAGTTTTTGGCGTATGCCTATCCTGTCGAGAGTGAGGAGCAAATCAAAGAGCTGCTTGATGCTCTGCGCAAGAGGTGGTACGACGCCACGCACCACTGCTACGCTTGGCGCTTGGGCGCTCACGGCGAGCAGTTTCGTGCAAACGACGATGGCGAACCATCCTCGACAGCAGGAAAGCCTATCTTGGGTCAGCTACTCTCGCAGGATATTACCAACTGCCTGATTGTTGTGGTGCGCTACTTCGGAGGTACGAAGCTGGGCGTTCCAGGGCTTATCGCTGCCTATAAGGAGTCGGCGGCGTTGGTCTTGGCAGAGTGCGAGGTCGTAGAGCGCACGGTGGATAGCGTTATCGAGTTGGAGTTCTCGTATATCGCTATGAACGATGTTATGCGTATTGTCAAGGATATGCAGCCGCGTATTATCAGCCAACAGTTCGATAATCTGTGTCGTATGACACTTGCTATACGTCGGAGCGAGGCAGAACAACTTACGGGACGTTTGTCGAAGGTCGGAGGTGCTACGTTCGATGTAAAATAGAGGTTAATGGTATGGCAGATAGCAAGATAACGATACGAGGTGCGCGTGTGCATAACCTCAAAAATGTGGATGTCGAGATACCGCACAATAGGCTCGTTGTTGTAACGGGCTTGTCGGGTTCGGGAAAATCGACATTGGCCTTTGATACCATCTTTGCGGAGGGTCAGCGTCGCTATGTCGAGAGCCTCTCGGCATATGCCCGACAGTTTTTAGGACGTGTGCAGAAGCCCGATGTCGATATGATTGAGGGTATTGCCCCCGCTATTGCTATCGAGCAGAAGGTAACGTCGCGTAACCCACGCTCTACGGTGGGTACGACCACCGAGATTTACGACTACCTAAAACTCCTCTTTGCGCGTATAGGTCGCACCTACTCCCCCTCGACAGGTCGTGAGGTGAGGTGCTATGAGGTCGATGATGTTGTCGATTATATGCTCACGATGGATGATGACAGCCGCATTGTCATTGCTGCACCGCTGCTTATGAAGCACTCCGAGAGCATTGTAGAGCGTATGCTTACGCTTATGGAGGATGGCGTAAATAGGGTGCGCTATCGTGATGAGATTATGCTCGTTGAGAAGTTTATGCCGCTGATTAACGACACTATGTCGCTCGATGATGTGATGGTCGTTGTCGATCGTTTGAAGCTAAGCCACGAGCAGGATACCGTGTCGCGTCTTTCGGACTCTGTGGCACGTGCTATGGGCTATGGCTCGGGTACGGTGCATATTATCACCGACCACGTCGAGAGCTTCTCGTCGCACTATGACGAGGAGGGTATCTCCTTTGAGCGACCTACCGAACACCTCTTCTCGTTCAATAACCCCATCGGTGCTTGTCCTACGTGTGAGGGTTATGGCAAGGTCGTGGGTATCGACGAGAATCTTGTTATTCCAGATAAGTCGAAGAGTGTTTATGATGGCGCTGTTGCCTGCTGGAATGGTGCTACTATGGGTCGCTGGCGCAACGAGTTGGTGCTGGCGTCATCGAATTTCGGCTTCCCGATACATACGCCATATCACGCCCTTAGCGATGCTGATAGGGAGCTGCTGTGGCGTGGTAACGACTATTTCCACGGCATCGACGACTTCTTCGCCTATGTCGATACTCAGCGCCATAAGGTGCAGTACCGAGTGCTTAAATCGCGATATATGGGCAAGACGTTGTGTCCCGAGTGCCACGGCGCACGTCTGCGCAAGGAGGCACTTTATGTGCGTGTGGGGGGACGTAATATTGCCGAGTTGGTGCAGATGACCGTTGGCGAGTTGTCGAAATTCTTTTCGGAGCTGAGCCTCGATGAGCATGACGCAAAGACAGCTGAGCGTGTGCTTACCGAGATACGCAACCGCCTGCGCTATTTGATGGATGTGGGGCTGCACTACCTTACGTTGGATCGCCTCTCGGCTACGCTGTCGGGTGGCGAGTCGCAGCGCATCAATCTATCGACGTCGCTCGGCAGCAACCTTGTGGGGTCGATGTATATCCTCGATGAGCCGAGTATCGGTCTGCATCCGCGCGATACAAACCGCCTTATTGGCGTATTGAAGCAGCTACGCGACTTGGATAATACGGTTATCGTCGTCGAACACGAGGAGGAGGTTATGCGCGCCGCCGACTGGATTGTTGATATGGGTCCTGAGGCGGGTGTTGGCGGCGGCGAGGTCGTCTATAATGGTCCTGCGTCAGAGATAGAGAAGGCGTCGAAGTCGCTTACAGCAGACTACCTTACTCACCGCCGTTCGATACCTATTCCTACGCGCCGTCGTGCTGCTGCGGGACATATCATGATACATGGCGCTCGCCACAATAACCTCAAAAATATTGATGTCAGCATACCTCTGGGTGTGATGACCTGCATCACGGGAGTCTCTGGCTCGGGTAAGTCGTCGTTGGCTGATGACATCCTCTTTCCTGCGCTTAAACGTCGCCTCTCGGAGACGACGCTCACGCCTGGCGACCACGACTCTCTGTCGGGCGATTTGCAACTGTTGCACGACGTGGAAATGGTGTCGCAGTCGCCAATCGGAAAATCGACACGCTCCAACCCTGTAACATATATCAAGGCATACGACGAGATACGCCGTCTCTATGCCGATCAACCTTATGCCGTACATACGGGTATTCCCGCCACCTCGTTCTCGTTCAATATGCCAGGCGGTCGCTGCGAAGAGTGTGAGGGCGAGGGTGTTATCAAGGTTAGTATGCAGTTTATGGCGGATGTGGAGCTTACGTGTGAGTCGTGTGGCGGTATGCGCTTTAAGCCTGAGATATTGGAGGTCAAGTATCGTGGTAGGAGCATCTACGATGTATTGGAGATGTCTATTGATGAGGCTATTGAGTTCTTCTCCGAGGATGCCGAAAATGCCACCTGTCGCCGTATTGTCGAGCGTATCCGTCCATTGCAGCAGGTTGGCTTGGGTTATGTTAAGCTCGGACAGTCGAGTTCTACGCTGTCGGGTGGCGAGTCGCAACGTGTGAAGCTCGCCTCGTACCTCACGAAGGAGCGCTCGCAAGATAAGTTGCTCTTCATCTTTGACGAGCCTACTACGGGGTTGCACTTCCACGATATAGGACGTCTTTTGGCGGCGTTCGATGCACTTATCGAGCGCGGACACACCGTCGTCGTAGTGGAGCATAATATGGAGATTATCAAGTGTGCCGACCACGTCATCGACCTCGGCCCCGAGGCGGGCTTGGAGGGCGGCGAGGTTGTCGTGCAGGGTAGCCCCGAGGATGTTATGGCATGTGAGCGCAGCTATACGGGACAATTCTTAAAACAACACAACGAACAGCGCTAATGAAGGAGTTTGAGACATATACACTCTCTAACGGTATTCGAGGCATCCACCGCCAGGTACGTAGCGGCGTTACGCACTGCGCCCTTGTTGTCAATGCTGGTAGTCGCGACGAACTGCCCTCGGAGTATGGTATCGCGCACTTTACCGAACACGCCCTCTTTAAGGGGACTAAGCGGCGTCGTGCGTATCAGGTAAACTGTCGCCTCGAAAATCTCGGTGGCGAGCTTAATGCCTATACAACCAAGGAGGATACTACGCTTCACGCTACTGTTATGCGCCACGACTTCTCGCGTGCCGTAGAGCTTATCGCCGATGTTATCTTTCGCTCGACCTACCCCGAGAGTGAGCTGCGCAAGGAGCGCGAGGTCATCGCCGACGAGATAAACACCTACAAAGATTCGCCTTCGGAGCTTATCTATGATTCGTTCGAGGATATGCTCTTCTCCGACTCGGAACTCGGACACAATATTCTCGGTACTAAGTCGTCCATTGCGCGTATCTCTACCGAGCATATAGCGCGCTTTGTCGAGCGCACCTATACCACCGACCAGATGGTCTTCTCGTCTATCGGAAACTTCTCGGTGGCAACGGCGCGTAGTGTCGCCGAGCGCTACCTGTCGGGGTTTGCACCTACCGAGCGTAAGTTCAGCCGCCAACAGCCTGTTCTGTCGCCGCAGTTTGATGTGCGACTGTCGAAGCATACGCATCAGGCGCACGGCATCCTTGGCGCTCGTGGCTACGGCATCACCGATGAACGCCGTCTGCCCCTCGCCCTGTTGGTAAATATCCTCGGTGGACCCTCGGCGAACTCGACCCTTAATCTTATGCTTCGAGAGCGCTATGGTCTGTCGTATAATGTCGAGGCAAGCTATACCCCCTACTCCGATAGCGGTATTGTGGGCATATACTTCTCGTCGGACCACGGCAACGCCGAGCAGTGTATCGAACTTATCGAGCAGGAGACGGCGCGCCTTGCGCGTGAGGCTGTTACGCCCCGCCGTATGGCTATTGCAAAGCGACAGTTTATCGCCCAGATGGCTATCTCGATGGAGTCTAATGAGGGCTATATGTTAGGTGCGGGCAAGAGCTATCTGATTTATAAGGATATTGATACATTGGAGGAGGCGTATCGTAAGGTTATGGCACTAACCTCCGAACAACTTATCGAGGTTGCTGCCGACTCGCTATCTAACCTGTCGAAGCTTATCTATAAGTAGCGGGGTGGCTGAAAAACATTTGTATTGGTTATACTGCTGATAATAAGTAAATTACCCCCCCCGATACACTCTACGAAAATTGACGAGGATTTGTTGCTAAATTCAAAAAAGTTTTGCTATCTTTGTATAAACAGAGAGACCTTAGCAGTGGCTTTAAGGGGTCTGGCTACTCGCTAATGGCAAAATATTTTAGCCCCCCAATCTAATCGTTAATTGTTATGAGAAAATTTTTCTATTGTTTGGTCGCTATTTTAGCGTTGTCCACCTATGATGCTTCTGCACAACAGAAGGGAGATAAATATATGAGTGGCAATTTGGGCTTGGGCGTAACATCTGCTATTGTTCAGGATGTTAGTGCTACGGGTGTTGCCTTTGCTGTTCAGCCCGAGGTGGGCTTCTTCCCCATAGATAACCTTATGCTCGGTTTTAGTGTAGGTTACGAACTCGAATCTGTTTCCTCAGACACGACGCATACGCTCTTTGTTGGTCCTAAGTTGGCCTATTATGTGCCGCTCTGCGAGAAGCTCTATTATACGCCTTCGTTGCAAGTTGGTTTTTGTCTGCTCGCTGCCGATGGTAGTGGAGTCCCAGGCTTTGGTCTAAGCGCATCGGTCTTCGCTGTTGAGTACCGTCCGAGTGAGCGTGTCGGTATTTCGGGTAGCTTGTTGTCGTTAGACTATAATCTGCTTGCATCGGGTGGAGTGGTCCTCAATACCGTAGATTTAGGTCTGACAATAAGACCGTCTGTCGGTGTTAAGCTCTATTTCTAAACAATCATATCGTTGAAGAGTGGGTGGGTGTCATTTCAAGGTGATACCCACTTTTTTGTCGGTTTAGGGGTGTTGTTTTGCAAAATTTTGTATTTTTGTGCAGAGTAAATACGGAGTATGGATAATTTGGAGCAATATATCTTGGATAACACTAAGCCCGAGGAGGAGCTTATGCACCGCTTGGAGCGTGAGACCTACCTGCGTGTTATCAACCCGCGAATGATTTCGGGACACTTGCAGGGTAAGTTGTTGGAGATGCTGGTGCGTATGATGCGCCCTAAGCGCGTGTTGGAGATTGGAACGTTTACGGGCTATTCGGCGTTGAGCATCGCTCGCGGTCTGGATGATGGCGCCTACATCGACACTATCGAGGTCGATGATGAGTTAGAGGAGATTGCCGCCCGCTTCTTTGCGGAGTCGGCATACGGCAGCCGCATACGTCAGCACGTTGGCTCGGCATTAGACGTTGTGCCGCGCTTGGGCGAGTGTTACGATATGGTATTTATCGATGGCGACAAGCGCGAGTATCCCGCCTATTACGATATGTTGATGGACGGTGGCTATGTGCATAGCGGCACGATGTTGTTAGCCGACAATATTTTGTGGTACGGTAAGGTGGCAGAGCCTACGGCGCACAACGATAAGCATACCGAGGCTATCAAAGAGTTTAATCGTAGGGTGGTCGAGGACGAACGTGTGGATAATGTTATTATCCCTATTCGCGACGGAATAAATCTTATTCGTGTCAAATAGTTACAATAAAAAGCGTTGTTAAACGCTTTTTTTTGTCTGTAAGACCTACCCGAGGGCCACATCTAATATCATCATCACGACAAAACCTATGGCAAAGGCAATTGTGCCAGTGTTGGTATGCCTGCCTTGCTGCGTCTCAGGAATAAGCTCTTCGACAACAACATAGAGCATCGCGCCCGCTGAGAATGCCAGGAGGTAGGGTAGCGATGGCGAGATATACTCGTACAAAAGTATCATCATCAAGGCGGCGATAGGCTCGACAATGCCTGATAATGTGCCATATACGAACGAACGGCTGCGCGACGCCCCGTCGGCACGTAGCGGTAGGGAGATAATCGCCCCTTCGGGCATATTCTGTATAGCCATACCTATTGCAAGTGCTGAGGCGGCAGCAAGCGATATTCCTACGTCGCCATTCAGCGCTCCCGCAACCACAGCACCCACCGCCATACCCTCGGGGATGTTGTGTAAGGTTACGGCAAGCATCAGCATCTGTCTTTTACCCAAGCCCGACTTTAACCCCTCGGGGCTATTAGACGAGAGGTGCTGGTGTGGCACAAGGCTGTCGAGGGTCAGCAAGAACAACATACCGAGGATGATGCCCACGGCGGCAGGTACCCAGCTCAGACGCTCCATATCTGCCGATAGGTCGATAGCGGGTATTATCAGCGACCAAACAGATGCGGCAACCATTACGCCCGCAGCAAAGCCCAGTAACGCCTTATGCAGTCGTGCCGATATTGCGTGTCGTGCAAAAAGCACTGTCGAGGCACCAACCAACGTACCAAGAAAGGGTGTGATAAGTATTGTTGCAATCTCCATTGTTCACTATGTTGTTAATTGCTCTATGCAAAAACAGACCCAATCGAAATTGAGTCTGTTCGATTTAGTATGTCAAATATTAGTAGTTCTCCTTTTTAAGCTCGAAGTAAGCCTGCGGGTGAGCGCATACAGGACACATCTCGGGTGCCTTCTTGCCAACGTGGATATGGCCACAGTTAGAGCACTGCCAAATCATATCGCCGTCGCGTGAGAATACCAAGCCGCCCTCTACGTTAGCCAGCAGTTTGCGGTAACGCTCCTCGTGCTCCTTCTCAATCTTTGCAACCTGCTCGAAGAGGAATGCAATGTGTTCGAAGCCCTCCTCGTGAGCCTCCTTAGCCATAGTGGCATACATGTCGGTCCACTCGTAGTTCTCGCCCTCGGCAGCCGATTTGAGGTTCTCGGCGGTGTTGCCGATGCCACCCAAAAGCTTGAACCAAATCTCAGCATGCTCCTTCTCGTTAGCGGCTGTCTCTTCGAAAATCTTTGCTATCTGAACATATCCGTCCTTCTTAGCCTTTGATGCAAAGTAGGTGTACTTGTTGCGAGCCTGTGATTCGCCAGCAAATGCGGTCCATAAATTTTGCTCAGTCTTTGAGCCTTTCAACTCTTTCATAATCTTTAAGCTTTATTAGGTTTGTAAATCTTTCTGTTTCGTACTGCAAAGATAATATGTTTATAATTATTTGCAATATATTTTCAATCATTTCTTCCTATCTATGTATAAGTATTATTTATACTAAGGGTTGATGTGCTTAAAAATGGCTGATAGAGCGAGGCTGCTTCTCGGCACTATAATTGTTAGAGGTACGGCAAACTAAAAAAGAGAATTTATGCAAACAACATCAAAAAACACATTTAGGCTGAGTGTGATGACCCTCGCCATAATGAACGTGACGGCGGTGGTCAGCCTCCGCGGACTTGCTACCGAGGCGATATATGGTCCTGCCTCGGCCTTTTACTACCTCTTTGCAGCTCTTGTCTTTCTCATCCCTACGGCAATGGTCGCCGCCGAGCTTGCAGCGATGTTCTCGTCGAAGCAGGGCGGTGTCTTTCGTTGGGTTGGCGAGGCTTTTGGAGCGCGTGTCGGCTTCTTGGCGATATGGTTGCAGTGGATACAATCGACTATATGGTATCCCACGGTGCTAACGTTTGGTGCTGTTAGTATCGCCTTTATCGGTTTTAACCCCACAGCAGATGCGGCCCTTGCCTCGAATAGGCTCTTCACGCTTATCGTCGTACTTGCCATATATTGGGGAGCTACGTTTATCTCGCTACGCGGTTTGGGCTGGGTCGGCAAGGTCAGCAAGTGGGGTGGTATTATCGGAACTATTATCCCCGCTGCGCTGCTTATCATCTTAGGCGCTGTCTATATCTTCTCTGGTGGACACAACTATATGAATATGCACGAGAGCTTCTTCCCCGACCTTGCCAACTTCGATAATTTGGTGCTTGCCAGCTCGATATTCCTCTTCTATGCTGGTATGGAGATGATGGGTATCCACGTTATGGATGTCGATAAGCCTAAGCGTAACTATCCGCGCGCTATTATTATCGGCTCGCTCGTTACGGTGATTATCTTCGTGCTTGGCACCTTCTCGCTCGGCTTTATCATCCCCGCAAAGGATATATCGCTCACACAGTCGCTGCTCTATGGTTTCGATAGATACTTTGCCTACTTCCATATTCGTTGGGCAGGTCCTGTAATGGCGGTGGCTCTGGTCTTTGGTGTGCTTGCAGGTGTACTTACGTGGGTTGCTGGTCCGTCGAAGGGTATCTTCATGGTGGGTCGTGCAGGCTATCTGCCACCCTTCTTCCAGCGCACCAATAGCCGTGGCGTGCAGCGTAATATACTGCTTGTGCAGGGATGTATCGTTACTATCCTCAGCCTGTTGTTTGTTGTTATGCCCTCGGTACAGTCGTTCTATCAGATTATGTCGCAGCTCACCGTGCTTCTATACCTTATTATGTATATGTTGATGTTCGCCGCCGCCATCACGTTGCGCTATAAGCTACCGCGTATGGAGCGCCCCTTCCGCCTCGGTAAGGGTAATTGGCTGATGTGGTTGCTTGGTGGCCTGGGCTTCTGTGGCTCGCTGCTCGCCTTTGTGCTGAGCTTCATACCTCCTGCACAGATTGCTGTGGGTAGTACGACGGTGTGGTTCTCGGTGCTTATCATCGGTGCGATTGTCGTTGTTGTCGCTCCGTTTATCATCTACGCTTGCCGCAAACCGTCGTGGCGCTCTGCGGATGCCGACTTCGCCCCCTTCGAGAGTGATGCAAAGTAGAGTATGGTATAATAACGCAAGAGGCTGACCCTAAAAAGTCAGCCTCTTGTATTTGTAGTGTTTAGTTTAGAAAATATCCTTGCGGATGATGGTCTGCTCACGGTCGGGTCCTACCGATACTACGGCAACCTCGGTGTGGGTAAGCTCCTCCACCTTGCGGATGTAGGCCTTCGCATTCTCGGGTAGCTCGTCGTAGCTCTTTATGGCGGTAATATCCTCAGACCAGCCGTCCAACTCGATGTACTCTGCCTCGACACGTGATAGCTGTGCGATAGTTGAGGGTACGTAATCGATATGCTTGCCGTCGAGTTTGTAGCCTGTGCAGATGCGTATCTTCTCCAAGCCCGAGAGTACGTCGAAGAGCATCAGCGAGAGGTAGTTGATGCCGCTGATGCGACGCACGTGGTTGAGTACTACGCAGTCTAACCAGCCTACGCGACGGGGACGTCCTGTAACGGTGCCGTACTCGTGTCCGCGCTCACGGATGTAGTTTGCCTTGTCGTCGAAGAGTTCTGTGGGGAATGGACCTTCGCCAACACGTGTGGTATATGCCTTAGCTACACCCATAACATTGTTTACGTAGCGAGGTGCAATACCTGCGTTAAGAGGTACGCTTGCTGCTGTGGGGCTTGACGAGGTAACAAAGGGGAATGTGCCGTGGTCGATGCAGAGCATAACGCCCTGAGCGCCCTCAAACAACACCTTCTTGCCCTCCTCCAATAGACTATTGAGAAGCACCGACGTATCGCAAATCATCGGGCGTAGCTTCTCGCCGAGTTCGAGGTATTGGTTGTATATGGTATCGAAGTCGCAAGGCTCCATACAGAGCGATGTGAGTTCTAAGTTCTTCTGTGCCAAGGCGTCGCGCAGTCTCTCGGCAAAGTACTCCTTATCCAAAAGGTCGCCGATGCGGATGCCGACGCGGCTATACTTGTCGGTATATGCAGGACCGATACCCTTCTTGGTTGTTCCAATCTGACGTCCACCCTTCAATGCCTCGTATGCGCCATCGAGCATCGAGTGGTAGGGCATAACGCACGCTGCACGGTCCGAGATAAAGAGCTTGTAGTCGGTGATACCCGCTTTGTGCAGGCGGTCAAGCTCCTCGAAGAGCGACACGGGGTTGATGACCATACCGTTCGCCATAATGTTTATGATGTGGGGGTTGAATACGCCCGACGGAATAGACTGCAAGGCGAACTTCTTGCCGTCAAAGACGATAGTGTGTCCTGCGTTGTTACCGCCCTGATGGCGTACTACAACGTCAGCACCCCCAGCATAGAAGTCGGTGATTTTACCCTTACCTTCATCGCCCCATTGAGCTCCTACAACAACCAATGTATTATTCATAGTTTCAGTTATTTTTTTGCCACTCTCGTTGCGGCATAGTTTTACAGATGCAAATGTATCAAAAAAATATTATCTGCGAAAGCCTCCTTCCGCGAAATTATCAACACTTTATTAATAATATTGTATCTTCCGTTTTGTGGTATCGTTACTTTGCCTTTGACTGACGATTAACCACGTGTTCAAGCAGCATTACAGTAATCACGCCCATAGCAAAGCCGTTGCCCACCAATGGCTCCAACATCGCGGGGGCAATACCTTTGGGCATCATCGTAAAGAGCATAGCGACCATCAGCGGCAGACCTACGGTCAGTGCATCCGCGAAGGACTGCACCGCCTTTGTTGAGTGTAGCATCTCGAAGGCGGCGGCGAGCTGCGTACCCATCAGGAAGAGCAGTATGACACCGATGACGGGGTTGGGGATGTTTATCAGTACCCAAATAAGGTCGGGCGATAGTGCGCACAGCGCAAGAAGCACCGTCGCAGGAATTAACGCATAGCGTGAGGCGCACCCCGTCGAGGCGATAACGCCTGGACTCATCGAGAAGTTTACAGGCCCGAGGACACCCATCGCTCCCGACACAATATTCATTATGCCCGTAATCCTAACGCCACGTTTCATGCGGCGAGGCATATTGTCGGTTTGTAGCATAGCGCCGAGCGACTCTATTGAGCCAATATCGTTGATAAGCAGTGCAATATAACATATCACAAAGGCGATGATAAGCCCGCAGTCGAGCGAGAAGCTGCCGATAAACAACCCTCTCCACGATGCGGTTGCCGTGGCTGCCTCAGGGGAGGGGTATATGAGGTAGTACGCCGCGCTACCTACGACAAGAGCAATGGGTATTACCAGGCTCTTACCTACGCCGCGCAGTGTGCGGTTGAGAATCACCATTCCCAGACACCCTATGGGCGCAAAGATAAGCCCGAAGAGGCGACTATCGGTAGGGTGGACGCTGAATACTAAGTTGTTAGATATTACAGGGGTCAGCGTAAAGGCGATGAGCATAAGTATTACAACCACGATGCGGGGGGTGAACCAACGCTGTACGTAGTGCATAACATTGCCAAACGTGAGTAGTGTGATAAGTGCGCCACCTACTGCCATCGAAGAGTATATGGCATCTGTCGATGCGCCAGCCCTAACCGACGCCGCTACGCCGACAAGAAGCACGGCGGCAGGTCCTACAACAAGGGGCATACGGTGTCCGAAGAGCAGCTGAATAAGCCCCGCGATGCCCATTACGCCAAATAGCTTCTGTGCGAAGAATAGACGCTCCTCGGGAGGTGCTATCCATACGCTTGTGGCAACTACTGCCACCGCAAGAATAAACCACTGAATGGCATAAATGGCGAGCTGCCCTGCGGGCATACGGTCGTCAATGCTGTATTTTAGCTTCATCGTAAGTTCACGTTTTTAGTCGTTTATTTGCCTATCTGCTCTTTAACAAGGTCGGGACGGTCGGTAGTTATGTAGTCCACGCCGTTGGCTATGCACCACATAATATCGCTCGGCTGGTTTACCGTCCACACATTTACGGTCATATTGAGGCGGTGTGCCTCCTTTATCCAGCGAGGTATGCGTTTTAGTACGTCCAACTGATAGCTGATACCCGTGTAGCCTAAGCCATTGGCATACTCGGGTGTAAGCGTACCGTTGAGATACGAGACGCGAGTGTCGGCTGGTGCGAGACGCACAAGCTCGTTGCAGATATGTTCGCGCAAGGAGGTGTACTCCACGCGGTCGCCAAGGCGATGGCTCTTTACGGCATCTAATACTTTGCGTACAATTTTGGTCTCGTCTTGTGGAGTGCTATGCTCTTTTATCTCAATGACTAATCGGATGTTACTTAAAGTGGAAAATTCGCTTAGATACTCATCCAATGTCGGCACCTTTTCGCCATTTGCGAGCTGTTTTGAGCGTATCGTTACGAGGTCGCTACGCTGAATGTTTAGTCGGTCGGCATCACCCCTCTCGCCGAGCCACGGACCGTTGATAACCACCACTTCGCCGTCGGCGGTCATATTGAGGTCGCACTCTACGACATCAATACCCGCGTCGGATGCGGCGCGCAAGGCGGCAATGCTGTTCTCGACAGCTCCCTTTGCGCTGTGGTGTCCGCGGTGTGCGACTATTTGTTGTGCTGAGCTACCGAGTGTGCTACATAGCGCTATGGCTAATGTCAAAAGTTTGAGTATCTTCATTTTAGTTGGTTATTCGGCGTTAGTATTCCACTTTGTCGAGTTTGTCGTTCCACTTGCGAAATGCCGCCATTGCCTCGTCGCGCATAAAGTGTTCGCAGTGTATCGAGCGGCGGTCGTAGTCCAGACGCAGCTGGTCGTATATGAACGAGTCGTCGAAGTCTATCGCTGCTGCATCGCGTTTGGTGTTGGCATAGCATATACGCTCGATACCCGCCCAATATAGCGCGCTGAGGCACATAGGACACGGCTCACAAGAGGTATATACGGTGCATCCCGAGAGGTCGAAGGTCTCCAACTCACGGCAGGCGTTGCGTATCGCCATCACCTCGGCGTGTGCCGTAGGGTCGTTGTTGGGTACTACACGGTTTGCGCCCGACGCCACAACCTTGCCGTCGCGCACGATGACAGCACCAAAAGGACCTCCCCCTTCGTCGATATTTCTCTCCGATAGCTCTATTGCCATCTGCATAAATCGTCTATCCTCTGCCGAGTAGTCTGTTCTCTCGGGCAGACCATTTTGTTTGTCTGTTACCATAATCCTTCGTTAATCAAAAATCGGACAAACTTACCTCTTATTATAATATGTCTTGTCGTAGGAGCTATTATCCGAGTTCGGTTATCTCTAACTCGTAGGACGCCTTCTCCCACTCGTGCATAAGCCTGTCGTACTGCTCTTTGAGGGCGTTGTACTTGGCGTAGTCGTCGCTGTTGTACTCCGTGGCAGTGGCAAATCGTGCGTCGTACTCGGCAATCTCTCTCTCCACTGCGGCAAGCTCCTCTTCGATGCTCTCCACTGCCTTGCGTAGCTTGCGTAGTAGCTTCTCCTGCTCTTTCTTCTGCTCGTAGGATAGCTTGCCCGTCGATGTGCTATCTGCGCTCTTTGCCTGCGATGTTGTGGGCTTGTCGCTACGCTCGATGTCTGCCATAGACTCCAACTTGCGCTTCTCCAAAAAGTAGTAGATGCCTCCCAGATACTCCTTTACGCCGCCGTCGCGGAACTCATAGATGCGATCCACCAAGCCATCCAAAAACTCACGGTCGTGCGATACTACGACCACCGTGCCGTCGTACTTCTGCAACGCGTTTTTAAGAATATCCTTCGAGCGCATATCCATATGGTTTGTCGGCTCGTCGAGAACAAGCAGGTTGTAGGGTTCGAGCATTAAGCGTGCCATTGCAAGGCGTGAACGCTCGCCGCCCGACAGTACCTTTACCTTCTTGTCAATATCCTCGCCACGGAATAGAAATGCTCCAAGAATGTCGCGTAGGCGCGTGCGTATGTCCCCCACGGCAACCCTATCGAGGGTATCGAATACGGTAAACTCGCCATCCATCAGGTCGTCCTGATTTTGCGCGTAGTAGCCGATATTTACGTTTGCACCGAGGCGTATGGTACCCTCGGTAGGCTCCAACTCGCCGATAAGCATACGTGCGAATGTCGTCTTACCCTCGCCGTTGCGACCTACAAGTGCTATCTTCTGTCCGCGTTCGATGGTAAACTCCGCTCCCGAGAATATGCGCTTCTCGCCAAACGCCTTGCCCACCTCCTTAACCTCGGCGACAATCTGTCCCGAGCGTGGTGCGGGTGGAAACTTGATGTTGAGTCTCGACAAATCCTCCTCATCTACTTCGATACGCTCCAAGCGTTCGAGTTGTTTTACGCGCGACTGCACCTGGTTACTCTTTGTGGGCTTGTAGCGGAACTTCTCGATAAACTCCTCGGTCTTCTCGATTAGTCGCTGCTGATTTTGGTATGCCGCCATCTGCTGTGCGCGACGCTCGGCACGTAGCTCCACAAACTTCGAGTAGGGTACTTTGTAGTCGTAAATCTTGCCCAACGAAAGCTCTACGGTACGTGTTGTAACATTATCCAAAAAGGCGCGGTCGTGCGATATTAGCAGCACAGCCCCGTTATAGTTTTTAAGGTACTCTTCCAGCCACTGGATACTCTCGATGTCGAGGTGGTTTGTCGGCTCGTCGAGTAGAAATATCGAGGGACGTCGCAGCAGCAACTTCGCTAACTCGATACGCATACGCCAACCTCCCGAGAACTCGCGTGTGGGGCGCTCGAAGTCCGAGCGCTTGAAGCCTAAGCCAAGCAACGTGCGCTCGATGTCTGCCTCGCGGGTGTCGCCACCGAGGATGTGGTATCGGTCGTTGGCGATGTTGAGGCGGTGTATAAGCTCTTCGTACTCGGCAGATTGGTAGTCGGTGCGTGAGGCTATCTCGGCGGTAAGGTGTTCAATCTCTGCCTCGATGCGCAACACCTCGTCGAAGGCTTTTGCGGTCTCTTCCACGAGCGATGTGGTGTCCGCCACGCGCATCTGCTGTGGCAGGTAGCCAATCGTACACTCGCCGTTGATGGTTACTGCGCCCTCGGTGGGTTGTTGTTCGCCCGTTATCACGCGCAGTAGAGTCGTCTTGCCAGCACCATTCTTACCCACCAGACCGATACGGTCTTTGGGGTTGATAAGAAACGATATGCCGTCAAATAGCGTCCAGCCGCCGTAGCTTATGGTGAGGTTGTCTAACGAAATCATATTATGAGTTAAGCATATCTATAATTGCCTGCTCGGGGTTCTCTGCGCCAAATACCGAACTGCCAGCTACGAGTGCTTCGGCGCCTGCGTCAAACAGCAGACGTGAGTTAGCTGCCGAGATACCGCCATCGACCTCGATGATGACATCGTGTAAGCCGCGCTCACGCTTTACCTTGTCAAGGTAGGCGCACTTATCTATCGCCGAAGGCATAAACTTCTGACCGCCAAAGCCAGGCTCAACGCTCATCACGAGGATAAGGTCAATCTTGTCAATCCACTCATCAAGCACCTGAGGCTCTGTTCCAGGCTTAATCGAGATACCCACCTTTGCGCCCGCTTTGCGGATAAGGTCGATGCACTCTGCAATGTTGTCGGTAGCCTCGTAGTGGAACGTAACGTAGTCGGCGCCCGCCTCGACGAAGCGTGTAACGTACTTCTCGGGGGCGGTAATCATAAGATGCACATCCAATACCTTGTTGGTAGCCTTGCGCATAGGCTTCATCAGCGGAAAGCCAAACGAAATGTTGGGGACAAATACACCGTCCATCACATCGACGTGTACCCACTCGGCTTGTGAGCGGTCAAGCATCTTGATGTCGCGTTCGAGGTGTCCGAAGTCGGCTGAAAGTACCGAAGGAGCAATAATTCTTTTCATACTTTATGGTTGAAGTTTTAGGTTGTCGGTTACTAAAAAATTATCGGTTACGAGCCGTTGTCGGCTAATAACCCACAAATTTACAAAATAACTTTCAATTTTCGACCCATATTCTGCGAATTGTTTTGTATCTTTGCAAAAGTGGTAATTTAAGAGGATTGTTTATGGTTGGATATATCATTGCTATATTGTTGCTCGTCGTAGCGGTTGTGGCTGTTGTAACCCTATGGCTTAGAGAGGGTAATGTGCATACGAAGCGCATTACAGAGCTAAACGAAGAGCTTAACACGGAGCGTATTTCGCGCACGCGTGCCGAGAGCGAGCGCGACGCCTTGCGTAGCGTTGTCGAGCAGTCGCAGCGCGAGCAGGAGACCTTGCAGCGTGAGCGCGAAGAGCGCGAGCGGGTGATGAAGACCGAGTTTAAGAACCTTGCCAACGAGCTGCTGATGCAGCATACGCACGACTTGCGCCAAACAAACCGCGATACGTTGGATGTGCTGTTGAAGCCGTTTAGGGATAATATTACGGAGTTTAGAGAGCGTGTAGAGCGTATCTATGCCACCGAGAATGAACAGCGCGGAGCGTTGAAGAATGAACTTGATAACCTACTGAAACTCAATATGCAGATGACCGCGTCGGCGGCAAACCTTACCGACGCTTTGCGAGGCAACTCGAAGGTGCAGGGTGATTGGGGAGAGGTCTATTTGGAGACTATCTTGGAGAGTACGGGTCTAACCAAAGGTCTCCACTATCACATACAGCAGAACTTCAAGGGAGAGGATGGCGCAAATATGCGTCCCGATGTGGTGCTATCGCTGCCCGAGGAGCGTTCGATAGTCATCGACTCTAAGGTGTCGCTTACGGCGTATATGCGCTCGTGCGAGGCACAGACCGATGCCGAGCGTCGTGTGGCACGAGCCGAACACGTGCAGTCGGTGCGCAAGCACGTCCAGGAACTTGCCGCCAAGGAGTATCAGAAGTTGGTAAATTCGCCCGACTTTGTGATTATGTTTATCCCCACCGAGCCAGCATTCTTGGAGGCTTTGAAGGAGGACCAAGCCATCTGGGAGGATGCCTATCGCAAGAAGATTATTATCTCGTCGCCCACCAACCTCTTTGCGCTGTTGAAGATGGTCGGCGATATGTGGCGTCGTGATGCTCAGAATAAGAATCAGGCAGAAATAGTGGAGAAGGCGACAAAGCTATACGAGCAGTTGGTAACCTTTACAGAGCAGTTGGAGGGTGTCGGCGCGGCGTTGGATGTTGCAAAGACGCGCTACGACGAGGCGTATAAGCGTCTGCATACGGGAAATAACAATATTGTTCGCCTCGGCGAGCGTCTTAAAAAGTTGGGGCTTCCGACCAAAAAGCACCAAACATCAAAGGCTCTTGCAGCTGCCGACGTCGAAACCGAAGAGGAGGCGTAGAATAGGCCATTGGTCTATGCCCCGTTGCTTTGCTCCAATCTCTTAGGTGTTGTGCCTAAGTGTTTTTTGATAAACTGAATAAAGGCGGAAGAACTCGAAAAATTGAGCTGATCGGCTATCTGTTGCACTGTAAGTTCGGAGGTGCATAGTAGCATCTTTGCTTCGATGAGTACCGCTTCGTGTATCCACTCCAATATAGGTCGTCCAGTTGCGCGTTTAACCACGGCAGATAAATATTTAGGTGTTATGTTTAGTCGCTCGGCATAGAATTTTACCGAGCGATTTTTCTTGTAATATGTCGCAAGTAGTCTGAAAAAACTATCCGATAAATTGTCTGCCTTAATACTATCGCTACCATTCACATCGAGAACTTTCTCACACTCCGCCACAATTTCGAGTATAAGGGCATAGAATATGGAGCGTATAATCTCGTTCTGATATTTACTCTGTTCTCTGTTCTCCTTATCTATAAATTTATAGTAGGTTGCCAAATCATCGTATTTTGTGTCGCTAATAGGAATCACTGATAGGTAGCGTGAGTATCCAAAAATCGAGGTGTCTATGGGTGATGGCATATTGAGGATGTAGTCTGTCGAAACAGCAATGTAGTAGTGTTCGCTCAGGCACATTGCGTTCACTTGCTCGATTATGTGATTTTCTGGTAGGAGAATAATGTTGTTTTTGTGTAGGCGACGTGTCTTGCCGTTCAATGTTAGTTGTCCACCGTCTGTTTTGCATAGAAGAATAATGATGCCATTGAGAAATTTTACCCTCTCGGTATCGTTGTTGCTGGATGGCGTCGTATTAGAATGTATAAATAGCTCGTTGGCGTGTCCACCATATACAATGTCGTGAATATTAATCTCCTTGACATTAACCGTAAAATTTTGCATATGCGACATTTTATAAACTTTTTTGCCTACAAATATAATATATTTCCTATGATTAAGCAATATCTTTGCATCGTCGAAACCGAAATATAATATCAAATATGACACAAAAACACTACAACGAGAGTATCGAACAGATTGTTCGTACGTTCACCACAAACATCGAAGAGGGCTTATCGAATGATGTTGTTGTCGCACGACAACAACGCGATGGCTTTAATGAATTCGCCAAAAAGAAGCATACCTCGCTTTGGCAGAAGTTCATCTCTCAGTTCAAGAGCTTTATGATTATCGTGCTGCTTGTTGCGGCGGTAATATCGGGCGTCACGGGCTATATGAATGGCGAGGGAATAACCGATGCGGTTATTATACTCTCGATACTTATCGTCAATGCTATTATTGGCGTGTTTCAAGAGGCAAAGGCTGAAAATGCGCTCGATGCACTCGAAAAGCTGTCTGCCCCGCACTGCAAGGTGTTACGTAATGGCGAACATAAAGTTGTAGAGTCGCGCGAGTTGGTGGTAGGCGATATTGTTGAGATAGAGACTGGCGATAGTGTGCCTGCTGACCTGCGCCTTGTGGAGAGTGTAAACCTTAAAATTCAGGAGGCAGCACTTACGGGTGAATCGTTGCCAGTGGAGAAAAGCGTTGAACCCATAGATGGCGATGTGCCTATTGGCGATCGTACGAATATGGCTTTTAGCTCGTGTAGCGTAACCTATGGCCGAGGCTTGGGTGTAGTTGTAGCCACGGGTGAGCATACCGAGGTAGGCAAAATTGCAGCAATGATTCAGTCAGTACCCGATATGCGTACTCCTATGCAGGTGCGTCTCGATAAACTCGGCAAGGTGTTGGCAATCATCAGCCTTGCTGTCTGTGTTGTGATTTTCGTTATTGGTATGTGCTATGGTCGTGGTCTTATGGAGATGTTTATGACCGCAGTGAGCCTTGCTGTGGCAGCTATCCCCGAGGGTCTGCCCGCTGTCTCTACGGTTGTGTTGGCGTTGGGTGTTCAGCGTCTTGCTAAACAGAATGCCATTGTGCGCAATCTGCCATCAGTGGAGACGCTCGGTAGTACTACGGTTATATGTTCCGATAAGACGGGAACTCTTACGCAAAATAAGATGACCGTGGTCGAGTGTTATCCCAACGTGTCGAATATCATAATGACCATCGGGTCGTTGTGTAACGATACTACGCAAGGTGGTGATGGCGGGTTGTTTGGTGACCCCACCGAGACAGCCTTGGTGGCTTTTGCCGAGCAGCATAATTTGGCGCAGGTAGAGTTGAATAATAGCTATCCGCGAATCTCGGAGATGCCGTTCGACTCGGAGCGAAAGCTAATGACCACGCTCCATCGTAAAGATGCACATACCATAATGGTTGCCACAAAAGGTGGTTTTGATGAGCTGTTGGCAAGGTGCAATCGCATAGAGGCTGATGGCACGATTAGAGCTATTGCAGATAGTGATAGAGAGACGCTTGCAACTGTTAATGCCCGAATGGCAGAAAAGGCTCTGCGAGTACTCTGTATGGCGTATAAAGAGGTGAAAGTTGATAGCGAGTTGAACGAAGAGTATCTCAATGACATAACTATTCAAGCTGAGCAGGAGCTAATCTTTGTCGGTATGGTTGGTATGATTGACCCGCCGCGTGAGGAGGCGAGAGTGGCTGTTGAGCAGTGTAAGGCGGCGGGTATCAAGCCCGTTATGATTACGGGAGACCACAAGATTACTGCCTCTGCCATTGCGCAGAGTCTCGGTATTATGACCGCAGGGGATAAGGTGCTTACGGGTAGCGAGGTGGAGAATATGAGCAATGAAGAGTTGCGCGATGTTGCAGGTAGCGTTTCGGTCTTTGCGCGTGTAGCACCCGAGCATAAGGTGCGTATTGTTGAGGCATACCAAAAACTCGGCAATGTTGTGGCAATGACGGGCGATGGTGTGAATGATGCTCCCGCGTTGAAACTTGCTAATATCGGTGTGGCAATGGGTATTACGGGTACGGATGTGTCGAAAGAGGCGGCCGATGTGGTTTTGGCTGACGATAACTTTGCGACCATCGTGCAGTCGGTGCGTGAAGGTCGCCGCATCTACGACAACCTTATCAAGTCGATACAATTTATGATATCGACAAACCTCGGCGAGATTGTGTTGCTGCTTGTAGCCGTGCTGCTAAATTTTGATATGCCGTTATTGCCTATTCAGCTGCTATTTATCAATCTCGTAGGCGACAGTCTTCCGTCGTTGGCGCTTAGTGTCGATCACGCAGCAAAGGATATTATGAACCGTAAGCCTATTGCCCCTAATCAGGGTATCTTTACCAAGCCGTTTACTATTAGAGTTGTTACACAAGCATTGATACTTGGTGTTGCGACGATAGCGGCTTATCTCATAGGTTTGCAGACCTCGGTTGATACGGCGCGAACAATGACCTTTGCGGTTATGATTTTCTCGCAGTTTACTATGATTTTCAGTATTCGTAGCGGCGAAGGTTGGTTTACGCAGCGATTTTTCTCTAACCGCTGGCTGTGGGCAACTATCGTGTTGGTTATATGTATGACTCTTGCGGTGATGCTTATCCCCTCTATGCAGTCGCTATTTAAGTTGTCTGTCTTAACGACCACTCAGTGGTGGATTACTGTTGGCTTTGCGGTGGGCGTGCTGATTATTAGTGAGTTGTGTAAACTTTTAACGCGAGTGGTTAGCCGATAGAAGTTTGTAGTATATTGATAGTGAATAAAAAGATGTAGTTTGGGCTCGTAAACTACATCTTTTTATTTGCTCTTTTTATCGATACTCCTCGTAGGCGTACTCTATGGCGCGGTTTACTTGGTCGATAAATGGCTTTGCGCGGCGGAACATCTCGACGGTACGCTCCTGCCAGTCGTTAGCCATAAACCACTCGTTGTTGAGTGGGTAGCTTAGACATAGCTCCCGTTGTCGCAGTAGATACTCATACTCGGGTGCAACCTCAAAGCCTCGCGGTGTACGTTTGAGTGCATTGTTGCGGTCAAGCGAGAAGCCGCTCGATAGAATGTTGCGCTCCATAAGTTCGGCGTTATCCTCAATCTCCTCGCGCATACTGCGTAGTACGTATGGCTCTGGACACACGTTGCCCGCCGCAAGGAACGACCCTTCGCCCCAGGTGTTACCTTTGGGCGATATGTGCAGATAGTAGCCTGCAAAGCCGCTACGCTTGCCACCGCGCACGATGAAGGCGCTAAAAAAGTCCTTGTAGGGTCTCTTGTCTGTCGAGAAGCGGGTGTCGCGGTATATGCGATAGGTACTCTCCGCGACGGTTATGCCCTCTATTGTGGGGTCAAACTTTGCAATGGCCGATATAAGCTGCTCGACGTTCTGGTTGTGCTTTGCCAAAGCGGCGCGGTAACGCTCCTTATTGGCGCTAAACCACTCGCGGTTGTTGTTGTCGTGCAGGTCGCTAAGAAAATTGAGAATATCTTTCATCAGAAGAAGATTTAATTGTTGTAGCGTGTGGCAATTAAATGAAATCGGGGCGGGTGGGACATACTTGCGTATCTCCCGGTCGCCCCGATGCTTCAAGCGTCGCTGATGCGCCGCTATCACAAGAAGTTTACCAAGCGAAGAGCGGATACTCTGCCATCATGGCATTTACATCCTTGCGTACTGCTGCGATGTTCTGCTCGTTCTCGGGGTCAGAGAGTACTCGGTCGATAAGCTCGGCAATGTAGTCCATCTTATCCTCCTTCACACCACGTGTTGTGATAGCGGGAGTACCGAAGCGCAAGCCCGAGGTGGTAAACGGAGTACGTGAGTCGAACGGAACCATATTTTTGTTGGTAGTGATGTCTGCTGCTACGAGGCACTTCTCGGCAAGTTTACCAGTAAGCTCTGGGAACTTGGTGCGCAAATCGACAAGCATAAGGTGGTTGTCGGTGCCGCCCGATACAATCTTGTAGCCACGCTTTGTAAGAGCCTCAGCCAAAGCCTTCGAGTTCTTGACAACCTGCTTCTGGTACTCCTTGTACTCGGGGGTGAGGGCCTCGCCAAATGCTACGGCCTTAGCTGCGATAACATGCTCCAATGGACCGCCCTGAATACCAGGGAATACGGCAGAGTTCAGTATTGCTGACATCTTCTTAACGACGCCCTTAGGGGTGGTGTAGCCCCACGGATTGTCGAAGTCTTTACCCATAAGGATAATACCGCCACGAGGACCACGCAGGGTCTTGTGGGTTGTAGATGTTACGATGTGAGCATACTCTACGGGGTTAGACAGCAGACCTGCTGCGATAAGACCTGCGGTGTGAGCCATATCTACGAGCAACAGAGCGCCTACCTTATCGGCGATTTCGCGCATACGCTTATAGTCCCACTCACGAGAGAATGCCGAAGCACCACCCACGATGAGCTTTGGCTTATGCTCCAATGCCAAGCGCTCCATCTCGTCGTAGTCGATGTTTCCAGTCTCTTCCGAGAGCTTGTAGCCTACGGCGTTGAAGTACTTACCCGACATATTTACAGGCGAGCCGTGTGAGAGGTGTCCACCGTGCGAGAGGTCGAGACCCATAAACGTATCGCCAGGCTGCATAACGGCGAAAAATACTGCCATATTTGCCTGAGCGCCAGAGTGGGGCTGTACGTTTGCGTACTCTGCGCCGTAGAGCTTGCAGATGCGCTCGATAGCGAGATTTTCAATCTTATCAACCACCTCGCAACCGCCATAGTAGCGGGCTGCGGGATAACCCTCAGCATACTTGTTGGTGCATACCGAACCCATAGCTGCCATTACCTGGTCGCTCACGAAGTTCTCCGATGCAATAAGCTCGATACCTTTCATCTGACGTGAACGCTCCTCGGCGATCAGGTCAAAAATCTGTAAATCTTTGTTCATTTTAGTATAGTTGGTTTTAAGTCTATTTTATGCAAAAATTATCAAACAAAGATATAAAATCTTTTTGAAAAATGCAAACTTCGCTAATTTTTTGCAATAGCAGTGCGGGTTTACATTTTTATTTGTATCTTTGCAAGAATGATTGACCGTGATACCATAGATAGAATATTTGCCGCTGCCAATATCGTAGATATTGTTGGCGACTATGTTACGCTCAAACGTAAGGGCGTAAACTATCAGGCGTGTTGCCCTTTTCATCAGGAGAAGACGCCCTCGTTTGTGGTATCCCCCTCGCGCGGTATCTACAAGTGCTTTGGATGTGGTAAGGGTGGCAATGCCATTAACTTCATTATGGAGAGCGAGAATGTCAGCTATCCCGAAGCGCTCAAAATCGTGGCTAAGCGTTACGGTATCGAGGTTAAAGATGAGGAGCTTACGCCCGAGCAGATTGAGCGTAACAACAATCGAGAGAGTATGTTTGCCCTCAATCAGTGGGCTGCCGACTACTTTACACGCTATATGTTCAACGAGGAGGAGGGTCGTAGCGTGGCACTCGCATACTTCTCGTCGCATAGAGGCTTCTCGGACGCCACTATACGAAAGTTTGGCTTGGGTTATTGCCCTTCGCGTGGTAATCGCTTCTCGGAGGATGCGCGCGCTGCGGGATATAAGGAGGAGTTTCTGCTCTCGACGGGTCTCTCGTTGCAGCGCGAGGGTGATGGCGCACTACGCGACCGCTTCTATGACCGCGTAATATTCCCCGTACACAACGTCTCGGGACGTGTTGTAGCCTTTGGCGGTCGTACCCTGCGCACCGACAAGAAGGTTGCCAAGTATCAGAACTCTCCCGAGAGCGAGATATATAGCAAGAGCCGTGAACTTTACGGTCTCTTCTTTGCAAAGAAGGCTATCCAGCAGCTCGACTACGCCATTATGGTTGAGGGCTATGCCGATGTTATCTCGATGCATCAGGCTGGTGTCGAGAATGTTGTTGCCTCGTCAGGCACATCACTTACCGAGGACCAGATACGCCTCTTGGGGCGCTTTACGCGCAATATTACGATAATGTATGATGGCGACTCGGCGGGTGTTAAGGCGGCTATACGCGGCGTAGATCTTATCCTCAAAGCCGATATGAATGTGCGTATCGTGCTACTTCCCGAGGAACACGACCCCGACACGTTTGCCCGTGCGCACTCTTCCGACGAGTTGCAAAGCTACATCGCGGAGCACGCTCAGGACTTCTTGGCGTTTAAGGCGCAACTGCTTCTTGGAGAGGCTACCGAGGACCCGATGCGACGCTCGGAGGCGATACGCGATATGGTGCAATCTATCGCCCTTATCCCAGATAATATCAAGCGCGCGGAGTATGTAAAGTATTGCGCAGGCATTATGCAGGTCGATGAGCAGACCCTCGGCGTTGAGGTGGCGCGTAACCGCGACGGCATACGTGGCGATAGAGAGGCTTCGGACTTCATACGCCGTCAGCAGCAGCGCGAACGTCAGCAGTCGGCGCCCTCGTCGCCGCTATATACCACCCCTGCCGTAACTCCGACAGATATCCCTGCTGTGTCGGCAGGCTCGTCCGTTGAGACGTTGGAGCGTACACTGTCGAAGTATCTGCTAAAATTTGGACATCTTGACTTCGAGGTGTTGGAGGATAGGCAGGTGGTGCGCTACAATGTCGCAGGGTATATATTTGACTCGTTGGATGAGGATGGTTTGAACTTCGATATACCCGTCTATCGCGAGATTCTTGCTACCTACCGTGAGTTGTGGCAGCAGCTTGGCGAGGGTGTTGAGGTCCCTACGCACTCGTTTGTGTGCCACCACAACCCCGAAGTGAATATGGTGTCGGTGGATCTGCTTACTGCCGATGATAACTACATTATCAGCAAGATTTGGGAGCAGAAAGATGTGCATATCGAGAGTGATGAAGAGCAGTTGGCTGAGGCAGTGCCGCAGACGATGACGCTCTACAAGTGGCGTGTTGTCGATAGGCGTCTTGCCGACCTGTCGGCGCGCCTTGCGACGTGTACCGACGAAGAGGAGATGGCATCCATTATGGAGCAGATGTCGGTATATAATGCAGCGCGCACGAAGATTTCAAAGATGTCAAATCGCCTGATATAGAACAGTGTATTGATGGTTGAGGAGACGTCGTGTGAAAGGCGTGTAGGGCGAAAAAAGAGGTGGACCGGAGACCAACGTATCGCTACGCTGGCAGTGTGCAAACAGAAAATAAACAGAAAGATGTGTAAAACATATCAAAGATAAAAGAATTAGTTACCTTATCCGATCCACCCACATTTTCGACTTCAAAACCTATGCCGAAGTGGTGCGACAAATATTTCGAGATGGGTGCGACGAGTAGGGTATGATATAGATTATGGCAGATTATAAAAATATAAATATTCGCAATAAGCGTGCGACGTTCGACTACGAGATTTTGGAGGAGTACATCGCAGGTGTTGTGCTTGTTGGAACTGAGATAAAGTCGTTGCGTCTGGGTAAGGCATCTCTTACAGATTCGTATTGCTACTTCGAGCAGGGCGAGCTGTGGATACGCAATGTAAATATAGCGGAGTATCAGTGGGGTACGTGTAACAATCACGTCCCTAAGCGCGACCGTAAGTTGTTGCTTAACCGTAAGGAGCTTACGAAGTTGCAACGTGCATTGCAGGATAGGGGCTTGACCGTTGTTGGCTTGCGTCTGTTTATCAACGAGAGGGGCTTGGCAAAGATTGTTGTTGGCTTGGCACGTGGTCGTAAGTCGTACGATAAGCGCGAATATTTGAAGGAGAACGATGCTCGCCGCGAGATGGACAAGGCGATGAAAAACAACCGAAGATAGACTATGGCACTAATACTTTCGATAGAGACAGGTACCGACGTATGCTCTGTTGCGTTGGCGAATGATGGCGAACTTATGGCACTGCGCGAGAGCGACGAGGGCAGAGACCACGCCCGCAAGGTGGCGGTATTTGTCGATGAGCTGTTGCGCGAGACTGGTGTGCAGCCCGACGACCTTGACGCTGTGGCTGTGGGTATGGGACCAGGCTCATATACGGGTCTGCGTATAGGCGTCTCGTTTGCTAAGGGTATGTGCTACGCCCTAAATATCCCACTGTTGGCTGTTGGCTCGCTGGATGCTCTGATGGAGGTTGCCCGCGAGGACTTCGATGCAGGCATTATCGACTTGGAGGACGATGAGTGGCAGTCGGCATATCTCTGTCCTATGGTTGATGCTCGTCGAATGGAGGTATATACACGTCTGTTCGACGCTCAGGGTAAGGCTCTTACGGATGTTAGTGCTGAGGTTGTTACCGCTGATAGCTTTTCCGAGTGGCGTGGTAGGAATCGCCGCTTTGTGATATTTGGTAATGGCGCAAAGAAGTGTGCCGAGCTGCTTTCTGATGCCGAGTATATTGAAGTCGCGCCGTCGGCACGAGGTATTGTGCGCTTGGCAGAGGAGGCTTTCAATGCAGGTAGGGTAGAGGACATTGCCTACTTCGAGCCATTCTACCTCAAAGATTTTATCGTTATCCCCTCAAAAAAGAGGCTGCTGTAATCGTTGCGAATAACCGATGTGGGCGTATATAAAACATTCGGGCGTATGTCATACGCCCGAATGTTTTACGTTTGTTTCTTAACTCTCTTAATAAAGAAAACGTCCGTCTTGGTTTATACCACAAAGTGTGTTATGTTGTTTGTCTATTAGAAGTGGTATATCCACGTACGTGTCTTCGCCAGTATATAGTATGGAATTTTCTGACATATCTCTATATATATAGTACCAGCCATCTTCATTGCTATTTACATCGTTACCAGCAAATCCATAATATGACTGCTCGGCTTTATTGAAAAATGCGAATCCCGTATTTGAGGGCATATACGTATGTGGAGCAACGAATACTTTGTCATAATATTCGCCCCATAACAGATATTGGTACATAGGAAAACGACTGCCATTTTCGTACACCAACTCCCAATTGCTTGGAGTTCCTATGTAGTGATTTGCCGCGAGGCGTTGAGTCCCCTTCTCCATTAAATACACCTTGTAGGTAGTGTTAGTTACATCAAAATATATATCGTAAGTGCCAGTTTCAGCGATTGGGACATCTAATACACCGTCATAAAATACGCTAAATGACGAGTTATTGGGAATGCCATCTGAGTACCAAATTAGGCGATATTCTCGTTCATTAACACTCCTGTTATGAAGATAAAAGTATATATTATCGCCTTGACTTAGATTGACATCATAAGCAACTATTACATTGTCCTCAATGAGGCGCATCATAGCATCGTTATCGAAATTATTGCCATCCTTTGTGTTGTGTATTGTGCCGCAACAATCCTGTATGACTGAAACACTTGCATTGGTTAGCGAGTCTCCGTGGGCTGGCTTTATGGTTATTTTACCTGTACGCAGTTTATCGGAGCCTTTAACTGAAACCTTTACCTTTGTGGTTCCAGCATTACCTGTCGTCTTGTCTAAT
Organism: Alistipes sp.; assembly: GCA_017416915.1. GTDB lineage: Bacteria > Bacteroidota > Bacteroidia > Bacteroidales > Rikenellaceae > Alistipes. Next base: position 10,537 of record JAFQAN010000035.1, on the reverse strand, counting down.
GTTATCCAATCCTGGCTCTCTGCAACCCATGTTGTATTGGATGTAACCTCAATATCAAATGTCGAATCGACAAACATCTTAGCGATAATTTCCTCTTTATCGACACTCAAATCAGGTGTATATATATGCTGGGTGAAGCATACAGTTTTCTCTTGTTCGTAGTAGCTGTTATATACTCGTATTGAGGCATTTCGCTCATGCGATTCGTAACTTGGCTCTACGGTAATCTCCAAGGTGTCATCTATGCGCGTAGCAATCAACCACTCTGCGTCAGACTCAAACTCCCAATCGCAGAGAGCTGTAACTACAATGTTGTATTTGCCGCCACTACTGGGAACATCTACCTCAGTCTGGCTTAGTGTTATAAATTCGTCGCTCTGATTGGGTGTAGAATTGTTATCATCGGGACCCCCATCGCAACCAAAAAGGCAAAGGAGAGTGCAGATTAGCGTACTCTTTAATAAGTTTTGTATCATACGGTTTAATGTTAGAATGTAAAGCCAATATGAGCATCGAGTGCATAACGCAGATTATTGCTCATCGTTGGGGTTAAACCATTGTTCGTCTCACAGTATGAAGACGTATATAGATTGAAGCCTATCGCTAAATTTATGCTGCTCTTGGGTGTCAATCGGTAGCTAACGCCAATTTGCGGATTTGCCAAAATGCCGAAACCTCCATACTGATACTCTTTCAACTCCAATTGTATAGACCTCTGTAAGGCGTAGTACCCACCTGCCGAAACAGCGAAGAATGGCGTACAGCGACGATTTAGGATGTTATATCTAAAATGGATATATGCTGGGAAATTGAACTTGCCACGGGGCAATGCCGACCCCTCTCCCTTTAATAGTTTAACGTCGTCGCCTAATGACATTGTTGCACCTACGCCCAAACCCAAGAAGATGTGGTTGTTGAAACGATAACCGCCAATGTAGCTGATGTTGATGCCGTCGTCATTACCATTGCTGATTTTAGCGTATAGGTATGATATATCGACTATCGAGCCGTAGCCGCTATGCCTCTTTGCAAACAATGCTTTTAGCTCGCTCTTTCGCTCCTCTTTCGAGAGCGACGCCAGTCGAGCCTTCTCCTCTATCTTAGCCTTGCTTTCAGCCTCTTTTGCTGCTTGCTTTTCTGCCTCTAAGCGTTGCTTCTCCTCTAATTTAGCCTTACTTTCAGCCTCTTTTGCTGCTTGCTTTTCTGTCTCTAAGCGTTGCTGCTCCTCTAACTTAGCCTTGTTAGCAGCCTCTTTCTCTGCTTTTGCTCTCTCGGAGGCATACTTTTTATCCATGTTGAGGTTAAAGATGAGATAAGAGCCATCAATTTCCATCGTCTGCTCCTCGTAGCCAACCAACCAAGCTTTGATGTAGCGGGAATTCATATCGACCGATAGCTCGAACTTACCCGTTTTATCGACAACGATACTATTATAAGCATCGCTTACAGTTGCTCCCGATAGAGGGTTGTTGTCGCTATCCAGCACAACGCCCTTTACCAAACGAGTACTCTGCGCCATACTCGTAAATGAGGTTATGACGCAGAGAATTAGGATTATATACCTCTTCATAAATTATCTCTTTTTGCCGAGTTTGAGACCTCCAAACAACCCTCCGCTTTTATCCTCTTTGGGAGCTACGGGCAGCGTCTTCAAATAGTCGTCGCCAGCGTTGCGGAAATTGGTGTATGTCGCGGGATAGCCAGTTATGGTGATTGATGCTATCGCGCCTTTGTTGTTGTATTTAACTTGTGTCTCCATAGCAACGAGCATATCGGCATTGCCATTGGCAGCCAACGCCTCGCGTACGGCGCTATTTACAACGTTGTCATAGCCGCACTCCAATACGGTTTTAGTAGGAATGTAGAAGAACGAAATCTTCTCAGGAGAGACTTTTAGGTCGGCGAATACGGCGGCCACGGGCTTTGTTGCCTCAGCCTTACTGTGTGATGCGCTATTTACCAATTTGGCAGGGATAGAACACGATGCTGCATAAGTAGCGATGCAAGCTAATAATACGAGCTTTTTCATAGTGATAATTGTTAAATGTTAATAGGTTTGTGTTATTAAATGTGTAATGTTTATTACTACTACAAAGATAAATCACACAATATAACTGACAATGAACTGTTTTGGACCTAATTGGGACCTTTTTAGGAGGCGATGAAATGTGTTGATTTTTAGGAATTAAGGATTGTTAGGAGGCGATTTATACGGCTAACAAATAATAAGGCTGACCAAAACATATTTTTGGTCAGCCTTATTAGTCAATCTTCCGTTATGCTTACGCAAGTAGTATTCGCGCCTGCTTTCGTGCAGCCTCGGTAATCTCACTGCCCGAGAGCATCTTGGCAATCTCATCCACACGTTCTGCCTTGCTCAGGCGTCGTATGTTGCTGAGTCCCTCGCTCTTATATACAACAAAGTGCGCTCCACTCTTGGCTGCTACCTGTGGCAGATGCGTTATGTCTATGACCTGCATCGAGCGCGCTAACGATGATATGATGTCGCCCATAGCATCGGCTATGCGACCCGAAACACCCGTGTCAATCTCGTCGAAAATCACCGTCGGCAACATCTTTCTCTCGGCAAGCATCGCCTTGATGGCAAGCATCACGCGCGATAGCTCACCACCCGATGCCACGCGCTCTATCGGTGCGGGCTTAGATGTGCGGTTGGCGGTAAATAGGAACGCCACACTATCACATCCCGACGGCGTGAACTGCTCGGTAGCGCTAATCTCGACCTCGAAGCACGCATCCTCGATGCCTAAACGCACCAACATCTCTTCTATGTTGTGTTTCAGCTCGTTGCATACGCTGCGACGTGCCTCGCTTAGCTCTGTTGCCGCCTTGCGACACTCTGTCTCGGCAGCAGCGATGCGCTCCTCCATCTCGCGAAGGGCGGTGTCGCTGTTGTCAATTGCTGATAGTCGCCTCTCGAACTCTGCTGCCTTACGTAAAAGGTCGTCGTACGACTCGGCTCGATGCTTCATTTCGAGCGAATATATGGTGTTTAGCCTGTCGCTGAGCTTCTGCAACTTTTCGGGGTCGGCATCTATGCGCTCTGCCTCATTAGCAGCTGTTGCGCTAATATCTTTAAGCTCCTCGACCACGGAGTGTATGCGCTCGGCAAGTGCTGCACCCGCGGGATACTTATCGCCTATGGCACGTAACTCCTTTGCCGACTGTGAAAGGCTTACCAATGCCCCTAACTGCTCGTCATCGAGCGCATTACGCAGTGTGCCAAGCGTCTCGGTAATGCGGTCGGCACTCTCCAACGTTGCGAGAGTCTGCTCGGTTGTTGCCTGCTCTCCCTCTTTGAGCTTTGCGGCGCGCAACTCCTCGACGGTATAACGTAGCCACTCCTCATCTTTGCGCGATGCCTCCATCTCGCCTTTTAGCTGACGATGTTCGGCGCGTAGTGCGTTGAGCGCCGAAAGCAGGGTAGTGTATCGCTCTAAACGTGGTCCATTTGTTGCCAACGTGTCGAGGATGTCGATGCGGTACTGCTCCTCGGCGAGTATTAGGTTTTGGTGTTGCGAATGAATATCAACAAGATGTGTAGATAACTCCTTTAATACGCTGAGTTGCACTGGTATATCGCCGATAAATGCTCGGCTTTTACCTGCGGGCGTAATTGTTCGTCGGATGGTTATATCTGCCTCGTAGTCGAGGTCGTTATCCTCGAAAAATTGCTCCAAGCCAAGACCCTCGATTGAGAATTGCGCCTCGATGACACAGTTGCGCCCCATATCTTTTATCGCCTGACCTTCGTTCTTTGCACCTAATAGCAGGCCAAGAGCGCCGAGCAGGATAGACTTGCCAGCACCTGTCTCACCAGTGATGATGTTCAGATGCTCGTCCCACTCTACCTGCAACGAGTCGATAAGTGCGTAATTCTCTATGGTTAGGCTTTTTAGCATATCTTAAACACTGTGTTTAGAAGAGGCTCTCTATCTTGTCGGCGATGATAGCTGCCACCTCGCTCTTTGCCAAAAGTGGGTACTCGGTACGTTCGGAGTGTTCAACTATCGTAATCTTGTTGGTGTCGCCACGGAAGCCTGCGCCGCTATCACGTAACGAGTTAAGTACCACGAAATTGAAATTCTTGCGTTGTAGCTTACCCTCGGCATTTGACAGCTCGTTGTCGGTTTCGAGGGCGAAGCCTACAAGGACTCTGTTTCCCTTATTGGCTCCCAACTCCTTGGCGATGTCCTTCGTTCGGCGCAGCTTTATTGTAAGGTCGTCATCCGACTTTTTAAGTTTGTGGTCAGCAACGCTCTCGGGGGTGTAGTCTGCCACCGCTGCGCACATCACACCGCCGTCGGCAGCTTTCCACTCCTTAATCGCTGCATTATACATATCCTCGGCAGATAGTACGTCGATGCGCTCTACGCCCTTAGGACAAGCCAACGCCGTGCGACCACTTATTAGGCGCACCTCTGCACCACGCTTTGCCAGCACCTCGGCAATGGCATAGCCCATCTTTCCCGACGAGTGGTTGGTAATGTAACGCACGGGGTCAATCGGCTCGATTGTCGCACCTGCCGTTACGATGAAGCGCTTACCTGCGAGGCTCTTTTTTTTTTCGTTGAGTAGGGTAGCCACCTGCGCTACTATCTCCTCGGGTTCTGCCATACGACCCTTGCCCACCAGACCACTTGCTAACTCGCCCGACGTAGGCTCTATTATCGCTACGCCACGCTCGGCAAGAGTAGTGAGGTTTTGCTGAGTGGTGATATGCTTATACATATCGAGGTCCATAGCGGGGGCAACTGCCACCTTTGCACGTGCCGACAGATAGGTTGTCAGCAGCAAGTTGTCGGCGATGCCCGTGGTCATCTTTGCCAAGGTGTTTGCCGTGGCAGGGGCTATAAGTAGCATATCTGCCCACTCGCCGAGCGACACGTGTGAGTTCCACTCTCCATTCTCGGGGTTGAAGAACTCGACAAGTATAGGGTGCTTCGAGAGTGTCGCCATCGTCAGCGGCGTGATAAACTGCTTGGCGAGTGGTGTCATCACTACACGTACCTCTGCACCCTCCTTGACCAATAGACGACAAAGCATAGCCGCCTTGTATGCTGCTATGCTGCCGGTAATACCGAGGATTATCTTTTTTCCTTCGAGTAACATCTTTTTTAGTCTTTGTAGCTCGTCGCATAGGCGCCGAACTGCCTTAGCAAAACTACTTCTCTGCGCCGTGGCGGAAATATACCTCGCCATCGAGGAACTCCTCAGTAGCGATAATTGCGGGCTTTGGCAGACGCTCATAGAAACGTGAAATCTCAATCTGCTCACGGTTCTCAAAGGTCTCCTCTGCTGCATTGTCTGAGGGCGACGAGAAGTCGGCAAGCTTACGGTTAAGCTCAGTCTTTAGCTCCGTTGCAATCTGATTTGCACGACGTGCGATGATGTTGATGCTCTCGTAGATGTTGCCTGTGGGAGCGTCCAAATCCACCAATTTGCGTGTGATGGTGTTGCCAGGGATGTTCTTCTTAATTTCCATATCTCTATTTTGTTTCGTTTGTTTCTTAGCTAATTTTGCTTTGTGCGCTCTGTTGTGAGCCTCTGCTACTCGGTCTTGCTTGCTGTTATATGCCCTCTTCGGTTGAGCGATTCTTGTCGATGAAGTTACGTGCATCGCGCGCCATACGCTCCAACTCCTTTAAGTACTTCGACTCGGGGTATTCGCTGAGGAACGAGTAGTAGTGGTCGAGCATTGCGAGGTATCTGTCTAACTGCTTCGACTCTACCGAGTTTGCCGCAAGACGATATGCCGAGACGGTGGTGTAGTACATCATCTCCTCGCTGCGCGGAGAGTCGGGGTAGCGCTTTATTGCATTTTTGAAGGCTACTATTGCCGACTTGTAGCGACCTATCTTGTAGTAGGTGTATGCATTAAGGTAGCTCTTCTCCTGTAAGCGTGCCGAGAGGTCGTCGAGCATCTTGTTGTATTCGCCCAAGTTCTCCGACTCGGGGTAGCGCGACATAAACTCTGTGATGGCAATTATCGCCTGTGTGGTTATCGACTGGTCGCGCTCGGGGCCTGGCGACATACGGTAGAAGCAGTAGGCGTACATACCTTCGGCGTCCTCGATGAAGGGGCTACGACCAAACTTACGGCGGTAGTCATCTAAGAGCATCGAGGCCTCCTCCCACTTACGCTCCTTGAACTTGCATCGAGCGTTGTAGAACGAAAGCGAGTCCTCGCGGGGAGAGCCGACGTAAATATGGCGGCAAGCCTCGAAGAGGTCCGAAGCCTGTCCCCACTTCTCTTGCTCATAGAGGTCGAGAGCCTGCTCATAGGCATACTGAGGGTTGCCACTCTTGATAGCCTTGGTCACCACGCTGCACGACGCAATTGTCGTAAGCGACACAATTCCGATGACTATATATCCTAAGTAACGCTTCATTTTGGTTATCTGTTTCTCGCGCCTCCGCACTATATGTGCAATAAGCGCACAAATTTACACATAATTTTTTAATAAACGTATTAATGGCAATAATTATTATATAATTATTTTGTTTGTTGTGATAAGTCGCTTGGCGTGATAGTGGCGCATCTGCGGCACCAAGCTCGTTCGTCTGAATGGGGATGTACGCCCCAGTACACCCCCATCCAGCCAAACTTCGACTTGGCACCACATCTGCACCACTCTGACGCCAAGCTGCCACGCACAGCCACGCACAACTGAGAACGCCTGGGAACACCTGAGAATGCCTGTGTTTTTCAGGGGTCTCGTGGTCTCGTGGTCCTGTGGTCCCGTGGTCTCGCAGTCTCGCAGTCTCGTCGTCCCGTGGTAGTAGGCTGGCGTACCTCCCAGTCGTTCTCAGTCGTTCTCAGTCATTCCCATCCAATCGCGCGCCTCTCAGCCATTCCCAGACGTCCCCAGTCGTTCCCAGTCTTTCTCAGTCTTTCTCAGGCGTTCTCATCCAATCGCGCGCTACACGGTATCCCCACTATCCCCCTGTAAAAAAAAGCAGCACTCCAATTGGAGTGCTGCTCGTTATGTTTGCTTATCGCAATGTTACTCGGCAACAACCGAGAACTTGATGGTAGCCTTAACCTCACGGTGCAACTTGGCAACAGCCTCGTACTCACCAAGGGTCTTAACTGCATCAACCGAGATGTTCTTACGATCTACCTCGATGCCCTTCTCCTGCAATGCAGCAGCAAGGTCAGCAGCGGTAACCGAACCGAAAATCTTCTCCTCCTCAGCCTTAACAGCTACTGAGAGGTGCAAGTTTGCGATAGTCTCTGCAAGTGCCTGTGCGTCAGCCAAAATCTTAGCGTCCTTGTGAGCGCGCTGACGAAGGTTCTCGGCGAGTACCTTCTTAGCTGAAGCGGTAGCAGTCTTTGCGAAACCCTGAGGAATCAAGTAGTTGTTGGCATAGCCAGGGCGTACATTAACGATGTCGTTTGCGTAGCCCAAGTTCTCTACGTCTTTGATAAGAATTACTTCCATAGTTCTCTCCTCCTCTTAATTATTTCATACAATCGGTTACGAACGGCAAAATAGCGAGGTGGCGGGCGCGCTTAACGGCCTGAGCAACCTTCTTCTGGAACTTCTGTGAAGTACCTGTGAGACGACGGGGCAAAATCTTACCCTGCTCGTTGAGGAACTTCTTCAAGAACTCACCGTCCTTATAATCTACGTACTTGATGCCGAGCTTCTTAAAGCGGCAGTACTTCTTCTTCTTAACATCTACTGATACGGGGTTGAGATAACGGATCTCAGATGCACCCTGCTGTGTGTTCTCTGCCATAATTACTCCTCCTGTGATTTGTTAGCAAGCTTAGCGCGACGCTTCTGAGAGTACTCAACAGCGAACTTGTCCTGCTTGAAGGTTAAGAAACGAATGATGCGCTCATCGCGACGATACTGCGTCTCGAGAGTGTTGATGATTGAGCCCTCACCAGTGAACTCTACAAGGAAGTAGAAACCAGTGGTCTTCTTCTGAATCGGGTATGCGAGCTTCTTCAAGCCCCAGTTCTCGAAGTTCACAATCTGACCGCCGTTCTCGGTGATTACGCCCTGGAATTTGTCAGCAACCTCCTTTACCTGTGCATCCGAAAGGACGGGAGTGACAATGAAAACGGTTTCGTAATTGTTCATACGTTTAATAAATTAGTTAAAGTTTTGTGCATAAAGCGGTGCAAAGATAACCATTATTTTTTATTCTGCAAACCTGCGACCGCTTTTTTATGCTAAAAAATTGCGCTAACTCTCCGAAAAACAGTGGAGGATCGCCTAAATTACGTTAGCCGACCCTCCACTGTTGAGCGATATGTATGTTACTCTCGTACCTCCTCGAATACCTCCTTGCCAAGACCGCACCACGGACACGCCCACTCTGCGGGTAGCTCTTCGAATGGAGTGCCAGGCGCAATGCCATTTTCGGGGTCGCCCTTCGACGGGTCATACACATAGTCGCAAGCCGTGCAGAAATACTTTTTCATAGTATCGAATTTTAGTTGTTGAGCCATATATATAAATTAAGGTATGTTGCCAATACTAACCACGCAATGTAGGGTAGTGTCAGAAGCGACGCAAGTTTACTTGCGTGCCACGTAAGTATGGCGTAGGTGATTACAACCACATCCAAGAATATGATGACAACAAGACCCGAGAGTGGAGATTGCAGCGTGAAGAACATCGGACTCCATAGGAAGTTGAGTGCCAACTGCAAGAACCATAGTCCAATATAGCCGCGTTCGCCAATGTCGATAAGGCGACCTATCGAGAGACCTATACATATATATATTATAGACCACGCAATAGGAAATATGGCGTTTGGTGGTGTTATCGACGGCTTGTTAAGTAGTGGATACCACATCTCCAAGGAGTCGCTTTGCAGCACCATTGCCGACCATCCAACAATGAAGCATAGTACTATCGGCGCAATGTAAAATGCAATTCGTTTCATAGGCTTGATTATTGTGTTTTCTCAGCCTATTATCAAATATTGTTCCACTTGTCAGTTTTATCCCGCCTTGCTCTATGCAAACAAAAAAAGAGGCTGGCTAAATCTATTTTAGCCAGCCTCTGTGTAACAGGTAGTTCAATTTACTCCTGAACAGTCTCAGTCGCCTCGGTAGTCTCAACAACAGCCTCGGTAGCCTCGGTAGCCTCAGCGGCCTCGCCCTCAGCGGTTGCCTCAGCAGTAACGTTTAGGTCAGCAGCCTCGCCCTCTACCTCGCTCTCAACGTTAGGGTTGGTGCCGTTGATACCCTCCTCGATAGCGCTAAGCTCGGTGTTAGCCTCAGTGTTTACAACCTCCTTAGGCATAGCCGTTACAGAGAGAAGACTGAAAAATACGATAGCAGCAACCATCGCCCAAGTGAACTTCTCCAAGAAGTCTGTGGTCTGACGAACACCCATAGTCTGGTTAGCTGCGCCGAAGTTGGCTGCCATACCGCTCTTAGGGCTTTGAACCAATACTGCAAGTATCAACAGGATACTTGCGATAGCAATCATAATAATACAGAAAGTATACATAATCTATAAATTTAATTATTCTTGTTAATAATTACTGTTTCGTTTTTTCCATCTTCGACTCAATGTCGGCGATTTGACGTGCAAAGTAAACACTTTTTTCCGAATTTAGCAAACTTAATTTGCGATAAGTGTCAATTGCTTCGCAATATAACCCCTGTTTTTCGTAAATTTCTGCTAAATCTTCGCTCACCATGTCCTCTTCCGCCTCAATATCTACCTTCGACATATCCTCTTCGTTGTCGCCTTCGGATGTGATGCGATAGCTGTCGCGATGCAGAAAACGGTCGATGACGTCGTCTGCCGTAAGGTGTGTTAGCTGCTCTATATCGACTCTCTTGGGAGCAATAAGGGCGGTGGGGTGCAATACTCCGACAAGACGTGTTGTCTTGTTCGTCTGTTCGCCACGCTGAGCAAGGGCAAGATGGGCTACGCTGCACCACGGAGAGCGGACAACGAGCCTCTCTAACTCCTTGTTGGAGTAGTCTGCGAATATCTCTTGCTTAGATGCCATCCTACCAGTTGCCAGCAGCTGCCATGTAAATATCGTTTACCAGGTCTTCGACAATCTCCTCGATAAGCTGGTCTTGAACGTCGATAAGTAGCTGCGAAGAGTCGTAGTCGGCATACGACGAGAAGCTCTTGTTGTTGAACGACTGCGTCTGGTCCACAGCATTTTGGAAGTTTACACGCACGGTAATAGTGAGTCGGTTTTGTAGGGCGTAGTCGCCACTCGACACCGACGATGTTGTCGAGGTGTAGTTTACAATCTCGCCCTCGAACGCGAAGTCGCCACCCTCGTCCACCTGTTGTAGGCGTGTCTGGCGCGAGAACTTGTCGCGAAGACCCTCGGTCAGAGCGTTACTCAGCGTGGGGGCAACCATCGGTGCGTTGTTCGGGAAGTAGGCTACCGAGAAGGTCTTTGCTTCGGGGGGAATAGAGCCTCCCGAGAGGTTATACGTAACCTTGTAGCCGCAACTATTGCATAGTATGGCAATAGACACCACGAGTGCCGCCATCACTATATTTTTTACATAACT
>JAFQAN010000034.1 GCA_017416915.1 Alistipes sp. | reverse complement strand
GAAAAATACAGAAAGCCCCACGGGGCGAGGATGATTTTTCCACGACACCCGCAGGGCTTGACCTTGCTTGGACGAACAGAACACGAGTTACCTTTGCCTGTGGTTTGGTGAACTCTGGTTACGGAATAATGATATATTTTTTCTTAATAATCTTTACTTTTTGAATTATCGTGATATTTATTTAATAAATAACTTGTTGATTATGGCTAGATGTAAGTGTAAATCACGATTAAAACCTGTGAGTGTACGAGATTATACTCGTTTCCGAAGAGGCATATGGGAATATGTCAGGACACATTGCAGGAAACTTCCTAGGAGAAGTTGATTGTGGCATTTGTCAACGAGGTGCTATAAATCGTTGAGTAGAAAAGGCGGTCAATTGACCGCCTTTTCTATATTAGATATGATAAGATTATCTCATTATTTACTAATAATTGAAGAAAAAATCGTATCTTTGCACTTAGAAAAGAGTTATTTGAAAAGCATGAGGAATATAGTGTAATAAAACAAGTTAGCAATTTCTTATCCATTGCCCATTCTCATGCAAGTTCTTCTTAATGGTTTGATACTCAAAGAATCTTAATCAAACTACATCAAATATAGAAAATTTTCGTTCATCGTCAAAACCGCGACTACATAAAAAGGGGCAGACTTACGTGTCTGCCCCTCAACTCTGCCTGAGAGACTAATGCTAATGTGTAAACACCTTACCAAACTGCCTCTCACGCTTTTGGTATGCGAGACGCGACGAGGTGGGATATTTCAGCTTCTCGAACTCCTTGACGGCACGTTCAATATCTGCCAAAAGCATATCAGCCATATCGCGCGACATACCCTGGCGCACCACCATACGCATAACGACGATGTCGTCGATACTCTTGGGTAGCGTGTATGCGGGTATCATCCAGCCGCTCTGCTGCAACACCGCCTGCAAGTCGTAGAGCGTCCAGTTGGCGGTGCGGTCGTACTCCTCGCGCATACACCACACAAACAGAGGATTTACCACCTCCGTTGCGTAGTTCTCGAAGCACGACATACGACCTATACGCTCGTGGCAGTAGCGGGCTATCTCCATACAGTTATTCTGAATAGAGGCATAGCCCTCCCTGCCCAAGCGTATGAAGTTGTAGTACTGAGCGAGAATCTGCGCTGCGGGGCGCGAGAAGTTGAGACCCACCTGCGAGATGTTTGCTCCCAAGTAGTTTACCGAGAAGGACATATCGGCGGGCAGATAGCTCTTATCGCGCCAGATGACCCATCCTAAGCCTGGATATACAAGTCCGAACTTATGTCCCGATGTCGAGATAGACTTCACGCTCTTCAACCTAAAATCCCACTTGGTGTCGGGGCTTACGAAGGGGAGGATGAAACCGCCCGAGGCAGCATCTACGTGGATGGGGATATCGTAGCCCGTCTTGGCGTTGTATGCCGTGAGCTTGGCATCAAGCTCCTCGATGTCGTCGTTGAGACCCGTCCACGTGACGCCCGCAATAGGCACTATGCAGATGGTGTTCTCGTCGCAGTACTTCAACGCCTCGTCGGCACACAGCGTACGGTGTTCGCGCGTGAGTGGCACCTGACGTAGCTCTATCTGCCAGAGCTGACAGAACTTCTCCCACACCACCTGCATACCCGCACTCATCACGAGGTTGGGCTTATCGGTGGACTTACCCTCCTTCTGTCGGCGCTCGCGCCAGCGTAGCCACGCCGCCACGCCACCAAGCATACACGCCTCCGACGAGCCGATGGCAGGCGCTCCCGTCTTCCAATCGCCCTTCTCGGGGGTGTGCCATAGGTTGGCGAGGATGTTGATGCAGCGCCCCGACATCACCGCGACGCGCGGATACTCGGTCTGGTCGATAAAGTTCATACCAACAGCCTCGTTCATAAGGCGGGTGCCGTACTCATCCATATAGGTAGTAACGAACGTAGCGAGGTTTAGACGCGGTTGAGTCTGCGCATAAGTCTCGTCCTTGACCATGCGGTAGGCAATCTCCGCATCGGTCATCTTCTCGGGAAGCGTCATCGTGGGCGCAGGGTGCGCCATCTCCGATGAGCCATAAACAGCTGTGGTGGCAGTAGTGCCGTGCTTTGTATTACTCATAACTCTGAAATTTTGTTAGTTCACGCCTAACGGTCGCACAAACTATGCCACGAAAGGGCGAACTTGGAGTAGTGAGAGGTGGTAATATACCATCACAACCAACAATATAACGGACCAATAGTCGAAAATAGAGAAGAATAAAAGATAAAATATTTGGTCAATAGATTTTTTTTCTATATCTTTGCACCTCGAATTCTTCACTACGGGATGTAGCGCAGTCCGGTTAGCGCACCTGCTTTGGGAGCAGGGGGTCCCAGGTTCGAATCCTGGTATCCCGACAATGACTCGCTGAATATCAGCGAGTTTGGTTTTAGTAGAGGGGTTCAACAATAGACAAGATTGTTCGGGATGTAGCGCAGTCCGGTTAGCGCGCCAGCTTCGGGAGTTGGAGGTCCCGGGTTCGAATCCCGGTATCCCGACGTACAGAGATTGACTTTTGGGTCAGTCTCTTTTTTTGTATGAGCCGTATGACTCATTGAGTCATCTACGGAGTATAACATTTATTGGGTATGGTTAAGGCTAATTTTTAAGCTGACAACGTTCTGATAATAATAAAAATAGCGGTCTCAAAAAGACCGCTATCAAATATTGAGCTGTTGACGAGGCTTGAACTCGTGACCTCTTCCTTACCAAGGAAGTGCTCTACCACTGAGCTACAACAGCAGCTTTAAGTGCCCAGGACAAGACTCGAACTTGCACGAGCTAATGCTCACTACCCCCTCAAAGTAGCGTGTCTACCAATTTCACCACCTGGGCTTTGTGGTTTTGGGTGTGCAAATGTAGTAACTATTTTTTATTCTGCAAAACTTTTTCGGAAAAAGTTTGAGTAAAAAACGTGGCACGATAGCTAACCTTTTGCCACCGTGCCACTTAGCTAAAAATATTTTTTGAGCCTTATAGCCCAAACTCTGCCTTGATGCGCTCAACTTCGTCGAGACGCTCCCAGCCAAAGAACTCCACCTCCTTGGCAAACTCCTTGCCTCGGTCGCCAACAAAGCGCACAAGCTCCGTATAGGGACGACGTCCAAAGTGTCCATAAGCCGCCGTAGCCTCGAAGATAGGATAGTTCAGACCGAAGCGCTCCACAATAGCTCGGGGACGCAAATCGAACATCGAGGCAATCTTATTGGCTATCTCGCCATCGCTGAGCGAGACGTTTGCCGTGCCGTATGTCTCGACATATACCGACAGCGGCTGCGCAATGCCGATAGCATAGCTAACCTGCACCAACACCTCACGTGCTACGCCCGCAGCGACCATATTCTTGGCGATATGACGTGCGGCATAGGCTGCCGAGCGGTCCACCTTCGAAGAGTCCTTGCCCGAGAAGGCACCGCCACCGTGCGCTCCACGACCGCCATACGTATCGACGATAATCTTACGACCCGTGAGACCTGTATCGCCGTGCGGTCCACCGATGACGAACTTGCCTGTGGGGTTCACGTGGAGGATATACTCCTTGTCGATGAGTGCTGCAACGCTATCGTTGGCGCGCTCCAAGCGAGCCTTCACACGCGGGATAAGTATGGTGCGTACGTCCTCCTCGATTTTGCGCTGCATAGCGCGCTCTGCATCAATCTCGCTAAGCTCCTTCGAGGGCTGTATAAACTCGTCGTGCTGCGTAGATACCACGATGGTATGCACCCTCTTGGGGCGGCGGTCATCGCCATACTCGACAGTAACCTGACTCTTTGAGTCGGGGCGCAGATAGGTCATCACCTCGCCCTCGCGGCGTATCGCTGCAAGCTCTTTAAGGATGACGTGCGAGAGGATAAGCGTGGCGGGCATATACTCGCGGCTCTCATCGACAGCATAACCGAACATAATACCCTGATCGCCAGCGCCCTGCTCCTCGCCATCGCGACGCTCGACACCCTGATTGATGTCCGACGACTGCTCGTGGATAGCCGACAGCACACCGCACGACGAAGCGTCGAACTGATACTCGCTACGGTTGTAGCCAATCTTGTCGATAACGCGGCGCGCAACGCTCTGAATATCGACATACGCCGATGAACGCACCTCGCCCGATACCACCACTAAGCCAGTGGTACACAGGGTCTCGCAAGCGACCTTTGAGCGCAGGTCGTGGCGCAAAAACTCATCGAGGATAGCGTCCGAAATCTGATCCGACACCTTGTCGGGGTGTCCCTCAGAGACTGATTCTGATGTAAATAAAAAAGCCATACGTAAAATTAATTTAACAGTTTAACGTATGGAAGGGGAATTGCGTATAAAAAATAGTGCCTTTTAGCAGTTTTTTATTGTGGTTGCAATAAGTCCAAATCCTTCCACATATTTTTCCGCCGCAAAGATATATATATTTGTTCAAAAAAACAAACAATTTAGCGTGATTTGAGCGCACCATTTTACGCCGACTAATCATTATCTGCAACGAGCATCACGCCCAAGCATCGCCCGCCGCCTCGAAATTCGCCGAGCCGCGCATCTATATGAGGCTGATGGCTAAAACTCGATTTGCACCTTTGACAAAAAGTTGTTATCTTTGTAGGTTAATTATAATAATTACTATTATTATGGCACACCGCAGCGGTTTTGTAAATATCATCGGAAATCCCAACGTCGGAAAATCGACGCTGATGAATCAACTCGTCGGCGAAAAGCTGTCGATTATCACCTCTAAGGCGCAGACTACACGTCATCGCATTATGGGCATTGTCAATGGCGACGACTTCCAGATAGTCTATTCCGACACCCCAGGCATCCTCAAACCCAACTACAAGCTACAAGAGAAGATGATGAAGTTTGTCCGCGGCGCAATTACCGATGCCGACGTACTCCTCTACGTTACCGACACCGTCGAAGATAGCGACCGTTCGGCAGAGATTATCGAGAAGGTACGTCTTGCGGGCATACCCACCATCGTAGTAATCAACAAGGTAGATCTTGCCAATGCCGACAAGCTTAACGCCCTTGTTGAGAAGTGGCAGGCACTGCTACCCGAGGCCATAATCGCCCCCTGCTCGGCAAAGGAGAACTTCAACGTGGAGGGCGTCTTCAACCTCATCCTCGAACGACTACCCGAGGGCGAACCATTCTACCCCAAAGATACGCTTACGGACAAGACATTGCGCTTCTTCGCCTCGGAGATAATACGCGAAAAGATACTGCTCAACTACGACAAGGAGATACCCTACTCGTGCGAGATAGCCATCGACAGCTATAAGGAGGAGCCTACGATTGACCGCATATCGGCAACTATCTATGTGGCACGCAACTCGCAAAAGGGCATCGTCATAGGTCATAAGGGCGAAAAACTCAAACGTGTGGGACAGGCGGCACGCCACGACTTGGAGGCATTCTTGCAGAAGAGGGTCTTCTTGGAGCTTTACGTCAAGGTAAACGAAGATTGGCGCAACAACGACAACCAACTTAAACGCTTCGGCTACGAGTTAGAGTAATAAAGAGGCGATACACACCGTTTTATAAGC
Source organism: Alistipes sp. (assembly GCA_017416915.1). Classification (GTDB taxonomy): domain Bacteria; phylum Bacteroidota; class Bacteroidia; order Bacteroidales; family Rikenellaceae; genus Alistipes. Next base: position 23,457 of record JAFQAN010000034.1, on the reverse strand, counting down.
ATATCGCGATAGAGCAATGAAGCGACTATTGATAGCCATACTCCTCACCGCAGCTCTTGTGCTACCCGCCAAGAGCCACGCCCAGTACGACCGTAACTACATCTACTGGGTAGGACAGCAGTGTATGGTAAAGAACAACTATCGCGAGGCTATCGACCTTCTCAACGTGTTGCTACGCCACGACCCTAAGGACTTTGACGCCCACTTCCTGCGCGGCATTGCCAAGTACAACATGGATGATTTGTTGGGCGCCGACAGCGACTTCTCGAAGGCGGTAGAGCTTAACCCCGTATTCACTGGGGCATTCTACTATCGTGCCATAACACGCTCGCGCTTAGGTAACTATGACGATGCACTCAACGACTTCCAACAGGCCATCGAACTGCGTCCCGACCTACCCGACCCCTATTACAGCCGTGGCGTAACGCGCCTTCTCAATCAGCAGTTCGAGGAGGCTATCGCCGACTTCAATAAGTTTATACGTTTCGAGAAGCGGCACGTGGCGGCGTATATCAACCGTGGCACGAGCTATCTCTATCTCAACGACACGATTAAGGCGTTAGAGGACTTTAACACCGCCATACGCACCAACCGCGAGGACCCAGACGGCTACAACCGCCGTGGTGCCTTGTATATGGCACAAGAGCGTTATAACGACGCTTGCAACGACTTCGATATGGCGGTAAAGTGCGACACGACGTTCCTGCCTGGGTACTTCAACCGCGCGCTGACGCACAGCTACCTACACCGCCATATGCAGTCGCTCAGCGACTTCGACCGCGTCATCGCGCTCGACTCCACAAGCGCCCTCGGCTACTTCAACCGCGCCATAGTACGCACCGAGATTGGCGACTACAACCGCGCCTTGGAGGACTTTAACCGCGTAGCGACACTCTCACCCGACAACGTCTTGGTATATTACAACCGAGCGATGCTGCATACGCGCCTTGGCGACATTCGCGCAGCTATCGACGACTACTCGCGTGCCATAGAGCTATATCCCGACTTTGCAAATGCCTACCTCGGTCGTAGCATACTGCGACGCTCGCAGCGCGATGTTGCGGGGGCAGAGCGAGACCGTCTGATGGCAGAGCGCAAGATTGCAGAGTACCGCTCGCGCCTCAAAGACTCGACCTACTCGATATATGCCGACACAACGCAGCGCTTCGATAGGCTGCTATCGTTCGAGAGCAACCTAATGGAGCGCAACTTCGAGCGTATAGCCTCGACCATAAGCACCTCGGGTCGCGACGAGCTAACGCTAATACCTATGTTCCGCTTCACGCTGCTTCGTGCCGATGACAACAGCACCGATAGACGCGCTCGCCGCTACCACACGCAGCGCGTGAGGGACTTTATTGCGAAGGTTGATAACCCGCTATTGAAGCTCGACTGCCGCATAAGCAACATCTCGCCCGACAGCCTGCTGCTTATCGACCGCAGCATCGCCGCCGAGATGCAGGGTATGAGCGAACCCGACTGGATAACGCTCTTTGAGCGAGGTATAAGCCAGTCGCTGATAAAGCAGTACACCAGCGCGGTAAACAGCTTTACGGAGGCTATACAGCTCAACCCCGCCAATCCGTTCCTCTATATCAACCGAGCCACGACACGTGCCGAGATGATAGACTTCATATCGTCTATCGACAACTCGTACCAGAGCATCACGCTCGATTCGGACCCTGCAAAGCGTCTGCACAACAACACCACACGTACGTATAGCTACGACGAGGCGATAGAGGATATCAACAAGGCGATAAAGCTCTATCCCGAGCTTGCCGAGGCGTACTACAACCGCGCCAACCTGATGGCTATATCGGGCAAACTACCCGAGGCGTACGACGACTATACGCGCGCCATAGAACTCGACGCCAATATGGGCGAGGCGTACTACAACCGCGGTCTTGTGCAGATATTTATGAAGGATACGCGCAAGGGGTGTATGGACCTCTCAAAAGCGGGCGAATTGGGCATAGAGGCGGCATATAGGGTGCTTAGCGAATTTAGAATTGCGGAACACTAATTTGCCAAGTGCGACTGACAAAACGAAACGGGCAGAACGAAAACGAACAAGACGAAAACCGACAAAACGAAAACGAAGAAAACAGGCGCAACAGACAAAATAGAATTGAAAAAACACATTATTATTTATTAACCTAATACATTTTATTATGACTCAAACTATTCAACGTAAACTTAACGACTCGGCGTTTGCTCGCTGGACGGCGTTGGTACTCATCGCACTGATGATGTTCTTCGCCTATATGTTTGTGGATATGCTCTCGCCGTTGAAGTCGCAGCTCGAAACAAGCTTGGGCTGGGATGGTGGCACATTCGGAACGTATGCCGCCTCGGAGTACTTCCTCAACGTATTCTGCTTCTTCCTCATCTTCGCAGGTATCATCCTCGATAAGATGGGCATACGCTTCACGGGTCTGCTGTCGGCATCGCTGATGGTTATAGGTGCGGCTATCAAGTTCTACGGTATGAGCGACGCCTTCCTTACTTCGGAGCTTAACGTGACGCTCACCGAGTGGGGCTTCCTCGACCTTCCTGGCTCGGCATTGGTGTCGTGCTTGGGCTTTATGATCTTCGGCTGCGGCTGCGAGATGGCAGGTACTACCGTATCGAAGGCTATCGCTAAGTGGTTCAAGGGCAAGGAGATGGCTATGGCAATGGGCTTGGAGATGTCTATCGCTCGTCTTGGCGTATTTGCAGCTATGTGGCTCTCGCCGTTTGTATATAACAAGTTCGACGAGGCTATCTCGGCTCCCGTAGCCTTTGGCACCGTGCTGTTGATTATCGGTCTTATCTTCTACTTCGTATTCGTAGTTATGGACCGCAAGTTCGACAAGCAGTTGGAGGCTTGTGGCGAGTTGGAGAAGGGCGGCTCGGACGAGGAGTTCAAGCTCAGCGACCTCGGCAAAATCTTCAAGAGCAAGATGTTCTGGCTGGTAGCTCTGTTGTGCGTGTTGTACTACTCGGCAATATTCCCCTTCCAGCGCTTTGCCCCCGACTACCTCGCAACAACGCTTGACGTAGATAGCGACACGGGCGCTCAGCTGTTCAGCTGCTTCCCCATCCTCGCTATGGTGCTTACCCCCTTCCTCGGTGGCTTTATCGACCGTAAGGGTAAGGCGGCGTCGATGCTTATGGTAGGCTCGTTGATTATGATTGCCTGCCACCTCAGCTTCGCATTCCTGCTCCCCGCAGCCCCCTCAAAGGCGTTGGCAGTAGCGATTATCGCCATCCTCGGCGTGTCGTTCTCGTTGGTACCCGCTGCGTTGTGGCCCTCGGTACCCAAGATTATCGACAACCGCATCCTCGGCTCGGCATACTGCATCATCTTCTGGATTCAGAATATTGGTCTGTTTGCCGTACCTAAGATTATCGGTGAGGTACTCGATGCAACGGGCGGCTATACGGTGCCTATGATTATCTTCTCGTCGTTCGGCGTATTTGCCCTCTTCTTCGGTATGATGCTCAAACGAGAGGATACCAAGAAGGGCTACGGCTTGGAGTTGCCTAACATCAAGAAGTAGGCTATTGTATCACATACGTCTTAACAGAATGGGGCTGGCTAAAACTTTTAGTCAGCCCCTTGCTATTAGAGGTATCGCACATCTGTTGCACCACAATCGCGACGAAAATGAGACGATGACGCCACAAAAAGGCTGGTAGAGGGTTGCAGTTAAGCAAATGTTTGTTAAATTTGTGGTCGAAACAAACACTTTTTCGATGAAGCGCAATACTCTTCTTGTCCTACTCTCGGCCGCCCTACTCTCGGCAGGATGGCTCGGACTGTCGGGCATCACCCTCTTAGTGGCCCTTATTCCTCTGTTAATCATAAGCGAACGATACAGCGACTCGCGCCGCGACTGGTGGCGTATGTGTGGCTGGGCAGCGCTGACATTCCTGCTTTGGAGCGCCGCCACGATATGGTGGGTGTGGATAGCCACGCCGCTCGGACCTATCACCGCAGGCATCGTCGGCACCTTCTGGAACCTTGTAGCCTTTATGACATACCACTACGTGGTTAAGCGCGCACCTCGCGCCTTAGCATACACGCTCCTTGTGGCTCTATGGATAACCACCGAGTATATCTACAACTCTGCCGAGGTGATGACCTTCCCCTGGATGCTGCTCGGACACGGCTTCTCGGCGGATATTTGGGCGGTGCAGTGGTACGAATACACGGGCATCTTCGGTGGTACGCTGTGGGTGTTAGCCGCCAACCTCGCCATCTTCGAGGTAGTGCGCACACGCTCTAAGGGCGCGCGAGTACGTGCCGCCATCATCACCCTTGTCCCTATACTCCTCTCCATCGGACTATACTTCGGATACACGCCCTCAACCAAGAAGACGACAATAAGCGTTATACAGCCCAACGTCCCCTGCTACGAGGCGCGTCCGAACGACACCTTTGACGACATCTGCCGTATGATGACGCAGATACCCGCCGAGGCAAGCTTCGCGCTGATGCCAGAGTCGGCATTGGAGTATATCCCCGAGGTGGAGTATTACAACTACCTCGACGAGTACGTAGCACCCACCGAGAGTCGCACTCCTCGCGCGCTGACGAGTAGCACCATCGACGAGCAACATACCGAGCGTCTTGTGGAGCTATTTACGCAGATGCCGAGCATACATATTCCCGACTGCCGCTTCATCATCGGCGCATCGACGATGCAGCGCTATGGCGACACCCCCACCACCACGACGGCGCGCCACCACGACCTACTTGGCTATTACGACAACTTTAACTCTGCCCTCTACGTCGATATAACGCGTGGCGAGGTGGAGCAGATATACCACAAGGGAAAGCTCGTCATCGGCGTTGAGGCTGTGCCATTAAAGGGTCTGTTCGACCTCTTCGAGGTGGACTTAGGAGGCGTCTCGGGACAACTCGGCTGGGGAGGCGAGCATAAGGTATTCGACAACAACGGAGTAAAGATAGGTCCCGCCATCTGTTACGAAGGTCTCTATGGCGAGTACTACGCAGGCTTCGCGAAGCAGGGTGCCGAGGTTATGGCGATAATTTCGAACGATGGCTGGTGGGGCAATACCCCTGGTCATAAGCGCCTCTTCGACTTCTGCCGTCTGCGCGCCATCGAGACACGACGAGCCATAGCACGTAGCGCAAATACGGGCATCTCGGGCTTCATATCGCCACGTGGCGACGTCGTGGGCGACAGGTTGGAGTGGGACGAGCAGGGCATACTGACCGCCGAGGTGGAGCTACGCGACGAGCAGACGATATATACGCGCTACGGCGACTGGGTGGCACGTATAAGCTGCTTTATTGCCATACTGTCGCTACTCTACTACGTAGCATACCGCGTACGCCGCCGCAACCACCTCGTAGATTAGCTTTTGCAACGAAACATAAACTACAAAATAGTCATATTATGAATTACACACAAACACTCGAATTTCTATTTACTTCTATGCCGTCGTTCCAGCGCGTTGGTGGCGACGCTTACAAGCCAGGATTAGAGCGTATTGCAGCCTTCTGTCAGAGCATCGGCAACCCGCAGCGCAACTACTACACCATCCACGTTGCAGGCACCAACGGCAAGGGGTCGGTATCGCATATGCTTGCCTCGATACTTATGCAGGCGGGCTACCGTACAGGTCTCTTCACCTCGCCGCACCTCAACGACTTCCGCGAGCGTATCCGCGTCGATGGCGAGATGATACCCAAGCAGAAGGTGGTAAACTTTGTGGATAAACACCACGACAAGATGCGTGAGCTTGACCTCTCGTTCTTCGAGATGACCGCAGCAATGGCATTCGACTACTTCGACCAGAGCGATGTCGAGGTGGCAGTCATCGAGACGGGCTTGGGTGGCAGACTCGATGCCACGAACATCATCACCCCCATCCTCAGCGTGGTAACAAACATAGGTAAGGAGCATACCGAATTTCTTGGCGAGAGCATTGCCGATATTGCCTCGGAGAAGGCGGGTATCATCAAGAAGAGTATCCCCGTGGTCATCGGCGAGGCCTCGGAGCTTTACAATAGCGTCTTCGAGAGACGTGCCGAGGAGCTTAACTCTACGGTTATCTACGCCGAGAGAGAGTTCCTGCTGCACGGCATCGAACACTTCGACAACCACAACCAGCATTTCAGCATCGAACGTACGCGCGACAACCGCAACTATGAGCTTGATATAGACCTTCTGGGCGACTACCAGCAGCACAATATCATCACGGCGTGTGCTGCCGCCGACTACCTCGCCGAGAAGACGCCGCTCACCATCTCGCGCCGTGCCTTCCGCGAGGGTCTTGCCTCGGCAGCAGCCAACACGGGACTTATGGGACGCTGGCAGGTGCTTGCACGTGAGCCTTACACGGTGTGCGACACAGGACATAACGCCCACGGCATCAAGTATATAGCCTCGCAGCTCGAAAAGTTGGAGTGCGACAGGTTGTACTGCGTCATCGGCTTTGCGAAGGAGAAGTCGTTGGAGGATATTATGCCGCTCTTGCCCCGCAAGGCACACTACATCTTCACTCGCGCCGCCATCGAGCGCGCCCGCAACGTGGAGGATATTGCCGCCGTTGCCGATAAGCTCGGTCTGGACTACGAGTGCGTTTCGTCCGTAGCCGACGCCGTTGCTAAGGCTAAGTCGTTAGCACTGCCCACGGACGCCATATTTATCGGAGGTAGCAACTTTGTCGTTGCCGAAGTAGAGTTGGCATAAGCGGACAAAGTGCGCGCAGCACGATTGACTGAGAACACCTGGGAATGACTGAGAATGACTGGGAATGACTGGGAGGCGCGCCAACAAGACTACGAGACTGCGGGACGACGAGACGACGAGACTGCGGGACTACGAGACTGCGGGACCGCGAGACTGCGAGACCACGAGACCACGGGATAGCCTGAAAAACACAGGCGTTCTCAGTCATTCTTAGTCGTGCGCGGCATCTTGGCGTCAGAGTGGTGCAGATACAACGCTACACAACGTTCCCAAGCGAGATTGCTTGTTGTCAGAGTGGTGCAGATGTGGTGCCAAGTCGAAGTTTGGCTGGATGGGGGTGTACTTGGCGTACATCCCCATTCAGACGAACGAGCTTGGTGCCGCAGATGCGCCGCTATCACAACAAGTCTGTGATAACCTCATCGACTAATATATCGTGCGGGTCGGTGGGGAGGCTTTCAAATATCTGACAACCAAAGGCTACGCCTGTCTTGTGCGCGCGGAAGTCGGGCTGCGACATATACTTGTCGTAGAAGCCGCCACCACGACCAAGGCGTGCGCCTGCAAGCGTAAAGGCACGTGCAGGAACTACTATTAGGTCGATGTCCGAGGCGGGATACTCCTCGTCGCCCACGGGTTCAAGTATGCCGTATGCACCGCTCTGCATACGCTCTGCGGCATAGTCGTAGAAGCGCATAACATCACCCTCTACACGCGGCACGACGATATGTTTACCCATCGCACACCATCTGTCGAGAATCTTGGCAGTAGGCACCTCGTCGCCCATTGCGGCATAGAGGGCTACGCTTTGTGCCTTACGAAAGCTGTCGAGACCCTCGATACGCTCAAAAATTGTGGCGGCAGCACGCTCCTTTGCCGCCTCGTCCATAGCCTTGATACGTTGTCGTACCTCACGGCGTATCTCTCTCTTTTGCTCCATAATATCGATTTTTAGTCGTCGTTTTACAAAATATTTGATGTTTTACCCAGTTTTACCGCTTAAAAAGCGGTTTTAAGTATTGTATGTCTGCAAAAAATTCTTATCTTTGCGGTAGCAAATACCGCGTTTGAAGCGGCAGTGTTGCAACCTAATTACATAACGCACTAAACTATTTACAAATATAATTAATTTTTTTACACTATGGGATGTTTTTTAACTAATTCATCGGTGGGAAAGAAACTTGTTATGAGTATTTCGGGATGTTTCCTCGTACTCTTCATTCTTTTCCATATGTCAATGAACCTTACGATGCTTTTCAGCCGTGAGGGTTACAACCTAATTTGCGAGTTCCTCGGCGCCAACTGGTACGCCTTGGCAGGAACAGCACTTCTGGCAGCTGGCGTGGCTGTTCACTTCATCTACGCCTTCATTCTCACTCTTGACAACTACCGCGCACGTGGTAAGCAGCGCTACGCTGTAACCGTTCAGGAGAAGGGTGTGTCGTGGGCTTCGAAGAATATGCTCGTTTTGGGTATCATCGTCATCTTGGGTCTTGGCCTGCACCTTGTACACTTCTGGTCAAAGATGCAGCTTACCGAGATTTTGGGACACCACACCTTCGAGTTGGAGCTTAACGGTGCTACCGAGAATATCAGCGTTGCTAACGGCGCTCTGCTTATGGCTTACACCTTCTCGAACCCCATCAACCTCGCACTCTACCTCGTATGGTTCGTGGCGTTGTGGTTCCACCTCACTCACGGCGTATGGTCTATGTTCCAGACCGTAGGTTGGGCTAATGATACTTGGTATCCCCGCTTGAAGTGCATTGCCAACATCGTAGCTACGCTCATCTTCCTCGGCTTTGCTGTGGTTGCTGTAATGTGCTACATCAATAGCGAGGCATACATCGCCGAAGCACTCGAATTGCAGCTTCTTGCTTACTAATTTTTTGATAAACAATAAAAACTAAATATATCATGGCTTATACATTAGATGCAAAAATACCAGCTGGTGAGTTGTCTCAGAAGTGGAGCAACCACAAAGCAGCCATTAAGGTTGTCAGCCCGGCAAACAAGCGTAAGTTGGATATTATCGTAGTAGGTACTGGTCTTGGTGGCGCATCTGCAGCTGCTTCACTCGGTGAGCTTGGCTACAACGTTAAGATCTTCTGCATCTCAGACTCACCTCGTCGTGCGCACTCTATCGCTGCACAGGGTGGTATCAACGCTGCGAAGAACTACCAGAACGACAACGACTCTATCTACCGCCTCTTCTACGACACCATCAAGGGTGGCGACTACCGCGCACGTGAGGCTAACGTATATCGTTTGGCAGAGGTATCTAACCTCATTATAGACCAGTGCGTAGCTCAGGGTGTACCCTTTGCTCGTGAGTACGGCGGTCTGTTGGCTAACCGTTCGTTCGGTGGCGCGCAGGTATCGCGTACCTTCTATGCTCGTGGTCAGACCGGACAGCAGCTCCTGTTGGGCGCATACTCGGTACTCAACAAGGAGATTGCCGCAGGTACGGTTAAGTCGTATCCTCGTCACGAGATGCTCGACGTCGTTATTGAGAACGGTGAGGCTTGCGGTATCATCGCACGTAACCTCGTAACTGGCGAGATTGAGCGCCACGGCGCACACGCCGTAGTTATTGCTACGGGTGGTTACGGTAACGTATTCTTCCTCTCGACAAATGCTATGGCATCTAACGGCTCGGCAGCCTTCCAGTGCTACCGCAAGGGTGCAGGCTTCGCTAACCCCTGCTTCACGCAGATTCACCCCACCTGTATCCCCGTACACGGCACACAGCAGTCTAAGCTGACCCTTATGTCGGAGTCATTGCGTAACGACGGTCGTATTTGGGTACCCAAGAAGATGGAGGATGTTGAGGCACTGCGCGCAGGCAAGAAGCTGCCTTCGGAGATTGCTGAGGAGGACCGCGACTACTACTTGGAGCGTCGTTATCCCGCCTTCGGTAACCTCGTACCCCGCGACGTTGCATCGCGCGCCGCTAAGGAGCGTTGCGACGCTGGCTTCGGCGTAAACGAGACAGGCTTGGCAGTATTCCTCGACTTTAAGACCGCTATCGAGCGTCTTGGCAAGGAGACCATCAAGCAGCGTTATGGCAACCTCTTCGATATGTACGAGGAGATTACCGACGTAAACCCCTACGAGCAGCCTATGCAGATATTCCCCGCCGTTCACTACACCATGGGTGGTATTTGGGTGGACTACAACCTTATGACCACCATCCCTGGTTTGTACGCTATTGGCGAGGCAAACTTCTCGGACCACGGTGCTAACCGTCTGGGTGCTTCGGCTCTTATGCAGGGCTTGGCAGATGGTTACTTCGTATTGCCCTACACCATTGGCGACTACCTCTCAAAGAAGATTCAGGCGCCTAAGGTTAAGACCGACACCGCAGCCTTCGACGAGGCAGAGGCTGGCGTTCGCGCTCGTATCGAGCGTCTGTTTGCCATCAAGGGTAACCAGTCTGTGGACGACATTCACAAGCGTCTCGGTCTTATTATGTGGGACAACGTGGGTATGGCACGTACCAAGGAGTCGTTGGAGAGGGCTATCGTAGAGATTCAGGCACTTCGCAAGGAGTTCTATGCCGACCTCAAATTGGTAGGCACTGCCGACTCGTTCAACGTAGAGTTGGAGAAGGCTCTCCGCTTGGAGGACTTCTTGGAGCTTGGCGAGCTTATGGCCCGCGACGCCCTCAACCGTGAGGAGTCGTGCGGTGGACACTTCCGCTCGGAGCATCAGACACCCGATGGCGAGGCAGACCGCGACGACGAGAACTTCTCGTACGCAGCAGTTTGGGAGTACAAGGGCATCGACAACGTTCCCGAGATGACCAAGGAGGTACTCGACTACGAGTTCATCAAGCGTGCTAAGCGTAACTACAAAGACTAATTTGACGTTGAACCTTTAATAAGATTAAGTTATGAATTTTACATTAAAGATATGGCGTCAAAGAGACGCTAAATCACAGGGTGCATTCGAGACCTATAAGGTTACGGACATCTCGGCGGACACCTCGTTCCTCGAAATGATGGACATCCTCAACAACAACCTTATCCACGAGGGTAAGGAGCCAGTAGCATTTGACCACGACTGCCGCGAGGGTATCTGCGGTATGTGTTCTATGCACATCAACGGCCACGCTCACGGCCCTTCGCAGGCTGTTACTACCTGCCAGATGTATATGCGTAAGTTCAAGGATGGCTCTACTATCGTTATCGAGCCTTGGCGTTCGGCTGCCTTCCCCGTTATCCGCGACTTGGTCGTAGATCGTGGCGCTTACGACAAGATTTTGCAGGCTGGTGGCTTTATCTCGGTACGTACCAACTCGGTACCCGACGGTAACGCAATACCTATTCCTAAGAAGGATGCCGACGAGTCAATGGATGCTGCTGCTTGCGTAGGTTGCGGTGCTTGTGCTGCAACTTGTAAGAACGGCTCGGCAATGTTGTTCGTTGCTGCACGTGTATCGTCACTCGCTAAGTTGCCTCAGGGTAAGGTAGAGGGCGCACGTCGTGCAAAGGCGATGGTTGCCAAGATGGATGAGTTAGGCTTCGGTAACTGTACCAATACGGGTGCTTGCCAGGCACAGTGTCCTAAGTCAATCTCTATCGCACATATCGCACGTCTTAACCGCGAGTTCTTGTGCGCTAAGTTGCAGGACTAATCGTTTAGTGCGATAAGGGTGCTTCGACATCCTAATCAATATCAAAGGAGGTGGCTAAAAAGTTATTTAGCCACCTCCATTTTTGTCCAAACTTTTGGGGTCAATTCATTTTGTTGTGGGGTTGAATAAAAAGATGTCGTTATATCGCCAAAGAAAAGTGCCACCGAAGAGACTCCTCGGTGGCACTACTATTATATATATGTATTACTTCTCGAATTTGGCTTTTGCCCTCTCCAACTGGCGTTTAATGATGTCCATCGAATTATCTATTGCCTCCTCGAAGGTAAATGCGCGCTCCTCAACACGGATGTCGCCGCCTGGCACGCGAAGCGAGACGATTACTACTTTGTTGCCCTTCTCTGAGTCGGGTTCCAATCGCAACGTAACATCTACATCTCCGGCTCTCTCATCGACAAAGCGATCCAATCTATCCATCTTCTTCTGAATGAAATCAAGCAGCTGCTTGCTTGCATCAAACTTTACTGACTGAATCTGTACGTTCATAGCTCAAAAGTATTAAGTTATTATTATACGACACACGCGGCGGTGTCGCTGTCCTCAAACCACTGCCCATTCGATAACGCGCGGCTAACGGCGGGCGCGAGGGTGTGCCGAACGATATATCTCACCGAGCTTTGCAATGTTATTGTGAGTATATACCTGCGTCGCCTTCAAGGAGCTGTGTCCAAGTAGCTCCTGTATCTCGCGCAGGTCGGCATCGGCATTTAGAAGATGCGTGGCAAAGGTGTGGCGTAGCACGTGTGGCGAACTCTTGCCCTGCACCCCCGCCTCTTTGAGTACCCTGCCCACGATACGCTGTATGGTGCGCTGACTCAAAGGCTCATCTTTCTTTGATAAAATTACTACTTTTTTTGGATATATGCAAATATTTTGCGAAGAAATTATTTCTCGATATTTTTTTATCAATATGCTCGTAACCTCGGGCAGCGGGGCAACACGCTCCTTATCTCCCTTACCCACAACACGCAACGAGCGATAATCTGCATCAAAATCGCCCCACGTAGCGGCAGATAGCTCCGCAAGACGCAGACCACAGGTGTAGAAGAGCATAATGATAACGGCATCTCTCACGCGCTCCATATCCTCCGACGCAATATCCTCTTTGAGGCGCTCAATGACGCTCTGCATACGGGTATCGGCGACAAACGTGGGGAGTCGCCGCGAGGTCTTTCGCTGATGGATGCCACTTACAATATCCCTCTCGGTATGTTTTCGCGATAGCAGCCATCGCCACAGCGTACGTAGCGACGAGACGCAACGATTTACCGACGATGCTTTGAGCTTACGGACATCGAAGAGGTACTCTATCCAATCTTCAATGTCGTGGCGCGACATCTGCTCGGGCTGAAACTCATCTAAGGCAATGCCCGAGAACGAGAGAAAGTCCTCGACATCGCGGCGATAGTTGCGCACGGTGAGTGGCGAGTAACGACGCTCGGCTTCGAGATATGTTATAAAGTCATCGACAAGAGCCATAGCTGCCTACTCAATAAAAAGGTATAGGTTTTCATCCGCCGCAGAGATATACAGTCCACGCTCCGTACACCTTATATCCTCCGTAGGACGAGGTATCGGGAGGCTGCCCTCGATGGTCAATACCCCATCGCTGAGGCTGCCACAGATGACCTGTGGTGCAAAATAGAGACCTCTGCCAACAGCAAATAGCCTGCCGTCGGGGAGTATGTATAGCGGTGCTGGCAGCGTATGCGGCGTATCGTTGCGGTCGATAAGTGTGAAGTAACCTCCGTTGGGCGAGTGGCTGAGGATAATGTCGAGGTGCTTCGAGATATTGTGCGAAAGGGCAACATGGTAGAAGCCATCGTGCGTGATACACTCGTCTATAATGGCGGCAAGAGGCTCACTATCCGCCTTGAAATTCGCCGTAAGGGGCTTTACGCTACCCTGCTGCGCCTCGAAGTTGGCACGGCTAATCTGCGTAGGCATAACGCCATCTATGGGGCAGGGCGAGGTAAAGTCTGTATCGGTCAAGAGCATCAGTTGCGACGACTCGCGGGCATAGTCTATGGCGTCGCGGAAGGTGGCAATGGTTGTCGTGTAACGCCGTGAGAGGCGACGTTTTAACATCTTGCGTAGCACCTGCTGTGAGCGCTGCTTACCCTGCACGGCATCGAAGCGGCCGAGCGCAAAGGCGTAGCTGTAAAGGTCGTAGTGATGCTCCGCCTGCTCCATACGTTGTAACATATACTCTGTATAGGCGGCGAGCATCGCTATATCTTCGGCTGCTGTTGTCGCATCCTTCGCGCGCATACGCTCGTATAAACATAGGTGCAACGACGCAACACGGCGATCACGCTGCGGGGTGCTTACCGCCCGCCACGCGGCATTATGCGTCGCAGTATCCAACGTGGCGAGGTTGTGGTACGCCTCACGCACCGCAGGGCTTACACGCCGCGACGATAGTATCTGCTGTTGCTGCCGCTCATCGTACTCTGCCCACGGCTTTTGTGCCGCCACAGGGAGTGCGGCAGCAAAAAACAGGAGCAGTGCAACAAGTCGGCGCATAGCTACTTGAAAAACTTATACTGAAACAGAAGCAGATAGACAACCGCCACCGAGATATAGGCGTCGGCGACATTGAACACCGCGCCAAAGAAGTAGCCGTCGGCACCTACCAGGAAGTCTAAGAACGACGGTACACTCTCCCAGCGGAAGAGCGGCAGATGTATCATATCGATAACCTTTCCCATAAGGAAGCCGCCATCCTGCTCGTCGAGCAACATACCGTAGAACATACTATCAACCATATTGCCGATAGCACCCGCCAATATCAGCACACCACCAACCCATACACCCTTGGGGACCTCTCTGCCCGAGCGTATAAGGTAGCGCATACCGTAGATTATAGCGCCAATCATCACCAAGCGGAAGAGGCTCAGGATAATCTTGCCCCAGTCGGCACCGCTGTCGCCACCGAGCTGCATACCAAAGGCAAAGCCAGGGTTCTCGATGTAGCAGAGGTCGAACCACGGAAATACCTCGATGCGCTCACCGACGCTCATATTGGCGTTTACGAGGAGCTTGACAAGCTGGTCGATAAGGACGAGTATAATTACTGATATTGTAATCTTGTGGGCAGTAGAAAGGCTCTTTAATCTCATAGTAATCAGCTATATATCGCGCACAGGACGGACCTTTGGGCGGTCCTGCGCACCAATTAATTAAATAAATTTCGTACAAATATACGAAAATTAAAAAAAATATGCTACTTTTGTGCCGTGAAACGATGCCCAGGTGGCGAAATGGTAGACGCGCTCGTTTCAGGTGCGAGTGCTTAACGGCATGTAGGTTCGAGTCCTATCCTGGGCACAAGAAGGCTTTCCAATATTTGGAAGGTCTTTTTTTTGTGCGGTGTGTAATATAGCGGGTGTTGGCTACTGCGTAGCTTGCGTAGTGTAGCGATGATTGACACAGTATGCCAGCATAAGACAACATCGCTACACTACTCCGCCGTTGGCGACACACCCGCTTTATGTATATCAGTTTAGCACTGCTCACGGACGGTAGGTTGCGCGAATAGGAGAATTGTTTATGGCTCGGGCAAAGCCCTGCGCTTTTTTTTAGTGGTATTCGCGCCACGATGAATCTAGATTCATCGTACGAGTCCTATCCTGGGCACAAGAAGACTTTCCAATATTTGGAAGGTCTTTTTTGTGCGGTGTGTAATATAGCGGGTGTTGGCTACTGCGCTCAACAGCGCACGACTGAGAACGCCTGAGAATGGCCGAGAACGCCTGAGAACGCCTGTGTTTTTCAGGCTATCTCGTCGTCCCGTAGTCCCGCTGCCCCCGCTGTCCCCGCTGTCCCCGCTGTCCCCGCTGTCCCGTATATCCCGTCTATCCCTTGTCCGTTTAGCCACACTTAGCAAATATTCCATAGCCACTATATCTTCTGCTTATAGTACTATAAAAATATATGATTAATGATTTTGGCTAAAAATGTTTGTAGGTCGAAATTTCTTTGTACTTTTGCATCGGAACAGAATTTGATTATACAACAAAGAATATTAATAAATAAAAGTATATAACAATGGAGATTAGAGAGAAGAGCTGCTGCTGCACTAAGAGTAAGAGTTCGATTTACGATATTGAGGTGATGACACAGGCGAACAACCCAGTAAAACTCAACGACTACAAGGGCAAGGTATTGCTTGTGGTAAACACCGCAAGCAAGTGCGGTTTTACGCCTCAGTATAACGATTTGGAGGCTATAAACAAGCGATTTGCCGATAGAGGCTTCGCCATCCTTGACTTCCCCTGCAACCAGTTTGGCAACCAGTCGCCCGAGAGCGATGCCGAGACCACGCAGTTCTGCCAGCTCAACTATGGCACGACATTCCCACAGTTTAAGAAGATTGAGGTAAACGGCGCAAACGAATCGCCCCTCTACACCTACCTTAAAGCACAGAAGGGCTTTGGCGGCTTCGACAAGGGTCATCAGCTAACGCCCATCCTCGATAAGGTACTCTCGGAGGCAGACCCCGACTACGCATCGAAGGCGGACATTAAGTGGAATTTCACGAAGTTCCTTATCGACCGCGAGGGCAATGTTGTAGCCCGCTTTGAGCCTACAACAGATATGGCGGTTGTAGCCAGCGCTATTGAGGCACTGCTCTAACGAAGAGGCAAAGAGTAAGGGTTGATACAGACCATAAAGTGGTCCCGAAAGTTTGGATAAAACTTTTGGGACCACTTCTCTTACAACTACCGCCCTTTTTTTTGTCGTTTAGGAAAAATTTTGTATATTTGTACTATCATTGCGGAATACGCAGTGTTTTAGATGGCATTTAGGACTGTCGTGGATTTTGTTAATCAGTTAATAATTTTGCTTATGAAGCATAGTGTATAGTTGATACGCACATTTTAGACATATTGGAAAAGCGTTTTAGCTTTATTCTATCACTTCGGAAGTTTGGCGACTAAAAAAGGTAGATGGGAATAATAGTTGAAATGCTCGCACTATTCGGTGCGGGCTTTTAGTTATTCATCTACCTGGGTTACGCCAAACACCTCGAAGTGGGAATATGACTAATTGTCCCGCGCTTTTTTTTGTGCGTATATCAATATTCGAGGGCTAACGGAGTATCCGAAAACCGTTAAAATTAAAAAGAGTAGGATATGTACAACAATTAGAGAATATTATGAAAAATTTTTTATTGGTAATAACAATTCTATTTACCGCCGTTATTGTAAATGCGAATGGAAATACAATGCAAACTGATGTTAATGAAAATGCTACGGTGAAAAGTGAGTCACTTGACCCAATCTATTGGCAAGGATGGGCAGAAGAGGACGTTTTGAGTAATGGTAATCGTTTATACATTACTGTCTATAGGACACAAAATCAGTGCGACGCCTTCTATGCCATAGCAACAAAATTTTACCATGGATATAAAATTACTACGCAAAATATAAATGTGGAACTCGTGGTTAGGGAAGATTCACGTAAAATAGGTAGAAAATATTATGTTAGCTACGATGGTAGAAAATATTATTTTGCAATGTAAGTTTATGCATATGTAAATGGAATAACGATAGGCGGGAGTCTTCACGACTGCCGCCTACTTTCCAGAAACAAATTCTGAGCGTATAATATCTGTGGAGCGCAGCGGAACACCGCTTATAAACTACTTTATGGTATTTTGTACCATACCGCTAAAAAACTACTAACGTTCGCAGCAGGCGAGAGATGACCGCAGGGTGTTGCGTGGCGCAACATCGTAGATGTGTGGCTGATTTGGCAACAAGTCAGCCATATTTATATGAGCTGCTTGATGTCAAAGCAGAGACAATGGATGCGTAGCATCTGCGCAACACAACACACAAGATTAGTCATCCAAGCCGCCACCGAAGCGTCATAGTTTTACAGAATATAAACAAAAGATATAGACGGGAGTTTTCACGACTGCCGCTCGCCTTCCAGAAACAAATTCTGTAAACAATATCTGTGGAGCGAAGCGTAACACCTTATAAAAACTACTAACGGCGGCAGAAGCCGAGAGTAGTCCAAGAGGGGTGGGTGGTGGTAATGCCGTAGGCATCGGGTTGTGGCATTGTGGCTATGAGAGTTCACTCACTAATAGCTACAATGCCATAACTCACTTTATTGCAGAGCAATATCCACCACTCAACACTCGCCGATAAGAGTACCGAGGCGCACAAGCTGAAAGTAGTTTTACAGGCTTGTTTCTGGAAAAAACAACAGGGAGGCGTCTCACGACGGCTCCCTGCGTTCCAGAAACAAATTCTGTAAAACTACTAACCCAAACTTAAATAAATGAAGAAACCTAACTACGTTGTCTCGTTGCCAACGTAGCTGTTCGAGTAATGTGCAATACTCGTGCCAATATAACGTATTGCGAGAAAATATTATTGTTCATTAGACATTTTTCTCGACCAATGGCGCTCAGTATGCGACCTTTTAACCATAATAGCCCCGACATTTGCCCGCGCCGACACAAAAAAGATGACGACATCTGCAAGCGCCACACTTCACTGCATAGGCGTCATCGACCCGCTGTCAGCGGGTTATTCAAAAAAAATATTTGTTGCTGTGAAACAATTTGCGCTATACGTGCGTATATGTATGCGTATAACGTGGAATAATAGTTGTAAGAAAAGTATAATTTATGCGTCAATTAAAGATTACAAAGTCGATTACCAACCGCGAGAGCGCGTCGCTGGACAAGTATTTGCAGGAGATTGGTAAAGAGGAGCTTATCTCAGTTGAGGAGGAGGTAGAACTTGCCCAACGTATCAAGAAGGGCGACCAGGAGGCGTTGGAGAAACTCACCAAGGCAAACTTGCGTTTCGTGGTGTCGGTAGCCAAGCAGTATCAGAATCAGGGACTCAGCCTTCCCGACCTTATCAACGAGGGTAACTTGGGTCTTATCAAGGCTGCCGAGAAGTTCGACGAGACACGTGGTTTTAAGTTTATCTCGTATGCCGTATGGTGGATACGTCAGTCTATCTTGCAGGCGTTGGCAGAGCAGTCGCGTATCGTGCGTCTGCCGCTCAATCAGGTAGGCTCACTCAATAAGATTAACAAGGCTTTCGCCCGCTTCGAGCAGGAACACGAGCGCACGCCCTCTGCCGAGGAGCTTGCCAACGAGTTGGAGCTGCCCCGCGAGAAGGTTACCGACACGTTGCGTGTTGCAGGTCGCCATATCTCGGTGGATGCACCCTTTGCCGATGGCGAGGACAACAGCCTCCTCGACGTGCTGGTAAACACCGACTCGCCCAATGCCGACCGTGGTCTTATCAACGAGTCGTTGGCAACGGAGGTGGAGCGCGCCTTGGAGATTCTAACGGAGCGTGAGCGCGACATCATCCGCTACTTCTTCGGCATAGGCTGTTCGGAGATGACCTTGGAGGAGATTGGCGAGAAGTTCGACCTTACGCGTGAGCGTGTTCGTCAGATTAAGGAGAAGGCTATACGCAAGCTCCGCCAGTCGGCACGTAGCAAACCCCTGAAATCGTACCTCGGATAAGCACGTCGCAGTATGGCAGGATCAAACTTTGTTGATTACGTAAAGATTTTTGCGCGCTCGGGACACGGTGGCGCTGGCTCGTGCCACTTCCGTCGCGAGAAGTTCGTCGCCTTTGGTGGCCCCGATGGTGGCGATGGCGGCAAGGGTGGCAGCATCATCCTTCAAGGCGACAGCCAGTACTGGACCCTCATACACCTCAAATACAAGCGACATCAGTTTGCCGAGGATGGCGAGAATGGTCACGGCGCACGTTCTACGGGTGCCGATGCCAAGGACATCATCATCCCCGTACCTCTGGGCACGGTTGCCAAGCAGGTCTTCACCGACGAGGAGACGGGCGAGACCTACACGGAGGTTGTCGGCGAGGTTACCGAGCACGGCGAGCGCCTTGTACTGCTCAAAGGTGGTCGTGGAGGCTTGGGCAACTGGCACTTCAAGACCGCCACAAACCAGACGCCACGCTATGCGCAGCCTGGCGAGGAGGGCGCCGAGGGTACCTTCATCCTCGAATTGAAGGTGTTGGCCGATGTCGGCCTTGTGGGCTTCCCCAATGCGGGTAAATCTACCCTGCTGTCGGTGGTATCTGCCGCAAAGCCCAAGATTGCAAACTACGCCTTTACCACGTTGGAGCCTAACCTTGGCATCGTCTCGGTGCGCGACGACCACTCGTTCGTGATGGCGGACATCCCTGGCATCATCGAGGGTGCGCACGAGGGTCGTGGTCTGGGTACTCGCTTTCTTAGACACATCGAGCGTAACTCGGTGCTTCTGTTTATGATACCCGCAGATAGCGACAATATTGCCGAGGACTACGAGATACTTCTCGGCGAGCTGACACAGTACAACCCCGAGCTGCTCGATAAGCGACGCCTGTTGGCTATTACGAAGTGCGATATGCTCGATGACGAGCTTATTGCCCAGATGCGTAGCCATCTGCCCGAGGGTATCGAGGCGGTGTTTATCTCGTCGGTGGCAAATATGAATATCTCGAAACTCAAAGATATGCTCTGGGCAGCGCTACAATAGCTAAAAAACGATATTTCGCTGTACGGAGTATTTGATAGTTTGCAATAATTTCGTATATTTGCGCCGCTTAACCGAGCTAACTCATTGAAAATCGAATATATAATTTAACTAAAAAACAATATTAATTATGACTATTACAGCAGCAGACATCAAGATTGGTATGTGCGTTGAGATGGACGGCAAGACCTTTATTGTCGTAGATTTCCAGCACTGCAAGCCCGGTAAGGGTCCCGCCTTTGTGCGTTCAAAGCTCAAGAACTTGGAGAATGGCAACGTCCTCGACAAGACCTTCTCGTCGGTATCGCAGAAGATCGAGCAGGTACGCGTAGAGCGTCGCCCCTACCAGTTCACCTACGAGGATGACCTCGGCGCACACTTTATGCACACCGAGACCTTCGAGGAGATCAACATCGACAAGAACCTCATCAACAACGCCGACCTTATGGCAGACGGTCAGATTGTCGAGGTTATGTTCCACACCGAGAAGGAGACCGTTCTCTCGGCTGAGTTGCCTCCTATCGTAGATATGGAGATTGCATACACCGAGCCTGGTGTACGTGGCGATACCGCATCTACCAACTCGTTGAAGGCTGCAACCGTAAATACTGGTGCTACTATCAAGGTCCCCTTGTTTATCAACACGGGCGATAAGATTCGCGTGGATACTCGCACACGTGAGTACTACGAGCGCATCAAGTAATATACTCGACGTAATGGCGGCGTATCAGTGCTGCATCAACCATTGGGCTGAATGGAGTGTACTCATCGGTACTATCCATCCAGCCCAATCTCTTTATCAGCGACAGCGCCGCACCTACCACGCTACTTTATAGTATATATAAGGTGTTCTATTTCGCGGAGCGGGTTTCGCTGACCCTCCTCGGGTGCGTAGAGCGCAAACATAATGGTAGTTATGCGGTTGGTATTGGTGTCGAGTGTCGAGAAGCTCACAAACGGGCCACCCATAAAGTCGCCCTTCACCTCCCACCAGCCACGCAGCTCATACCACTCGCGGCCGTTGATAACCACGGTGTTAAGCACCGCAGGACCACTCTCATTGACGCTCATATACGAGCCAGCAACATCCTTGCTCGATATTGTTGCAAGCCTGTTGCTCAATGTGCGCATAAGCCACTCGGCTGTAAGGTCCTGCTTATCGACATAGTCATACGAGTATGCGAAGATATACTGCGCCTTCTTCTCATGGTCGCGGATATACCACAGCAGCTCCTTATCACGCGTTGTCGCCTTGTAGTAGTTCGATGGTATCACCATCTCGTAGCCCGTGTGCGCCTTGAAGTCCTCGACAAGCTCCTCGGAAGGTGCTGCCGCATAGCGACTGTTGCTCGCCTCGCGCTCACCCTGCTCGAAGAGGTCGCGTAGTGCCTCCGCCGACACCTCAATATATTGTGTGGCGGTAGCAACGTCGGGGGCAGTTACCGTAACGACGGTCTGTGGACGGGCGTAGAGGTTCTTAGTGACGCTCGTCGAGGGTGCCTCGACGGTGGGCGATATTGCTATTTTTAGGATGTTGCCGTGTTTACGGTCAATATCCGAAGTGTTCTTCTCGTCTGCCTGCTTGACAATATTGAAGTAGCCCTCAGGGCGTGTGAGACCTGGAACGTCCGCCTCCAACATATCGCACACCGCCATAGATAGCTCGCCCTGCCATACTGCGTTATCGCAGATGACGAAGATGTCGTAAGGCTGCCCCGTAGTGGTCTTGGTGGGGATGGTGTTGCGCGTGGTACACGCCGCAAGGAGAAGTGTTGCAGCGAGGGCAATAAAGAGTGATATTCTACGTTTCATAATTGTAACTTTATGTTGTTGATAGCAAAATATGGGCAAACCCCATAAATTGCGCTATACAAAGGTAGTTATATTTTTTGATTTGCGAAAAAAAAGTTACTTTTGTGCGTTATAATGGCGCAAAGTGAACGGCGTTAAATATTAAGAAGAAGATTATGCGCATTAAAAAGGGCAACATCCTACGTAAGATATTTAGTAGTATGGTGTGGAGTATCGACGATAAGGAGTCGATATTTATCACCTTTGATGACGGTCCTACGCCTGGTGTTACCGAGTGGATACTCAATACGCTGGACCGCTATGACGCCAAGGCGACGTTCTTTGTTCTGGGCAAGAATGTTGAGCTATACCCCGACCTCTATCAGATGATACTCGACCGCGGCCATAAGGTCGGCAACCACACCTACTCGCACCAGAAGGGATGGGGTATGTCGTTGGAGCGCTACATCGAGGATGTCGATTTGGCATCGGATATGGTGCATAGCGAGCTGTTTCGTCCCCCCTACGCGCAGATTACCCGCTCGCAGCTACGCGTTATGTGTCAGCGTTTTAAGGTTGTTATGTGGACCGTGCTTACGCGCGACTACAACCGCCACCTGTCGCCTAAGAAGTGTATGCGCGCCTCGGTTGAGGGTATGCAGGGCGGCGACATTATCGCCTTTCACGATAGCGCTAAGTCGTTCCGTAATATGAGCCACGCGCTGCCCTTTGTGCTGCGTACGGCGCGCGATAAGGGTCTTAAATGTAAAATCATCGAGTTGTAATGAGGGTCATTGTTGCCATAACGGGGGCAAGTGGAGCTATCTATGCACGCAAGACGTTGGAGTTGCTGCTCGCCTCGGCGGAGGTAAGCCGCATAGCACTCATACGTAGCCGCTATGCCGATGATGTTATGCAGGCAGAGGGTGTAACACTGCCTACGGATGAGCGCATCGAGGAGTATGCCAATGACGATATGTGGGCATCGCCCGCAAGTGGCTCAGCGCGCTGGGACGCTATGATTGTCGTCCCCGCCTCGATGGGTACAGTGGGTCGTGTGGCGTCGGGCGTCTCTTCGACGCTTATCGAGCGCGCTGCCGATGTAATGCTCAAAGAGCGTCGTAGGCTTATCTTTGTTGTGCGCGAGAGTCCCTACTCGCTTATACATCTGCGCAATATGACCACGCTCACGGAGGCTGGTGCGATTATCGCTCCCGCCTCGCCAGGCTTCTACCTCCACCCCGATAGTATCGAGGCGCTGTGTCTTCACGTTGCGGAGCGCGTTGTCGGCTTGGCAGGCGTTCATATTCCCCAGCAGGAGTGGGGTCAAACGGAGGAGCGATAGTCGTGAGCAGATAGGTATTTCTCGGGGCTTGAAGTCCCGAAGCCCCGAAGTCCCGCCGTCTCGTCGTCCCGTAGTCCCGAAGACCCCTGAAAAACACAGTCATTCTCAGGCATTCTCAGGCGTTCTCAGGCGTTCTCAGTCATTCTCAGCTGTGCGAGGCAGTGCGAGGCAGTGCGAGGCAGCTTGACGTCAGAGTGGTGTAGCAGTGTCGCCGATAAAGAGATTGGGCTGGATGGATAGTACTGTACGTACATTCCATTCAGCCCAATGATTGAGGCGGCGCTGATGCGCCGCTATCACGACAAGGGCTTGGTGTCAGAAGGGCGCCGAGTGCTACACTCGGCAAAAATGCCGTCGATGGGTAGTACTAAGGCGTACGTCCCATTGACGGCATTTTTTGTTAGGGGACGCAATCGACCCCTTA
>JAFQAN010000033.1 GCA_017416915.1 Alistipes sp. | reverse complement strand
AGAGTGGTGCAGATGTGGTGCCAAGTCGAAGTTTGGCTGGATGGGGGTGTACTTGGCGTACATCCCCATTCAGACGAACGAGCTTGGTGCCGCAGATGCGCCGCTATCACGACAAGAGCTTGGTGTCAGAAGGGCGCCGAGTGCTACACTCGGCAAAAATGCCGTCGATGGGTAGTACTTGAACGTACGTCCCATTGACGGCATTTTTTGTTAGGGGCCGCAATCGACCCCTTATCACGCCAAGTTATGCGCCGAAGTTATCAAAGAGGATATTCTCTGCGGGAACGCCGAGACCATCAAGCAGATTTACTACCGACTGCGCCATCATCGGAGGACCGCACATAAGGTAGATGATGCCTTCTGGCTCGTCATGCTCTTTGAGATATGTCTCGTAGAGGACGTTATGCACAAAGCCTGGAACATAGGGAACACCTGCCTTGTCTGCCTCGGGATCGGGACGGTCCAACGCCAAGTGGAACTTGAAGTTGGGGAACTCCTTCTCGATTTGATAGTAGTCGTCGAGGTAGAATGCCTCCTTCAACGAACGTGCGCCGTAGAAGAAGTTTACCTTGCGACCCGTCTTCAAGGTCTTGAAGAGGTGCATAATGTGCGAACGCATAGGCGCCATACCTGCACCACCACCGATGAATACCAGCTCCTGATCGTCCGAAAGGTTGTCGGGGAGGAAGAACTCTCCGAACGGACCCGACATAATAATCTTGTCGCCAGGCTTCAACGAGTAGATATACGACGAGCAGACACCAGGATTAACATTCATAAAGCCACCCTTAGCTCTATCAAACGGAGGCGTTGCGATGCGCACGTTGAGCTTGATGATGTCGCCCTCGGCGGGGTACGTAGCACACGAGTAAGCACGTACCTGAGGCTCGGGATTAACCATTTTGAGGTTGAAGACACCCATCTTCTCCCAATCCTCGCGGTACTCGGGATCAACGTCGATATCCTTATAATCAACGGTGATTGCAGGCACGTCAATCTGGATGTAACCACCCGAACGGAAGTTGAGATGCTCGCCCTCGGGGAGCTTAACAACGAACTCCTTGATGAAGGTTGCAACGTTGTGGTTAGAGACAACCTCGCACTCCCACTTCTTGATGCTAAGCACCGACGCGGGAACCTTAATCTTGATGTCCTCCTTGACCTTAACCTGACAGCCAAGACGCCAGCCATCGTTAATCTGGCGGCGGTTGAAGAAGCCGCGCTCAGTAGGCAAAATCTCGCCACCGCCCGCAACAACCTGACACTTGCACTGACCACAAGCACCCTTACCACCACACGCCGAAGGCAGGAAGATACCCTGCTCCGAAAGGGTGTTAAGGAGCGTTGAGCCAGAGGCTACCTCCAATACTTTGTCGCCATCGTTGATGTCAATCTTGACAGCACCCGATGAGGTCAGCTTTGCCTTTGCAAAGAGCAGCAGTGCCACCAACAGCAGCGTAACTACCAGAAAGGCAACTATCGCATATAAAATAATAGTAACATTCATAGCTTGTACTCTTATTAAAGGTTTACAACTGAATACCTGAGAAGATCATAAACGCCATACCCATCAGACCAGTGATGATAAACGCAATACCTGGACCCTTCATAGCGGCAGGGACGTGCGAGTACTCAATCTTCTCGCGGATAGCTGCCATCATAACGATAGCCAACCACCAACCAATACCCGAGCCAAGACCATAGACGATAGAGTCGCCCACAGAGTTAATCTCGGTGCCTACCATCTGCTGCATAAAGAGCGAGCCACCCATAATGGCGCAGTTTACGGCGATAAGAGGCAAGAAGATACCAAGCTGATTATACAACGACGGCGAGAACTTCTCGACAACCATCTCTACCAACTGCACGAAGGCAGCGATAACGGCGATAAAGAGGATGAACGACAAGAAACTGAGGTCGATACCCTCACCCAAGGCGTTGGGGGCCAACACATACTCATTGAGCAAGTAGTTCAAAGGCACGGTCATAACCTGTACGAAGGTAACGGCAGCACCAAGTCCCAATGCAGTCTTCACGCTCTTCGATACGGCGATGTAAGAACACATACCGAAGAAGTATGCGAAGACCATATTTTCGATAAATACCGAATTGATAAATAGATTCAACATACGCTACCCTCCTACTTTTCCTGTAAATCCTTGTTTAACGAACGGTGTACCCAGATGATACAGCCGATGATGATAAGTGCCATCGGCGGGAAGAGCATCAACGAGTTACCAACATAGCCGAAGCGGTTGAGAATGTCGATACCGAACAGGGTACCCGAACCCAACAACTCGCGGAAGAAGGCTACCAACACCAAGATAAAGGCGTAGCCAAGACCATTGGCAACACCATCGACGAACGAGTCCCAAGGCTTGTTACCAAGAGCAAAAGCCTCAACACGACCCATCACGATACAGTTGGTGATGATAAGACCTACATATACCGACAGCTGCTTAGATACCTCGTACATATAGGCGCGCAGGAACTGATCGACAACGATAACGAGCGTTGCAATAACGACTAACTGCACGATGATACGAATACGCGAAGGTAGTCCCTTGCGCAGCAGCGACATAATGAGGTTTGAGAATGCACATACAAAAGTTACCGACAAGCCCATAACCAATGCGGGCTCCAACTTTACGGTTACAGCAAGTGCAGAACAGATACCCAGAATCTGAACGATGACGGGGTTGTTTGCTGCAAGCGGATTAGTAAAATTCTTACTCAGTTTCATAGCTTACTTCTCCTCAACGTTAGTGGGTTCAACAATCTCCTCTGCTGGCTCGCCCTCCGAAGCCTCCACAGCATCAGTAGCATCAGGCTCAGCTGCCTCCGCAGGCTCTACCTCAGAAGCGGTAGTGTCGGCAGCAACAGCACCTGCCTCTGCCATCAAGAATGCCTCGTACTTCGAGATACAATCTTTGAGCATAGCATTTACGCCATCGCAAGTCTTAGTACCACCAGTGATGGCATCGACCTCGTGGTCGTTGCGAGCGCCACCCTTCTGCATACGTACTGCGAACTCCTCAGCCTCGTTATAGAGAGCCTTATCGACGAACAGACCCTGGACTCTATCCGTAGCAATCTCGGCACCAAGACCTGGGGTCTCGCCCGCGTGGTCCATAACGATACCCGTAATTACGACGTTACCATCCTTAGGCTGCACCGAAGCATAGCCCCAGATGTCGCCCCAAAGGCCCTTGCCAACCAAAGGAATAACATACTTAACAACGTCGCCCTCGGCATACTTAAACAGAGGAAGGTCCTTCTCTGCCTTAGCCAAGTCGCCACGCTTCTCCAACTCCTCGAAGATGGCTGCCTGAGCGTCAGCCTCAACCTCGCTGAGTTCAGTGCCATTGAGGCGGTAGATGGTTACCAACTTATCGAAATCGCCCTCAGCCTTGAACGCCTTCATAATAGCGTTCTTCTTCTCTTTGAGCTTATTCTCATCCTGCATAGGCTTCAACGAGGTAGCCAAGAATGCCAGCAACGCACCTACGATAACCACCATCACAATCGTGTAGATGATGATATATACGTTTGAATTCTTATTAATTGCCATAGCCTCGATTATTTTACGTTCTTGATTAACTTCTTACGACGTGCTATGTTACGCTCTACCACGAAGTAGTCGATAAGCGGTGCCAAAGCATTCATAAACAGAATCGAAAGCATCATACCCTCGGGGTATGCGGGGTTTACAACGCGGATAAGGATTGCCAAAGCACCTACCATAAAGCCGTAAATCCACTTACCCGTGTTGGTCTGAGCCGAGGTAACGGGGTCGGTAGCCATAAACACAGCACCGAAGGCAAAACCACCAACCAACAGGTGATAGTATGCGGGGAACTCGGTCATACCAGCTACATCGAACAGATAGCCGAATGCCAAACCACCTACAAATACCGAAAGCATAATACGCCACGACGCAACACCCGTAAAGAGCAGGATAGCTGCACCGATAAGGATAGCACAAGTAGAGGTCTCACCTACCGAGCCAGGCATAAAGCCAAAGAAGGCATCCGACAACGAGTAGGGAAGCTCTGCGCCAGCCTCATAGGTCGAGAGCTGCTCCAAAGCCGTAGCACCTGTCTGACCATCAACGGTGTACCACACCTTCTCACCCGACATCTGAGGGGTGTAGGCGAAGAATGCGAAGGCACGTGCCAACAACGCGGGGTTAAAGACGTTCATACCTGTACCACCGAATACCTCCTTACCGATAATCACGGCAAAAGCGGTCGAGAGAGCAACAATCCAAAGAGGTGTGCTTACGGGCATAACCAACGGAATGAGAAGACCCGTTACGAGGAAGCCCTCGTTAATCTCGTGCTTACGCTTCTGAGCGAAGGTAAACTCGATGCCAAGACCTACAACGTACGATACTATGATGGTGGGCAACACTTTGAGGAAGCCATACCAGAACAGAGCCATAACGCCTGCATCTGCCAACTCGGGACAACCCGACAGCTGTGCCTGATAGCCGACGTTATACATACCGAACAACATAGTGGGGATAAGAGCCAAAACCACAACGATCATCACACGCTTGATATCGTTACAGTCGCGGATGTGGGCGCCCTTAGCTGTTGTTGTGTTAGGAACAAAAAGGAAAGTCTCGAAGCCCTCGAAGGTCGAGTGCAAGAAACTGAGCTTGCCGCCCTCCGAGAAGGTGGGCTTAATCTTATCTACAAATTTACGCAATCCCATAGCTTAGCTCTCCTTAATCATTAAGTTAATACCGTCGCGCACAATCTGCTGCATCTCAATCTTCGAGGGATCGACGAACTCGCAGAGTGCCAAATCTTCGGGAAGCACCTCATAAATACCAAGATTCTCCATCTTGTCGAGGTCCTTAACCAAAATAGCCTTCAACAGGTACGATACATATACATCCATCGGGAGATACTTCTCATAAAGACCTGTAACCACAAAGGGACGCTCGCCACCATTGAGGTTGGTATCGAGTTTGTACTGCTTCTTGGGGCAGAGCCACGAGAAGTAGGCGCGCGATACCGAGAAGCGGTGGAAACGGGGCATTGCCCAACCAAGCAACTCATATACGTTACCCTCAGGGATAAGCGTAAGCTGGTTTGCGTCTGCCGAGATGTAGCCGTCGGCCTCGGTCTTGCGACCTGTAAGCACATTACCTGAGATGATACGAACGTCGTTCGACACCTTGCCTACGATAGACTCCACCGCAGCGCCCGAGATGATGCGCTTGTAGGCGGGCTTCTGAGCCTCGCTACCCGTAACAGCGATGGTCTTGCTCATATCGAGCTTACCGCCGAGTACCAAGCGACCGATGAGGGCAACATCCTGAACGTTTACCGTCCATACTACATCACCCTTAGCAATGCGGTCGATGTGATGAATCTGAACGCCCACGTTGCCTACGGGGTGCTTACCCGAGAATGTGTGGTACTCGACACCCTTAACCTGCGACATATAGCCCTCGTCGCCCTTACGAGCCGAGAGGTGTACCTTGCCGTCGGTAAGACGTGCCAAAACTGCCATACCGCACTCTACGGCAGCCTTCTCCTCCTTCAACACGAAGTTGTAGTCGGGGGCAAGAGGTGCCGAGTCGAATGCTGACACGAAGATAGCCTTGGGTTGGTTGTCGGGGTTAGCGATAACGCCGTAAGGACGCTCCACTATGCGGGTCCACAAACCCGATTGGAGCAACATCTCAACAATCTCAGAACGCTCTGCCTTGGCGGGATTAACCACTGCCAACTCCTTGACGGTCTGCTGCTGGTCTGGCTCTACGGCTACGCTGAGTAGCTTACGCTTCTGGCCACGGTTGATGGCAGATACGACGCCGCTCACAGGCGAGGTAAACAGGATACGGGGGTTGTTCTTATCGAAGAACAGCGCCGTGCCGACCTCTACCTTGTCGCCAACCTTAACCAACAGTTTCGGCGTAACGTTCTCGTAATCCAGAGGGCTAACAGCATAAGACTTAGCCATAGGGAGATTCTCTACGACCGCCTCAGCCTTACCCACCAGATTGATGTCGAGACCTTTACGTAATGTGATGTTTTTCGACATAAAAACTGTTTGTTAGATTAATTTATTAGTTTTATAGTTTATGTTTGTGTTTCAATGCGATACGGTCTATCAACCAAATCACTATAAAATGCGCACGAAGATACACTTTTTTTTTGAAACAGACAATCTTCCGAGGGCTATATTTGTGTTTTGAGCTATAATTTATTAATTTTGTGGTCTAAGAGATAGCATTATGCCGCAATTTATCGACATACACACCCACAATCCGCGCCCCGACGTGCTGTCGCCAACGATGGCGGGGGTGCATCCGTGGGATGCCGAGCGCGGGGTGGCACTACCCGAGCTGAGCGCCGCCGACATTATCGGCGAGACGGGGTTGGATTTCGTGTGCGACGTATCGCGCGAGGCGCAGGAGCAGCTCTTTCGGCAACATTTAGAGGCTGCCGAGCGGCTAAATAAACCCGTGGTGCTACACGTGGTACGTAGCTTCGAACGGGTGATGTCGATACTGAACGGCTACAACCTCGCGGGCGTCATCTTTCACGGCTTCGTAGGCTCTCTGTATCAGGCGCAACGATGTGTCGAACGGGGCTACTACCTCTCCTTCGGGGCGCGGTCGATACGTTCGCCACGCACACGCGA
Organism: Alistipes sp.; assembly: GCA_017416915.1. Taxonomy (GTDB): domain Bacteria; phylum Bacteroidota; class Bacteroidia; order Bacteroidales; family Rikenellaceae; genus Alistipes. The sequence continues at coordinate 18,180 of JAFQAN010000033.1, read as the reverse complement.
GGTGATAGCAACACTGCCCCACCACTTGCTCTTCATCGAGACCGACGATGCACTGTCGCCCTCTATCGAGGAGCTATACGTAGCCATTGCCGAGCTACGCAAAGAGGATGTAGAAGAACTAAAAAAGCAGCTCTTAGAAAACTATAATAGACTGATTATAAAGCGATAATATGACAAATAACTGGTTGGAACGTACCGAACTGCTGTTAGGTAGCGAGAAGCTTGACAGGCTACGCTCTGCAAATATTCTTGTGGTGGGTGTCGGTGGCGTAGGAGCATACGCCGCCGAGATGATTGCCCGCGCGGGGGTGGGCCGTATGACCATTGCCGATGCCGACAACGTCTCGCCGAGCAACATCAACCGTCAGCTCGTGGCGCTGCACTCTACCGTGGGACGTCCCAAGTGTGAGATACTCGCCGAGAGACTTCGCGACATCAACCCCGCGATTGAACTTCGCGTGGTAAACCGCTTCATCAAGGACAACCAGACCGACGAGCTATTAGATAGCGACAACTTTGACTTTGTGGTAGATGCCATAGATACGCTCTCCCCCAAGTTAGCACTTATCAAAGGGGCGTTGGACCGCTCAATCCCGCTTGTCAGCTCGATGGGCGCAGGGGCGAAGACCGACCCTACGCTAATGGAGATTAAGGATATAGCCAAAACGCACCACTGCCCACTTGCCCATATGCTCCGCAAAAGGCTACACAAGATAGGCATTAAGCGCGGCTTCTGGGCGGTATTTTCGCCTGAGCCTGTACGCGAAGGCGCAATGATACTCTGCGAGGAGCAGAACAAGAAGTCGAACGTAGGCACTATCTCGTATATCCCCGCCCTCTTTGGCATCGGATGCGCCTCGGTAGTGATACGCTCGTTGGTAGGCGAAATGGAGCTAACAGCAAAGGAGTGAACAACTTATAACCAAACCAATAACAAAACTTATAACCTAAACACGATATGAATAAAATAGTATTTTTGGACGAATATAGCATCGCAGGACGCGATATGCAAAAGGTATCGTCAATGGGCGAATATGTCGCCTACGAGCATACCACAAAAGAGCAGGTTGTAGAGCGTCTGCGTGGCGCCGACATCGCCATATCGAATAAGGTGGTCATCGACGGCGAGGCAATGCGTCAGCTGCCCGACCTAAAACTGATATGTGTGGCTGCTACGGGAATGAACAACATCGACCTTGACGCGGCGCGTGAGCTGGGCATCGAGGTACGCAACGCCGTGGGCTACTCGACAACATCGGTGGCGGAGACCACCCTATCGTCGGCTCTCGCCCTCGCACGTAACGTCGTCTATTTCAACGAGTACTTCCACGATGGTCGCTACGCTGCCGCCGACCGTGCCTTCTGCTACGACCGCACCACATTTGAGATTCGCGGCAAGAGATGGGGCATCATCGGTCTGGGAAATATCGGTCGTGAGGTGGCACGTCTTGCCACCGCCTTTGGCTGCGAGGTGGCATACTTCTCGACATCGGGTGTCGAGCGCAAGGAGGAGTACGCTCAGATGTCGCTCGACGAGCTTTTGGGCTGGTGCGACATCCTCTCGGTACACTCACCCCTCAACGAGCGCACACGCAACCTCGTAGATGAGCGCGAGTTACAGCTAATGAAGCCCTCGGCAATGGTTATCAACGTGGCGCGTGGCGGCATCATAAACGAGGCGGCCCTCGCAAAGGCGTTGGATAACGGCTGGGTATCTGCCGCAGCGTTAGATGTCTTCTCGGTAGAGCCTATGCGGGAGTCGCCACTGTACGGCATCCGCGACAAGTATCGTCTGCTTGCCTCGCCACACAATGCCTGGTCGGCAGCCGAGGCTATCGACCGCCTCATAGAGTGCATCGCGGAGAATATACGCGTGTGGAAAGCGAAGCAGTAACCGACCTAAATTATTACAAGTATGGGGATGACCAAGAGTAAATTAGTCATCCCCATATTATTAAGTGGTTGTACCCCTATTTCTACACCTACTCCTCTCTCTTCTGCTTCTTGGGCTTATCAGCCTTCAAGTGCTTGGGGCGACCAAAGTTAAAGCCAATACCCGCATAGACGTTCACCGACTTCATATCGTAGGGAACAGGTATCGACTCGTAGCGCACCCAATTCATACCGATATAGTCGGCACCGAGGAAGAGGTTGAAGCCCGCAGGGTGCAGGTTAAGAGCGAAGCCCAAAATGCCCAACTTATTGTGGTTAAGGAAGGTATGGCTAACCGTCGCCGACAGCCAATTGAGCGGGCGGAAGTTTACCGACGCCGTAAGCTCGGTATATTTCAGCGTGTTGCAGAACTCGGTATGCGACAACAGACCGAACGAGATACGGTTACGCAAGATTGCATACTCAACACCCACGTTAAGGGCGCAGCGCAGCATTGTTGTATAACTATCGGGGGTATCTCCCATCGTAGCTTTCAACTCTCCTGTCAAGGGCTCTTCGTCGCTATTCGAGAAGTTGATACCATTAAAATCGGCGTATGCCGTAACATTTGCCGTAGCAGCACCCGTATTCGACCACTTGATAAAGCCGAGGTCGGTAACAGCCGCCGAGACGCGTAGATGGTCATCCAATAGACGTATCTCCGTACCGAGGTCGATAGCGGCACCAAAGCTCTTGACGCGCGTCAAAAGACCAGGCACTTCAATCATATCGGTCGTAAGCTCCGAGCCTGGGATAACGGCAGCTCCGTTGATAAGCGGAGAGCTAAAACGCATAGTACCGCGCAGACGCGCCTGCACGGCCTCAGGCTGAACATCGGCGTACAACTCGTCGAACGTCGCCGAGGCATTCATCAAGCCGACCAAGAACTTAGCCTTAACACCTACATTGATAAACTTGCAGACGGGGAACGAGCTGCCGAGATATACCTCCAAGTAGTTGTTGCTACTGAGCGATATCTGCGACAGGTCGTAAGTGCCATTACCAAAGGTCTTTAACGCCGTGAAGAGGTCCTTAGACATAGCGATATCGGTCTGCGAACGCAGGTTGATACCGAAGTTCCAGAACATACGCTTGGCATAGAAGCCCACACCGAGGATATTTACATTGGCATTGACATCAATCTTGCCAAGCTCGGGCAGCTTACCCAAGAACTCGTCTGCCGACACCTGACCATTTAGTGCGGTAACCACCTGATTGTCGCGCTTATAGAAGAAGTTTTCGACCGACAAAAAGTTGTTCTCTACGTTCAAACCCACACCACTCATACCAGGTAGTGCTAAGTAGCCTCGCGTGGGTGCAAGCGCAGGGTTTAGCTCAGTACGGAAGTACGAGCCCTCCATAAAGTACGATGTATTAGATTGTGCCGACACACTATCAACGAGAAGAAGTGCTACAAAGGCGGCAACTATTGAGAGTATCTTTTTCATTATCCTTATCGTTTGGTTGTTTTACCTGCTTTCTACTTAACCGTTCCAAGATCTACGGTGATACCACCATTAACCTCCAACTGAATATCAACCTTCACGTATTGGTTGGCATTGAGCGACACGCGCTCGTCGGCAACACCCGTGGCTTCGAGCGTAAAGCGTATAGCCTCGATGTCGGCAACCGCCTTCACATCGCCATTGGGAACATTGAGCGCAAGACACACCTCCGAGCAAGCCTTGTTCACACCATCCTTCGAGCCGCAGAGAATATACTCCTCGGGGAGGACTACCTGTACTGCGGTTGCATTGCCCGAGGCGTCGAGCAGCTCGACATCGGCAGCGAAGTTCAGCGGCGTAGTATTGGTTGTCTTGATTATCAACGCAATATCGTCAACGGTAATGTCGGGAGCATCGGCAACAGCCTCCATAGTCTCACCCAGCCCATCCACAGTGTCGGCATAGCGTACGCCGAGCGTCTTGTTGAATGCCAACGGTATATCCACCGCATAGCCGTAGGTTACCACATATTTAGGCTCGATATATAGCGTCTGCACCTTCGAGGCATCGGTTTGCAGCGTTACGTCGAAGTCGAGAGCATCGGGCAACGAACCCTCGATAAGTTTGGTAACATCACACGCCACGAAGGTATATCTCGGGTCGGTGTAGTTGTCGCGCATCGACTCGTCGGCGATGATTACCGACATCTTGCCGCCTACAACCTCTCCATTCTCGACCGTAGCAGCGGCGATAGGCACATCCTTAATCTCGATACGGTTGTCTTCGAGTGCCACGCCACCCTTCTTGGGCGTAAGCTCGGCACTTACTATTGCTGACATCGTCAGCGGGTTGGTAAAGTCAATCGTAATAACAGGTGCTAAGCCCGTACCAAGTATCTCCAACTCCAACTCCTCGTCAATGCCGTCGAGTAGTATCTCCTCGGCCTGCTCGTAGGTGTAGTCAATAATGCCGCTCACGGTATTGATACTCAGCGAGAGGGCGTCGATAGAGGTCTTGATAACAAGGTTACTAACCCCCGAATTAACAAGCTCCGAGAGCTTTACAACAGCATCCTTCTTGAAGGCGACCTCAACCTCGGGACGGAAGGCAAGACCTATCGTACCGCCAGCAACCACGTAGCCCTCGGCGCCAAAGTCCATAGCGTCGAGACCGACATAGAGACCTTCGCGCAAGGCTTTAAGGTCGGTGGTAAGCACGTTACCCTCAATCTCGTAGTTATCGCCAGCTGCAAGCTCGAATGTGTCGGGGAAGTATGCCGTGATGACTACCGCCTCGGCAGCAGCATCGCTCAACCAGCTGTAACCCGACGCCGTGAGGTGCATAACATTGCCATCGACGAAGTCGAGTGTGTTGATAATCTTCAACTCGGCAGGCAGACCGCTCACGGTAATATCCTCGGCAGCCTCCTCCGAGGTGGTAGGCTCGATGATGGTGCTGTCGTTAAGCACTATATCGGCATCCTTCACGGTAAGGTCGGCACCCACGTGCAACTCGGGCAGTGTGCTGAGGTTTACCGTGCCTGCGTGAGTGAGCATCTCGAATGAGAGGTGATACTCCAACTCTACGGGGACGTTGAGCGTGTGGTTGTCGAGTTCGCCATCAATATCCACGCGCGAGAGGTATGTTTCGAAGAGTACCTCACCCTGGTCCTCAGCAAAGTCCACCTCGTCGTGCGAGAATGTGTTGTTGGGCAGCTCGTTACCGCTCTTATCGCGTAGCACATAGCCGTCGGGCGCACGCAGTTCCACGCTCACGTGGCCGCCCGCGTTGATGTTGTTCAGCTCATTGAGCTTGAAGCGCACCTCGATAAGCGAGCCGTAGGGGTGCGTGTCGTCGCCAAAATAGATGGTGTTGATTGACGACACCTGCTCGGGGACCTCGTATGAGACGTTGTGCGTGAGCGTTCCCTCCTCGATACCCGTGAGGGTGATGCCCGCAGCAACAGGCACGGTAGTGCCATCGAGGACGTTGTTGCCGTGCAGCACACTTACCTCGAAGGTCTCGTCAATAGTGTAGTCGGCAGCAATGATGTCCAACTTGGGATACTGCGCATAGAAGGTATTTGACATCTCGGGTACAGCGATGTTGTTGTTGATACCCTCGACCTCTAATGACTCCTCGTCGCCAACGAACTGCAACGAGTAGTTACCATTTTCATCGATTTTAAGCCATTCGAGGCTCTCCTCATCGACATTTTCGAGCAGTTCGGCAAGTGTTGTCTGCTCCAAGAAGCCCAATGGCAAGACGGTAGTTTCGCCGCCCACAGTTACCTCCAACGAGGTTCCGTCGAGACGAAAATCGTTATCGACACAGGCAATAAGCGAGAACGCACATATCGTCGCCAGAAGACGATACGTTAGGTTTTTCATCATCATATTCAGTATTATTGGTTATTCTCCTACAATGTTGAACTATTGTGTAATACAAAGATACACATTTTTATTTAGAGTATAGCATTTTAGGCGAACTTTTTTTACGAAAAGGAGAATAATAGGGACAGTTGAGTGATTGCGGAACGACGGGGCTGAGAATGGCTGAGAATGGCTGAGAATAGCTGAGAAAGGCTGGGAAAGGCTGGGAGGCGCGCCAACGAGACAACGAGACAACGAGACGACGGGACCACGGGACTGCTGAAAAACTCAGGCGTTCTCAGGCGTTCTCAGGCATTCTCAGCTGTGCGAGGCGTGCGAGGCAGCTTGGCGTCAGAAGGGTGCCGAGTGCTACACTCGGCAAAAATGCCGTCGATGGGTAGTACTTGAACGTACGTCCCATTGACGGCATTTTTTGTTAGGGGCCGCAATCGACCCCTTATCACGTCAAGCTACTCTAAGCAACTATTAAAGCTGCGGACCAGCTGCCACCAACGCCTTACCCTCCTCGTTTGTGGTGAACTTAGCAAAGTTCTTCACGAAACGACCTGCGAGGTCCTCAGCCTTGGTGTTCCACTCTGCAACATCTGCATAGGTGTCGCGGGGGTCAAGGATAGCAGAATCAACGCCAGGAAGCGCAGTGGGTACCTTGAAGTCGAAGATAGGTATCTGCTTGGTTGCAGCCTTGTCGATAGAGCCATCGAGGATAGCGTCGATGATGCCACGTGTATCCTTGATAGAGATACGCTTACCCGTACCGTTCCAACCAGTATTTACGAGGTATGCGGTAGCGCCCGATGCCTGCATACGCTTAACAAGCTCCTCGCCATACTTTGTGGGGTGCAACGAGAGGAACGCTGCGCCGAAGCAAGCCGAGAATGTGGGCGTAGGCTCAGTAATACCACGCTCAGTACCTGCCAACTTAGCGGTGAAGCCTGAGAGGAAGTAGTACTTAGTCTGCTCGGGGGTGAGGATAGACACAGGAGGCAACACGCCGAAAGCGTCAGCCGAGAGGAAGATAACCTTCTTAGCTGCAGGAGCCTTCGATACGGGCTTCACAATGTTTGTGATGTGGTTGATGGGGTACGATACGCGAGTGTTCTCGGTTACCGACTTATCAGAGAAGTCAATCTTGCCGTTCTCATCAACAGTTACGTTCTCCAACAGAGCGTCGCGACGGATAGCGTTCCAGATGTCTGGCTCGTTCTCCTTCGAGAGGTTGATAACCTTAGCGTAGCAGCCACCCTCGAAGTTAAATACGCCGTCGTCGTCCCAGCCGTGCTCGTCGTCGCCGATAAGCTGGCGCTTAGGATCTGTCGAAAGGGTTGTCTTACCCGTACCCGAGAGGCCGAAGAAGATAGCTGTCTCGCCCTTCTCGTTGGTGTTTGCCGAGCAGTGCATAGATGCGATGCCCTTCAAAGGAAGCAGGTAGTTCATATACGAGAACATACCCTTCTTCATCTCGCCACCATACCAAGTGTTGATGATAACCTGCATCTTCTCGGTGAGGTTGAAGACTACGGCAGTCTCAGAGTTGAGACCCAACTCCTTGTAGTTCTCAACCTTAGCCTTAGAGGCGTTGAGTACTACGAAGTCAGGCTCACCATAGTTTGCCAACTCCTCGTCGGTAGGGCGGATAAACATATTCTTCACGAAGTGTGCCTGCCAAGCCACCTCCATAATGAAGCGGATTTTGAGGCGTGTATTCTCGTTAGCACCACAGAAGGTATCCATAACGTAGAGCTTCTTTGACGAAAGCTCCTTGGCTGCGAGCTTCTTCAACTCGTTCCACGTCTGCTGCGTAACGGGCTTATTGTCGTTCTTGTACTCGTCAGAAGTCCACCAGATGGTATCCTTGGTGACGTCATCCATAACGAAGAACTTATCCTTAGGCGAACGACCAGTATAGACACCTGTCATCACGTTTACAGCGCCCATCTCGGTAACAACACCCTTATCAAAACCGGTAAGACCGGCCTTAGTCTCCTCCTCGAACAAGGTCTCGTACGAGGGGTTATACACTACCTCCTGCACGTCGGTAATGCCATACTTCGATAAATCAATCGTAGCCATAGTTAGTTTTGAATTTATAAATTTAACATCTCATTGTCTGCAAAAATCGTGGAATTTGTGATAACCATCGGCTAATCCTCGGATGCCACTTTTGAGGCTCCTCGGCGAGAGGCTTTCGCTTACCACAAAATCGAGGCAAAGTTATAAAATAATTTTGGTCTGTGAAAATTCTAACACAACTTTTTTTAATTTTTTTTAATATCTGGGAGATAAAGGGCGAAAAGAGGTCATAGATGGGCGCGATTAGATAGGAGTTGCGGGGATGGAGAGGGGGGGGGCGCGATTGGCTGAGAGGCGCGCGATTGGCTGAGAAGGACTGGGAACGACTGAGAAAGACTGGGAACGACTGGGTGGCGCGCCTACGAGACTGCGGGACAACGGGACGGCGGGACGACGAGACTGCGGGACGACGAGACTGCGGGACAACGGGACTGCGGGACGACGAGACGACGAGACTGCGAGACGACGGGACAACGAGACTGCGGGACTGCGAGACTGCTGAAAAACACAGGCGTTCTCAGGCGTTCTCAGCTGTGCGTGGCTGAGTGCTACACCACGCTCCCAAGCGAGATGAATTTTTGTCAGAAGGGGTTAGATGTGGCGCTATCCCGAAGGCTGACTGGATGGGGGTGTACTTGGCGTACATCCCCATTCAGGCAGATGAGGGTAGTGCCGCAGATGCGCCGCTATCACGACAAGGGCTTGGCGTCAGAAGGGCGCCGAGTGCTACACTCGGCAAAAATGCCGTCGATGGGTAGTACTAAGGCGTACGTCCCATTGACGGCATTTTTTGTTAGGGGACGCAATCGACCCCTTATCACGCCAAGCTATCGACAAGGCTACTTGTTGAGCTTCGCCCACGAATCTTTAAGCGTTACCGTGCGGTTGAAGACAAGGTGGTCCGCCGTAGAGTCGGTGTCGGGACAGAAGTAGCCAACACGCTCAAACTGATAGGTTTTGCCCACAGGGGCATCCTTCAACGAAGGCTCCAACCAGCCCTCGACCTTAACCATAGAGTTGGGGTTGAGATTATCCTCCCACGATGTCTGACCGTTAGAGGTGTCGTTGGGGTTCTCGGTGAGGAAGAGAGTGTCGAAAAGACGCACCTCTGCCTTTACAGCGTGGTCCGCCGATACCCAGTGGATAACACCCTTTACGCGGCGACCATCGCTCGACGAGCCATCACCCGAGAGCGGGTCGTAGGTGCAGCGAAGCTCGACAACATTGCCCTCAGCATCCTTGATAACCTCCTCGCACTTGATAAGGTATGAGTAGCGCAGGCGCACCTCCTGACCTGGCGAGAGGCGGAAATACTTCTTGGGAGGGTTCTCCATAAAGTCGTCTCGCTCGATATACAGCACCTTCGAGAAGGGTACCTCGCGCATACCTGCTGCCTCGTCCTCGGGGTTGTTCACAGCCTTGCGCATCTCTACACGGCCCTCCTCCCAGTTTGTAATAACGACCTTCAAGGGGTTGAGTACCGCCATACGGCGCTCAGCAACCTTGTTAAGGTCCTCGCGTACGCAGAACTCCATCTTCGCCAAGTCGATGACATTGTCGCGCTTAGCAACACCCACCATCTCGGCAAAGGCGCGCACCGACGCAGGGGTATAGCCCTTACGGCGCAGAGCGCAGATTGTCGGCATACGGGGGTCATCCCAGCCCATAACAACGCCCTCCTTGACGAGTTTGAGGAGGTTGCGCTTCGACATCATCGTATATGTGAGGTTGAGACGCGCAAACTCGTACTGGTGCGAGGGGTAGATGTCTAACGCCTCGATAAACCAATCGTAGAGAGGACGGTGAACGTCGAACTCCAACGTACATATCGAGTGGGTAATCTTCTCGATAGAGTCGCACTGACCGTGCGCATAGTCGTACATAGGATAGATGCACCACTTATCGCCTGTGCGGTGGTGGTCAGCGTGGATTATACGGTACATAATGGGGTCGCGGAAGAGCATATTGGGGTGCGCCATATCAATCTTTGCGCGCAACACCTTCTCGCCATCGGCGAACTCGCCCTTACGCATACGCTCGAAGAGGTCGAGGTTCTCCTCAACGCTACGGTCGCGCCACGGCGAGGGGGTACCCGGCTCGGAGATTGTGCCTCGGGTCTCGCGAATCTGCTCCTGAGTCTGATCATCGACATACGCCAAGCCCTTCTTAATAAGCTCGACAGCCCACTCGTAGAGCTGGTCGAAGTAGTCCGAGGCGTAGTACTCGGCGGCCCAGTCGAAGCCGAGCCACTGTATGTCGCGCTTGATAGAGTCCACATACTCGGTATCCTCCTTTACGGGGTTGGTATCGTCGAAGCGCAGGTTGCACTTGCCACCATACTTCTTAGCAAGACCGAAGTTGATGCAGATACTCTTGGCATGTCCGATGTGCAGGTAACCGTTAGGCTCTGGCGGGAAGCGCGTCTGGACACGTTTTTCGCCCTTTGCCATCGACTCCTCAATAATCTCCTCCAAGAAGTTCAGCGACTTCTCCTTTACCTCTAATGTTTCGTTTGCCATTGTCATATAGTTTTATCGTTCGTATTCTGTTAAAGTTCGCGTTGCTTGCGACGCAGGTCGATGCCATAGTCGAGCTTCACGTCGAGTTGCACCCACTGTCGAGTGCCTAAGCCCGTGCCGTCGTAGTCGAGCGTAATGCCAGCACCGACACTCAACGTATCGTCAAAGAGGCTGCGGCAGTAGCTCAGCTGCACACTCTCCACAACACCTTCGGTAGTGGAATAGAGTGGCTCGGAGTGGTATAGCGCCGCTCCATAGCGCGACATAAAGGGCAACAGCGAGCCTCCCACATAGAGTCTGTTGGAGAGTGTTACACCCCAGCGGCTCACGGCACAGTATAGCTCGCCACCCATCGGCGCCTGCCACCTATTTTCAAAGTGGCGGTCGCGCTGCAATGCCTGCATATAGCTCAGGCGAAAGTCAAGGTCGAACTCCTTGACGCTCAGCTTATAGCCTACATACGGCACGACGAACAGGTTATCTACAACACCATCATTGGTCATCGCGTCGAGGTCCTTGCCATAGTGGCGCATCATACCGTCAAGTCCCAATTCGAGGCCCTTAATGCGGTGGTATGCCGAGAGGGTTATATCGAAGCTCTCGCGCACAAACTTATCACGCATACCCGTATAGTCCATCGCCATCTCGACATACGAGCCACTATGCTTCGCCGACTCGTAGCGCGCCAGCACACCTGCTATGGTGTGGTGATAGTAGCGGTAGTCGCGGTCAAAGAATAGGGGTTGCTGCAAGCCTCGCATCTCGCTGCGCGGGAAGATACCCACCAAAGCCTTGACCCTCGGCGCACGGAAGGCGTAGTATAGCTGCACACCTACATCCGACAAAAACTTGGCATCGTGTCCGAAGTTCTGCACCATATCGACACCGAACATCAGCTCGTTGCACTCCGCCCACTCGATGCCCACCTTGGGCGTAAGGCGCGCACTAAACAGCGTACCCGACTCGTCGAAGCCCAGCGACGCATACTCCTTGTTGTCTAAGAACGTGGTAAAGTCGGCACCCACACGCAGGCGCTGTGCCGTGGCGGGCGCAACAGACGCTACGAGAGCCACAACGACTACTATTTGACACAGAAATCTACGCATCACCGACCAAAAATAAACAATTCGGCGTCAAAATTACGGAAAATATTTTTATTTGCTTAATTTTGAGCCGTAATAATTAAAATATCTTAACATTATGCGCAAGTTACTCAACAACGAGTTAGATCGTCCGACACTCGACCAGTACGCACAACAAGATAAGCTGCCCATCACGATAGTCTTAGACAACGTGCGCTCGGCACAGAACGTAGGCTCATTCTTCCGCACCGCCGACGCCTTCGGTATGGAGCATATCGCCCTATGCGGCATCTGCACCACACCGCCCAACCGCGAGCTGCACAAGACCGCACTTGGCGCCGAACAGAGCGTAGCGTGGAGCTACTACCCCACCACGTTGGAGTGTATCGCCGAGCTGCGCTCGAAGGGCTACCGCATCGTGGCAGTGGAGCAGATAGAGGACTCTACGTCGCTCGACACATTCCGTGCCGAAGAGGGCGTAAAGTATGCGTTGGTGTTTGGCAATGAGGTAGATGGCGTTGCCGACGAGGTCGCCGAGGTTGTGGATGCCGCCATAGAGATACCGCAGGTGGGCATCAAGCACTCGCTAAACGTCTCGGTGTCGGCAGGCGTTGTTATGTGGGAGATATTCAGACAGTTGCGATAATGTATAACACGGGCAATAGGAAGGCAAAGAGGGGCGTTGCAACAATTATTTCGAATAAAATTTTGCAGATAAGAAAATAAGTCTTATATTTGCACCACTCTTTTACAAAGATGGTTTAAGGAGGGTTGGGTGAGTGGCTTAAACCAGCAGTTTGCTAAACTGCCGATATCGTAAGGTATCCGCTGGTTCGAATCCAGTGCCCTCCGCAAAGCTAACGACAGCGACCGAGGTTTTCTCGGTCGCTTTTTTTGTTTAGCGTGATAAGGGGGCATCTACTGCCGCTTGCCGAATTATCTCGCACAGCCGCGCACGACTGAGAACAACTGGGAACAACTGAGAACAACTGAGAACACCTGGGAAGCGCGCCAATAAGACCGAGAGACCACAAGACTGCAAAACTGTAAAACTGCAAAAAAGCGCGGGCATCGCCCGCAATATCCCGGAGTCCCGAAGTCCCGAAGTCCCGAAAAAAAACACAGGCTTTCTCAGGCTTTCTCAGGCTTTCTCAGCTGTGCGAGACCACGAGACCACGAGACCACGAGACCACGAGACCACTCGCACAAAGCACAACCCCATCTGCCCCCGAAAAACATCCCCAATAAAATTTCCGCCAAAAAGCCTCCCTACAAAAAATATAGGCACAAAAAACCTGCCCAACAAAAAAACTTGTTAGACAGGCTCTTTCCCCACATATGATTAATATTAAATTGTTCGACGTGCGGTCTCACGAATAGCGTTCAGCCTCTTTGTGCTAAAACGCACATCCTTTGCCTCGGCAGCTACACGCTCAACAACAGGGGCAGGCATAGGCTTATCTTCAAAAACTACCACATCACCTGTAAGCACATTGTTGAACAGCGCCATATTTAACAGACCTGCATATTGCGTTACGCCATCCTTTGAGAACGACACCTTTTCACGATATACGGGCGAGTGGTATCCATCCTTATCCAATGCCACCGCTGCCAACATAAGGTCGGTATCCCACGGACAACGGAAATTCATCTGCTCGGCATAGTACACTCCATTATACAGGTACTCATAGAGTTGATAATCGGGGACAATCTCGGGATTATCTATATTGTCTTCCCACGAGAAGATGGTATAGTAGTACTGAGCATATTTACCACTAATCTCAATTCGCAATGGAACCACTGCGTTACCTGCATATATGTTATAATCCAACGATGCACCAAACACATCGCCATCGTAGTATTCATCATAAACACATCGCACCTCTATATCAGCATACTTCATCTCCGCCGTACGGAACGTATCGCTAAACGTTACATCTGACAAGAACCTATTTCTATCTGGGTCCATAATCACAACACCCACCTTGTATTCGGTATCGGGGGCAAGTAAATTCACCGTACCCTCAGACTCGCCGCGTCTCAGTGCATCATAGCTAAACTCAATATAGTCGGCATAGTAATCATACTGAATAATATTCTTAATCATCGTCTTGGCCTCAGCCTCTGTGGTCTCAGGATCATACACCATCCAGTGATAGTAATGGCTCAAATCGGACGGTGTTATGGATATATATGCAGAGTTCGACTTCGTCCATACAACATCGAACTCAAATGTACAATCTTCGGGGTCGCATGCAGGCAATGTCCTAATCGCAGCACGTTGTATATCCGTTGTACGTACGCCTGCCTCATAGCCAAAGGCTATTACCGAATACTCGGTATCGGGATCGAGGTCATAGAAACGCGCATCTGTAAGAGGTCCCTCACACACATACTCCTCAACCCAATACGTACCATAACTATTGATTACGTAGTCAAAAATCTCCTCATCGTTCATATCATTCCAACCGCACCAATCAGCTGGCTCCGCCAATACCACATAGGGATCATCAGTCGTCGTAGTCGTAGTAACACAGAACGACGTCTGCATAGGATCGCTAACAGCAAGGGTTATCTCATTCATCGATGCACCAAGCGACTGGGTCTCGTACCAAACGTAGCTTACATCACCTACAATTTTGCAATCCTCATCCCACTTCAAAGCGTAGATAATATAGCGAGTGTTGGCGCGCGCCTCATAAATGTACTGCTCAGCATTTATAGATGAGAACCACTCGTAATACTCCGAACGAGACGTGATATCGCCATAATATAGATATTCTTCAATTTTCGCCTCTATAAGTTCCGTGGCTACATCAGGCATTTTCCCACCATTGGCATTAAACGACTGCTCGTCAATAATATCCCAAAAGTATGATACGCCATCATGCGACGGAGTAATATCAATATAAAGCACAAAATCCTGCTCCGCTACCTCTATATTAAAGTCAATAGGGCCATCGTATGGGTCCCCTGTGGTAAGCTCTGTTGATATGATGTCTGTCGTACGCTCGCCTTCGGGCGTCAAACCATAAACATACAAAGTATAAGTTGTCTTAGGGGTCAGTTTATTAAAACGTAAGTTCTCCATTGACCCCTTTTTGAGCAACTGCGATATATAGTCAGATGGCGTTATCTCCTGTGCTATTGCCTGCTGCACAATATATTGCATATCATCCTCAAAAACTGCATCGTCGTTGAGTAGCGAATCGAAATACTCCTTTGTGGTCATTAGAGGTATCCACGTCAGCTCTGGGTCGGTAGTCTCCACCGAGAAGGTTACAGAGAGATCATCAACATTCGTAACACTTAGCTTAATAGGGGCCAACCAGGCTGGCTGGCTAAGTGTTACAGTCTTGCTTTCGGCACCTTCGTAGCTAAGCGTTAGCTGCGCTGTACGCTCCGAATCTGTGGTATTGCGGTCCGCCTGCAACTTAATCATACCACCTGCGATACTCTCAACCTCAGCCCAACAATCGGCGGGTAGCTCAGCGGTAAGCTCAATACCATCCACGGCGTTGGCAATGGCATAGTAGAGTACAGCGACACCGCCATCCGCAGGCAGTTCAACTGCGCTCTGCGAAAGCTCAATAGCAGGTACTTCGACTTCTGGGGGTGTTACAGGAGTATCCTCCTTACACGCTGTAAAGAGAGAGACAAACAACGTTGTCGCAATCAAATAATAGAATTTTCTCACTATTTTAATATTTTTAGGGTTATAATCAAATGCTCCGAACGAGTCGGTACAACAAAGGTAGGTATTTTTTGGAATTTATCAAATTTACCCCACCGAAAAATATCCCTCAATAAAATTTCCGCCCCAAAAGCCTTCCCCCCCCACCAAAAAGCCACCGCCAAAAAGCCACCGCCAAAAAGCCCCCACTAAAAAAAATTCCCAAAATATTTGGTTTATTTTGTAAACTTGTTTATATTTGCACCAAGATTGGAAACTTAAAGGCAGTTTTTCACAAACAAAAACCTTAAAATTTAGCGTTATGGAGAAGCAAATCAATGAATTACCTGCAAAGGCGCAGCTTCAACGTCGCGTAGTGCGACTGATTATCATCTGCGCAGTACTGCTCATTCTCAACAACCAACTTACGCCCGACCTAAACTGGGGACTCTGGATAACGGCGGGTCTTGGTTTCTCTCTTATCCTTGATATTATCGACTACATTTTCATCAAACGCAACACAAAAAAGGAGAACAATGGAGAAAAGTAACCTCACACCAGAGCAGAGTATCAACGTAATACTCAATGCAATAGACCAAACGCGTGAGCGCGCAGAGCGCAACGCACACCGCCCATTCCTCGTATGGGGGTACGCCACAATAATAACCACTCTCGCCGTGTGGTACGCAATAGACGCCACGCTCAACGCACACTACTTTTTTCTGTGGTTTGCACTACCCGTATTGGGCTGTATAGGGATGAAAATCTCGTTCCGCAGGGAGGGCAAAGGCGAGGCAAAAACGCACATCGAGCGCGTTATAAATCATCTATGGATGATACTCGGCATCGCAGGTGGCATCGCCGCCCTTACATCGTGGATGGGTGGGATAAATATCCTATACGTCGAGGCGCTGCTGATGGCATGCGGCACTGCAATAACTGGCTTGGTCCTTCGCTGGCGGACAGTAACACTCGCGGGTGTAGCCTCAATACTCCTCACGCCGCTATTTGCCGTTGTGGAGGGCATAGACAGACTACCTGTATTTGCAGCGTTGTTTGTGGTGATGATGGTTATCCCAGGACACATCATTGCCTATAAGTTAAAGCGAGAGTAGTATGTTAAAGGAGCTTAACCCACTGCTACACTCCGAGTTACGCCTCGGTATAATGTCGATGTTAGTGAGTGTCGATAGCGCCGACTTCGTATATCTACGCACGAACACAGGTGCAACGGCAGGTAACCTGAGCGTACAGATCGACAAGCTGCAAAAGGCGGGTTATATAACTGTGGAGAAGGGTTTTAACGGCAAGATGCCGCGCACAACGTGCAGGATTACAGATGCAGGCAGGGAGGCATTCCGCGAGTATGTCGAGCGAATAAAGGAGTACCTTAAAATATAGGTGTCTGCGACAGCGTGATACCTCAAAAGAAGAGGTGAGACCGACTCAAAATAGAGATAACCAACCCTTGACACATAGGAGAGCGAACAAAAAGATGGAGTATTAGGGTTATAATCAAATGCTCCGAACGAGTCGGTACAACAAAGGTTGGTATTTTTTGAAATTATCAAATTTACCCCACCGAAAAATAGATATATATAGTTGCATAATTCGCATAAAATGATTAATTTTGTAATACGAACAGTTTCGCAATGTATAATTCTAAAAAATGGTTATGATGAGAGCATTATTTGCAACCTTTACACTGATTCTTATGGCGACGATAGCGACATCGTGCGACCAGAATTTCGATACCTTCGAGAAGGTGAAGTACGATAATCGCGACATATCTGGCTTATGGGTGCGTACGCAAACGACAGTTTATGGCGACGCAGTAACAGAGTGCGAGGTTAAGGAGCTGATAATCTTCGATGGAGACACATTCTCGGTAGGCTACTTGGAGCATCCCACAATTGAAGGTCGTGCTGAGAGATACTTCTTCAAAGATGGCTACCTACATGTATGTAGCTACGACAACGTAAAAGTTAGTCAAATGATGGATTACAACATCCTCGGCAACAGCATCTATGTAAAGGATGAACTTACGGGTGCTACGGTTGAGTATGCCAAGATTGAGCGAGATGGCAAGAAACTGCTTCTGACACATCTTGTTACCAACGATGGCAAGACGACCTACGAGAGAGTCAAGGGCTTCAAAGATGAGTATTAAGATAGAGGCGGATACTGAAAAGGTGTGGTAAATTGCCACACCTTTTTTTGTATCACTATTTGTATGGGATGTGCGGCACAAAAATAGGAGTAACAACAAACACCCTAACTATCTGATTACCCAGCAACAGCACCTTGCAATATCTTGGTCTGACTTTATGGTAACTACTGCGAACGGCTAAGAACGACTGCGAACGGCTATGCTTTCAGCAGCTGCGGGTAACGCACCTCAGTCGTTCTCAGTCATTCTCAGTCATTCTCAATTTCCCGCAGTCCCGTTGTCTCGCAGTTCCGTGGTCATTCAGTCCCGCGGTTTCGCTGGCGCGCGCCCCAGGCGTTCTCAGTCTTTCTCAGGCGATCTCAGGTGTTCTCAGTCATTCCCAATTTCTCATAGTCTCGTGGTCCAATGGTCCGCAATCCGCAGTCTCCAAAAGCGCACGGTTACTAAAAAACCTACCCGCAAAACAGAAAACGACCCGCAATGTGGGAGGGGCAAGGCGTTTTTTATGGGGAGGAGTAGCAACGCGTCTGGGGCGCAGCTGTCTCGCAGTCCCGTCGTCCCGAGGTCCCGCTGTCCCGCTGGCGCGCGCCCCAGTCATTCTCAGTCTTTCTCAGGCATTCTCAGGCATTCTCAGTCAATCGCGCGCCTCTCAGTCATTCTTAATTTCTCGTCGTCTCGTAGTCTCGAAGTCTCGTCCTTCCGCTACACATCACTAAACTATCACTTCAAGCATATGAGGTGCAGCGCACTATAACAAAAAAAAGCCAAGTCCTAAGACTTGGCTTGAAGAGGCGGCTACCTACTCTCCCACCTAAATAGGCAGTACCATCGGCGTGAGTGAGCTTAACTTCTCTGTTCGGAATGGGAAGAGGTGGAACCTCACTGCTATAACCACC
>JAFQAN010000032.1 GCA_017416915.1 Alistipes sp. | reverse complement strand
TTTGCCGTAAGTTTATACAAGCGTGCTTTGGAGATTAAGAATCCGTGCTGCTCCAATGCCTCGACTGCGGCATCGGGAGTGAGATTGTCGGGCAGATCTTTTTGAGTATGGTTAAGACCTGCCAATGTTTGCGATACGGTTTCGCTTACAATAGCCCTTAACTCTTCGGGCGTGGTTACAATAATTTGGTTCATTTTATTCGTCCTTTTTAAGTTAATACTTGGCTATCGTCATAGCCTTCTCAACCGATTGATGGTGCAAAGGAAGAATAAAGGAGACTAAATATCGAATTGTCAATAACTTAACCCGCCTATGACAGATTGTGCCACAACTACGACAGATGATGACACTGCATAGGTTTGGGGTGGTAGGTATATAAGACAGATGTAGGACAAGTGACGCAATGGCATCATTTGTCCTACATCTGTCAAGTCATTTTCAAAAAGTGCGATTTTTTACTCTTTTAACTTTTCGAGTTGAGAAATGACCTCTTTTATTTGGAAATACTTGTCTCTTGACAAGCCTACATCGCTACGGGAGATAAAGCCTATCTGCTCCCATCGGGCTACGGTCTGACGGGTTACGCCTGCCATCTTTGCCAATAATTTCTGGTCGATGAGTTCCTTATCTCGATAGGTCTCATATTTATACTTTCGGGTGGCATAGTTGAATTTTAACTTATCCAACACCTTGTCAATATCATTTATTGTAGGTGGCACATACTCCTTGATATGCAGCACACCCTCGTCAATGAGGTAGTTCTCATATTCGGGGTACTCCTCGGCTATTTCTCTCGCAATAATGCCGAAACACTTCAATTTGCGGATTTCTATCTTGGCTGTTTTCCTGTTAGGCATACGCTTTAATCAAAATTGGTTAGTAGTTGTGCATTCTTCTTTCGCTCGTCCTGCTCGAAGCTGGCGAGATAGTTCTCTGTAACCATCAGATTGGAGTGTCCCAAACTCTCCGAGATATAGGAGATATTAGTTCCGCTACGCTTCAAGACGGTTGCAAAGCTATGGCGTGCTGCGTATGTGGTTACACGAGGCAATCCCAAAGCCTTAGAGATTCGGGCTAAGATGATATTACAGCGTTGAGTAACCTTGCAGACGAGTTGTTTAATCTCGTATGCAGATTCCTTACCTGTGGCAAACTTGAACAACAATGTATCGGGGTTGCCATCATCAGCATTACCCCAACGCTCGATGATATTTCGCATTTCAGGAGTTAAGACAGCTCTTATGGTGCGTATCTGCTTTGAGGTATTCTTGGTTTTGGCTCTGACGAAACATATCTCATCACCCTCTATGTTATCATAGGTAAGGTAGAGCATATCCCGAAAGTTGATACCATTACACAGATAAGAGAAGAACCACATATCGCGATACATCTCTGTCTCCTCGTTGCCATCGGTGTAGGTTATGAGTTGCTTTATCTGCTCCAATGTAAGAGCTAACTTTCGACCCTCTGCCGAGGGCATCTCGAAACGACCTCTGCCAAATGGGAAATTAACCTCCTTGATTACTCCATCCATACGGGCTTGGTTGAGTATCGCTTTAAGATACTTGAAATATACATTGATAGTGGATTTGCTCTTACCGTCATTACTCCAAAAGCGTTCCAATCTATTGAGCCAATCTATGGTGATGGTAGAGAATGGGATATCCTTTCCTGCAAAAGCCTCAATACCCAACAGCATAGAGTGGTAGCCATTGCGAGTGCTATACTGCTCATTACGCTCGGCATCGGTAATCTTGGCTCTGATGGCTGCATTGACAGTAATAGTCGCACAGCGTCCCAAACGAATGCTGAGCAGGTCAAAACCAAACTCTCCTCGCTCGGCAAGGGATTCTACTTGGCTCTTGATAATGGAGAAACTGTTTTCTACACTTGAACGAATCTCCGATAATCGGCGACTCTTGCTCTCGGCAAGGTTCGCCCAATCCTCCTTGGAAAGCTCCTGCCCCGTAGAGTAGTATTTCTGCTTGCGGTTGTAGATGACCTGTATCTTAACAGGAAACAATCCGCTCTTCTTGGCTCGACGGGCATCCAGCACCGAGAGTACCGAAATGCCGTCCTTTGAATACTTGAACATAATCTGCCGTTTTTATAGGTTAATTACTTCTGTGTATGCAAATCCTTGCACATACTATTTGCATACAAAAGTAGATATTATCGGCAAATTCTGCAAATCACAAGAAAAGAAAATTTGCCAAATACGCTAAAACACAATGTTTTGCATATCATTGGCAAATCTTAGAAAATGGGTGAAAATACCCTATAATTTACTTGACGTAAATGAGCATTTTGAGCGCGAGCATAACGACAAAATAGACTTTTTATTCAGCCTCCTTGCTTTATTAGTCGCGAACGCGACTATTTGCAACCACCCTACTTGCCGTTATAGCTGTTCATCGTGCGGTCTGCCCCTATCGAGACAAACGACAGGATGGCATCCCCAAAGAGTTTCAATCGCTCGGGCATAGCCTTCTGCTCCTCGTCCGAAAAGTCGCCCAAAACGTAGTCCACCTGATGTCCACGTGCAAACTCGCCGCCCACACCAAATCTGAGACGGCAGTACTGGTTGTCGCCCAACAGCTCGGTGATGCTCTTCAAGCCGTTGTGTCCACCCTCCGAGCCATTCTTACGCATACGGAACGTGCCAAAGGGCAACGCAATATCATCCGATATGACCAGTAGGTTTTCGCGAGGTATGCGCTCCTGCTCCATCCAATAACGCACAGCCTTACCCGAGAGGTTCATATAGGTTGATGGTTTAAGCAATAGCACCGTGCGACCACGGTGGCGCAGCGTTGCCATAGCTCCGTAACGTACCGTCGTAAAAGAGATATTGGATGCCTCGGCTAAGGCATCCAACACTCTGAAACCTATGTTGTGGCGGGTAGCGGCGTACTCTTGACCGATGTTGCCCAACCCGACAACAAGATACTTCATAACTTATCGTTATTAGTCGCTTACTACTACTGAGCTGCGCGTGAAGCACGTGTAACACGTACGGCGCAAACAGCTGTGGTTGCGGGGGTAACGAATACGAGGTTCTCGACGTTGAGGTCGCCAACGAAGATGGTCTGACCAACCTTCAAAGGTGTAACATCAACAACAATCTCGTCGGGAATATTTGATACGAGACCCTTAACAACGAGCTTACGTGCCGACAAAGCGAGCTTACCACCCACCTTAACACCCTCAGCGTTACCTGTGAGGCGCACGGGAACGGTTACTGCAACGGGCTTGCCCTCCTGAACACGGTAGAAATCTACGTGGAGAACCTGCTCGCGAACGGGGTGATACTGTACCTCACGCATAACAGCGGTCTCAACCTTACCGTCGATGTTAATCTCTACGATGTACGAGTTGGGGGTGTAGATAAGCTGTTTAAGCTCCTTAGCATCCACGGTGAATGCAACCTCCTCGCCACCACCATAAACAACGCAGGGTACCTGACCCTCGCGACGTGCTGCCTTAGCGAACTTCTTACCGAAGTCGTTACGTGCAGTACCATTAATCTGAATAGTCTTCATAAATGTTTAATAATTAATTGTTTAACTTCGGTATCACTCAGTTGCGGCGACTCGTTGCGAGGCTTATTATCGCCATCGAACTCTGTCCAGCAACCCCATAGATACCTGCTTGGGAGGGCAAAGGTAATAAAATTTTCTTAATTTGAAAAAAAATCAGCGAATTAACGCTGGCAACGCCGTTTGTAACGCCGTTTGTATAAGAGCCGACAACACTCTCAGGGAGGCGTCTAGGCTAACTATTATCTTTATCATAATCTCGTTTCTTGCTCCGAAATCAATTTTTTTTTGTACCTTTGCGGGTGGAATGCATACAGTGTTCCACAAGTAATGATACAACCGAAAGACTACATTCCACTACTCGACATTACACGTCATCAAAACAAACTGACCCGAAATATATCTACTAACTGGGAGCAGTAATACATTGTAAAT
Source organism: Alistipes sp. (assembly GCA_017416915.1). Taxonomy (GTDB): domain Bacteria; phylum Bacteroidota; class Bacteroidia; order Bacteroidales; family Rikenellaceae; genus Alistipes. The sequence goes on along the minus strand of JAFQAN010000032.1, from coordinate 69,104 downwards.
AACCTTTTTGTGCAACTTGTGCGATGCGTCGTGCAGGTGGCTGTGTCGTTGTGCATATACCTCAACCTCCAACCCTCAAAAATAATCATTAAATTAATATAGTTATGCTTAAACATTTTCTTTCCGAAGCACTCGTCGTTGTGCTGATACTGCTTGGCTCCGTAGCCGCAGTGGCGCAGCAGAAGGTGCTTACCCTCGACGAGGTTTTCGACCTTGCCGAGCAAAACTCTAAGACCCTTGCAGCGGAGCGTGTAGCACTCAGCGAGGCGCAGGCTGCCGTGGTCGAGGCAAAGACGGGGCGTCTGCCCGACATCGAGCTATCGGCGTCGGCGAGCTACCTCGGCAACGGAACACTCACCGACCGCAACTACTCGAACGCTATGTGCGTGAAGATGCCTCATTGGGGCAACAACTTCGCTGTGGAGGCGGCACAGCTAATCTACGGCGGTGGCGTGGTGAGCAACTCGATAGCCCTTGCACGTCTTGGCGAGGAGATGGCGGCGACAAACCTCGACGACACCCGCTCGCGTGTGCGCTTCCTGCTCACGGGCTTCTACCTCGACCTCTACAAGTTGCGCAACATCCTCGAAGTCTATGACCGCAACATAGCCCTCGCCGAGGAGCTTATCGCCGACACCGAGGCACGCAGCCGCGAGGGTGTGGCACTGTCAAACGACATTACTCGCCACGAGCTTCGTTTGGAGCGTCTGCGCTTGGCACGTATCGAGGTGGAGAACACCGTGAAGATACTATCGTCTGAGCTTGCCACAATCATCGGCATAGAGCCTACTACCGAGATTATCCCCGACGTGGCGATACTTGCCAAGGAGTTGCCTGCCGCAGACGAGGCATATTGGCAGCGTCTTGCCGAGGAGGGTGCCTACTCGCTCAAACGTGGCGAGATAGAGGTGGCGATGAATGAGCGCGCCGAGAAGTTGGCACGTGCCGAGCGCCGCCCAAACATCGCCCTCTTTGCCGCCAACAAGTTCGACGGACCTATAACCATCGAGGTCCCCGTCATCGACAAGAATTTCAACTATTGGTATGTGGGTGTAGGGGTGTCGTTTAAGCTGTCGTCGCTCTACAAGACTAACCGCACCATACAGCGTGCCGCCATCGCCACCGACCACAGTCGTCGCCGTCTGGACGACGCCCGTGAGCGGCTGTCGCTCGACATCCACGCCGACTACATTCGCTACGAAGAGGCGTTCTTTACCGAGCAAACACTCGAAAAGAGCTTGGAGCTTGCCCAAAGCAACTACAACATCATCAATAAGCGTTACAACAACGACATCGCGCTGATAACCGATATGACCGATGCGGCAAACCAGCTACTCGATGCCGAGCTGCAACTGACCAACGCTCGCATCAACATCCTGCTGCGCTACTACAAGTTGCTGAACACCGCAGGAGCGCTATAACACCCTTAAATACAATGAATAACTAAAACTAATATAGTATGAAACACCGTACAAAAAAGAGAATTTACAATGTTTTTGCCGTAGCACTCCTTGTTGTGGCGATTGTCTGGGTATGTGCCAAATTTGTCCACTTGGGTAATGTGGAGTTCACCGAAAATGCACATATCGAGCAGCATATCGTGCCTGTCGATGCACGTATTCAGGGCTTCGTCAAGGAGGTGCGTTTTGGCGAGTATGAGCGCGTCGAGAAGGGCGATACGCTCCTCATTATCGAGGATGCCGAGTTCCGCTTCCTCTTGGCGCAGGCGGAGGCAAACTATGCCAATGCCACCACCGACAAGAGTGCTATGCACAACGTGATTTCTACCACACGTACCAACATTGCAGTTACGGAGGCAACCATCGAGGAGGCGCGCATACGTCTCGAAAATGCCGAGCGTAACTACTTGCGCTACAAGAGCCTGCTTGCTGACGACGCCGTTACGCGCCAGCAGTACGACAATATGGCTACCGAGTGGGAGGCTGCCAAGGCGCGTTACGAGGTACTTGTCAAGCAGCGCGAGTCGGTGGAGGCGGTCAGCCGCGAGCAGAACACACGTTTGGGACAAAACGATGCAGGCATCGCCGTAGCCGAGGCGGCACTCGACCTTGCACGTCTCAACCTATCATATACCGTCGTCCTCGCGCCGTGTAGCGGCACTACGGGACGCAAGGATATTCACGAGGGACAGCTCGTACATCCTGGGCAGCGCATCGTCGATATTGTCGATGAGAGCGAGAAGTGGGTGGTAGCAAACTACAAGGAGACGCAGATAGAGAATATCCGCCCGGGTGCCGAGGTCGAGATAGAGGTGGATGCCGTACCCAACGTAGTCTTCAAGGGCGTGGTGCGCTCGTTGTCGCAGGCGACAGGTGGCAGTATGTCGATGTTGCCGCAGGATAACTCGTCGGGCAACTTCATCAAGATTGAGCAGCGCATACCTGTCCTTATCGACTTTACGGACGATAACGACCCCGAGGCGTTGGCACGTGCGGGTGTGGGTATGAACGTAGAGTGTACCGTAAAATATTAACCACGAGATAGTTATGGGAGGTCATCCTATACAACCGTTCTCCGTCCCACAGATGAAAGATTGGGTGCCCGAGAAGTTGCGCCCGTGGATATTTGTGGTGATGGTCATCATCGTACAGCTCTCGGGAGGTGTCTATATGAGTGCTGCGGGCGAGATGGTGGGCTCGACGGCGCTTATGCAGGAGGATATTATGATGGCGGGCTATGCCTCATTAGTGGGTATGGCGCTCTTCTTCCCGATAATGTTTCGTCTGCGTAGTGCTGTGCGTCCAAAAACCGCGCTCTCGACCTGCTTTGCCGTGATTATCGCCGCTAACGTGGTGGCTATGCACACCACCAACGTACCCCTTATGGTGGGCGTATGCCTCGTGGCGGGCTTCTTCCGTATGTGGGCGACGTTGGAGTGCAACTCGTCAATACAGCTGTGGATAACACCTACGCGCGATTTGTCGGTATTCTTCTCGTATGTCTATCTGCTGGTAAACAGCTGCATACAGCTCTCGGGTATCGCCTCTATCGCCTTTGCCGAGTGGGCGTCGTGGCACTATATGCATTGGTGCATTATCGTCCTGCTGTTGGCGATGTGGGTCGTCGTCCTCGTCCTCTTCAAGGGGTGTGCCGTGATGCCACGTCTGCCACTCTTGGGCATCGACTGGATAGGTATGCTTATATGGGGCTTCTGGGCGATGTGCATACTCTTCATCTGCAATTATGGAGAACACTACGACTGGTGGCAGGGCGACGAGATACCCATCGCTACACTCTTTGCCGTGGTGGCGTTAGTGATGAACATCTTGCGAGCCTCGTTCATAAGACATCCTTACGTGTCGCTCAAAACACTGTCGTTTAAGGTGTTACCAATCGTCATCGGCATCACCATTGTCGCCGACATACTACTTGCTCCGTCGCACATCTTCGAGCACGCGCTGATGGAGGGTATCTTGGGCTACGACGCACTGAATATGATATCGCTAAATTGGGTAGCGTTGGCGGGTAGCATCACGGGTGCGGGCTTCACGTGGCTTACCTTCGCACGCCGCAAGTGGACATATCAACGTATGATGGTCATCGCCTTCTCGCTGCTGGTTACCTACGTGGCATACTTCTACTTCGCCATCGACTATAACATCCCCTACGAGATGCTTATGTTCCCCATTTTCGTACGCTCGATGGGCTATACGATATTGAGTATCGTGCTTCTAACCTCACTCACACGCCTGCCCTTTCCGACGCACTTTACCGAGGGTGTCGGCACGCTCAATATGTTCAGTGCCGCACTCGCTGCGGTCATTGGCACGGCTGTCGTAGGTCGTGTGCTGAATGTGGTTATGGCGCGCAACGGTATGTTGCTCGGCTCGGAGGTTGTGGCGGTGTCGTACTCTATGGAGCATATACAGCTCGGACAGATGTATGGCGCTGTGCAGATACAGGCGCTCCTCGAAGCGATGAAGGAGATTTACGGCTGGTTGATAGTGGTGGGTGTCGGTTGCCTTATCGCCTTGTCGTTGCGTATGAGCGATATACGCCCCACGAAGGTTATCCAGCCTACGTTCCACCGTATATCGCTGCTTATGCGACGCGAACTATTGGCGCGTCTGCGCTATCGTCGCCACAAACGCCCTATCACGACCAGAGAGTAAAGAGTGTGGTAGGCGGGCTTGCCGAAATAAAAAATTTTTTGTAAACTTATGGTTTGTAGCGTAGCTACTTTGAGTAGGTGGCGAGCTGCAAACCACATTTTTTTGATTCAAAATATTTTTGACGTAAATTGTCAAAAACAGATAATACCTTTGAGGTATAAATGATAAAATTATGAAAAAAGGTATTGTAATTAACCTCAGAGGAGGTAAAGAGCGCACAGAGGCGTTGAAGAGTGCCTATAAGGCTGTTGCAGAGTGTAGTGAGCGACTTCGAGAATTATCTGTCGAATTGGCATTAAAGGGTGTATGGAAAGAGTGGAGTGATAGTAAACCTATCGGTACAGAGTATAGCTTCACTTATGAGCAGATGCATCAAACCGGTGATAGAGAGATTGATGCTCTCGTTGCTTTAGTTGATAATCTTGAAGATTATCTCGATGAACATAGTCGCTATAAATGTAAAAGTAAAACTAAAGAGCCACTGCGATGTGAGAGCCGTGTTATGTCGCGCGAAGAGTGGCAAGAACGATTTTGGCCTTTGAGCGATAATGAGTGGAATAACCTTGTAAAACATCATCTTGTGCCAGGTACTGGGTCAGTACAATGGCGTCGCTTTGAGGAGTTGCTAAACTCTCGCCAGCCGACTAATGACAACCCAAACTTTACTGAGGCGGAAATACTTTTCTTAGGTAAAATGGACTTAGTACGCCTCGGCGAGAGATTCCCTTATGCAGCAGAATACTATATGCTGATTACCGAGTAATTGGTAATTAGGATAATATTTATGAAAGGTAATATATAATTACCAAAATTTTTTGTAAATTTGTGGTTTGTAGCGTAGCTACTTTGAGTAGGTGGCAAGCTGCAAACCACATTTTTTTGTGGCACAGAACGATTTAACTTTATTACCTGATACTATGAAACTGAATGACACATTACGTTTTGGCGCACTGCTGCTCGGTGCTGCCGCCATTGTGGGTTGCTGCAAGAAGCAATCTTCGGAGACCCCCTCAGACCCCTATCCTGTTCCCGAGAAGGCTATCGAGGAGATGTGTTACACGCCCGAGAAGACAACCTTCGAGGTGTGGAGTCCTACCGCCGAGAGAGCCGTTGTACGCCTCTACGACGGCGATATGATGGTCGAGGAGTTGGCTATGGAGCGTGTGGAGGATGGTCTGTGGCGAGCCACCGCCGAGGGCGACCGCAAAGGGCTATACTACGCCTTCCAGCTCGCCGTCGATGGTAAGACATTGAAGGAGACGGCAGGTATCTTTGCCCGCGCACTCGACGTGAATGGCAACCGTGGTGCTGTCATCGACCTCGACGACACCGACCCCGAGGGCTGGGCAGAGGATTGTAGCCCCACGATAGCTCCCCACGAGCGCGTAATCTACGAGATGCACTATCGCGATATGACGGCTCACGCCTCAGCAGGTAGCAGCCACCCTGGCAAGTACCTCGGTATGGCGGAGCATGGCACACGCTCCGAGGAGGGTCTTGCAACGGGCATCGACCACCTCCGCGAGATGGGCGTAACGCACGTACACCTACTTCCCACCGCCGACTTCGGCTCTATCGACGAGTCGTACCCCTCCGACCAATACAACTGGGGTTACGAGCCTAAGAACTACAACGCCCCCGAGGGTACATACTCGACCAACCCTGCCGACGCTGAGGCGCGCATACGTGAGCTAAAAACCTTGGTACAGGCACTGCACAAGGCGGGTATGTGCGTGGTGCTGGACGTCGTATATAACCACACCACCTCTACCGAGAACTGCGGCTTCGAGCTTACCGTACCAGGCTACTTCTATCGTATGCGCGAGGATGGTACGTTTGCCGATGGCTCGGGCTGCGGCAACGAGACCGCAAGCGAGAAGCCTATGATGCGCAAATATATGGTCGAGTCGTTGGAGTACTGGGTCAAGGAGTACCACATCGACGGCTTCCGCTTCGACCTTATGGCGATACACGACATCGAGACGATGAACCTTATCCGTGAGCGTCTCACTGCCCTCAACCCCAACATCTTGCTCTATGGCGAGGGATGGGCTGCGGCACAACCCCTCTACGACGAGGATAAGTTGGCGTTCAAGCGTTACACCTACCGTATGGAGGGTATCGCCGCCTTCTCGGATGACATACGTAACGCCCTGCGCGGCACTCTCGGCTTGGAGAAGGGTGGCTTTATCCACGGCGTCGAGGGCAACAAGGAGGCGTTGAAGTTTGGCTTGGCGGGCGGCGTTGAGCATCCCGAGGTGGCACATAGCGAGGCTGCGTGGTGCGCAGCACCCTCACAGCATATAAGCTACGTTACGTGCCACGACGACCACAACCTGCGCGACCGCCTCACACACCTCTCGCCCGATGCCGACGAGCAGGAGCTATTGAAGATGGACCGTTTGGCGCAGTTTGGCGTATTCTGCTCGCAGGGTATCCCCTTCATCTTCGCGGGAGAGGAGATGTTCCGCTCGAAGCTCGGCGAGAAGAACACCTACAATATGCCCGATAAGTATAACGCCATAGATTGGGCATTGAAGAGCCAATACAGCTCGTTAGTGGAGTTCTACAAGGGGCTTATCGCCATGCGCAAGGCACACCCCGCCTTTGCACTACCCACGGCAGAGGCTGTGCGCGAACATCTCCGCTTCATCGACAACGACAACGAGGCTGCCGTAGGCTTCGTCCTCGATGAGTTGGAGGGTATCGACCCTGCAAAGCGTATCGTGGTGCTTATGAACGGCTCACGTGAGACGGTGGAGTTCGACATCCCCGAGGGCGAGTATAAGTGGATATGCGACGGCGAGAGCATCGTGCCACAGGGTATGGGCACTCTGACGAGCGATGGCAAGCTAAGCGTATCGCCCATCACAGGCATCGTCTTGGCACAATATTAGGCGGCTTATAAATGTAATTTATAGTGTTTGGTATAATATATTTGCTATCTTTGCGTTTAGCATAGTAGCAACAACGAAAGACAAAACATATAACAATGAACGAAGTAGTTAATATTAAGGAACTTAACGCACATATCGAGCAGGAGTCAATCTTTGTCGATACGTTGCGCAAGCAGCTTGGACGTGTCATCGTCGGTCAGCAACACCTCATCGATACGCTGCTTATCGGTCTGCTCTCGGACGGACATATCCTGTTGGAGGGTGTGCCAGGCTTGGCAAAGACCCTCGCCATAACAACCCTCTCGAAGGCTGTCGATGCTAAGTTTGCACGTATTCAGTTTACGCCCGACCTACTCCCCGCCGACCTTATCGGTACGCTCATCTACTCGCAGCGTAACGAGGAGTTCACCGTCAAGCGCGGTCCAATCTTTGCCAACTTCATCCTTGCCGACGAGATAAACCGCTCGCCTGCCAAGGTGCAGTCGGCACTGTTGGAGGCTATGCAGGAGAAGCAGGTAACAATCGGCGACGAGACCTACCCGCTACCCCAGCCCTTCTTGGTGCTTGCCACACAAAACCCATTGGAGCAGGAGGGTACCTATCCCCTACCCGAGGCGCAAGTGGACCGTTTTATGCTCAAAGCGAAGATTTCGTACCCCAAGCGCACCGAGGAGTTGGAGATTATACGTATGAACCTCTCGGGCGAGGGTATGCCCGAGGTGGAGAGGGTCATCTCGCCCGAGGATATTATGCGCGCCCGCAAGGTTGTAGATATGGTCTATATGGACGAGAAGATTGAGAAGTACATTATAGACATTATCTTCGCCACCCGCGAGCCGTCGGAGTACCGTCTCAACCATCTGCAACCACTTATCGCCTATGGAGGCTCGCCACGTGCCAGCATCGCTCTGGCAAAGGCCGCTCGTGCCTACGCCTTCATTCAGCGCAGAGGCTATGTCATCCCCGAGGATGTTCGCGCCGTATGCCACGATGTGCTACGCCACCGTATAGGTCTCACGTACGAGGCTGAGGCGGAGAATATCACCTCGGAGCAGATTATCACCGACATTCTTAACAACGTCATAGTACCGTAATGCACCTTACCGAGAACGATATTTTACGCCGCGTGCGTAAGATTGAGATAAAGACGCGCGGACTGTCCGACGAGATTTTCGCGGGCAAGTACCACACGGCTTTTCGCGGACGTGGTATGTCGTTCGCCGAGGTGCGCGAATACCGCGTAGGAGACGATGTGCGCGACATCGACTGGAACGTTACGGCACGCTCCGACCGCGCCCACGTGAAGGTCTATGAGGAGGAGCGCGAATTGACGATGATGCTCTTGGTCGATGTGTCGCCCTCACGACTATTTGGCTCGACGGAGCATACCAAGAAGAACCTTATCAACGAGGTGGCCGCCACATTGGCATTCTCGGCGGTGAAGAACAACGACAAGGTGGGCTGCATACTCTTCTCGGACCGTGTCGAGAAGTTTATACCCCCGAAGAAGGGTCGTAGCCACATCCTCGCCATCATTCGCGAGTTGGTTGGCTTCCGTCCCACGGGGCAGGGAACAGCCCTATCGGAGGCTATGCGCTACTTGGTGGGTGTGAATAAGAAGCGTACCACCTGCTTTCTGCTCTCCGATTTAGTGAACAACCCCGCCGACAACGGAGCGTTGGAGGATGCCCTAAAAATTGCCTCGTCGCGCCACGACATTATGGCTGTGCGTGTCTTTGACCGCCGCGATGCGGAGCTGCCCAATGTGGGCATTATCGAACTGCGCGATGCCGAGACGGGTGCTATGGAGTGGGTGGATACCTCGTCGAGACGTGTACGCAGATATTGGACAGAGAGCTATGCTGAGCATCGCGACAAGGTATGCTCACTGCTACGCCACCACCACGTCGATATTGCCGAGGTGGCAACCGATGGCGACTATGTCGTCGAACTAATTAAGATGTTCAAACAACGATGAAACAGAGCCTAAATACGCTTTGGGGGCTTGTTGCACTGCTCACGCTGGGCAGCACTACGGAGTGCTTCGCCGACCGTCCAACCATCAGCGCCCGCTTCTCGAAAGAGAGTGTCGAGGTGGGCGACAGGGTAGAGTACATCCTCGATATTGAGAAGGATCGTGCCACCGAGATAGGCATCCCCGACTTCGAGGAACACCTCACCGACGACGAGCAGAGGGAGCGTACAGCAGCCAAGCAAAAGATGTCGTCATATACCGAGTATGATGACGATATTTTCGAGTATATAGAGAGCTCGCTCGACACCATCAAGGTTGAGGGACGCCGTCTGCACCTGCGCAAGAGCTACAAACTCGCAGTGATGGAGACGGGTAACATCAACATCCTGCCCTCGATACTCTACTTCGAGAAGAACCGCGAGCTACCAGATACCATCTATGCTGCGGACAGCATCACGCTACACGTGGCGCGCTACGAGCAGTACGACACCACAGCCTTCTTGGTTGCCGACCCCACGTCGCAAGAGGGCTACAAGGTCGATTCGCTACGTGCCGCACAGCACCTGCGTAGTGCGGGTATTGCCACACAGAAGAATCTACCCTTTATCTTTGCCGAGATACGCGACTATGTTACGTACAGCGCCATAGGCATCATCCTCCTTAGCTTTGTCGTATGGTTAGCAATAGTCATCATTCGCCGCTATCTACGCAATCGCAAGGAGCGTGTCGTGTTGCCGCCCGCCATACCGCCCCACGTCGTTGCAAACAAGGCGCTCGTGGAGCTGAGCCACCGCAAACTGTGGCAGAACGGCAAGTTTAAGCAGTACTACACACACCTAACCGCGATATTGCGTGTCTATATCTCGGGACGATGGCAGATAGGCGCTTTGGAGATGACTACCGACGAGATTATCGAGGCTCTGCGCGATGTGGAGCTATCGTATGAGAGCCGCCGCGACCTCGTCGCCATACTGCGTACGGCAGATATGGTGAAGTTCGCAAAGGCACAGCCCGACGCCGAGCAGAACGAGATGAACTATACGCGCGCCTACTACTTCGTAGAGAATACCAAGGAGCTGGCGGAGGAGCATAATGTCGGCAAGCAGGAGATAACCATCGAAACAAAAATTCACGACTGATGAACAGAGCATATCGAAATATAGCCCTTCGCCTTGTGCTACTCGTTGTCGTATCTATCGCGGGTGTTAGTGCCGCTACGGCACAATACTTCCCCGAGCGAGGTTTGGTAAGAGAGGGTAACAAGCAGTTCGAGCGCCGCAACTTCCGCAGCGCCCTAAACCGCTATGAGGAGGCTTTGGAACACGACTCCCTATCGTATGAGGCGCAGTACAACCGCGCCAATGCCAGCGCACAGTACCTTATAAACAACCCCTCGGACACCACCCGACGTACGGAGCGTTGGAGGTTGAGCAACGCCTACTATGAGACGTTGGCGGCAGACTCTTTACTGAGCGACGTAGAGCGCGCCGAGGTGCTTCGCAACCTTGGCGAGAGCCTCTTTGCACAGCAACAGTACGAGGCGGCACTAAACTCATTCCGCGAGTCGTTGCTGCTTAATGCCGACGATAGCGAGACAAAGAATAACTACGTGCTAACAAAGCGTATCGTCGATCAGAAGCGTCGTATGCAGCAGCAGAATCAAAACCAGCAAGGTGGTGGTGGCGATAACCAGCAGCAAGACCAAAACCAGCAGCAGGACAATAAGCAGCAGGACCAAAATCAGCAGAATAACGACCCGAATAGCGAGGGCGAGAACAATAAAGATAAGGAGCAGAAGTCCAACGACCAAAACGAGGACAAGAACGACCAAAACAAAGATAAGCAAGACCAGAATAAGCAGAACGAAGACAAAAACGACAACTCCGACGATAAGGGGGACAATAAGGAGGAGCAAAATGACAACTCCGACGACCAAAATGACAACTCCGATAAGGATGGCTCGTCTAACACGGAGCAGTCTCCCACGCCGCGTGGCATAAGCCGCGAGGAGCAAGAGCGTATGCTCGACGCCATACAGGAGCAGGAGGACAAGACCCAGGATAAGTTAAAGGACGAGAAGCGCGGAGTATATATTCCAGGCAAGAAAAATTGGTAGCAGACGTTATGAACTTTCTAAATCCCAATATGTTATGGTTGGCGGTAATCATCCCGCTGCTGGTGGCGTACTACATCTTTGTCTCACGTCGTGGCGCTACGCTCACCGTAACAACCCTACACTCGCGCCGTGCGCCCCGCACGTTGCGCTACTGGCTACGCGACCTGCCGATGCTGCTTCGCGTCGGCGCTCTTTCGATGTTTATCATCGCCCTTGCACGCCCCGTCAATGAGCATATCGAGCGTGAGGTTACGACCGAGGGCATCGACATCGTACTCTCGATGGATATATCGGGGTCTATGCTTGCCCGCGACTTCAAGCCCGACCGCCTAACCTCGGCAAAGAAGATAGCCTCGGAGTTCGTTTCCGACCGCTTTGGCGACCGCATCTCGGTAGTGGCATTTGCGGGCGAGGCATTTACGCAGTGTCCTCTGACCACCGACCAGGCGACCGTGCAGACGATGCTCGGACGACTACGTAGCGGCGTTATCGACGACGGCACGGCAATAGGCAATGGTCTCGGCGTGGCGATAAACCGTCTGCGCGAGAGTGGCGCAAAGTCGAAGGTGGTGATACTGCTCACCGACGGTGTGAACAACCGCGGACAAATATCGCCTATGATGTCGGCAGAGATAGCCCAAGAGATGGGCATCAAGGTATATACCATCGGCGTTGGCAAGCAGGGCAAGGCGCCCTACCCCGCGTACGATATGTTTGGCAATATGACTACCGTGATGGCGGATGTCGAGATTGACGAGGAGCTACTTAGCGAGATTGCCACGATGACGGGCGGTAAGTACTTCCGTGCCGAGAACGAAGAGGCGTTGAAGGCGATATACGACGACATTAACCAGATGGAGAAGAGCGAGGTGCAGGTTACCGAATATACGCAGTACGAGGAGCTGTTCCTACGTTGGCTGATATATGGTTTGCTGCTACTCGCCGCCGAACTCTTCGTGCGCTACATTATATTAAATAGAATACCCTAAACTCTTAACTCCTATCTAAGCAAAAGCTATATGGATGTCTTTGATTTTGCATCGCCCGAGTGGTTATATCTACTCCTCGCCATACCCGCCCTGCTGCTCATATATTGGGTGCTGGTGCTTTATGCCCGCCGTAAGTTGCGCCGCTTCGGCGACGAGGCTACGCTTGGCGCCCTTATGCCCGATAGGTCGGTGGCGCGCGGCTGGATAAAGATTTCGGTGCTGTGCCTCGCAATAGCTATGCTCAGCCTCGCAGCAGCACGTCCGCGCACTGGCTCTAAGCTGCGTAGCGTCGAGACGACGGGTCGTGAGATACTCTTCCTCGTCGATGTGTCGAACTCGATGCTTGCCGAGGACTCCAAGCCCAGCCGTATGGCACGTACACGCTACGCCCTCACACAGCTCGTTCGCGAGATGAAGGGGGATAGGGTGGGCATCATCGCCTTTGCAGGCGAGGCGGAGGTGCTGCTGCCTATCACAGGCGACTACAAGATGGCGGAGTCGAAGATTAAGAGCCTTGACCCTGCGCTGATAGCCAACCAAGGCACAGAGCTTGGCAGCGCCTTGGAGCTTGCCCTCTTGTCGTTCTCGTCGAGTACACACGGCCGCGCCAGCCGCCTTGTGATACTTATCACCGATGGCGAGACGCACGATAGCACCGCTATCAACGTTGCGGAGCAGGCTGCCGACGAGGGTACGACGATATGTGCCGTAGGTATCGGCTCTCCCGAGGGCGTGATACTCGAAATAGATGGTCGCACAATGGAGGACGAGATGGGAAAACCTGTACTCACGAAGCTCAACGAGGAGCTACTACAACAGATTGCCACCACCACAAATGGTCTCTATGTCCGCTCCGACAACGACGACTTCGGCTTGAAGCGCATTATGGCGCGCCTCGACGAGGTGGAGGCAACGGAGCTTACACAGCGCACTTTCGAGGCTTATGACGAGCAGTACCAATGGTTTTTGGGCGCGGCGTTGCTGCTCTTGGTGGTAGAGATGCTGCTACTGTCGCGCCGCAACCCCCTACTGAGGGGTGTTAAGCTCTTCGAGGAGCGCAACCGAGAGAACAACAAAACAAATTAATAACCTAAAACAGAGAAAAGTATGACTATCCGCGATTTGGAACCCAAGCTTATTTGGGAGCAGTTCGACGACATCACGCGCGTACCGCGCCCCTCGAAGCGCGAGGAGAAGATTATCGAGTGGCTTGTGGCATTTGCCCAAAAGCACAATATCGAGTACCAGAAGGATGACACGGGCAACGTGGTTATGCGTATGCCTGCCACTGCGGGCTATGAGGACCGTCCCGCCATCATCCTGCAATCACATATGGATATGGTGTGCGAGAAGAACTCGGACGTAGAGTTCGACTTCGACAACGACCCCATCCGCACACGTATCGACGGCGAGTGGGTGCGTGCCGAGGGTACGACGCTGGGTGCCGACTGCGGTATCGGTATGGCAGCTGCGTTGGCAGTGCTGCTCGACACCTCGTTGGAGCGTCCCGCTATCGAGGCCCTCTTCACCGTAGATGAGGAGACGGGTCTTACGGGCGCCTTCGGTCTCGGCGAGGGTATGCTCACGGGCAAGTACCTCGTAAACCTCGACTCGGAGGACGAGGGCGAGATATTTATCGGCTGTGCTGGCGGCGTTGATACCGTAGCACGTATGGACTACGACAAGGAGGCGGCCCCCGAGGGCTACGCCTTTGTGCGCTTGGAGGTAGGCGACCTTCTTGGAGGCCATTCGGGCGACGACATCGACAAGGGTCGCGCCAACTCGAATAAGCTGCTTGCGCGCTTCCTCTACAACGCCTGCGACACCTTCCAGATTGCTCTTGCACGTATGGACGGCGGTAACCTGCGCAACGCTATACCACGTGAGGCATACGCCATTGTCGGCGTCCCTGCCGAGTCTAAGGCAGACTTCGTGGAGCGATATATGGAGTTTGGCGAGATGATGAAGGAGGAGTTCCGCCATACGGAGCCTCGTATGCGCTTCTCGACAGCCGACGCCGAGACCCCCGCAGAGGTTATGACCAACGACGATATGTGCGCCCTGCTCATCACCATCGTAGGTCTTCCCAATGGTGTCTTGGCTATGTCGTTTGCCGTGCCAGGCCTTGTGGAGACCTCATCGAACCTCGCCTCTGTAAAGTTTGACGACGCAGCGCAGCAGGTCGTTATCACCACGTCGCAGCGTTCGTCTGTGGAGAGCGCGAAGCTCTACGCCGCACAGACTATCGAGTCGGTATTCTACCTCGCAGGATGCGACGTGGAACACTCCGACGGCTACCCTGGCTGGTCGCCTAACCCCGACTCGAAGCTCCTTGCTACCACCGTGGAGTGCTACCGCAAGCTCTTTGCCACCGAGCCTAAGGTGCGTGCTATCCACGCCGGCTTGGAGTGCGGTCTGTTCTTGGAGAAGTACCCCCACTTGGAGATGGTGTCGTTTGGTCCGACGCTCCGCGGCGTACACTCGCCCGACGAGCGCCTTGAAATTGCCACTGTAGATAAGTTCTGGAAGCTATTGGTGGAGCTTATGCGCAGCTTGGACTAACAAGGTATCTGCGACATACGCTAAAAGTAATACCCCTCGGGCAGTACATTGGTACTATCCCGAGGGGTACTCGTTTGTAGGACGACAGGGTGGCGCGCGATTGGGTGGCGCGCGATTGACTGGGCGCGCGATTGGCTGAGAAAGACTGGGAATGACTGGGAATGACTGGGAATGACTGGGAATGGCTGGGAAGCGCGCCAACAAGACGACGGGACGACGGGAAAACACAGGCGTTCTCAGGCATTCTCAGTCGTTCTCAGTCGTGCGTGGCTGTGCGAGGCCGCTTGGCGTCAGAAGGGTTGCAGATGTGGTGCATCGCAAAAGAGAGTACCACGGGATAGTACTAAAACGTACAGCCCGTGGTACTTTGCTTTTGGGATGTGCCGCAGATGCGCCCTTATAACGCCAAGCTAATAGAAGAGTCCCTTGCGCCCAAAGATAGCATATCCGAAGTTGAAGGTCAGATAGAGATTCTTCGTCGAGTCAAAACCATACTTTGTTAGCGCAAGGCTCACTGGTCCTATCGGGGTATGGTAGATTATCGAGAGGTCGGACATATAGTGTAAGATGCTGTCGTTGAACTTATCGCGCCACATAACATAGGCACTCAGACGCGCATAGAGGTTGTTATATAGTCGTACGGTAGGCATCACACCCACGCCCACATACCTATCGGCACGAAACTCGGGCATATATATCATTCGTGAGTGCAGCAGCGGCGCATACTGTGGCGACGATAGTAGCGTTGCCTCGGGGGAGTCGAGCGTCGAGTGGTTAGTATAGACACCCTCCACGGCATAGCCCCACGAGAAGACACCATTGCGCGTAACGTCGAAGTACTGCTCCCACGAGAGCTTAGCACCCCACCACTGTCGGCGTACATCGACATAGTCGCCGCCCTCGGGGAAGATAAGGTCCTCGCGCGAGTCGCGCTCATCGCGACCATAGACATATATCGCCGAAGCCCCCAAGCGTGAGCCCGACGTGGGGAAGAGCGGCTTATTGAGCGAGGTACGCTCCAACGAGAGACCTCCTGCGAGGTACGAGAAGTTGGTATATTGTCGCTTGGAATAACCTGCCATCTCGTAGCTATAACCGTTGCGTCCCACATTCAGCGTGAAGTCGGCGACACTCTTACGCGTGAGCGCCGCACCCACCGACAGCGACACAAAGTTCTCCATAGCCTTCATCTGCTCGGCATTATCGACAGGCGTGAGGTTGCCAAAGTTGCCGCGCAAGGTGTTCATTATGTTAAAGTTATAGGAGTAATCGAAGTATATGGGATGGCGTCGTGTGATGGTTGTACGTCCGCCCGCACGAGCCATAGTATAGACAGGTCCGAGCAGCACATCCACCTTGAACGACTGCACAGCCCTACCCCACCAGCCATACTCGACACCTATGTAGGCTTGGTTGAATACCGTCGAGGAGATATTTCCGCCAAACGAGAGATCCAGCTTGGGTTTTGTTGCAAGGCGCAAGTGTATGTCGTATAGCCCCGTAGTGTCGTTATACTGCACCTTCGGAAAGTCGCTACTTACAGCCGTATTGGCGAGCATCGTGAGGTAGTTGTCGTTAAGCTCGGCAAGGGTCATCGGCTGTGCAGCATCGCGGCGCTTGCGACCCACACGCAACATACGCTCGACCGTTACTGTTTGGTTGTCATTGAGACCGCCGACATTTATCTCTCCCACGCTACCATTAGAAAACTTCTCGCGGAAGGCCTCACGTCGTGCCATAATCTCGTCGTGGCTTTGGCGGCGCGACACAAGCTCCCTGATACGTGGAATAGCCGCCAGAGCATCGTTATATCCCAACGCCATAATACGTTCGGCATCGGCGAAGTCAAGCGTCGAGGCATCGACACTACGCTGCACAAGCACCGAGCGACCCTCAGGAAGGTCGAAATCCGAGGGCATCGTTATCAACGACATCACCTGATCCACAACCGAGCTGTTGCGGCGTACCCGCGGCTCGATGTCCACGCAGCAGGCGCCGATGATAATGTCGGGGTGAAACGCCTCATCCATAGTGCGCCACGGGAAGTTATCGTAGCAACCACCGTCGCACATCAGCACCGAGTCTATCTCGACGGGCGGGAATGCCACGGGCAGGGCCATAGAGGCACGTATGGCACGGGCAAGGTCGCCACGGCGTAGCTCCACGGCAGTATGTCGAACCATATCGGTAGCCATACAGCGGAAGGGTATCATCAGCCTATCAAAGTCGTTGCCAGCAGCCGCCGAGGCGGGGGCAAAGAAGCCGTTGAGGGCGACGTCTATCTCCGCGGTATTTATCACCGAGCCAGGCAGATGCAGGCGTCTCTCGGCACTCTTCTCGGCAGAGCGCGTATTGTCGGTGTCGAAGTAGAGCGTTATCATATTCGAGAGCTGGTCACGCTCGGTGTGGTAGTAGGTGTATTTCGGGTCGATACCACCACTCGCCCAACGTGCCATATCGCCCGAAAGCGCCACCGCCTCCATCTCCTCGATGGTATATCCCGAGGCGTACATACCGCCAATAATCGAACCCATAGAGGTTCCTGCAATGTAGTCTATCGGAATATCGTTCTCCTCCAACGCTCTAAGTACGCCAATGTGGTAGAGGCCCTTGGCGCCGCCTCCACTCATCACCACACCGACGCTCTGCGCCTGAGCCACAGTGGGCAGCAACGAGAGCAGAAACAGAGAAAAGATGATTATTGTGGCGTTAAGTGTTCTCATTTTGCAAAATTATTAGTAACTTTGTACGTTCATATATACATATATGAAGTGGACCATTACCAACTGCAAAGATAGTACATATTCGCTAAAAAAACAATTATTTCAAATATATGATTAATAAAATCAACCAACTTTTAAGCGAAATAGAGGCGTTCGACCCCAAAACTGCGGCAGACGTCGAGGCATTTCGCATCAAGATTCTCGGCAAGAAGGGAGCGCTGGGAGCGTTGATGGAGGAGTTTAAGGGCGTACCCGCAGAGCAGAAACGTGAGCTTGGACAGCGCCTCAACCACCTCAAAACCGTGGCTTCGGAGCGTATCAACACCCTCAAAGAGACAATCGGTGCTGCCGAGGCAGACAAGGCATCGAAGATTGACGATATGACACGTCCTGGCACCGCTGAGCAGGCGGGAACACGCCACCCTATATCTATTGTCCGCAACGAGATTGTGGGCATCTTCTCGCGCTTAGGATACACCGTAGCCGACGGTCCCGAGATTGAGGACGACTGGCACGTATTCTCGGCGTTGAACTTCCCGCCCGAACACCCCGCACGCGATATGCAGGACACCTTCTTCATCGAGAAGAACCCCGATGTGGTACTCCGCACCCACACCTCGTCGATACAGGTGCGCACAATGGAGCGTCAGAAGCCCCCGATTCGTGTTATCTGCCCTGGTCGCGTATTCCGCAACGAGGCTATATCGTACCGCGCACACTGCATCTTCCACCAAATCGAGGGTCTATATATCGACCGCAACGTATCGTTTGCCGATATGAAGCAGTCGCTACTCTACTTTGCCAAGGAGCTTTTCGGCGAGCAGGCGCAGATACGTATGCGCCCCTCGTATTTCCCATTTACTGAGCCGTCGGCAGAGGTGGATGTATCTTGCTCGATATGCGGCGGCAAGGGCTGCGGCGTATGTAAGGGTACTGGCTGGTTGGAGATTATGGGCTGCGGTATGGTCGATCCCAACGTCTTGGAGGCAAACAACATAGACCCCAAGGAGTTCTCGGGCTTCGCCTTTGGTATGGGTATTGAGCGTATCGCAATGCTGAAATATGGCGTGGGCGACCTACGCCTCTATTTCGAGAACGACGTACGCTTCCTCAACCAGTTCGAGAGCGCACTATAAGCCGACACCATTAGTCGGACAAAACGAAAACAACGTATGACAAAGGCTGTTCGATATGGTTTAGTGGTGCTGCTACTCTTCGTAGTCGGCATCACGTCTGCCACAAGCCCTAAGGGGTTGGCGGAGCTGCCCAGCGACCTCGCCGACAGCCTTAGACGTACCTATCGCCATAGCGATGCTGTGCAGCGACTGTCGATATATCGCGACACGGTAGCTGCCCGCGAGATATGGCTTGACCTCGTGGCTGAGGATAGCACATACGCCCCTGCGCTACACTACCTCAGCACCATAGACCACAACATGGTGCGCGCCTCGATGTATGCCGAGCGCGCTGTGGCGGCAGACAGCACCAACAAGTGGTATATGCAGAACCACGCGATGCTGCTCATACGCACAGGACGTCTCAGCGAGGCGCTGACGGCATATCGTCGTCTGCTACGCTTGGATAATAGCGAGCCTACTACATATCACGCCTTGGCACTACTCTACGATGCCAACGGCATGCCCTACTCCGCCATCTCGATACTCGACTCGGCAGAGCTTCGCTTGGGCTACGCCACACAACTAAGCGACATAAAGCAGGATATGCTGATGCGTACGGGGCAGTACGACCGTGTCATCACCGAGGGCGAAAAGATACTTGCAGAGCGTCCCTACGACATCGAGCTACACCAACGCCTTGCCAACGCCTACGAGGCATCGGGACGCGACACTCTTGCCGCAAAGATGCTCGACAAGGCCTACCGCATAGACACCACAAACCTATCGTCGATAGTCGCTATTGCCGACTACTACAACCGCCACGACGACTTTGAGCGTATGTTCGCCTACGAGACCCGTCTGTTTCGCGACAGCCGCCTCTCGGTGGAGGACAAACTAAGACGTTTGGGGCAGTACGTCTCCGACACGAAGTTTTACTACGACAACTTCTTCCGCGTGGGCGGCATAATCGTAGCACTCAGCCTCGACTACCCCGAAAACCGCGAGGTAAAGAACTACTACGCCTCACACCTCTTAGCGGCGGGCGAGGAGGAGCAGGCCCTCGACTACCTACGTCGCCACTTAGACCACAGCACGACAACACCCGAAGACTATATCGCGGTGATACAGCTCGAATATGCGTTTTCCGAGAGTGCCGACGTGGAGAGGCTCCTCGATGAAGCTATGGAGCGCTTCCCCCAGAACATTGACATAAGCTCCTATGCGGCATTCTTCGCCTCGGAAAAGGGCGATAAGAAGGGGGCTGTAAAGATGCTGCACAAGACACTGAAACTGTGCCAAAAAGACGAGGAGCGCAGTATGATTTGGGGCTATATCGGCGACATATATCACGAGATGGGCGATGATAAACAGTGCTTCAAGGCATACGACAAGGCTCTCGCCTACAACGACGAAAACATATTGGTACTCAACAACTACGCCTACTTCCTGAGCCTCTTAGATAGAGAGCTACTCGTAGCTATGAACTACGCCACAACGGCAAACAAGCTATCGCCGAACAACGCCACATACTTGGACACCTTGGCGTGGGTGATGCACCGTGTGGGCAGCAACGAGGAGGCAAAGAGGATTATGCAACAGGCACTATCCATCGACGGTCAGCGCGACCCCGACCTATTGGCGCACTATGGCGACATACTATGGGCCTTGGGCGAGAAGTTTATGGCAGAGACATATTGGAAGAAGGCGGTGGGGCGCGGCTACGACAGCCAACGTATGGAGGAGCATATAGCACAACTCAAAGCAGAACCTAAACACGACAAATGATGATAGGCAAGATTATACGCGTAACACTCTTTCTACTGTTGCTCACTACCCCACTATCGCTCTCGGCGCAGAGCAAAAAGGTAGATGAGCAGCGTCGTCGTGTCGAGCAGTACAAGCGCGACGTGGAGAGCGCAAAGAGGGAGGTGTCGAACCTCAAAAAGGAGAAGGCATCGGCATCAAAACGGGTGGAGGCACTCAACCACCAAATGAACCTACGCAGCAGCTACATCGCCGAGACGGAGCGCGAGAGGGAGCTTGTGGAGGCAGACATAGCCACGGCAAGCGCTGCGGCAGACTCGCTGCACAATGCCCTCGAACACAACCGCGCGCTATACGCCGAGGCGGTGCGTGTGGCATATCGCAACTACCGACAAAATAACTATACCACCTTTATCTTCTCGTCTGAGGATATATCCGATGCTGCCCGCCGCATGGCACAGGTGCAGCACGTCGCCGACCAACGCAGAGCTCTTGCCGAGCAGATAATACAACAAGAGGAGGAGTTAGCCTCGCAGCGCAAGCTGCTTGCCACACGTAGCCACGAGCTGGACTCTATCGGTCGTTCGCTCGAAGAGGAGCGCCGCTCGTTGGAGGATGACAAGCGTGAGGCGCAAAAGGAGTACAACAGCCTCAGCGACAAGGAGAAAAAGGCTCTCAGCAACCAGCGCAAGCAGCAGATGAAACTCGACAGCGCCCTCGCCGAGCTACGCAAGCTCACGGCAGGGAACAAGACAGGCTCGTCGTTCAATGACAAGACCAAAAACCTAAATCTGCCCGTAGTAGGGGGTGCCATATCGAAGGTAAACGGCAATACGGCGACCATAACGGCACAGAAGGGTAGTGCTGTGCGCAGCATATACGAGGGTAAGGTTATCCGCATCAGCCGCGACAATACGAACCATCAGCAGGTGTTCATCGCACACGGACAGTATATCTCGGTATATATGCACCTTAGCTCAGTATGTGTGGCAGAGGGTAGCACCGTACAAAAGGACCAAAAGATAGGCACAATAGGCATCGCCATCGACCACAAGGGCGTCGAGAGCGCTTATATGCTCTTTATGATAAACCACTCCGACCCCAACAAGACAATGTCGGTGATGGAGTGCTTCAAAAAGTAACGTATGATACATTTCTACACCGAGGGATGCAACTACTCGTTGCCCCGACGCCTCACAACACGTCGCTGGATAGAGGAGGTTATACGCCGCGAGGGGTACACCGCAGGCGAGATAAACTACATCTTCTGTTCATCGGAGTACCACCGACAGCTCAACCGCGACTTCTTGGGCCACGACTACTTCACCGACGTCATCACCTTCGAGGAGCGTGAAACACGCCTCGCAGAACACGTCATAAATGGCGAGATATACATCGACATAGCTACCGTGGTAGATAATGCCGCGATATATAAGACACTGCCTATCAACGAGATACGCCGCGTAGTGGTACACGGGGCATTACACCTCTGCGGACATAAGGACAAGTCGCCGTGGGCGGAGAAGAATATGCGCCGCTTGGAGAATAAGTACCTCAAACTACTCAACGAGATGCTATGACGGAGCGTTACGACATAATTGTCATCGGCGCAGGACACGCAGGATGTGAGGCAGCCTCGGCAGCAGCACGTCTCGGCTCACGTACGCTGCTCATCACTATCGATATGGAGAAGATTGCCTCGATGTCGTGCAACCCCGCTGTGGGTGGCGTGGCTAAGGGTCAGATAGTGCGCGAGATAGACGCATTGGGCGGTATGATGGGTCGCATAACCGACCACTCGGCAATACAGTTCCGTATGCTCAACCGCTCAAAGGGCGCGGCGATGTGGAGTCCACGTGCGCAGTGCGACAAGCGTGAGTTCTCGCAGGCGTGGCGTAGGACGCTCGAAAATACACATAAGCTCTATCTGTGGCAGGACTCCGTAACGGAGATACTCTTTGACACGTCGGGCGAAAAACCGCGTGTAAGGGGTGTAAAAACGCGTATGGGCGTGGAGTTCGAGACAAGTAGGGTAGTGCTGACCACAGGTACGTTCCTCGATGGCGTTATGCACTGCGGCGAGGCACACGCCGAGGGCGGTCGTGCAGGCGACCAAGCATCACACGGCATAACAGAGACTCTACGCGCTATGGGCTTCGAGTGCGGACGTATGAAGACGGGAACACCCGTGAGGTTGGACGCTCGCACCATAAACTTTGAGGCATTGGAGGCACAAGAGGGCGATGCAGAGCCGTCTAAGTTTTCGTTTGACCCTGATACTGAGCCTGTTAAGCACCAGCTGCCGTGCTTTATGGTATATACATCGAAGCGCGTACACGACACCTTGCGTACAGGCTTCGACCGCTCGCCGCTATTTAACGGCACAATATCGGGTATCGGTCCACGTTACTGCCCGAGCATCGAGGATAAGCTGCGTACCTTCGCCGACAAGGAGCAACACCAGCTGTTCTTAGAGCCAGAGGGTCGCTCAACAAACGAGTATTACCTCAATGGCTTCTCATCGTCGCTGCCGTATAGTGTTCAGATTGAGGCACTTAGGCAAATATCTGGGTTTGAGAACGCACACGTATATCGCACGGGCTATGCCATAGAGTACGACTACTTCCCACCCACACAGCTACGCCACACGCTCGAAACGAAGCTTGTCGAAGGACTATACTTCGCGGGGCAGGTGAACGGCACAACGGGCTATGAGGAGGCGGCAGCACAGGGTCTTATGGCGGGTATCAACGCCCACCTCTCGCTCAACGGCAAGGAGGAGGTGGTACTGCGCCGCGACGAGGCCTATATCGGCGTACTGATAGACGACCTCGTAACGAAGGGCGTCGATGAGCCATACCGTATGTTTACATCGCGCGCGGAGTATCGAATACTGCTCCGTCAGGATAATGCAGATGCACGACTTACGCCGTTAGGATATAAAATAGGTCTCGTGAGCGAGAAGAAATACGAAAATCTGCTCAAAAAAAATTCGCTCGTAGAATCGCTTATTGCATTTCTTCGCCAACAGTCGGTCAAACGAGGCGAAATTGACGACTATTTAATTTCGGTTGGCGAGGAGCCTCTGACGCAGGGACGCAAGCTTTACGACATCGTTTTGCGCAGCGGCGTTACTATACGTTCGTTGGCGGAGATACATAAGGCGCTGCGAAAATTTATAGATAAGGAGGCGCTCAGCGCGGAGGTTATCGAGCAGTGCGAGATACAGATAAAGTATAGAGGATATATCGAGCGCGAGAAGTTCTTTGCCGAGAAGCTACACCGCTTGGAGGATATACGCATCCCCGAGGGCTTCGATTTTGAGGGTATGCAGTCGCTAACCATTGAGGCGCGACAGAAGTTGAGCAGAATACGCCCAGCAACCATAGGTCAAGCATCGCGCATACCAGGTGTATCGCCCGCAGATATTAATGTACTCTTGGTAAAGTTTGGGCGCTAAGAGAGCGTTTTTTGAGGGAGACAACACGGTATTTGGGTCTCGCTGTCCCATCGTCTCGTAGTCTCGCTGTCACCAAAAGAAGAGAGGGCTGAGGATAGTACTTAAACGTACAGCCTCAGCCCTCTTACTTTTGGGATGGGTCGAAGATGACCCCTCTAACAGGAAATTACTCTACGAGAATAGTCCAGTCGTGAGTATCCTCTACGCGACCATACTGGATGCCCTGCAAACGGTCGTACATCTTCTTGCAAGTCTCGCCAACCTTCATACCATAGTCGTAGGTAACGTTGTTGTCGAGGTCGTACAATGCACCGATGGGCGAGATTACCGCAGCTGTACCGCAAGCACCTGCCTCCTCGAATGTAGCAAGCTCCTCAACAGGAATATCACGCTCCTCAACAGTAAGACCGAGGTCCTGAGCAATCTGACGAAGGCTCTTGTTGGTAATTGAGGGGAGGATAGATGATGACTTAGGAGTAACATACTTGCCGTCCTTAATACCGAAGAAGTTAGCAGCACCAAACTCCTCAACCTTCGAGTGGGTAGCAGCATCGAGGTAGAGAACGTTAGAGAAGCCCTTCTGGTGAGCAGCCTCCAACGACCAGATAGACGATGCGTAGTTACCACCAACCTTAACATCACCTGTTCCACGTGGAGCAGCACGGTCCTGATCACGCATAATGAGCGCCTTAATAGCGGTCATACCACCCTTGAAGTAGGGACCTACGGGGGCGCAGAAGATGATTAAGTCGGCCTCATCAACGGCACGAACACCAAGGCAAGGCTTAGTACCGAGAAGCGTTGGGCGCAAGTAGAGCGACGCACCTGTCTCATAAGGAGGCACGAAGTCGATGTTGCGACGTACACACTCCATACAGCCCTCAACAAACTGCTCAACAGTAGGAGCGGGCAAGCAGAGACGGTTAGCCGAGTTAATCATACGCTTAGCGTTCTCGTCGGGACGGAACAGACGTACCTTACCATCAACACCGCGGAAGGCCTTCAAACCCTCGAAGATCTCCAAACCGTAGTGCAGACAAGCAGCCGACATATGCATCTTGATGTACTCATCGTCGGTTACCTGCATTGCGCTCCACTTACCGTCAGCATAGTGGTAGCGAACATTGAAAGCGGTCTTGTAGTAGGCAAAACCAAGCTCTCCCCATTTAATGTTTTCCATAATAAATGTTTAAGTTTTATGTTAGTTATTTAGGTTGTAACTATTTGTATTACAATCGTTTACATATTATCCAACCATCGCACCCGACATAGTCTTGTCCTCGGGCTGCAACAGCACTAAACGACCCAGCGCATCCTCCGCCATAAGTATCATACCGCGCGACTCGATGCCCTTAATCTCGCGGGGAGCGAGGTTGGCAAGCACCAACACCTGACGACCCACCAGCGACTCGGGGGTATAGTACTCGGCGATACCAGACACAATCGTACGCTTGTCGATACCTGTGTCGATGGTAAGTTTGAGTAGCTTCTTGGTCTTTGCGACCTTCTCGGCAGCGAGGATTGTCGATACACGTATATCCATCTTCTGGAAGTCGTCGAACGACACCTCTGCCTTCTGCTCTGCGACATTCTGAGCCGCCTCAGCCTCCGCCTTGGCACGACGCGATGCCTCCAACTTATCGAGCTGCTGTTGTATGACATCGTCCTCAATCTTCTCAAAGAGAAGCTGCGCCTCGCCGATGGTGTGTCCCGCCTCGATGAGCGACATAGAGCCTAACGACTCCCAGCCAAACTTATCGACAGCGAGCATCGCGAGAATCTTCTTCGCCGAGAAGGGCATAAACGGCTCAATGGCGATAGCGATATTTGCGGTAATCTGCATAGCGACATTGAGGATAGTCTTAACACGCTCAGCATCAGTCTTAATAACCTTCCACGGCTCGGTATCGGCGAGATATTTGTTACCGATACGCGAGTATGCCATAGCATCCTTCAACGCCTCGCGGAAGTGGTATGTCTCGATGTTGCGCTCCAACGACGCCTTAATCTTTTGTAGCTCGTCGATGGTGGCACGGTCGTAGTCGTTAAGCTCGCCACAGGCAGGCACAACGCCGTCGTAGTACTTCTTGGTAAGCACCAACGCACGGTTTACGAAGTTACCCAACACGGCAACAAGCTCCGAGTTGTTGCGCGCCTGAAAGTCCTTCCACGTAAAGTCGTTGTCCTTGGTCTCGGGGGCATTGGCACACAGGACATAGCGCAACACATCCTCCTTGCCAGGGAACTCGTCGAGGTACTCGTGGAGCCATACAGCCCAATTCTGCGATGTCGATATTTTGTCGCCTTCGAGGTTGAGAAACTCATTGGCAGGCACATTCTCGGGCAACACATAGCCGCCGTGCGCCTTCAACATCGAGGGGAAGACGATGCAGTGGAAGACGATGTTATCCTTGCCGATGAAGTGTACCATCTTGGTATCCTCGGACTTCCAATACTTCTCCCAGTCGGGTGTAAGGTCCTTAGTAGCAGAGATATAGCCAATAGGCGCATCAAACCACACATATAGCACCTTGCCGTCGGCGCCCTCCACAGGCACGGGGATACCCCAGTCCAAATCGCGGCTCACGGCGCGGGGCTGCAAGCCGAGGTCGAGCCAGCTCTTGCACTGACCATAGACGTTCGACTTCCACTCCTTGTGTCCCTCCAATATCCATTCGCGCAGGAAGCCCTCATACTTATCCAGCGGGAGATACCAGTGCTTCGTCTCGCGCTTCACGGGGACAGCTCCCGACACAGCGCTGTGGGGGTTGAGCAGCTCGTCAGGCGAGAGCGTAGAGCCACACTTCTCGCACTGGTCGCCGTATGCCTTCTCGTTTTGGCAGTGAGGACACGTGCCGACGATGTAGCGGTCGGCGAGGAAGGTCTGCGCCTCCTCGTCGTAGTACTGCATAGATGTCTGCTCGATGAACTTACCCTCGTCGTAGAGCTTACGGAAGAACTCCGCAGCCGTTACGCGGTGCGTGGGCGACGAGGTGCGCGAGTAGATGTCGAAAGACATACCTAAACGCTCGAACGACGACTTGATGATGGCGTGGTAGCGGTCCACAACCTGCTGAGGTGTGATGCCCTCCTTACGCGCCTTGATGGTGATAGGCACACCATGCTCATCGCTGCCGCATACCGATATTACGTCGTAGCCCTTCAAACGAAGGTAACGTGTATAGATGTCCGACGGCACATATACGCCTGCGAGGTGTCCGATATGCACGGGACCGTTGGCGTAGGGTAGTGCCGAGGTAATAAGATAACGCTTGTACTCCTTGCTCACTGTTCACTATTTTTTGTGGTTTTTCGACTTGCAGGCATCTCCTCGGGCAAAAATATCGTCCTTATGCCCCACGTCGAGCCACCGAATTACTATCGAAAATATGTTTAGCGACCTCATAAGAGGCTGTTATTCGGGCGCTAAGCTGTTGAAGTCCACACCTTCGCGCACACCGTATGCTACGCGCCCGCGCATAAACCGAAACAAAGTTAGCAAATCTTCTGCGAATTACAAAGCAAAAAACGTAGTTTTATTCTATTTTGTATGCTGTCGGGCGTTATTGGTGCAGGGAGGAGGTAAAACGAGAGGGTGGGAACGACCGAGAGGGTGGGACGACGAGACAACGAGACTGCGGGACTGCGGGACCACGAGACCACGAGACCACGGGACCACGGGACTACGAGACCCGCTGAAAAAACACAGGCGTTCTCAGGCGTTCCCAGGCGTTCTCAGCTGTGCGGAGCTGTGCGAGGCAGCTTGTCGTGAGAGTGGTGCAGATGTGGTGCCAAGTCGAAGTTTGGCTGGATGGGGGTGTACTTGGCGTACATCCCCATTCAGACGAACGAGCTTGGTGCCGCAGATGCGCCGCTATCACGACAAGGGAGATGCGCCGCTATCACGACAAGGGCTTGGTGTCAGAAGGGCGCCGAGTGCTACACTCGGCAAAAATGCCGTCGATGGGTAGTACTTGCGCGTACGTCCCATTGACGGCATTTTTTGTTAGGGGACGCAATCGACCCCTTATCACACCAAGCTTTTAGCGTTCAGGCTTAATATCCTTAACCCTCAACTGCTTGCTTACCGTGCCGCGATAGTGGTTCTCGACAATCTGATAACATACCGCAATAGGCTTGCCCGCACGTACCCACTCGTAGTGCGTGGGCTGCTGAAATGCTATTGCAGGGATGGTCGTATGCGGCTTCTGTCGCTGCATAAGGTCCATACGCAGGTGGTCGCACTCGATACCCACTAACTTGGCATCGCCTCGGTTGCTCGCACCACGTGTCATAAACACAGGAGCGCTATTTCCTGGACCGAAGGGCTGGAAGCTATTGAGCTGGCGGTGGAAGTCGTCGGTAATCTCCGAGAAGAGCAACTCGCTGTCGATGTCCACCTGTGGCACAAGCGTCTGCGGGTCGATATTCTTCTCAACATAGTCGTTGAAGCGCTTGGTGAACGCCTCTACATTCTCCTCCTTCATCGTCAGACCTGCGGCGTACATATGTCCACCGAAGTTTTCGAGCAGGTCGGAGCAAGACTCCACGGCTTGATAGAGGTCGAAGCCCGCTACCGAGCGCGCCGAGCCTGTAACAAAGCCGTTAGACTTGGTAAGCACCACCGTAGGACGGTAGTAGGTCTCGATAAGGCGCGATGCCACGATACCCACGATACCCTTCATCCACTTGGGGTTATATATCACCGTACTCTTGCGCGCTTTGAGCTGTGGGTTAGACTCCACATAGTCGTGCGCCTCCTGCGTAACGTTGCGGTCGATGCTCTTACGGTCTTGGTTGAACGAGTCGATGACCTCGCCAAACCTCTGTGCCTCCTGCTCGTTACCCTCAATAAGAAGGCTCACGGCAGCGTGACCTCCCGACGGCGCAGCATTCTCGTCGTCCTCGTCCATACGCATACGTCCCGCAGCGTTGATGCGCGGTCCAATCTTAAATACAATATCATCGATGGTGATGTTGTGTCCCTCCAAGCCACAAATCTTGATGATGGAGAGCAAACCCTTCGATGGTTGAGAGTTTAGCTTACGTAAGCCGTAGTATGCCAAGATGCGGTTTTCGTCCACAAGAGGCACTATATCCGAGGCGATGCTGACAACCAACAAATCGAGCAGATGCTCAATCTCCGAGAACGGAATATGGTTGCGTCGTGCGTACGCCTCGACGAGCTTAAATCCCACGCCACAGCCCGACAGCTCATCGAACGGATAGCTGCAATCGGTGCGCTTGGGGTCCAGAACAGCCACTGCCTGAGGTATCTGCTCGGCAGGTAAATGGTGGTCGCAGATGATAAAATCTACGCCCTTTTGTTTAGCATAGTCCACCTTCTCCACGGCCTTGATGCCGCAGTCCAGAGCTATGACCAGCTTGACGCCTTTACGTACAGCATGGTCGATACTGCGGATTGATATGCCATAACCATCGACATATCGGTCGGGAATGTAGAACAGTAGGTTTTTGTGTCCTATCTGGCTCAGAAACTTGTAAACCAACGCTACGGCAGTTGTTCCATCGACATCGTAGTCGCCATAAATCATTACCGTCTCGTTCTGCTTCACAGCCCTCTCGATACGCTGCACGGCGCGGTCCATATCCTTCATCAAGAACGGATCGTGCAAATCGCGCAACGACGGCGAGAAGAATTTCTTTGCCTTTTCCACGGTGTCTATGCCCCTCTGTACAAGTAGGTTGGTCAATACAGGAGACATATGCAGATGTGAGGCAAGAGCCTCCACCGCCTGTTTGTCGCCCTGCGGCTTGACAACCCATCTCTTTTCTATGGGCATAACTTCTATTTTTTATATTTAACATTTAAATTTTTCGTTAGGTGGTTGATAAACTGCGGTATCACCTCTGACATCGTTACCTCACGCGAGGTAAGCGTCGTCAGCGAGCATACGCCACGGTCGGTGAAGCCGCAGGGGTTGATGTTGTGGAACCAACTTAGGTCCGTAGCCACGTTGAGTGCAAGACCGTGCATCGTTACGCCGTGCGAGGCTCGCACACCCACAGCACATAGCTTCGTGAGGTGGTGTCCTTGGCTCACCCACACGCCCGAAGCACCCTCCGAGCGGTGTGCCTCGATGCCATAGTCGGCAGCGAGGTCGATGATGGTCTGCTCCAACACATCGATATAGCGTCTGATGCCCAGACCTACCGCGTCGAGGTCGATAATAGGGTAGCAGACAAGTTGTCCAGGGCCGTGGAAGGTGATGTCGCCGCCACGGTCTATATGATAAAACTCGGCACCCAGCGCACGGAGACGCTCCTCGCTAAGGAGCATATTCTCCTCGTGTCCACTCTTGCCGAGGGTATATACTGCGGGATGTTCCACTATAAGGATAGTACCCACAGGGCTTTCGGGCGTTAGGCTCTTGTCCGCCTTCGCCTTACACAACGCATCGAAGAGCGAACGCTGTAACTCCCAGCACTCGCCATACGACATAACGCCTAAATCTCTGATTTCTACCTCTTTTTCAATCATCCCTTTCTCACAGCTTCAAGTGCGGCATCTGCCAAATACGACGAACGCACCAAAGGCGCACTCGCGCAGTAGCTGAAACCCATCTCGAGAGCTTTGAGTCGGTACTCTTCGAACTTCTGAGGAGTGATGTATGCCCTGACGGGATAGTGCTCCTTGGTGGGTTGAAGGTACTGACCGAGGGTAACGATGCTCACGCCTACCGAACGTAGGTCTGCGAGTGTCGCCAACACCTCCTCTTCACTCTCGCCCAGACCGACCATAAGGCCGCTCTTAGCCACTGCTCCGCTATCGGCAATATGCTTCAACGTAGCCAACGACGTACGGTACTTGGCTCGTGAACGCACCTCGGGAGTCAGTCGCTCGACGGTTTCGATGTTGTGTCCCACAATGTCGGGACGCGATGCCAGCACCACGTCGATAAGCTCGGGGCGGGCATCCATATCGGAAATAAGGAGCTCTATTGTTGCATCGGGGTTCTCACGACGTATTGCCTCGACGGTACGCGCCCAGATTGCTGCACCGTGGTCTTCGAGGTCGTCGCGTGTAACAGATGTAACTACCACGTGTCGAAGTCCCATCAGCTTAACGCTCTCCGCCACCTTGTCGGGTTCTTGCTCGTCGGGGGGCAGTGGACGTCCTGTTGTTGTGGCACAGAAGCGACAGTTGCGTGTGCAGATGTCGCCGAGAATCATAAAGGTTGCCGTACGACGACTCCAACACTCAGCCTTGTTTGGACACATACCGCTTGTGCAGATGGTATGTAGGCAGCGACCACCAACAATATGCTCTACATCGGCAGTGTCGGTCGTGCTTCTAAGGCTGATTTTCAGCCAATCGGGCTTCCTCAGATGCTCACCTCTGTTAGGTACCTTCGACATTTTTTAAGTTCACTTTTTTCCAATTGATGCAAAAGTACAAAAAAATTCAATAACTGCAAACTTTTCTACGAAAAACTATCTTTTTTATTTTCGGGCAGCCTTAGCACTTCGCCCCACCTCCGCACCTCGACACGCCAAAAATGCACCCCAAATATGCCCTGTACGGCCCTCTCGCGGACTCTCCGAGGGCTTGACTTATCCATCTTCACAAAGGTATAGAAACGGCTTATATGGCTATAAAAATTTATGATTTGCTTTATTGGTTTTTTGGTTTTATATTTGCACAAGAAAAGAGCAAAAACAACCAATAAACTAAACTGAAAAGATTATGATTAGCAAGAGACTTCACGATGCGATTAACGCACAGATTAATGCCGAATTGTGGTCGGCGTACCTCTACTTGGCGATGTCGATGGATGCCGAGCAGAAGGGTTACAAGGGTGTTGCCAACTGGTTTTTCGTGCAGTACCGCGAGGAGCAAGACCACGCCCGTATCTTTATGAACTATCTCAACTCACGCGAGGCAAAGGTGGAGTTGCAGCCCATCGCTGCCGTACCCTCGACCTGGGAGTCGGTAGAGGCAATGTTTCGCCAGACGCTGGAACACGAAAAGGTTGTTACCGACCTGATTAACAAGCTCGTAGCCATTGCCCGCGAGGACCAAGACTTCGCCTCAATAAATCGCCTCGTATGGTTTGTTGATGAGCAGATTGAGGAGGAGGAGTCAGCGCGCGAGATGATTTCGGCGTTGGAGGCGGTAGAGTGCAATAAGTATGGTATGTATATGCTCGACAAGGAGTTAGCAAGCCGCGCCTATACAATATCAACGCCACTGGCAACCACCGAATAGTTGGTACAGGCGGCAAGGCTAAGCGCAAATGAACGCACCAAAGAGAGCTATCGGTGTCGCCGACAGATGCGCTCACAGAGAAAAATAGGGTTTTTAGATAATGTTTGTGTGTCCAGAGGGGTGTCCGCGAGTTGTCGGATGCCCCCTGGTTTTTGAAGCCCCACGGTCTCGTCCCGTCATCCTGCTATCTCACAACGCCGCTGTCCCGTCATCCCATCGTCCCGCTGTCTCGTCGTCCCGCTGTCTCGTCAGCCCCGCAGCCCCGCAGCCCCGCAGTGATTTTTTTAATTTTTTTATTATATCGTATTATTATTTTTCGTATATTTGCGCAGAAATTGTAGGATTTTTGTTTACGATATTTTCTAACACAACAATAAAACATTTGTAATATGATTAATTACAAGGATTTAGGTCTCGTGAACACCCGTGAGATGTTCCGCAAGGCAGTAGATGGCGGTTACGCTATTCCCGCTTTCAATTTCAACAATATGGAGCAGTTGCAGGCTATCATTATGGCAGCTGCCGAGACAAAGTCGCCCGTTATCTTGCAGGTATCAAAGGGCGCACGTCAGTATGCCAACCAGACGCTTCTTCGCTATATGGCAGAGGGCGCTGTTGAGTATGCTAAGGAGCTTGGCTGGGAGAAGCCCCAGATTGTTTTGCACCTCGACCACGGCGACAGCTTCGAGACTTGCAAGAGCTGTATCGATATGGGCTTCTCATCGGTGATGATTGACGGCTCACACCTCCCCTACGACGAGAACGTAGCTCTCACCAAGAAGGTTGTTGAGTATGCACACCAGTTCGATGTTACCGTAGAGGGCGAGCTTGGCGTATTGGCAGGTGTTGAGGACGAGGTATCTGCTGCTGAGAGCCACTACACTAAGCCCGAGGAGGTTGTAGATTTCGTTACCAAGACTGGTTGCGACTCGTTGGCAATATCTATCGGCACATCGCACGGTGCTTTCAAGTTCACTCCCGAGCAGTGTACTTTGGATCCTCAGACTGGTCGTTTAGTGCCTCCTCCCTTGGCATTCGACGTATTGGCAGCTATCGAGAAGCAGCTTCCTGGCTTCCCCATCGTGCTTCACGGCTCATCGTCAGTACCTCAGGACGAGGTTGATACCATCAACAAGTATGGTGGTGCATTGAAGGCGGCAGTAGGTATCCCCGAGGAGCAGCTGCGCAAGGCTGCAAAGAGCGCTGTTTGCAAGATTAACATCGACTCTGACTCGCGTTTGGCAATGACCGCCGCAGTTCGTGAGGTCTTCGCAACGAAGCCCGCAGAGTTCGACCCCCGCAAGTACTTAGGTCCTGCTCGCGACAATATGAAGAAGCTCTACATTCACAAGATTAAGGAGGTTCTTGGCTCGGACAACAAGGCATAATCGCCACGTAGAGCATTAGTCGTAGGGCGCTAAGTGTAGCCCACGATGATAAACAAACGGGATGGCTAATTTTGTTGGTCATCCCGTTTTGTTAGGAGGTTGAAGAAGAGAGACTGAGAGCGGCTGAGCTACTGGGGTATTACGAGACTACGAGACTACGAGACTGCGGGACTACGGGACCGCGGGACCACGAGACCGCGAGACTACGAGACTACGGGACTACGAGACCCCTTAAAAACCCAGGCGTTCTCAGGCGTTCCCAGTCATTCTCAGTCATTCCCAGGCGTTCTCAGGCGTTCCCAGTCGTTCGTAGCATCTGATGTTTCGTACCAAAGATTGTGGCTTATCACAAAATTTTATT
Source organism: Alistipes sp. (assembly GCA_017416915.1). Classification (GTDB taxonomy): domain Bacteria; phylum Bacteroidota; class Bacteroidia; order Bacteroidales; family Rikenellaceae; genus Alistipes. The sequence goes on along the minus strand of JAFQAN010000032.1, from coordinate 35,388 downwards.
TATCTTTGCACTAAACTACAAAACATAGAACTATGAAATACGCGATTATCTCTACCGAGAAGGGTGATATGAAGGTGGAACTATACGAGAAAGAGACACCTATCACAGTTGCCAACTTTATAAAGCTCGCCGAGAGCCACTTCTACGATGCTCTCTGCTTCCACCGTGTTATTCCCGACTTCGTCATTCAGGGCGGCTGTCCCAAGGGCGATGGCACGGGAGGTCCTGGCTACACCATCCCCTGCGAGACACGCGCCGAGCGACAGTATCACGACCGTGGCGTACTCTCAATGGCACACCGAGGTCCCAACACGGGCGGCTCGCAGTTCTTCATCTGCCACAACCGTCTCAACACACAGCACCTCGACGGCGTACATACCTGCTTTGGCAAGGTCATTGACGGCGTAGATGTCATCGACGATATACGTCCTGGCGACCTCATCCTCTCAGTAACAATCGTTGAAGAGTAATACCCCATCAAGCTGTCGTGAAGGATATAAAGCCTCTATTTTCTGATTGCGGCGCCGCACCCCTCTACATTGCAGGACCGTGTAGCGCCGAGAGCCGAGAGCAGACTCTCACGGCAGCATGCGGTGTGCGCGATGCGGGCATAGGCATCTTCCGCGCTGGCGTCTGGAAGCCTCGCACACGCCCAGGCTCATTCGAGGGCGTGGGGCGCGAGGCGTTGCCATGGCTTGTAGAGGCGAAAAATCTCTACGGACTTCACGTCATCACGGAGGTAGCAACACCCGAACATATTGAGCAGGTCCTCGATGCGGGCATTGACGGCGTATGGATAGGTGCGCGTACCACGACAAACCCCTTTGCTATGCAGGAGATTGCCGAGGCACTACGTGGCACCGACATCGCCATACTCGTCAAAAACCCCGTCAGCCCCGATGTCGATCTATGGTCGGGCGCTATCGAGCGACTATACAACAGCGGTGCGCGACGTATCGCCGCCGTACACCGCGGCTTCACCACATACGATACCTCGGCATACCGCAACACGCCACACTGGTCCGTGCCTATCGAGCTACACCGCCGTCTGCCAGAGCTGGCGATACTCTCCGACCCCAGCCACATAGGCGGTCGCCGCAGCCTTGTAGCACCCCTGGCACAGGAGGCATTGGACTTGGGCTTTGATGGCCTTATGATAGAGTGTCATCCGACCCCTGCCACAGCCCTCAGCGACGCTGCACAGCAGATAACCCCCAACGAGCTACGCACCCTCCGCGAGAGCCTTATCTTACGACGTACGCCCGTTACACAGGATGCCCTGCGCGACTTCCGCCTACATATCGACTCGCTCGACAGCCGCCTAATGGAGCTGCTTGCAGAGCGTATGAACGTGGCTCGCGACATTGGAGCATACAAACGCGAACACTCTATGGCAGTGGTGCAGCGCGAAAGGTTCAACGAGCTACTTCTCGCCGCCGAGCAACGTGCCGAGAGTTTGGGCGTATCGAAACGCTTCATACACCGTATTTTCAGCGCTATACACGAGGAGTCGGTACGTCAGCAGCTCGACATCACCGACGACCCGTTTGCCGAGAAATAGCCCCTGTCATCGAAAATATTAAGCAGAACGCCCATTCGGGGCCTCAATCGAAGGAGGAGTGGGGCGCACAAGCCGAGATTTTACCGTTATCTCTCCACCATATAAACAAAAAGAGGCTGGCAAAAATAACATTGCCAACCCCCATGCTCTCTTGCTCACACTATTGCAGTGTGTGGCGCAAGACTACAAGTTGTTAAGAGCCTCAGTAGCAGCCTCAGCAGCAGCCTCAACAGCCTGCTCAGCAACCTCCTCAGCAGCCTCAACAGCCTGCTCAGCTACGGTCTGCTCCTCGCAGCAAGCCTCAGTGCACTCCTCGCAAGGCTCAGCGCACTCCTCGCAGTTCTCTGCGCAGCACTCAGTCTTAGCCTCCTCAGCCTTATCCTCAGCCTTCTTCTGCTCGCCACCGCAAGCTACCAATGAAAATGCAGCAAACAAAGCTGCCAATGCATAAATCTTCTTCATAGCTATAAAGTTTTTTTAATTAAAAAATGATTTATCGTCGCAAAGTTATAAATTGTTTTCTTACTATCAACTACCTATCAGCTGTTAATCGCCATTTTTCTGAATAATTATGCGAAAATGGTGCTATTTTAGCGCATATTTATCGAATAGTATGTCTATTTTTTGAACTAACTACTACAATATTGGTAGATTTTTACCCCTAACACACCATCAGGACGCGCGCCAACACAACCGCCCAATCACTGCATAAAGCTATGCTGTGAAGCCCCTACCACAGCCGAGGGTGTCTGCTCAGCATCGACAGCATCGACACTCGTGGTAGCCTCCTGCGGGGTCTCCGTTGTGTCGCCAACGGACGATGACGTGCCGCCAACAGACGACTGCGCATCGTCAATCTCGACACAGCGGCGCACATTTTGCAGCTGCGTAATCTTTATCTCCTCGTGCTTAGGAAAGGCCTTGGGGTAGTCGCCAATGATGGTGTTGAGCAGCACCACAGCCTCCTCCATAGTTACGCAATCACCCACCGAGACCTTGAAATAGGGGCTCTCATACACCAAGTAGGCATTGATATAGGGATACTTATTCTTAAAGCTGCTTAACACCCCTTTTGCGCGGTTGCTGGCATACTGCTCATTATCGAAGTAGATGACCACACGGTAGCCATTAATCTTGCTAATATGCATTGCCGCCTCGGTAGCACGAACAGCCTCGCCAACAGATGCTTGCTGCTCCACGGATACATGTGAGCCATCGGCCTCACGACGCTCCAACTCTGCAATCTTTTGTGATATACTCTGTGCTTCGGCGCTGCTGAGGCCAAGTGCCAAAAATAGCACAACAAGTATGGTGTAATATACTCTCATAGTCTTCAAAATCAACTCAACCCAATTTATGAACTATCCCTATCTCATCTTGTCGAGAAGCTCACGAAGCATCTCATTAGATATTGCGAAGTTATCCAAAAATTTCGAGATGGCAATATTTTCGCCCGAAAAATTGCGCTTATAGACCGACACGCCCGCCCGTAGGTCGTACGACAACGTCAGCTGCTCTCTGTCGCCCGCCACCACGCGGCGTAATAGGCGCAACATAGAGAATGTGCTACGAGCCTTAAAGCGCAGAGGTACAAGCACCTCATAGGTGCCGTGTCGCGGAACAACAACCTTGTCGCGTAGCGATATGGTCGCCACACTCTCGCCGCCATCAAGAATCTGCACCTCGGCTCTCTTAGCAACAAGGCGCAGGTGCGTCAGGTTGCTCACCTCCACCCATACGTTCGCACCCGACGAGGAGAGGTGTGTAACCTTCGTAACGCGCTCGAAGCGCACCTTATCGGCAAACGACGACTGCGCCACGCTACGCGGCACGAAGCAGCATAACGCGACGGCGACTAAGGCGATATATAACCAACTTTTTGGCATACTACTTCTCGGCAATATATATCTGCGCTATGCCGAAGCTCTGCGAACGACGGCTGACAGAGCGGAAGCCTACGCCACGCAGTATCTCCATAAAGCGCTCGGGCGAAGGGAACTCCTTGACCGACTCGGGCAGGTAGCTATACGCCTCCTTATCCTTCGATATCATCGCTCCAATACGCGGTATTAGGCGGTCGGAGTACTGCGAGTAGAACCAGCGCACAACCCTGTTACGTGGCGTCGAGAACTCCAACACCACAAGATGTCCACCCTCGCGCAGCGTTCGATGTATCTCCGCCAAACCGCGCTCTATATTCTCGAAGTTGCGCACACCAAACGCCACCGTAGCAGCATCAATGCTACCATCGGCAACCATATCAAGCTGCTCGGCATCGCCCTTTTCGAGCATTATGCGCTCCTCGAAGCCCTGCTTCTGTATCTTCTCGCGCGCCACGGCAAGCATCTCGTCCGAGAGGTCTATGCCGAGTATCTGCGTGCGGTCGCTACGCTTGGCAATGGCGATGGCTAAGTCGGCAGTGCCTGTCGCCACATCCATAATCTTCGCTGCACCCAACTTACGCACGATACGCACCACGCGGCGACGCCACATACGGTCGATATTGAGCGACATAATGTGGTTAAGCTTATCGTAGGTAGGGGCGATGTTGTCGAACATCTGCTCTACCTGCTCCTTCTTTGATTGTTGTTCGTTGTATGGTTTCATCTGTTTTATACTTGTGGGGGGTAATCCCCATAACTACTTTTTACTCGTTGTATTTCATTGTCTCGGCAGGCGATATACGCGCCGAGAAGAGCGATGGAAGCACCATAAAGAGCATCGCCACGGCCACACACGCCACCACAGCCACACACCACCAGCCCCAGCACATCGCCGCAGGCACAGCACTCAGCATATAGCCATCCGACGGTAGCGGCACTATGTGCCACGTATGCTGCACGAAGCAGATAACCAAGCCCAGCACGAGACCCACCGTTACGCCACGCAGGATGATAAACATCGAGCGCCACACGAAGATACGCACCACCGAGCGTTGCGACGCCCCCATAGCCCTCAGCTCGCCAATCATACGCTGACGCTCCAAGACGATGATAAGCAGTGCGGTAACCATATTAAGTAGCGCCACGATAACCATTATTACCACGATAACCACGGCGTTTACGTCGTGCGTAGCCAACCAGCCATAGACCATCGGGAAGATGTCGTAGAGCGTGAACGCCTCGGCGTCAATACCCTCCGAGAGGTACAGCTCGACAAACTCATCGTTAAGCTCCTGGGCAACGGTCGATGGCTCTACACCCTCCACCAACCACAGCTCGTAGCCCGTAACAATGCCATTATCGCCATCGTAGAGACGTGCCACATTGCGCATATCGGTAACTACGCATACATCATCTATTATATCGACTCCCGTATGATAGATGCCCGCCACCGCAAACCTGTCGCGAAGCACCGAGCCATCGTCCGCAATAAATACCATCTCGATACGGTCGTCCACCACCACATCCATCTGCAGAGCAACACGCTCCGAGAGAAGTATATCCTTTGTGCGTGGCTCACAGCCTATACGTGGCAGCGTACCAGAGGTGAGATACTTCTCGAAGAAGGACATATTGTAGAGCGTATCGACACCTTTGAGCAACACCCCAACGATGCTATCGTCGCTCTTCAACACACCCTCCTTGGCGGTATAAGGCACGGCGCGCTCGATGCGCTCATCCTCAAAGAGACGCTCCAACGCCGTGGCGCGCTCCAAGCCGACGCTCGACACCACACCACCACTCTGTGGCGACGTTACAACGATGTCGGATGACGCCCCCGAGAGCATCGCGCTAAGCTCCTGCTTGAAGCCCACAACCACCGAGAGCGTAACGATGATGACCATAAGGCTTATTGCCGTTGCCACCGTCGCCACACGCTCCATAATGCCTGCTCGTGCGCCGTGACGCCTATCCGATAGGCGCTTTGCTATATCATACTCCCAGCTCATTTCACTATCTCTACCGAGACATCGCCCTCGCCACGCACAATAACCTGCGCACAGCCGTTAAATGCCTCTATATCAAACGTTGTTGTTGCTCTTTCGGTCGGGCGCTCAACGTGTCTAAAAGCCGAGTCGCCATTACCCCAGCCTAAAATCTCGACACCCTCGGCAACCGTTACCCGCAGCCTATCGCAGGCACGTGGCGCAAACTCGCCATTGCCCAAGAGGCGTATGTCTATAACGCGGCAATCGCCGTTTTGGAGCGTCGCCTCGACAAGTTCCACGCTGTCGGCAGCCACCACCGTCTTTTGCTTCTCGATAACCAACGCGCCATTGCGGTAGCCGTGCACCTCCACTTCCCCCGGGGTGTATATAACATCCCACTTGGCATAGCCGCCACGCTCCACCTTGCATCGCCCTTGCCCAACGCCATTGATGTATAGTAAGACATCGGTGCAGTTGGTGTACGCCCACACCTCAATCTGCTCGCCCTCGTGTCCCATAAGCGACCAATCGGGGAACATATGTACCTGCAGCTCATCGCACCACATAGCCCTCAAAAAGTGAAACTCGTCCTTGGGGAAGCCACAGTAGTCCATAATGCCGAACTGCGACCCCGTAGCGGGGTATTTCAGCGGATTTGGCTCGCCACGGTAGTCGAGACCCGTCCAGAAGAAGAGGCCGCAAAACTCGGGATGTCGCTCATAGAAGCCGAAGCTGCGCGAAATGACATTCATAACATCGCCATTGAAGCCCGTGCGGTTGAACGAGGGCATACGTCCCTCGCCATAATCTTCTGAGAAATAGACACCTCGTGTGCCACATCCCGACGTCTCCTCCGAGCCGAGGATAACACGCTCGGGGTAACGCCCCTTCTCTGCCTCGACATCGTTCTGCACAAAGTAGTTATAGCCCACAACATCGACGCCACGCGCTATATTCTTGCCGCCCGATACACCTACCGTCGTGGGGCGTGTGGGGTCAAAGCGGTGGCAGTAGTCGGTCATCGTGCGGGCCATGCGCTCACCGCGGTCATTGCCCTCGATGCCCCACTCCTCGTTACCTACCGACCACAGGATGATTGAGGGGTGGTTTCTATCGCGGCGTATCATACGCTCCAACAGCTCGATATGCTCGTTGTTAACCCCCGTGAGGCGGTTCTCCTCGATAACCAAGAAGCCCATACTGTCGCACAGCTCCAAAAATGCGGGCGAGGCGGGGTTGTGTGATGTGCGTATAGCGTTACAGCCCATCGCTTTGAGGCGCTGTAAACGGTACTCGTTGAGGGCATCGGGTATAGCAACACCCACGCCTGCGTGGTCCTGATGCAGATTTACACCGCGCAAAGGGTAGTCCTTGCCGTTGAGCAGCAGACCCTCGGTGGGCGAAAACTCTATGGAGCGGAGACCAAAGCGCGTCGTTATGACATCCCGAAGCTCGCCACCCGACGACAGCTCACTTACAAGGCAATATAGCTGCGGCGCTTCGGGCGACCATAGCTCGATATTGCGCACCTCAACCTCCGCGCTCGACACTGCCACCTCGCGGGGTTGCAGCAAACCACCTTTTTGGGGTCGTGTACGTGCCACCTCGCGACCTTGACCGTCGAGGATGCGGTGCGTGATGGTGTAGTTGTTGCTCTGACGACCGCCATTGACCACCTCAACACTGATGTCGAGCGAGGCACGGTCGCCACGTATCTCCGAGGCCACCGCCACACCGTCGCTTACAAAGTGTAGCGGAGAACTCTCCACCAACCATACATCGCGGTAGATACCTGCGCCCTCATAAAACCAACCCTCCTCCAACGAGGCATCGACACGTACGGCGATAACATTCTTCTCGCCATAGCGTATATAGTCGCTGATGTCGTAGGTCTGCGTAGCGTAGCCGCTCGGCTCGTTACCCATCCAGAAACCATTAAACCACACGTCGGCATCACGAAATATACCATCGAAGCGCAGCTCGACGTGCCTACCGCGCGCCGACTCATCGAAGTATATCTCGCGACGATACCAGCCCACGCTATACTCGGGGTACTTCCAGCCGACGGTCTTATAGCCGTGGCTGTGGCTCGCATCGGCAGCATAGCCCAAATCTACAACCCAGTCGTGGGGGAGTTGCACCTCTCGCCAACCATCCGCCGCAAAGTCGATGGCATAGGGACCCTCGTTATGTATCGAAGCGCTCTTAGTCAAGTAGTTAAAATACTCTGTACCCGCCATAAAGTCGCGCTCGTAGTTCGTAGCGTGACCCAACGTAAAGAGCCAGCCGTCGTTGAGACGCTGCTCGCTTCGCGGCGTGTGGTCGAGGCTCTGCGCCATGGCTGCTGTCGAGACAATTGTCGCTATCAGCGTGAGAAAAGTTCGTATGAAATGGTTAAGCGTCATACTAAATATAGTATATATTTATGCAAAGATACAAAAAATTGTAAAACTATCAAATTGGGAGTTATCAACATAATTTTTGCGGGGTTGTTTATAACTCGTAATAACTTAATGAAAACTTATAGCCCGCGGACGATTGTTGTTATCGGCAAAATATCTACTTTTGTGGATGTGAAAAACGAAAATGTGCTTTAATTATGGCAACCAAATACAACAAAGCGTCGCAATCGAACGCCGAAGCATTTCGCCAACTAACTGAAATAGAGGGAACTGTACCGCCACAAGCTATCGAATTGGAGCAGGCGGTGTTGGGAGCGTTGATGCTCGAAAAAGATGCTATCATCGAGGTACAGGAGTACCTTCGTGAGCAGTCGTTCTACACCGAGGAGCATCGCACCATCTTCCGTGCCATTCAGGAGCTGTCGCAGGAGATGAAGGCTATCGACCTTTACACCGTCACCGAGCAGCTCAAATCGCACAAGAAGCTTACCAAGGTGGGTGGTGCTGCCTACCTCGCACAGCTCACCCAGCGCGTGGCATCGGCGGCACACGTCGAGTTCCACTCGAAGATTATCGCACAGAAGTTCGTACAGCGTGAGCTTATCCGCGCCGCCACCGAGATACAGCGTCGCAGCTACGACGAGGAGGTCGATGTTACGGAGCTTATCGGCTTTGCCGAGCAGGAGATATTCCAAATCTCGGAGGGTAACGTCAAGCGCTCGGTACTCTCGGCTGCCGATATTCTGCACAAGGCGCTAAAACAGATTGAGAAGGCGGCACTCACGGCGGGCGAGTACAACGGCGTGAGGTCGGGTTATACCGATATTGACAGTGTCACGCTCGGCTGGCAACCCTCCGACCTTATCATCATCGCGGCACGTCCCTCAATGGGTAAGACGGCATTTGTGCTTACCATGGCGCGCAATATGACCGTTGATTATAAGACCCCTGTGGCATTCTTCTCGTTGGAGATGTCATCGGTGCAGCTTATGAACCGCCTTATCGTTGCCGAGACACAGCTCAACAGCAAGGATTTGCGCACAGGTAACCTTACCCCCGCACAGTGGACGCACCTCGAAAGCTCTACCGTGGAGCTTGGTCGTGCGCCGCTATATATCGACGACACCCCCGCGCTGTCGGTCTATGAGTTCCGCTCGAAGGCGCGCCGTTTGAAGACACAACACAACATCGAGCTTATCATCATCGACTACTTGCAGCTGATGACCGCCTCGACGCCCGAGACCCGCGGCAACCGTGAGCAGGAGGTGTCGCTTATCTCGCGTACATTGAAGGCCATCGCCAAGGAGTTGGAGGTGCCTATCATCGCACTGTCGCAGCTCAGCCGTAACGTCGAAAACCGCGGTGGAACAAAGCGTCCACAGCTCTCGGACCTTCGTGAGTCGGGAGCTATCGAGCAGGATGCCGACGTTGTAGCATTCATCCACCGTCCTGAGTACTACGGACTTACCACCGATGCCAACAATATGTCCACCGCAGGTATGGCGGAGATTATCATCGCCAAGCACCGTAACGGCGAGGTTACCGACGTGCCTCTGCGCTTCATCAAGGAGCAGGCTAAGTTTGCCGACGCCGACGCCTCGGTTATCGCGGCAGTCAAGGCGCAGGGCGGTATGTCTCAACAGCCCGCCGAGGAGTATGACTATGTGCCATCGAGTGGCGGTATGGGCGGCTTCGGAGGCAACACTGGCGGCTTCGGAGGTTTCGATAGTGGCTTTGGTGGCGGTATGAGTGGTGGTGTGCCAGGCGAGTTTGACCTGCCTGGCGGTGGCGCTGCTCCCACAAAGGCGGGAGACGACTCTGCACCATTCTAACAGTATAATAAGGTATCGTACAGATGTTTGTAAAGCTATATACGGGAGCTATCAGCGGCATAGAAGCTGTCGAAGTGTCGGTCGAGGTAAATGTTGCATCGGGCGGCTTGGGTCTCTTTTTGGTGGGTCTTCCAGACAACACCATCAAGGAGAGTGAGCAGCGCATACAGGCTGCCTTCGAGAACTCGGGCTACCGTCTGACCCACAAAAAGACGGTTGTAAACCTCGCCCCCGCCGACCTACGCAAGGAGGGTTCGCTCTACGACCTGCCCATCGCTGTTGGCATCCTCGTTGCCACCGAGCAGCTTACAACCACGCTTCTCGACGACTCGTTCTTCATCGGCGAACTGTCGTTAGATGGCACTTTGCGCGCCGTAACGGGCGTGTTACCCCTTGTGGCAATGGCAAAAGAGCGCGGCAGACGCCGTGTCTTTCTCCCTGCCGATAATGCCGCCGAGGGCGCTATTGTCGAGGGCATAGACATCGTCGGCATCAACAACCTCACGGAGCTATGTACCATACTTGCAGGTTATAGCGACTACACACCCACGCCACATATCGTCGCTGATAACGAGGATGTTGGCGACAACCCCTACACCGAGGATTTTGCCGATGTCAAGGGTCAGGTTGCCGTTAAGCGAGCGTTGGAGATTGCCGCAGCTGGCGGACACAACGTCATTATGGTAGGCTCGCCTGGCTCGGGAAAGACGATGTTGGCACGACGTATGCCTACGATAATGCCCCCGATGACCCTCGACGAGGCATTGGAGACCACCAAGATACACTCCGTAGCGGGCAAGACTGGGGCGCACCGCGGTCTTATGAGCTGCCGCCCCTTCCGCTCTCCACACCACCTCACATCCGAGGTGGCGCTCATCGGCGGCGGACAGTCGCCACAGCCTGGCGAGGTGTCGTTGGCACACAACGGCATACTCTTCCTCGATGAGATGCCCGAGTTCGGACGCAACGTCTTAGAGGTACTGCGCCAACCCTTGGAGGAGCGACATATAACCGTATCACGAGCAAAATATACGGTCGATTACCCCGCCAACTTCACACTTGTAGCCTCGATGAACCCCTGTCCCTGCGGCTACCACAACCACCCCACAAAGGAGTGTAGCTGCTCGACAGCCGCCGTGCATCGCTATATGGCACGTATCTCGGGACCTCTGATGGACCGTATCGACCTACATATCAACGTCGAGCCAGTGGCTATCGGCGAACTATCGGCAAACAGCCCCGCAGAGTCGAGTGCCGAGATACGCCGACGCGTAGTAGCCGCCCGCAAGATACAGACAGCTCGCTTCGAAGGTCTCGACATACACTGCAACGCTATGATGAACAGCGCTATGCTACGCCGCTTCGCACCCCTCAACAGCACCTGCTCAGCACTATTGGAGAGGGCAATGACGCAACTAAACCTCTCGGCACGTGCCTACGACCGCATCATCAAGGTTGCCCGCACCATCGCCGACCTCGACAACAGCGACAACATCGAGCCTCAACATATAGCCGAGGCTATCGGCTACCGCTCGTTAGACCGCGAAGGGGTGATGTAATCTCCTAATACGGCACCCGTTTTAGGGGTGTGTTCGCTGCACGGTTGCCCCTTTTCTTACCACTTATTATATAACGCGAGAGTGTTTGCCGCCTCTGCTCCATAAAAATATTGGGGTTTGGGGTGCGCATACACTAATTTTTTGTACCTTTGCGTTGAGTACAAAACTTTTTGTGTTATGACTTTTTGGAAAACTTTTGGCGCAGCGATGCTCGCCGTTTTTGTTGGTTGTGTAACCTTCTTCCTGATAATCTTCTTCTTGGGCGCTGGATTGCTCGCCTCTTTTAGTGTAGAGCCAGAAAAGGTAGAACCCGAAACCGTGCTTTATATAGACCTCGCCGAGGATATTGTAGATGCTCCGCGCATCTCGCCCTTTAACTCGTTGAACGCGCAAACGATGTCCTTTGTTGAGCCTATAACCATCTTGGAGGCTATATCAGCGATAGAACTTGCACAGACCGACAACAATATCAAGGGTATCTGCATCCGTCAGGACGGCGAAGGTATTATCTCGGCAACAAACATCGAGGAGCTGCGCAGAGCCTTGACTGCGTTCAAGCTTTCGGGCAAGTTTGTCGTAGCCTACGACGACTATTACACCCAGTCGGAGTACTACTTGGCGTCGGTTGCTGACTGCGTACTGCTGCACCCCGAAGGCTCTCTCGACTGGCGCGGAGTAGGGTTTACAACAACCTTCTTCAAGGGTCTTATCGACAAGTTACAGGTCGATGTTGAGGTATTCCGACCCTCGACGTGCAAGTATAAGAGCGCCGTTGAGCCATACATAATGTCGAAGATGTCGGATGCCAACCGTCAGCAGATGCTCTCGTTGGCAGAGGGTATATGGAACACTATTGTTGAGGATGTCGCCGCCAGCCGCGAGATAGAGGCGACAAAACTTAAAGCGTATGCCGCAAACTTAGACGTAGTGCTTCCCGAGGATGCCGTATCTCTCAATTTGGTCGATGGCTTGGCACACGAGAACGAGTTATACGATATCTTTGCGGAGTTGGGCGTCAAGAAGAACCACGATGGCGACTATAACGCCCTGTCGCTTGGCGAGTATATAGCTATTGCAGAGCAGAATATGGCTCTGTCGATGAGCAGTGGAGACTACGCCGCACATAGCGACAACTCTCCTCTTCTGGGTATCATCTATGCCGACGGCGAGATTGTCGATGGCGATATGTATATCGACGACTACGTATATGGTACAACACTCGCCGCAGAGCTTCGTGCTGCGCGTCTCGACGAGCAGATAAAGGCGGTTGTGGTGCGTATCAACTCGCCAGGAGGCTCTGCCCTCGCATCGGATATTATCTGGAACGAGATGTCTCTCTTGCAGCAGACCAAGCCTGTGGTGGTGTCTATGGCAAGTATGGCAGCAAGCGGTGGCTACTACATCTCCGTTCCTGCCGACTACATTGTCGCCAACCGTCTGACGCTCACTGGCTCGATAGGCGTCTTTGGCGTGGTGTTCAACCTCGAAAATACTCTTAAAAACAAGCTCGGCATAACCTTCGACGAGGTAGGCACGTCGCCCACGGCGGGAGGTATGACCATCGCCCGACAGCTCACCGACAAGGAGCGCATTGCGCTCAACCGTAGCGTCGATAGGGTTTACGACACCTTCACAAATCACGTTGCCGATGGTCGCAACCTAACAACGGAGGATGTCCTTGCCGTTGCCGAGGGTAGGGTATGGAGCGGTCGCGACGCTGTGGAGAATGGCTTAGCGGACTTAAACGGAGGCTTCGTGGAGGCTATTGCCCTTGCTGCGGACCTTGCCGACCTTGGAGAAGATTTTGCTATATATGAGTTCTTGGCTCCTCTGACACCCCTCGAAGAGTGGATAGCCTCTCTCGGGACGATGTTTGTCAAGAGCAGCGGCTTGGAGATGGACCTCTTCTCGGAGGAAATTCTTCCGCTTATAGAGAGGTATCCGTTCCTCTTTACGCGCAGCGGTGTGCAGTGTATAGTACCTTATGACATTAAACTAAACATATAATCAGTATAAAGTTATGAACGAGCAGTTGGAGGCTCTACTGAGCCAAATAATACATCCAGAGACAGGTCAGAATATCCTTGACAGCGGCTTTGTAGAGCGCGCAGAGCTTGGCGCGGAGGGCGATATTGCCGTTACGCTACGTTTTCAAAAGGCACGCGACCCCTTTGCACAGAAGATTAAGAAGCAGGTTGAGGCGACCATTGAGGCTGCCTTTCCCGAGGCTCGCTGTATGGTTATCATCCGCGAGGCAGCACCCAAGCCGCGCCGCAGAGAGCAGGAGTCATCGACAACAAATATATGTCGTATCATCGCCGTCGCCTCGGGCAAAGGTGGTGTAGGCAAATCGACGGTTACCGCCAACCTCGCCGTGGCACTACGCCAGAGAGGTTATAATGTGGGTATCTTGGACGCCGACATATATGGACCTTCGCAGACTAAGATGTTCGGTGTCGAGGGTTTTATTCCTGAGGCAGAGCGTGATGAGGCGGGTAATGAGTATATCATTCCTGCTCAGTCGTTGGGTATTAAGCTAATGAGTATAGGTTTCTTTATCCGCCCCACCGATGCCCTTATGTGGCGTGGCGGTATGGCGGTAAATGCTCTACATCAGCTTATACACCAAACCAAGTGGGGGGCGTTGGACTATCTGCTTATCGACCTTCCTCCTGGCACGGGCGATATACACCTGTCGCTTATCAACGAGCTTAAACTCTCGGGGGCAGTTATCGTCTCTACGCCGCAGGGTGTAGCTGTTACCGATGTTGTTCGTGGTGTTGAGATGTTCCGCCACGAGCAGGTAAATGTACCTGTGTTGGGTGTTGTGGAGAATATGGCGTGGTTTACCCCCGAGGAGCTTCCCAACAACCGTTACTACATCTTTGGTCAGGGTGGTGCGAAGCGTTATGCCGAGGAGGCTGGCATCGACCTCTTGGGTCAAGTGCCTATCATACAATCTATTATGGAAGGCTCGGAGCAAGGACGTCCCGCTGCGGGCATCGACTCTCGCGTCGAGGAGTTTTATTCAGACATTGCCGAGAAGGTTGTTGAAAAGCTCCCTACGGAGTGTTAAAAAGTCGGTTGATAATTGACGATAACTTTTCAATAAAATAATTTGCATTTTTGAGGGCGACTGTTGTATATACGGTCGCCCTTTGTTTGCAAATTTTTAGACCATATTTTGTTGTTTTATTTATCAACCCCATTTTCGCAGCTTATCTACCGTCGATGTTAAAAACTTATCTCGGTTGATATGTTTATAACATATATGTTAATAGTGTTAATTACTCTTTATTTAAGTAATTTTCAAAGATTTAAACTTGAAAAATAATAAACAAAAACGTAATTGAAATGTTGATATATTCGACCATCGGATGTTACTGACACTTTCAACAGTGATTATTATTATTCTATTTTATATTATTATTAAAATAAGTATAAAAAAATAAAAAACTGATGTTTACAACTTCGACGCGGCGGTGGCTCAAAGCTGCCGCTTTTTCGAAAGAAAAAGTGTGGTATGTAAATTTGAAATAGGAGAAATATAACAATATAAACTCTATATGAATGTATATATGTTTTACTTTCCTATAATAAAATTTAGAGATATTCTTTTTACTATTTGATAATAGTAGAAATTTTCGTACTTTTGTGCTGGTATGAACGAGTTTAAAGCTAAGCCGTTTGTTAAGTGGGTTGGAGGTAAAACACAGCTTTTGGAAGAGGTTAGAAAATCTCTTCCAATAAATTTGTGTCAATTGAAAAACCTTACTTACATAGAACCATTTGTAGGGGGGGGAGCAGTGTTATTTTGGATATTGCAAGAATATCCTAATATACAGCATGCTATTATAAATGACATAAACAAGGAATTAATATGTACGTATAATGTAATAAAGAATGATGTGCATAATCTTATATGTTGTTTAGATTCTTTGCAAACAAAATATCTCTCTTTAACGTCGGATGAACGAAAAAAGTTCTTTTTAGAAAAGCGAAAAGCATTCAATTCTAAGGAAAAGACTGATATAGAAACAGCCTCTCTTTTTATTTTTTTGAATAGAACATGCTTTAATGGTTTATATAGGGTTAATTCCAAAGGAGAATTTAATGTTCCTCATGGAAAATACACAAATCCTAAAATATGTGATAGAGTAAACTTGCTCGCTGTTTCATCTCTTTTACAGCGTGTAGATATTATATGTGGCGATTTTGAGGAAACAGAAAAATATGCAAGTTCTACTTCCTTCTATTACATCGATCCTCCCTATAAGCCTTTATCTAATACCTCTTCTTTTACCTCATATTCAAAAGAGGGTTTTAATGATTCAGAACAAATTAGATTAAGAGACTTCTGTTCTCGTATTGCACGAAAGAAAGCTTTTTTTATAGCAAGTAATTCTGACCCAGTAGAAAATAAAACAGGAGCATCTTTTTTTGAGCAGATATATTATGATTTCAGAATAAAAAGAGTCTCTGCTACAAGATTAATAAATGCAAATCCTAATAATAGGGGTATTGTGTCGGAGATTATGATTTCGAATATTTCAAACACTCAGCAAAATGAAAGACTTTAATCTTTTTATGTCTCAACTCAGAGAGACAAATGTTACATTAGAATCCTTTACAGATTTTGCAAAAGTTTATCGAAATGTAGCAAAAATTTCAATAAAACTAAATCAACTTAACTACTTATTGGGAAAGGATGATTTAAGGAGAGCTGTATTTGAATTGTTCGAGGAAAATCCAAATACTTTTGATGTGTTGGATATTTTAGTTGCTGTGCGTTCTTCTGATAATAGAAAGGTTTTAGATAATAAATGTAATGTTGTTCCAGTTAAATCTTATTTTTCTAACGTAGAAAGTATTTGTGAATTTATAGAGAAAACTGGGTTAGCAGAAGTTTTTTCTTCTAAAAAAATTACAAATCTGGTAGATTATGTCTTTGGTGTAGAGGTGGGTCTTGATACAAACGCGAGGAAAAATAGAGGCGGAAACATTATGGCAACAACAGTTGCTAAAAAGTTTACCGATGCTGGTATAGTGTATAGAAAAGAGGTTAATAGTAGTGAATTTTCAGAGATCACTACGCTTGGTGCAGATTTAAAAAGATTTGATTTCGTAATCACAACCGATAGAAAAACTTACTTAATAGAGACAAATTATTATAATGGAGGTGGTTCGAAGCTTAATGAAACAGCTCGTTCTTACTCTGATATTGCTCCTAAAATAAATCAATATGCGCAGTACGAATTTGTTTGGATAACTGACGGACAGGGATGGCATTCAGCAAAAAATAAGTTAGAGGAGGCATATAATATAATTCCAAGATTGTATAATCTTACATCTATATCCGAATTTATAAACGATATAAAGGAGAAGGAATGATAATTCCATTCTATAAGTCGCAAGATAGAAACTTTACCCTTATAAAAGGAGATTGTATTGAACTTCTTAATTCGTTTGAATTCAAGTTCGATATGATTTTTGCAGATCCTCCATACCATTTGTCAAATGGGGGAATTAGCGTTCATAGTGGCAAGATGGTAAGCGTTAATAAGGGTGCATGGGATAAATCACAAGGTATAGAGGCAGACTATAATTTTGATAAAGAATGGTTATCTGCTTGTAGAGGTAAATTGAAAGATAATGGTACAATTTGGGTAAGTGGTACTTATCACAATATTTTTTCAATTGCACGATGTCTTACCGAATTAGGATTTAAGATATTAAATTGTATAACTTGGGTTAAGACTAATCCTCCGCCAAATCTTTCATGTCGTTATTTTACTCACTCTGCTGAGTATATATTGTGGGCAAGAAAAAATAAAAAGACATCTCATTATTACAATTACGAGTTAATGAAAGAAATTAACGGGGGGACACAAATGAGAGATGTTTGGATGTTACCTTCAATTGCAAAATGGGAGAAGTCTTGTGGTAAACATCCTACACAGAAGCCATTGTGTGTGCTGTCTCGAATTATTCAAGCATCAACAGAAAAAGGAGCTTGGATTTTAGACCCGTTTACAGGTAGTAGTACCACAGGAATAGCAGCTAATATTTTTGGAAGAAGGTTTTTAGGTATTGATAAAGAAGAGAAATATTTACAAATAAGCAGAGATAGAAAAGAGGAAATTAATGATATAAAAAAACAAAAAGAGTACATTGAAAAGTTGCAAAAACAGTCTAAAATTTTCAGCGAAAAAAACCAAGGTAGTATAGTCTCTGATACGGATTTTTTATATACAATAGAGCTTCCGTTTTAGTTTTTGTAATTAAGCATAATAGGAGTTTAGATGTATTTTATTTTCGGATAATTTTGACTTTTCAAAATTATAGATACTTAATTTATAAAATCTTCAATATACGAAATACCTAAAAGTAAAATCTCTTATAATTAAAATTTTGGTCAATAGGATAAATATATGGCAATATTTGAAAGTTACACCTATTTTTATTATATTTGCGAGGTTTAACACCTTAATAGAGAGGTTATGCAGATAGCAACTAATAAGATTGAAGAGTTACGTGCGATGCTCTCAACACCCGCAAGGATAGTTATTCTTTCGCACACCAACCCCGATGGCGACGCTATTGGCTCTTCGTTGGCGTGGGCAGAGATACTTACCCAGTTGGGACACAGTGTAACCTGTATCTTGCCTAACCGCTATCCCTACTACCTCGAATTTATGCCTGGCATCGAGAGTATCATTATCTTCAAAAGCGATAAGGATAACCGCGCCGCAGAGGCGGTCAAGAGTGCCGACATTATCTTCTGCTTGGATTTCCACTCGCTATCGCGCTTAGATCAACTCGGAGACCTTATCGACGAAAACCAGCACGCCAAGCGAGTGCTTATCGATCACCACCTCGACCCATCCGAGGACTTCGACCTTATGTTGTCCTACCCCGAGGCGTCGAGTACCTGCTACTTGGTAGGACGTATTATCGAGCAGCTATTCTCGTCGGAGCGTATAACACGCTCGATGGCTGAGAATTTGTTTGTTGGTATGATGACCGACACGGGCAATTTCGCCTTTTCAACCGTTACTCCCGACCTTTTCCGTATGGTGTCGGTGTTGGCTGCTACGGGCATATCTATCCCCGATATTCACAACCACGTCTATAACTCGTTTACGGAGGGTCGCGCTCGCCTCTATGGCTATGTCATCAACCGTAAGATGAAGATTTTTCATAATGGCACAGTGGCACATATGTCGCTTACCGAGGATGAGATGCGCCGCTTCTGGTTTCAGCAGGGCGACTCCGAGGGCTTTGTGAACTACCCACTTACAATCAAGAAGATGAAGATGTCGGCGATGTTTACACAGCATACCGACTTTATACGTGTGTCGTTGCGCTCGCGCGGCGATATCGACGTAAATATCTTTGCACAACGCTACTTTAATGGCGGTGGACATAAGAACGCCGCAGGTGGTAAGTCGTTCGTGTCGATGGAGGAGACTATCAAGCACTTCGAGGCGAGTGTTAAGCAGTTTGCCAAAGAGGGACTTTTATAAACAAGAGAAACTATGCTCGTTCAGCACACCGCCCGAACGAGCATTACTAATATTAAGCACCGTATGTTTAAGACCTATTTACGACTTCTAAGCTTCGCAAAGCCGCTGTCGAGATATACCATTCCCTATTTTATCTTCGCTGCATTACACGCCGTATTTAATACGGTGAACTATGCGATGATAATACCCATCCTTAACTCAATGTTCGAGAAAGACTTTGTCTTTACCCCCGTATATGAGTTCCCAGGCTTGGAGTTTAACACAGAGGGATTTAACAATTTGCTCTGCTACATCTATACCCATACGCAGGGCGAAGAGTGGCACCACGTACACTTCCTCGGTATGTTGGCTGTGGTAACTATCGTGATGAACCTCTTCTCGAACCTCTTTCGCTATGCGGCAGCAATGACCGTCGAGAGACTTCGCGTAAACACGTTGCAGCGTATGCGCGATGAGATGTTTTCCCGAGTGTTGGATATGAACGTCGGCTATTTCAGCGAGCAGCGCAAGGGCGACATTATGTCGAAGATTACGCAAGATGTTATGGTTGTGCAGTACTGCATCACCAATACGTTGCAGGTGGCTTTCCGCGACCCCTTCCTTATCATTGGCTACTTGGCTCTGATGATAGGTATCTCGTGGCAGCTGTCGCTCTTTGCCATCGTCTTTTTGCCTATTGTAGGTCTTGTTATCGGTAACATCGTTAAGCGTCTTCGCCACCCCGCAAAGCGAGGTCAGGAGCGTATGGGCGATATGGTGTCGGTATTGGATGAGACGCTTGCAGGTATGAAGATTGTCAAGGGATATAACGCTGCGGAGTTTATCGCCGATAAGTTTAAGAAGATAAACGCCCACTTCTCGCAGCTTATGATAAGTATGGCGCGCCGCCAGCAACTCGCATCGCCGATGAGTGAGTTTTTGGGTATCACGGCGGTAGGTGTCATCCTCGTCTTTGGTGGTAGCCTCGTTGTTGATGGCGAGATACAGGGAGCAGGCTTTATCGCCTTTATCGCCGCCTTCTCGCAGATTACACGACCCCTTCGCTCGTTTATCGACCAGTTTGCAAACATCAATCAGGGTGTTGCTGCGGGCGAGCGTATCTTCTCTATTATAGATGCCGAGAGCGAGGTTAAGGATATGAAGAATGCCCGTGAGTTCGAGGGCTTGAAAGAGAGCATCGAGCTTAAAAACGTACACTTCTCGTATGATGGCTCGCGCGAGGTTATCAACGACGTGTCGATAACGATACGTAAGGGTGAGACCGTGGCGTTGGTGGGTGCTTCGGGAGGTGGAAAATCTACCCTCAGCGAGCTTATACCGCGTTTCTACGATATTCAGGCGGGCGAAATACTTTTCGATGGAGTTTCGGTTAAGGAGTTTAATCAGGAGTCGTTGCGCCGCAAGATGAGTATCGTGTCGCAAGAGACGGTGCTGTTTAACGATAGCATCGAGGGTAATATCCTTATGGGCCGTCCTTCGGCTACGCACGACGAGGTTGTCGAGGCGTCGAAGATTGCCAATGCACATAGCTTCATTATGGATAGCCCCGAGGGCTACGAAACAAATATCGGCGACCGTGGTACTAAGCTGTCGGGAGGTCAGCGCCAGCGCATAAGCATCGCCCGTGCCGTACTCAAAAACCCCGAGATACTTATCCTCGACGAGGCTACATCGGCTCTCGACACCGAGAGCGAGAAGTTAGTGCAGGATGCCCTCACAAAGCTGCTTGAAGGACGTACTTCGGTGGTCATCGCCCACCGCCTCAGCACCATATATAATGCCGACCGCATATATGTCATCGACCAGGGACGTGTTGCCGAGCAGGGTACACATCAGGAGCTGTTGGCTAAGGGAGGCATCTATGCCCACCTTATCGAGATGCAGTCGTTCTCGTAACGCAAGAGAGTAAAAAAGCGACAATAAAACGCCGATGAAAGAGTTTTTTCGCCGCACCAAAGATAGCATAAAACGATGGCTTCAAGGACTCTCGTTCCGTACGGGAGTCATCGTTTTATTATGCGCTATACCGCTCTATATCATATCCTTTGCGCAGATGTTGCTGCCTATAAGTGCCGCAATGAAGGGTGCGTTGTGGGTGGTGTTCTTCGGCTTGGCAAAGACGGCGCAGTATGGCGGTCTTCTTATCTTGGGCGTCGAGGGAGTTAGGCGTGTGAAGGCTGCATTGCGACGTCGTCGGGCGTAACACTTGCCAAAGTAGATAATGTTTTGTAACTTTGAAGCAGTATGCGATAAACAATTAATGAAAATAGACCCCTATGAAGGTAAAGATTGTAAATAAGTCGGCGTATGCTACGCCCCACTATGCTACCGAGCAGTCGGCAGGTATGGACCTTAAAGCCAATATCGAGACCCCCGTTACGCTGCGACCGTTGGAGCGCGCGATGATACCTACGGGACTCTATATCGCCCTCGAAGAGGGTACCGAGGCGCAGGTGCGTCCTCGTAGCGGTCTTGCCGCCAAGCACGGTATTTCGGTGCTTAACGCCCCAGGCACTATCGATGCCGACTATCGTGGCGAGGTCAAGGTTATCTTGGTAAACCTCTCGAATGAGGAGTTTACGATTAACCCAGGCGAGCGTATTGCGCAGATGGTTGTTGCCCGCTACGAGAAGGTAGAGTGGGAAGAGGTTGAGGTCCTCGACGCCACGGAGCGCGGCGAGGGCGGCTTCGGCTCAACAGGAAGGTAGAGGAGGAGAGCCAATATATCTATTTTTACGGAGCTTTGGCTACCATTATGTAGCCGTTTATGTTGTATAAATTAGATGTAATAAGTTGTATTCTGCGAAAAAATTGCTTAACTTTGTAAAAACATTAAAAACTTTGCCTATGAAACAAAGCGTATAGTTTGATACGCACATTTTAGACATATTAGAAAAAGCGTTATATCTTTTATTCTGGCTTCTGAAACTTCGACACTTTCAAACAGCACCAAGAGTAAAGCGATGACGCTCACGTCGTTTCGGCGTGGGCTTTACTCGTTATTTGGTGCAAGGTAGTCGAAGACCTCAGAAGCAAATAAAGGAGTTTTGTCCGCGCTTTTTTTTGTGCGTATATAATATCTATTTAGGGCATAAATCATTAGTAAAAACATATTAAGATGAAACATTTTATTTTAACAGCATTATTTTTATCATTAGGGTTTTGTGGGTATGCGCAAGCTTACCATAGCATTAATGTATCAAGTGCAGAATATAATACACACAAATCTTCATCAGGTATCGAAGTTAGTAGTATTACATATCAATCAGATGGTTCATATCGCGTTATACTATATAATACAAATTACAATGATCCCTATGATGGTGTAAGTTATTATACATCCTACAATTTTGAATGGTATCTCTCATATAAAGGTAAACGTGTGAGTGACTATTTCCAAAGCACAATACGTTGCAGGAAAAATGAGGATAAGTATGTTTATGCTTGGCCCAATGAGGTACCACGAGGGTATGAACGCTATGTATCGGTACAATTTGGTCGCGAACGAAATATGGTAAACAAGGACCGAAGAGATGATGATTAATAGAAACATTTAGTAAAATAACAAATTCTCAATTTTAGAAGTTGCGCACGACACAAATAAGTGTATAAGATTATGAAAAAATTATTTGTAATGTTGGTTGTAATGTTGGGTTTTACAACACAGCTGTATGCACAGAATGAGGTGAGAGGGGTAGAAACAAAAGTAGCAAAATATCAGGGATCTTACTATTC
The DNA here is from genome assembly GCA_017416915.1 of Alistipes sp. Lineage (GTDB taxonomy): Bacteria > Bacteroidota > Bacteroidia > Bacteroidales > Rikenellaceae > Alistipes. Next base: position 12,902 of record JAFQAN010000032.1, on the reverse strand, counting down.
TGTCGGCGATACCGAATCAAATGAATGGTTTGGTTATTCTTTTACTAATATGAACAGTATTCCTGTTAGTGTGGATGCAGAACTTTATGTAGGTTCAGGATCACTTGAAGAAACCAAATCATTCATTTTACAACCACAGGAAAGTTATATTTGGAAATTTGAAAAAAATACTGATTTCCAAGTAACGGATGCGTATTATAGCGGTTACCGTACCTATTATTATGAGCGCACTGAACCAAGACTAAACGGTAGCGGTACAAAATATATTATAAAATACAAAGCCTATAAATTGGAATAATTTGGTGTGTATATATTAAGGTCAAAGGATGTACTGACCCCAAAAGTTTAGACAAAAAACTTTTGGGGTCAGTACAGGACAATAACTTATAAAAAATGAAGATATGAAAAAAATAATTTTGTTGTTTGCTGCCCTTACGACGATAGCAACCGTGTCGGCAGAGGTCTCGACGCCAGAGCTTGATTTTAATGCTGGAACATCTGAAACTTATGAGGTGGGTGATATTATCACAGTCAATGGTCAAAGAGGTGTAGTGTTTGTAGTCACTTCTGATGGAATGCACGGCATGGTTCTAAGCCTTGATAGTTGTTATGAAGTAACTTGGTATGAAGCGACAGAGTGGGCAGGATCTTATCCAGGTTGGCGCTTGCCCAGTTTTGAGGAGTTAGGTCGTTTGAGGGAAGTCCTCGAAGAAGTTAATACAGCATTAATTATAAACACTGGGAAATTTATAGGAGATGTTATTTATTGGACCTATGAGTTTCCAGACTCTTATGAATGGACGAATGCTTGCAGGGTGCTGACACATGGTGGCATAGGCACAAGTGCGAACAATCACTTCGCAGTGCGCGCCGTGTCCGCTTTTTAATATTTAATCTTTTATCTTTAACTCTTTTTGGAGTAGCTAATAGTAACTAATTTACTAACCAATATACCAAACAACTATTGATTACAGTGTAATATTAACATCGGCGACAAGTGTTATTTGTGTACTTATAGGTGTTATCCTTGGCTATGTCTTTGATATAAGAAGGGTAGAAAAAAACGTAATAACGAGTATAACTTATCTATTTACACTGAATACAAAAAGGTATCGGCAGAGATTATCGAGTGAGAAAGAGTGATGCCGTAGTGCTATTTGAAGATGCAACACTTGTTGGAGACGAGCGAGAAAGAATTAAAAATATGGTTGAAAGTTGTTCGCTGGAAGATCTGAGCGAGTCGTCTTCACGTTTTGCGGGTAGGTTTTTACCTACCCGCACACTTTTCAGGACTATGGGATAACGAGACGGCGCAACCCCGCCCCAAAGCACCTCGCCACCCCTCACGTTGCGGGTCAGCTTCGCACCCAAAACACCCCGCCCCCTCGCTTTGCGGGTCGGCTTCACATTTTGCGGGTAGGTTTTTACCTCCCCGAGTGCTATCGAGACTGCGAGACGACGGGACGACAAGACAACAGGACCTCGGGACGACGCTATAAACGCACTCCCCCTCACGTTGCGGGTCTCCCCTCACATTGCGGGTCATCTTCCGCGCACTGCCCCGCCCCAAAGCAACTCGCCCCTCCCACTTTGCGGGTAGGTTTTTACCTACCCGAGCGCTTTCGGGACAGCAAGACCACGAGACGGCAGGGAACGACTGGGTGGCGCGCTATTGACTGAGAACACCTGAGAATGGCTGAGAACGCCTGAGTAGCGCGCCAACAAGACGGCGAGACACGGAACGGTCGTACATTATCCCCAAAACACCCTCGCCGCCCCCCCCACATTGCGGGTCAGCTTCGCACCCAAAACATCCCGCCCCCCCACCTTGCGGGCCATCTTTCGCATTGTGGGTAGGTTTTTACCTCCCCGAGTGCTATCGAGACCACGGGACTACGGGATAACGAGACCACGAGACGACGCTACCCAGCCCCAAAGCACCTCGCTGCCCCTCACGTTGCGGGTCGCCTTTCCCCTCAAAAAGCTCCTCACTCCTCCCACGTTGCGGGTCGTCTTTCGTTTTGCGGGTAGGTTTTTACCTACCCGAGCAGATAATGCTCTTCTCCTTTCAAAAAAATGGGGACTGACCAAAGTCAGCCCCCCATAGTTTTGCCATCTGCAACAGCTTAGCAGTTCATAGCACCGCAGCAGTGGATAACCTGACCGCTCACGTATGACGACAGGTCCGAAGCGAGGAACAGCGCCACATTGGCAACATCCTCAGGCGTACCACCACGACGCAAGGGTATCTGTGCTGCCCACTGGTCCTTAATCTCCTGCGAGAGCTGGTTGGTCATCTCGGTAATGATAAAGCCAGGAGCGATGCAGTTTGCGCGGATGCCACGGGGACCCATCTCCTTGGCGATAGACTTAGCCAAGCCTATCATACCAGCCTTAGATGCCGAGTAGTTGCACTGGCCAGCGTTACCGCTTACGCCAACGACTGACGACATATTGATAATCGAGCCGCTACGCTGCTTAGCCATAACGGGAACTACGGCGTGGATGAAGTTGAATGCCGATTTGAGGTTTACGTTGAGTACTGCGTCCCACTGTGCCTCCGACATACGCATCATAAGTCCATCCTTCGTGATGCCTGCATTATTTACAAGGACGTCGATACGACCGAAGTCCTCAACAACCTGCTTTACAACATCGTGTGTCTCGTCAAAGAGAGCGGCGTTTGAGGCGTATGCCTTTGCCTTAACGCCCATAGCTTCAAGCTCGGCTACGGTCTGCTCCACAGCCTCGTTGATTACCAAATCGGTGAATGCCACATTTGCACCCTCCGCAGCGTAGCGCAAAGCGATAGCCTTGCCGATGCCACGACCAGCACCCGTTACGAGTGCCACTTTTCCTTCCAAAAGTTTCATATCTCTGAGTTTTTGTTTTTCAATATTTCTTCTCGGAGCGACTATTTACCCTCCCACTTACGCAGTGCTACGCAGGCGTTATGGCCACCGAAGCCGAGCGAGTTAGATATAGCCACCGTCAGGTCTGCCTTACGTGCCTTCAACGGTGTGTAGTCCAGGTCGCACTCGGGGTCGGGGTTGGTAAGACCTATTGTCGGGGTAACGATGCCGTGGTAGAGCGACAACGCCGAGGCGATAAGCTCCACAGCACCCGTAGCGCCGAGCATATGTCCCGTGATAGACTTCGTCGAGGTAATCATCGCCTTGCGGGCTGCCTCCTCGCCCATAGCAATCTTTATAGCCTTGGTCTCCGAAGAGTCGTTCAGCGGCGTACCTGTGCCGTGTGCGTTGATATAGAGAAGGTCCTTATCGGCGTCAAACTTAGCCTCGTCGAGGGCCTGCTTAATGGCGCGCGATGCGGGGATACCTTCGGGGTGGGGTGCGGTGAAGTGGTGTGCGTCGCAGCTGTTGCCGTAGCCCACAACCTCGGCGTAGATCTTTGCGCCACGCTTCTGTGCGCTCTCCAACGACTCGAACACCATCATACCTGCGCCCTCGGCAATAACAAAGCCGTGTCGGTCTGCCGAGAAGGGGAGTGATGCCTGCAACGGGTCCTCCGAGCGCGACAGCGCCTTGCTATTTGCAAAGCCGCCGATAGCCAAGGGGTGTACCGAGGCCTCGGCACCTCCCGTGATGATAGCGTCGGCGTAGCCGTGCTTGATGGCGCGGTAAGCCTCGCCTGCCGAGTGAGTACCCGTAGCACACGCCGTAACGACGGGCAGACATACGCCCTGTGCGTTGTGCGATATGGCCACATTACCCGAGGCGATGTTCGATATCATCATAGGTACAAAGAAGGGCGAGATACGTCCTACACCCTCTTCAAGCAGCACCTTAGTCTGGTTTACGAATGTATCCATACCGCCGATGCCCGAGCCGATATATACGCCCAAGCGCTCGGGAGCGATGTTCTCGCCGCTCTTCAAGCCACTATCCTTCATAGCGTCCGAAGCCGCTGCCATAGCATATATGCAGAACTTGTCGCTACGACGTGCCAAACCTGCGTTCAGCTCATACTGCGACTGGTCGAAGTCCTTAATCTGTCCCGCAACCTTCACGGGGAGATTGTACTCGTCGTAGCCCTTGATAAAGTCGATGCCGCAGTTGCCCTCTACGAGGTTTTTCCACGTCTGCTCGACCTTGTTACCTACGGGGGTAATTGCACCAATACCAGTGATAACTACTCTCTGTTCCATTTTTATCTTCGTTTTATTGCGCGGCAATGCCCGCGCCTAATGTTTTACTAAGCTGTGTTTATAAGTCTCCAAACAAGTGAGCCGTTGTCGGTAGCCCCTATTTTGCCCACTCGATGACGCAAGCACCAGTCGTGAAGCCAGCACCAAAGGCGCTAAATACGAGCTTATCGCCCTTTTGTAGCTTGCCGCCACGGTTCAACTCGTCGAGCAATGCGGGTAGTGCCGCTGACGATATGTTGCCGTAGCGCTCTACGTTGTGAGGCACCTTGCTCTCGTCCACGCCGAGGAAGTTGCGTATTGAGTCGATGATACGCTTGTTTGCCTGATGCAGGACGTAGTATTTGATGTCGTTAGGCTCCAAGCCCGTCTGGCTGAGCAGACGACGAATATCCTTGCAAGAGCTTGATACGGCGTGTTTGAACACCTCGCGACCCTTCATCACCAGAGGCTCAAAGTTCTCGTCCTTGTTGATGTAGGGCGTAGGCTCTAAGTGGCGCTGATAGTAGAGTACCTCGGTAAGCGAGCTTGTGGTAAGACGTATAGCTTTAAGCTCGTCGCCTTCGGTTACTACGGCAGCTCCCGCGCCATCACCAAACAGAACGCAGGTGCTTCGGTTCTGCCAGCTAACCATACGCGATGGCTCCTCGGCACATACGATAAGGATGTTCTTTGCCTTCTTACACTTGATTTTGTCATCGGCGATGTCCATAGCATAGATAAAGCCTGCACATGCGGCGTTAATATCGACGGTGGGGCATGTTGCTCCGAGCTTGCCCTGAATGATGCAGCTCAGCGCAGGTGTTACATACTCGTTTACGACATTCGAACAGATGAGAAAGTCGATGTCGGCAGCTGTGAGGTTGGCATCTTCGAGCGCCCTCTTAGCGGCCTCGTAAGCCATATCTTCAAGCTTCTCCGACGAAATTACGCAGCGCTCTTTGATACCTGTACGCTCGGTTATCCACTCGTCTGTTGTGTCGAGAAATTTTTCGAGCATCTCGTTACTTACCGCACACGTGGGATGCACTGCCCCTGTTCCAATAATTTTCATCGAACAATGTTGTTAGTTTGACATTAAACGCAACAGAGAGCCTTTTAGTGTGGGAAGTCCAACTTTTTATGTCAGAAACTGCACTTTTTGGAACTCTTCCCATGCTCAGCACTTCATCGCTTACCAATTTAGGCTTCATCTGTAAGATGACACCAAAATCCACAAAAAAACACTCTATGTCGCGACGTCCTGGAAAACACTAATTTTCTCCAAGACTGCGCAAAGATACTTTGTGCAAATGTATTGACCCTCTAATTGTGGTAAAAACCTATATAATGTGGCGAATTTGCAATATTTGTGGTAAAAGGTTTGCGAAAAGAGAGTTTTTTATTACCTTTGTAGCCAAATAAATAGAATATTTATGCCAGTAGAGGAGAGAGAAATACCAAAATTCTTAGTGTCGCGGCGCTATATCTCGGTAATGATAACCTTTATCGTTGCATTCTCGGCACTCTTTATGATTATATACGAGCCTTTCTCAATGGCTGTCTGGTTTAGCATAGACGATATGTTGCGTTTTAGCTTTACCATTTTGTTCTATGTTGCAGCTATCGTAATACTTATTTTGAGCCGCTCGCTGATGTATGCCTTGCAAGATAGAATACTGCTTACTACGATGAAGTATATATGGTGGATAATGGGTGAAAACCTACTCATATCTCTGATATACACCCTTATCACCATCTGGTTTTTCCCCATTGGCAGCAACTCTGTCCCCGAGCTTGCTACTCGTGCGCTCTTCTGCGTTACGATGATTTTGGCGATACCTAACGCCCTTGTATCTTTTTATGCAGCGTACCGTGCCAAGGCTGAGGAGTTGGAGGCGTCGCAGTATGAGTTGCAGCGACTCAGCGATGAGTGTAAGCGCCTGGAACAGCTATCCGAGCGCGAACGTCGCTTTATGGCACAAGTGCCGCAAAATAGTGCTGAGCGCCAACCCCGTATGGTAAACCTCTACGACAATAACGGCACGCTCCGCCTAACCATAAACATTGATTCGCTCTACTATATTGAGTCCGATGATAACTACGTAAAGATATTTTATAAGCATAACGACCGAATAGCCTCGTATATGCTTCGCTGCCGCACACGTAGCCTCGAAGCGAGCCTCGAAGGAACGGGTATGATACGCTGTCATCGCTCCTATATAGTAAACATATCGAAGATACAGTTTGTGGGGGAGGAGAATCGTATGCGTTATATTACTCTCTGCGAGGAGGGCATCAAGCGCATACCCGTATCTAAGAGTTATTATCCAGCGTTGCTAACCCACTTGGCGTAGCTTGGTGTGATAGCGGCACATCTGCGGTGCTTGGCGTGATAGCGGTGCATCTGCGGCACTTGGCGTGATAAGGGCGCATCTGCGGCACGAAACTCAGATGCCGCGAATGGGAAATACATCTTAGTATGTCCCATCCACGGCACTATCATTTCGCACCACATCTGCAACCCTTCTGACGCCAAGCTGCCTCGCACAGCCCCGCACGACTGAGAATGACTGGGAATGCCTGAGAACGCCTGGGTTTTTCAGCAGTCTCGTGGTCCCGTTGTCCCGTTGTCTCGTTATCCCGTGGTCCCGCAGTTCCAGATAGCGTGTGGGTAGGTAAAAACCTACCCGCAATGCGAAAGATGACCCGCAAGGTGGGAGGAGTGAGGTGCTTTTTGAGGGGAAAGAGCGTGAGGAGAATCGCAATGTGAGGGGCGGCGAGGTGTTTTAGGGCGGGGTTGCGCCGTCTCGCGGGTATTAAAAAAGATCCCCACAGCGCCTGAAGAAGACCCCTAACCCGCAGTTAGAGGTTACATCGAGTTCGCCAGGGGAAATTGTGAAGATTAGTTCGGTGGAGGATATAGAGAGGGTGTTGGAGAGAATCAAAGCAACTGACAAGGCATAAGAAAAGGGAGGTATGAGCCTCCCCATATTATTGATACTATAATTCACTTTTACATATTGATATTTCAATATGTTTCAATTTTTCATTTACTGCTTCAATTCTACCTATATCCTCAAGCAGCCATAAAAGTAAATTCAAGATGTTGCTACAAACCATAGGTAAACATTCATTTCTTTCAGAAATCTCTAGGCATTCTTTCAAAATTTGTGCTGTATAAAATAAATCTATCTCACAGGCTTGTTTGTGTTCTTGTAATTTTTTAACGATTATACCCAGTGTCTCTGCAATATTTTTGCCTACCTGACAATTTTTGTCTTTAACACAAAAAAGGATTATAATTTGTGCTCTTGAAAAAATGGATACAACTTTATTGACTAGTTCGCAATCAAGCTGTTGTTCATAAATTTCTTCGTTATACATTATAATATACTGCGTATGAAGTTAATAATAAGTTTTATTGTAAGGTTGGTGGCGAAAAGCCACCAACCATTATGAATTGTTAAATAGCTAAATAGTTAATTAAAAAATAACAACTGCACGTACGTTGTATACATATCCCTTGACGGTGTCATCTTCCAACTCTCCATTCCAAGTGTCTAGGTAGTATGCGTAGTGAGAACTCTTCTCGGTTGATGACCAATAATTATTAGTTGTACTAAGAGAGGTGTATCCGTTGGTAGATAGTGTCGTATTGATAGTTGTTATGATATCAAAAATTGTATCTAACTCACTTTTTGCAGGAAGATACCAATCTGTGCCGTAATCTGCACACCACTTAAATGCAGGATATTTACTTAAATCAGGATTTAAGACTTTTATAGTCTTCATGTTTTCCATACCATCATCATCATTTCTTGCATTTGTTGTAATAAGTACATCACTCCACCTACATTCGGTTTCCTCAACTGAAACCATTTTGCCATTCTGACCTCCATTAGTGATTTCAAACACAACACCAGCACTGCCCAAAGCAGTTGTGCATTGACCTACATAGTAGAATATATTGCCAGCTGTATTGAAAATTGATAGGCTTGGATTATTGCCAGCAGATGTAAACAAGCAGCTATCCATCGTAAAGTTGTTATGAACTCGTATTGTGGTTAGCTCTGGATTGCCTGTAAATGAATACTTACTCAACATGGCATTGTTAGACAGGTTGATTTTTGTTAGAGCCAAATTATCTCCAATAAGTGTTTCAAGGAGTGTGTTTTGAGTTAAATCAAGTGTCACAAAGGCATTATCAGAGCAGTTCAATGATACAAGAGCCTCATTGTTTGTAACATCAAGAGACTGCAAATTACACTTCTGAACGTCGAGGGCTTTAAGGTCAGTCAGTGCAGATACATCTACACTCTCCAATACACTGTTACCCGATAAAGTAGCATTTACTGCTGGTGAGTGGAATACCAATGAGGTAAGTGTAGTGTTATCAGTAACGGTAACATCTGTAAACTCTCCGTAGAACTCCAAAGATGTGAGAGTTGGAGTGTCCTTTACAGTGAGTGATGTAAATGGAGTAGATTTAATAGAGAGGTACAAACTTTCAGACTGAGTGTAGTTTGTAATAGTAATGGCTGAGCCGCTGATTGCACTTGATGGTGTACCCTGCAAGTTAAAATGTTCCAATGCAGCACAGCTATCAAGGTTGATATGCTTGATTGGGTTATTATTACAAGTTAGTGTGCGGAGCTGTGTAAGGTTTGGCAACTCAATAGTGGTAATTGAGTTATTTGCACAGTTGAGCGTCACAAGGTTAGTACAAGCCTCCAAGCCAGTGAGGTCAGCTACACCCTTGCCAGAGCAATTTACCATAGTGATATTGTCTGACTCAGCAATAGAGATTTCACCGTCACCATCATCATCGTAGTTGTTCACAAGGTATGCCTTAAGTGCTGTATCGGGGATAACAAGACCGCCGTTATTGAAGTAGATATTGGTAGCATCATCCTTAGTGATGTCAATAGCACCCTGCTGTACAGAGTCCTTAACCCACAACTTAGCTAATGCTGCATTGTTAGAGCAGTCAAGGGTGTTGAGCTGAGCGTTTGCACTAACATTCAAGGATGCTATATTGTTGTATGAGCAGTTCAAGGTCTCAATAGCGGCACACTTAGCAACATCAAGAGTAGCAATATTGTTGTGTGAACAGTCAAGGCTCTGAAGCTTTGTGAATGTTGATACGTTTAGGTTGTTTAGCTGGTTGTTAGCACAGTCAATAGTGGTAAATAGTGTACTACCCAAATGAATGCTTGGAAGCTGGTTGTCTCGGCAATTAAGTGTTACAAGGGCAGCGTTCTTTGTAAGGTCAAGAGCAGTCAGGTTATTATCATTACACTCAAGAGCTGTAAGAGCTGTGTTCTTGGTTACATTAAGTGCAGCAAGGTTATTACCACCGCAATACAACTCCTCAAGGAGTAACAAGTTGGTTAGGTTGAGTGTTGCAATGTCATTGTCTGTGCAGTTAAGCTCAACAAGTGCCTTGTTCTGTGCAACGTTGAGTGAGCCTAATGTGTTGTTTGCAACATTTAGTGTAGTAAGATTCTTAGCTGCACTAACATCAAGTGTGGTTAGCTTATTATTTGATGCATCAACAGCGGTAACAGATGCTGGAAGCATCAATGAAGTCAGTCGGTTGCTGCCAACATTAACCTCTGTGAGCTTTGTGTTACTACTCAAGTCTAAAGATGTAATGCGGTTGAATGAGCAATCCAAAGTCTCAAGGTTAGAGAAATACTCGATACCAGCCAAAGACTCAACCTGAAGCAGTGAGGCTGAGATGTCAATATTGGTAATGCTCTGTGCCTCCTCCAATGAAATCTCATTATCACCATTAGTGTCAAACTCGGTAGTAAGGTATGCCTTGAAGTTTGCATCAGGGATATAGATAGTGTCAGTAGTCCAAGGTACTATATTCACATAGTCAGATGTGAAGTCGTTGTAGCCATTAGATACCTCCAAGCGTACATTTGCAGAAATCTCACCACGGAAATAGCTTTCACTTAAATTAGAGCCTGATACCACAACAGTAAGGAAGCCATTAGCAGCCTCAACACTCTCAATGCCGAGTACCACAAAGTCTCCTGCAGCCCTTGTCTGAGTATATACAGCCTTAACATTTAGTGCAGACTCCCATACCTCAGCAACCTCCTCAGCACAACTTGCAGGACGGAACTCATATTTAAGTGTTGCCGTACCAGCAGTGATAACACCAGCAGAGTTAGTGTAGTACATTGTAGCATTGCCATCATTGTACTCTGGAACGTATGAGATAGATTGGATGCGTGCAAGGATAGCTGCAATCTGCGCCTGTATATCAGCAATGTCAGACAGGATGTTATAGATAGCTACCTTAATGGTCTTTACCTCCTTCTCAAGGGCTGTTACACGTTCAGTAAGGGCTGCTATGGTATTGTTAATAGTGGCTACCTCATTGTCAATACGGCTGTTGATAGTGGCGACCTCAGTAGCTATCTTATCTCGGAGTTGTCCATCAAGGGTACTGATAGCAGTAGTAATAGCCTCAGTGTATGCTGCGGTAATCTCCTCCTTAGTTGTTGCCAAGTCGGTGCGGAGCTGTGCAATAGCTGCCGCATTATCAGAGATAGCCTGGGCATTGTTGTTGATAGCAGTTGCATTCTGTGCTATAAGGGCTGCATTAGTAGCTATGTCCTCTGCATTCTTTGCAATCTTCTTTTCGGCATCTGTAATAGCACCCTTGTTCCCCTCTATAAGTGCAGCATTATCCTCGATAAGGGTTTTGTTCTCCGCAATAAGCTGCTCGTTGGCTGCTATGTCCTCACTATTCTCTGCAATAGCCTCGGCATTAGCCAAAATCTTTGCACTGTTCTCTGCAATAGCTTCAGCATTGGTAGCAATGTTACTCTCTGCTGTGGTCATATCATTACGCAATGCATCAATGAGTATCTTGTTTGCAGAAATCTGGCTGGTAAGGTTGTTAGATAGTGTATTGATAAGACCCTCAAGGTAACTCTTCTGTGATGCAAGGTCTCCCTCCAACTCACTCTTTAGGAGAGCTAACAAGGCGTCTGTCTCGGCAATAGTATAGTATCCTGTAAGCTGCTCATTTACCCACTCTCTCATAGAATTCTCTAAGTTGCTAATAGAGGTAGCAATGGCAGAGGTATATGCTGCTGTAATCTCACTCTTTGCAGTTGTAATTGCATCCATATAGTCTGATGCAATACCAGATATAACCTCAGCTACTAGCTCATCTTTGATAGGCTCAATAGCAGTAGCTATCTCTTCTGCAATACTCTCTGTGAGTCTCTCCTCAAGAGCCTCTATAGATGAATTAAGGGATTCAATGTTCTGCTTGATAGTAGCAATGTCTGAGGCAATTGAGTTGTACTGCTCAAGGGTTGCAAATGTTGCAGTAGCCCAGTCCTCGGTGTTCTGAAGCTCTGTATTCACATACTCCTCCAATGTAGTAATCTTTCCCTCCAACTCGGTATCCTTAGCTTGAAGAGTAGCAATAGTTGAGTTAATCTGAGCCAATTCAGCCTCCAAAGCGGTCTTTGTAGATTCAAGTTGAGCCAAGATGTCTGCTTTAGCGGTATTTAACTGAGCAACCAACTCTGCATTAAGTGCATCGTCAGAAGCCTCTGCATCAGCAATAGCCTTGTTTAGTGCAGCCTCCAACTCATCAATATCCTTGTCGGTATTTGTTATCTGCTCCTGGAGGTTTGTTGCGGTAGTCTGCAATGATTTGATATACTCCTTGAGTTCAGTATCAGTCTCACGGAGTTGAGGCAGTGTAGTGTTGATAGCCTCAATCTGCTGGTTGATTGTAGCAATCTGAGTTCCCTCAATTTGGTCAATACGGTTCTCAAGACCATCAATGCGGTCTTCAATCTTCTGGCACGATGGCAATAACATAGCCACCATTACCAATAGAACTAATAGCTTTTTCATAGTAATATAAATTTGAAGTTAAAATTGTTTCAAACTTTATTACCATACAACTCCTATACGGTGGGTTATATATAAAAAGAAAGTGTGGAGTTGATTTCGTCTATCAAAATGGAGGTTGTGGTAAAACCCTGACTAAAACAAACGATACAATGCCCCACACCTGGATAGTATGGGTAAATGCACAGACCGTGCATAGCCACATAACTATACAAGAAATGAGTGCTGTTCGTCATCCTTTAGTCTTTGAAAACTACCACATTTCCATTTTAGGATATCGAAAACACTTTCAATATGTCTGCTATTTATCCAAATAGCACTACAAAATTAAAAATAATTTTCTAAACGAACAACACTCCTCGGGGACATTGTTCGGCGAGAATAAAAAAACTTTGGCAAATGACACTCCAAAGCGTTTTTACCTACCCAAGCGGTTGAGAGATGGTAAGAACACGAAACTATGAGAGAGCGAGAGGGCTGACAAAGTGTGTGGGTAGGTAAAAACCTACCCGCAAAATATTGAGGAAAGAAGCATCTGCTCAGCATCAAATATTATCACTGATTAATCAGTGATTAATCGGCGATAATAGATTTATACGTGTAATATGCTGTGTAATAACTTATTATTTGAGATTTTGGGCATTGGGAAATAATGCCCAAAATCATGATGACGACCCGCAAAGTGAGGGGGCAAGTGTTTTGGAGAGGAATGTGCGTGAGGAGACCCGCAAAGTGATAGGGCGGCGAGTTGCTTTGGGGCGGGGTTGCGCCATCTCGTGGTATCGCGGTATTGTTGGCGCGCTACTCAGTCGTTCTCGGGCATTCTCAGGTGTTCTCAGTCATTTCCAGTCGTCTCGCGGTC